>CAZLLP010000114.1:0-18191 GCA_964560345.1 uncultured Gemmatimonadaceae bacterium
GAAGCGATTGGCGGTATCGACGATCCAGTAGTCGGGGATGCCGTGCTTCAGGTACGCGGCGCGCTTTACGTGGCGGTCCGCGCGCGCGGTCGACGGAGAGAGCACCTCCACCGCGAGTTCCAGTCGTCCCGCCTCGGCGAAATCCCGCGGACGAGAACCGTTGGGGAGGAGCGGGACAACGAAGAGATCGGGCTCCACCACGGTTGTGCGGGACAGGGGAACGTCGGCGGGGGCGATGAGACAGTCCATGCCGTGGCGGCTCGCGTACGGCGCGAGCAGGAGATACAGCTCTCCCGCCGCCCCTTGGTGCGTCCAGCTCGGCGCCGGCGTCACCAGCAGCTCCCCGTCGACGATCTCGTACCGGTTGCCGTCGTCAGGAATGAGGGCGAGTTCCTCGACCGTCCAGTCGCGACGCGAACGATCAGGGGCGATCGGCAAAGGCGCAGGCATGGCCATAGCGTACGCTCGGCGCAGTTAGGGAGGCAAGGGGGCATGCGCCACGATCGCACCGGGGCGATGGAGCGGCGTTACCATTCCGCCGCCTGACGTGCCGAACAGTTGCTGGACGTCGCCGGCCGGCGGCGGCGCCTACTCTCCGTGCACGCGCCGGAAGTAGGCTGGGAGATCGATCACCAGCTGTTCGGCGTCTTCCCTGGGTTGCCACGCGAGCGACTCCGTCACGATCTCGGGCGACTCATCCTCGGGGCGCCAGCGCTCCACGAAGCGATCGGAGGTGTCGACGATCCAGTACTCCGGGACGCCCTCCGACTGATAGAGCCGTCGCTTCACGTAGCGGTCGGCGCGCGCGGAGGCGGGGGAGAGGACTTCGACGGCAAGCACGAGCCGTCCCACATCCTCGAAACGCGACGCCGGCCTCCCGTCGATCAGCGGGATGACGAACAGGTCGGGTTCGACGACCGTGCGTGGCGAGAAGGTGACGTCGGCGGGGGCGAGAAAGCACTCGAGGTCAAGGCGATCGCAATACGGCGCGAGTAGTTGCCCGAGCCGCAGGGCGGCGCGCTGGTGCCGGAACGTCGGCGCCGGCGTCACCAGCAGCTCTCCGTCCACCACCTCGTATCGGTTGCCGTCGTCCGGCAGCGCGTTGCGCTCCTCGACCGTCCAGTCGCGGCGGGAAGTGTCCGGAACGATCGGCGAAGACGCAGGCATGGCCATAGCGTACGCTCGGCGCGGTTAGGGGGGCAAGAGGGCATGCGCCAAACTCGCGCGGTGCTCGCGGCTGGCTGGCATCAATCCATTGCGGGTGGTATCGAATCAGCGATGGCAGCAAGGCTGCTTCGTGCCACAAAAGGCGCTTTCGTGCCACAAAGGCGCCTTTCGTGCCACAATACTCCGACTCGTGCCACCTGCCGCGCGCTCGGTCGCTGGGATACGAGCGGCCTACCGCCGCAGGTTGGAGCAGGAGGAGGATCTTGCGAGCGCGCCGAATCTGCGAGACGATATGCAACGCGTGCAGTCCGCCGTGGGGCACACGCGCGGCTGACGACTACCAGGGAACCCTGACGACAAGGGGTGCGCGTGAACAACGGACGTGAGGAACAGGACAAGCAGGACGAAGCGGGCGATCTCGACGATGTCAACGATCTCGACACGCTGATGCGCGAGGCGCCACTCGAGCACCTGCTACTCCTCATTTCGCTCGGGAAGGGGAGTCATGCCGCGGTGCGCCCGTGGCGCGCGTTCCGAGCCCCGCGCGTTCCCAATCCCACGTGGCGCGACGCCGAGCCGCTGGTACGCATGATTCGCGAGTGGACCGATCGCGGCCAATTCAGCCGCAACGAAGCCCACTACATGGTCGCCAGGATCGTGGAGCTCCTCATTGATACGCGGACAGCGGAGGATCCCGTCTTCGTGAAGGACGAGGCGCGCCGCGCGCAGATTCTCGAGGAATACGGGATCGATCACGAGGACGACTGGGACACGACAGAGCAGCCGGTGGAGTACCGTCGGCTCTTTGAGCTCTGGGGAGCCCGCACGATGCGCGCATCAGCGGATTGGCTCGACGAGCTCGGCGAGCGCGAGATGGCTCGCCTGATGCGCGTCGATCCGGAGGAGTACGCGAAGCGGCAGGAGGCGGGATGGAGTGCGTTCTACGGGATCGAGCTGTCGAAGGGGACTGCGTGGGATTCGCCGCCGGTGGGTCGGCCGGTGATTGACGACACGCGGATTCAGTAGGGAAGGAGGCGGGGCGCGCGGGTGCGGCGATGGCGTCCGGCGGGGCGAGTTGCGTGAGCTCCTGCACGATGACGCGCTGACTGGATCCCGCGAATGCTGACGAACGTCAACATCGCGGCGATGTTGACGTTCGTCACCACTGCCTATCGCGCCACCGGCACCATCTCTGTCGTGATCTCCCGAATCACCCGCCCCTTCTCGTCCATCAAGTAGATGTGCGCCGTCGCCGCCGCGTCATCTCCGCGCGGTTTGTCGAGCGAAACCGACACCAGCGACGGTTCGAGCTTGTAGGCGGCGCCGCCGATGAAGTCGATCGCGAAGCCCACCACCCACCCGACGAGGAAGTTGCCCCACACCCAGCCGTTGAGGCTCTTGGTGACTGCCACGTTCTTGCTCTGGTAGCCGGGGGCGCGGACCTCGATCTGGTACTCGTTCTTGCGCGGCAGGCGCACCGACTGGTTACCGGTGCCGCTCGACATCTCGATGCCGCTGGACGATTTGACCACGAACGAGGCGTCGGAGGGGGTGGTCTGGAGGTTGAGGTTCTGGGATGTGCCGCCGCCGAGTATGGAGGCGCAGGCGGAGAGGAGGAGGGTGGTGCAGAAGGTGAGGGTGGTGCGGACACTTTGTCTCATTGCGATCGACTCCTGCTGGTGGGGAGGGTTGCGTGAGCAGGGTCGATGGTATCGGGACGGTCTGACAGTCGCACGAAGGCGTTAGGAAGACTCGGCCGCCTCCGCTCCCGAAGCACCCTTCCGCAATCCGTTGCCAAGCCGTAGAAAGACACGAAGCATCACGACTCGCCGCCCGCGCGCACTCACTCTCCCTCCGAGTTGCTCACCGATGCATGCTTCGCGAAGCGCACAAGTCCGCGCCGCGTTGGATGACTTGAAGCGATATCTCCAGGTCTTTGTCGTGGAGGTACGCGGGAACGCGATGATTCCCGTGTCAACGCGCGCTGACCGTCTGTCGCGTTCCGGGCAACCTGAGATGGTCTCCGTCCACGCGGCGGACATCTCTGCGCTCGCTGGTGTCGTGCTCGACGAGTGGAACGTCTTTGGTCGCCGGCTGTCAGCGCTCGCTCGCAGCTACTTTCGCGAGCTGAAGGACATTCGCAATCACTGGGCGCACGAGAAAGAGTTCAGCGAAGAAGAGACCAATCGGTCGCTCGACACCATTCGTCTCGTAGGAAAGGCGATTGGAAGGCCGGATGCTCCTACGCCGAAGGCGCCCGAGCCGTCAGTCCCCAGCACGCACGTTCGCCCGGTGCAGACCTCGTCTGCCGCACCGACGGCTTCGCGATCGCAGCGAACCATCGAGCGTGATGCCGATGGCGTAATCATCAATGCAGCCGAGCTTGTCGCTGCTCAACTGTCGCATGAGCGAGTGCTCTGTCCGGCCTGTCGGCGAAAAGTCTTCGCGATGTGGCCGGAGGGGTGGGATGCGCATGCTGGCAGCCTACGAATGTGCGTGCCGGACCTGGGCGGCACGGCGCCTGCGCGCAAGCAGGAGTTCAAGCGGCGATATCGCGCGCTGTTTCGATAGGGTTCGATTCGTTGGCCGAGCGAGAGTCATCACCGTAGCGCTGCGCCGAGGGAGACGACCGTGGAGACTTTGCACTCATTCTGCATCGAACGGACAGACACTTCGGTCGAGCTCTGGATGAACTGTCGCTTGCCGCTCGAGCCATCCGGCGAGCTGCATCGAGCGCGCGAGGAGTTGCGTCGTGCGCTCCATTCAATGGCGCCTCCATCGGATCACGTACTCTTTGCCTCCTATCATTCGCGCGACTCCTACGCATTCGACGTCGAGAATGTCCTGATCTACAATGTGGGAACTGGATCGTTCGGACACCTGGTTCAACGCGGCATCGCTATCGAGCGACGTCGCGTCGATCCGCGCGCGAGTGCTGATGGTCGAAGCTGGTCACACTTCCATCGGTACGACTTCCGCGCGGCAGGAGTTCAAGACGTGGAGGAGCGCGCGAGGCGCTTCTCGTTCTCGCTGCCAAGGCTGAACACGCAGACGAAGGTACATACGGTATGGTGGGCCGCGACCAGTCTCGCGCCGCTGAACTTTGCTCCGCTACGAGGCAAGCTAGCGATCCAGGTAGGTGTCCACTCGCGTCACCCGATCGCCAACATGGCGGCGGTCATGAAGCCGCTTGTCGATGGCCTCGTCGCGGCGATGCATCGCGACAGCATTCCATCTCGCGCGGCGGTCGCTCTCCTCGCGCGCGCGTTGCAGGTGCCCGATGATTACGTTGTCGAGCGCTTACTCAACCCGCCCGCAAGAGCATTGCCGGACCGAAGCATCGTTCGACCCTTCAGGGAGTTCGTGAAATGGGATCCCGACGACGAACTCGTGGATCAGTGTGCGGTTACGCTGCACTCCAGCGAAGCAATGGACGTTCGAATCGAGGTGGACGTGAAGGAGCTGTAGGCATCGCGCGGCGCGGCTCAAGCAGGTATCGACAAGTCGGGAGTCGCTGGAGCCGTCGACGACAACGCAGTTGATGGCGGTGGCTCGACGACGATGCCTCGCTTCCAGTCCAGTGCAACGCGAAACGCGATCGGCTCCAGCGTGTGATGCCCCCGACTCCACGCATCGATCATCCTCGCAGTTCCACCGCTCGCGCGAATCTCCCCCGCGATCTCCTCAATCAAAACCTCAGACACGACGAACAGCACGTAGCCCGGTGTTTCCGCCTCGGCCACCTCTCGCCGTGTGAGCACGATCTGGTCACCCGACGTCGTCGTTCCCTTCACCTCAACTCGCAGCTCTTCCGCGCCCGACCGACAGAGCAAGTCGAAACTGCAGCGAGCCGACACGTCCAAAACTTCCTGCCAGCGCGTGCTGAAGTACGCTCGCGCCATCTGCATGGCATATCGCTCGAGCACCTGACGTTTCGGAACGGAGAGGCCGAAGCCCTGACCGGTTCCAGCCCGACCCGGACGACGAATCTCGGACTCTACGTCGGCAACAGCATCATCGATTGTCGGGAGCGAGCCAGCCAGTTCGCGAAGCCTCACCCACTCCGCCTCGGTGAGCAGAAAGATCGAACCCCCTCTCGCGCGTGCAACTGACAGTGTCGATATGAACAGACCGTTGCTCGTGTCGTCGAGCCAGAGCGGCTGGGGAATGCGAGTATACCTGATAGGCACGCGTAGACGCGCATCGCCGCCTTCCTCGGGGACTACCCAGTAGGGATTATCGGTATCGCGAAGCGTCGAAGGATCCTTGAGCACTTCGCCAAAACCAACGATTCCCCGATGGCCGTCGCTATCGAGTGTCTGCCAGATGGCGACCGTGTCGCCTGCGCGGAGATCGCCGCGCTCTGCCAGCCAGAGGTCAATCTCGACGTGAGCAATCGCGTCGCGCACGCGGTAGCGTTTCGGATTCGCGCACAGGGCCCAGTGTTTCGGCGTGCGAGCGTTAGCGGCATCGATCACACGAAAGCCGAGTATCTCTAGGGCAGGCTTGACCGTGGAGGCCCCACCGCTGAAATCCTCGCTCCGGAGCGGACCCAAGTCCGGGTGCTCAATTCCATGTGCGACGCCCGCAATCGCCTTGGAATCGTAGCGTCGGCCGTTGTGCTCGAGGAGATAACGAGTGGCCTGGCCGAAGCCATGGCGCGCGAGGAACTCATCCCTCCCGATCGCGTCGTACTCGGCAATCGCCGCGAGAACGGCGTCGCGACTCGTCAGGTTCGACAACGACATGTCGCCGTCCCTAACCCCGCGGCGGCGACACCGACGTCACACCCCTGCTCCTGCTCAGCACCCAGAACCCCGCCCCAATCGGCACCCGCTCGTTAACGCGAATTCCCGGGGCAATGGCGGCAAGATGCTTCGAAAACAACTCGTCCCAGTGCGCCGCATCTCGGAGTGGTTCCCCTGCGTCAGCGATGCCGGAGTCGCCGAGGAATCCCAGGTACACAAGGACGACGGGGATCCCGCTGGATGCCAGCCGCCACGCGAAGGCGAGTCTGTTTGCCAGCTGGTATGAGTTGTTGATTGAGAAGCTCGCGCTGAAGCCGGCGCGCGTCAGCTCCGCGGCCGCCTCGCGCAACGCCGCGTCGATACGCATCTGGTTGTCCTTTGAATTCGAGGACGCATGATTGTCTGTGGCTTTTCCCGCGGACGAAAGCTCGCGAACGTTTGCCTTCGCCTCGACCAGGCAGAGTCCTCGACGTCCATCGATATCACACGCGACGGCGAGATCCCAGTTCGGCGTGTTGGCGCCTGCCGCGTGTTTGAGCCACCACGGTCGCAACTCGGTCCACACCGCGTGATCGGGAATCGCCCGCGGGCCAAACGTCTCAAGGCGCGCTTCGGTCGACTCCTTGTGACTCGTCGGCATGCGCTTGGCACCGACGGGAACTGACACCGCGACGGGTTGAAGCATCGCCTCCAGCTCACGATCAAACGTCGGGCTTTCGACCCAATCGAGTACGTGCTTGCGACTTCCCCGCATCGTCATCCTCCGTGTCCCGGTCGCGCGCCTCTCTACACAGTGACGTTAGCAGCAATAACCCAATCCAGTAAGTGCGCAACCATTACCGCGCGCACCTCCACACAGGCGTCCAACTATTGAAGGGCGGCGGCGCGTGTAAGGGAGCGGTCGTGCGAGGCGGAGTTGCGGGACATTTCGATCAGGTCGGGAGTCGACAAGAGAGGCTCACGCCTCAGGGCGACACGACGACTGAGATCAAGGGTGTGATATGAGGTGCGTCAGGGCAGATCGGTGCCTACCACACCTCATCAGCGAGAGGCAGCTCGTTTAGTTCGGCTCGCGCCTCCTGCCACCCCGGATAGTGCTCACTCAGCAGCTCCACAAACCGCTCGTTATGCGTCGGCACCCGCAAGTGCACCATCTCGTGCACGACGACATACTCCAGGAGATCCTTCGGCTTCTTCACCAGCTCCGTGTTGAGCCGAATGTGACGGGCAGCGGAGTTGCAGCTCCCCCACTTTGTCTTCATGCGCTGCAGGAAGTATTTCGACACGCGCACATTCAGTCGCCGCTCCCATTTCTCGACCAACAACGGAACGGCTCGGTGCAGGAGCGACTTGTGCCACTCGTGCAGTACAGCCGCGCGCTTCGCCCGATCTGATCCGGGACGCACCGTGAGCGTGATGCGCCGGTGATCGAGCGCTACGAATGGCTTACCGTCGCGTTCGACGATCTTGAGTAGATACCGCTTGCCCCAGACATAGTGGCTCTCGCGGGTGACGAAACCCGGGCGTGGCTCGCGCGCCTGCCCGCGCAGCTGCACTTGGCGACTACGAATCCAACCCAACCTGGATATTGCATACGCACGTGCGACCTCGAGTCGCGTTCCAACCGGAGCCACCAGGCTCACGCGCCCCGCGGGGGGGTGCACCGACAGGTGAACATTCTTCACGTCCTTCCGCGTGACCGTGATGGCAATGTCACCCAGCTGGATCGTCTCGCTCATGCGTACCCCGGCAGCTGCTTCAGCAGGTCGAAGAGCGCCTGCGTCGCGGCGCGGTTGCGCTCGAGCAGCGGAAAGAGCGCATTGAGGACCTGCGCCTCGCGCGCCTGATCGCCCTGCCACCCGGCCGGCGCGCGCTCACGCATGGTGCGGTCGATCTCAAGGGCCAGGTCGACAAGGGAAGCCTCACCCGCAGGATCGGGCTCCGCGACCTTCGCCGCCCCGCCGTCACGATGTTCGAGGATCGTCGGTAGGTTGCGGAAGATCACGGTGGCTTCGGCGCGACCGTGCAACGCCGCCGGCACGTCTTCGTGCGCTCCCTTCGCGGCGAGCTGTCGTGCCAATGCCTCCGCCTTCCGCAGGAACGCCTCATAGGCGACCGTGTCTGCCCGACTCTGCGCGATGAGATCATCGAGCAACACCGACATCCGCTCGTAGAACCGCGGATCGGTCAGCTGGTCGCGAATGATCGTCTTGCGGACGTTGTTGATGATCCCTTCGGCGATGGCGTTCCGGGAGAGCTTTCCCGCGGCGTTCAGCTTGCGAGCGATCGCGTCGTTGATCCCGGTCTCGACAATCAGCTCCACAAGCGACAGCGCGCCGAGTGCTCCCAGATCGGTCGCCGGATCGGCCTGGATGTACGTGTTGAGGAGATGGCGCATGTCAGCCTCGTACGGCTTGATGTCCAGCTCCTCGCCCGAGTGCTTCTTGATCGCCGACCGAATCTCGCTGTGGTACTCGACCTCGCCCTGGAGCGCGGCTCGTTCCACGTCCGCGTATCCGGCCTCGGAGAGGTTCTGCGCGAGCTCCGAGTACGCACGTACGTACACGGCGACCGCTTTGTAGTACGAGATGCGCAGCGGCTCGGTCTCGTTGAGCGCATTCGGGTTGGCAGCGTCACCGCAGAAGTAGCGGAGGTACTGCTCCACCTCACGGGGCGGCAACACGGGTTCGCAGAGATAGCGCAACGCCTCGCGCGCCGCGTCGAGCTTCTTGCGCCCCTCCGCCAACCAGTCCTTCAGGTGAACATTGTTGTCGCCCCCGTTCCCCGGATCCGTATCCAGCTCGTCTGAGCTGTAGACGGCGATGGCTTCTTCCACCTCGCCGAACAGCTCCTTGTAGTCGACGATGTGCCCGTAGTCCTTGTCGTCGCCGTCGAGCCGGTTGGTGCGACAGATCGCCTGGAACAGGTTGTGGTCGCGCAGCTCGTTGTCGAGGTAGATGTACGTGCAGCTCGGCGCATCGAAGCCGGTCAGCAGCTTGCTCACCACGATCAGCAGCTTGAGGTTGGCCGGTTCGTGAATGAAACGGCGCTTCGCCTCGTCTTCATACTGCTTAGTAGTCTGCCCGTACTTCAGCACGTGCTGTGTGTAGGTGTCGAACTTGTACCGCTCGTCGCTGTTGGCCGGCTCGCGTGAGATCGTGTTGTGGTTGGGTTCGTACGACGTGATGATCCCGCAGTATTGGCCGAAGTTGGTGTTCTGAAAGAGCCGGAAGTAGTGGCACGCGTCGTAGATGGACGGCGCCACGAGGATCGCCGTGCCACGATCGTTGTTGAGCCGCGGTTTCAGGCTGAAGTCCTGGATGATGTCGGCGATGATGCGCTGCTTGCGCTCGCCGGCGCTCATCAGCTTTTCCAGTGTCGCCCACGTCTTGCGCACGAGCGCCTTCTGGAAATTGTTCAGCCCTCGCGTCTTCTGCTCGAACCAGGCATCGATGGCGCCCTGCGAGGTAAGCCGCTGCGGCACGTCGCGCGCCTCGTACTTGAGGTCGAGGATCACACCGTCGGCGACCCCTTCATGGAATTTGTAGGTGTGGATGTACGTGCCGAAGACGTCGCGCGTCATCTGCTTGTCCTGGCGCAGCAGCGGCGTCCCGGTGAAGCCGATGAAGATCGCTCCTTCCAGCCAGCGCTTCATCTGAGTATTCATGTCACCGCCCTGCGTGCGGTGGCATTCATCCACGAACACGTGGAAGCGCCCTGACACGCGCGGCGGGTCGCCCTTCAGATCCGCCACGTCGAACTTGTGGATCAGCGCGCACAACAGGCGCGGTGTCGGTTGGCCGAGCTTGTCCACGAACTCCGCGCGCGAGGTGATGCGCGGCGAAGACGACTCGGCGCCGATCACGCCGGCGTTCCTCATGACTCCTTCGATCTGCTTATCCAGCTCGTCGCGATCGGTCACGATGAGGATACGCGCGTCGGCATCGTGCTCCAGCAACCACTTGGCGAGGAGCACCATGAGGATGCTCTTGCCGCTCCCCTGGGTGTGCC
Source organism: uncultured Gemmatimonadaceae bacterium (assembly GCA_964560345.1). GTDB lineage: Bacteria > Gemmatimonadota > Gemmatimonadetes > Gemmatimonadales > Gemmatimonadaceae > SCN-70-22. Next base: position 9,927 of record CAZLLP010000114.1, read on the forward strand.
AGATGACGCCGCCCTCACGCTTGGCGATGCGCTCCTGCGCGGCCTTCACGGCGAAGAACTGGTGCGGTCGCGGCACCTTCTTCTGGCCCGCGTCGAAGATCATGAAGTGGCGGATTAGGTCGAGCAGGCGGGCCTTGCTGCAGAGTTGTGCCAGCGGTCGGTCGAGCAGCACACCCGCGGCCGGCGTCGCGGTGTTAGGCGCCTCGTCCTTCCACTGCACGAAGAACTGCTCGGGCGTACCGGTGGTGCCGTAGCGAAGCCCCTGCGAATCGCTCCCGGCAAGCACCAGCTGCACGGTGCTGAAGAATCCCTTGTTGAAAATCTCTTCCTGATTGGTGATGAGCTGCCGTACCCCGTCGGCCAGCTCCACCGAGCTGCGCTTGAGCTCGAGAACCGCGACAGCGAGCCCGTTGATGTAGAGCACGACGTCTGGACGCCGCTGGTAGCCACCCTTGAGCGTCACCTCCTCGGCGAGCGCGAAGTCGTTCTGCTCGGGATGCTCCCAGTCGATCAGGTGTACCGTCTCGTGTGCTTGACCCGGGGCGACCTGCACCGGCACGCCATAGCGCAGGAGTTGATACGTGCGCAGGTTCGCCTGGTAGAGCGTGATTCCGGTGGAGTCTGCAGCTGTCTCCAGCTTGTGGAGAGCTCCGGAGATCTGAGCGGCGGAATAGCGGCGCGCGGCGAGGTTCTCGCGCAGGATTGCCGTCTCGATGCCGCGGTTGTTCTCACGCTTTCCCCAGTCGCCAAGGTATCGATACCCTAGTGTGCCGGGTTGTTTAGCGTCTGTGAACAGCGCGACTACGCGATCTTGCGTCACGCGTTCCGCCCGAGGTTTTTCAGACATCACCGTTCTCCGCCAACACCTCTCCCATCACGTACCGCCGAAACGCCGCCCCATCCGTAAAGCACCGGAACCCCGCCTGGCTCGCCAGCGTCACCGTCGCGACATCCTCGTTCAGCAGCACCGCCACCGGCTGGCTCAACTCCTCCTGCAACCCGTTAGGCCACGCCAGGTCGAGCACCGCCAGCTGCTCGCCCGTGCGAGGATCGGCCAGGTCGAACGACATCGTCCCGCGCGGAAGCCCGCGCGACTCCACCCAGTCGTTGAGCTCCTCCAGCTGCGCTTCCTCGTCTTCACTGCCGATCCCACCGCTCACCACCGGCGACACAGGCACCGACGCCGCGGACCCCGCGAGCCACCGCACGTCGCCGTGCAGCAGCTCTTGCATGCGCCGGTTCAACTCGGCGGCGAGCAACGCCTTGCGTGCCTCGAGGAAGTCACGGAATCGCTCGATCTTCCACAGCGCCGGATCCTCCGGGATCCACTGCGACGCCAGCGCCCCCTTGTGCGCTGCCTCCACCTTGGGGAAGTACTCCTCGGGGAGCCGGTCGGTGATGTGGAGGTTGGTGTCCTTGGTGAGAAAGCAGAAGTTGGCGAGCGCGTTCACTTCGGGGCGCTTGAAGTGGCGCTTGTAGAGCTGTGCCTTGGGGAAGATGTGGTGAACCTCCAGCCGGCTCATCTTCCCCAGCAGGTTGGCCTTGAGTGGCAAGCCGGTCCCCCAGTCGCGCGCCGCACCCATGCGGGTGAGCAGGTACAGCACGGGATAGAATCGCGCGCCCAGACTCCACCCCGTGAAGTGTCCCGGCTCGGCGCGCAGTCCGCCGTGCCACAGCCGCAACCGTTCCAGCAGCTGGTCCAACCCGCCGTCCGGCCCCTCCAGCGCTGCCAGGTCCTGGTCGATGAACGATTCCGTCGACCCCGAATAGCGTCCCCACATAGCCGCCTGCGCAAACCAGAAGAGGAGCTTGTCGCGCTCCTGCTCTCCCATGGGGCCAAGCTTCTTCGACAGCCGCTGATCGAGGTAGCGCGCCATCACCGGCACCGCATATCGGCCGAAGAACACCTGGTCGTGATCGAGCCCAAGGCGCCCGCCAATCAGGTTGAGGGACGTCTCGATATGTCGTGAGGTACGGGCCAGCGCCTCCTGCACCTCGGTGGCGCTCTTCTCGTGCAGGTGCTGGAAGCGCGCCTCGCCGGTCAGCACCGTGTTCACGGAGCGCAGGAGCCAGTCGAGCGAGAAGTGGTAGTCGGCCTTCGCCCACTCCGCGAGCCTCGACTTCATCGCATCGCGCCCCTCGGGCCAGTCGGCGCAGATGCGCGCGAGGGCGAGGTCGCCCTTGGAGAGCTTGGTGCCGCCGCTGTTGACGCGGTTGAAGATGTCCACGACTACGTCGAGGGATTTGTCGGCTCCCGTCACCTCCTCGATGTGCAACTCTATGTCGACGATACCGAGCAACCGGCTCAGTCGCCCGATGTAGTCGCCCACTCTCGCGGCGAGCGTCGGCTGCGCCGTGAGCCGCGTGACGAATATCCCAAGTCCTGTCGTGCCCTGCTGCATCAACTCCGTCACGTCGATCCAGAGCGGATCGTCCCTCATCTTCGCCGGCTGGTAGAACTCGAAGCGTTCATCCTCCAAGTGAAACCGCAGCCCGGTGAATGCCTTCTCGTTGCCGTCGAAGAAGCGCGGCGGCTTGCCGCGCACAACGCCGTAGAGCGACGTCATGCGCTGCTGCCCATCGAGCAGCAGCTTCACGATCCCGGCGGCGAGCGGCCCGTCGCCGCGGTGCGAAGCCGTCTTGGATTCAGTCGCCCACACGAGCAGCCCGCCCACCGGATGGCGGCGATAGAGCGAGTCGAAGAGCCCGCGCACCTGGTCGCGGTTCCAGACGTAGCCGCGCTGGAATTCGGGCAGCGCCATGTGGCCGCTGTCGATGTGGTCGAGGACGGTGGAGATCTTCATGTGCCTACGACCAAACTTTGAGGAGCGCTCGCGCAAAGTCCGCGCTGCGAACCAAACCGTTGCGTCGCAGGCGTTTCTGCGCGTCGCCACCCAAGGCTCGGGCAATCGCGCTGACACTCCTCTCGTGCAGCGCCGGCCTTTCCAAGTACACGAAGGACGTTCGCCGATTGCCATCTCGACGGGTCCGGACATGCAACACGGTTCCGGGCGGCGCGACCATTACTCGGCTGTCGTCTTCCTCAGTGACGAGGACCACCAAATCGCCTCGCCGGTAAACACACGCGCCACTCTGCCGGAAACTCTCCAGCACGAAACGCCGAGGATGCTCTCGCCGCTTCTTCGCCACGACGAGCGCCGAGTCGTGAAGTTCTTGATCACGTTCTGACCACGTCACCCACTTCAGTTGTGCGAGCACAAGCCTCGGAAGTGTAGGGCGTTGCGACGTCTCAGCTGCAGCGCCTTTACCGCGCTTACCTCTGGGCACCTTGGGTGGACGATACAACGTCGCCAACCGAGCCAGCGCTGCGGGAGTCAGTTCGTGAAGGCAGTGATCGCGCACGAATCGCTGGGCAGCCCGAACCGCGTCTGGTTCGGTCGTGCGCACGACTGCCTCGACAAGCTGCGACGCAGATCGGCCGGAGACGTTTGCGGACCCGATGAAGGCGGTTCGCCCCACCACGAAGACTTTCGCGTGCAGGTTGGGAACGCTGTACACCTTAACTCCGCGTTCCACCATCTTGACGAGATCGAGTGGGCAAGTCTGGCCAGACGCAACCGCTCGCTCGCTGGCGTCCACCACGAGACGACTGTTCTTGGCAAGGGGCAGTAATCTGCTAGCGCCCGCACCGAAATACGCCACGGCTACAGCACACGGTCGCCGTGTGCTACGCACCTCAGATGTCAGCGTCGGCCAGATGTTTCGTGAGATGAAGGTGGTGCTCATACCAGCCGCGTCTTCCCGGTGAGCAGCTCCTGCATCATTCCATGCTTGAGCGCTCGGGTCTTATCGCGGCGGGCCTCGAGCGCGGAGAGCTCGGTGTCCATGTCAGACAGAATGGTGGCGATGGCGACTTGTTCGTACTCTGTTGCTGGTGAGGAGACTTCAACTGAAAGCAATTTCGACACCGTCAGAACGGGTTGAGCTGATGACTCAGCTCGCCGATTCAGGCCGAGTCTCGCCAATGCTCTCGCCAACCAAGGAACGTCGACTCCCTTGCGTGCAGTGACGACGATAGCATGCTCGGACGCGAAGAACTTTCCCGACACTTGCAGAACATTCCCACACAGCGCGCCAACGCGTCCGATGAGGCAGTAGGTCCCGTCGTGCGTGAATCGAGAGGTGAAGCCACGCAGTCCGTTGCCGCCATAACACGGGAACGGAGATGCATCATCAATGTTTCTTGCCGTGATGCCCTCACCGCTCTTCATAAAACAAAGCTCCCTCAATTGCCTCACCTCCCACTCCCCGCTGAAGCCAGGCAGTCGCGTCTTGCCGGTGAGCAGCTGCTGCATGGCGGCCTGCATGAGGTCGCGCTTCTTTGCGATAAGCTGCTCCAACCCCTCCAGCACGGCATCCACATCGCTCAAGGCCGATGCGATGGCGCGTTGTTCGGGGAGAGGTGGGAGAGCAACGCTTAGCTGCTCGAGCTTTCGTCGTTGTATTCCCTTGGCCGTCGAGCCGCTGGACTGGTCAGCAAGTGTTCTTTGGAAACGACCCGATAGCATCGTTTGGAATACGAACCTGCTCGAGGCTCGCTCCGGATCGATCTGTAAGGCTACCGTCCGCTGGCTAAGGATGTAGCGCCGATTGTCGGGCACCAGCGCAACGTTTCCGAGAGGTGCCTCGGTCGTGAATAAAACGTCATCCTTCGAGAGATCTCCTTTGATCATCCACCGTTTGTACAGATCATTCGATGCGAAGTAGCATTCTTCTGCAAAGTCCACATATCCCATTTTCACGTTCGCAGCGGAAAGTGCCGGGATGTCGCCGCCACCCCAGTCCATGCCTAGCTTCTTCGGCGTACGCCCACGATAGTCGATGATTTGACGCGATAACTCGAGGACTGTGGCGGTATCCCAATCCATAGGAATGAGACCCGCATCCGTCAGTTTGCAGCCGGCGCTTACTCCCATGCCGCCCCCATCCGCGTGAGGTGCCCGTGTACTCGCGCCGCAAGCACAGCTACCTCATCCGAGAGCCGCGGCAGCGGAGTCGCATAGCGCTCAGCCAGTTCACGAATACGACCCGTCAGCGTCTGTGACACCCGATCCAGTTCACCTTGTACAGCGGCCGATAGTCGCGTCATCCACTTGTCATCCACCGCTAGGGTCTTGATCTCTGCTTCCGTGAGCATCGGATACCTTTCGTAGGCGAGCCTATCGAGCGCCGCCTCCTGCTCCTTCATGGCGCGCTTGAGCGCTGCCTCGCTCTCCGAAAGCTCCAGCCAGCGATTGAGCACCGCCGCCTCGTCCTTCGCCTCCTTGTCGCCCTTGATCTCCTTCAAGCGCGCGTTGACCTCGGGCTTCGCGACCTTGTCGAGCGCGCCGAGATATCCCTCCTCGCCACCGTGCTCCTCCTCCAGCTCGGCGAGTCCGGAAGTGAGTCCTTCGAGCGCGACCTGCATCGTGCCGATCGCGGACTGTTCCTTTGCGAAGTTGCATGCGACCATGAGTGGCTTTGGAACCAAGTCGCACGCCCACCCCTTGTCCCGCTTCTTCCCCTTCTTGTCGGTCTCCTCGATGCGCGTGGTGCGCGCGACCCAACCATCAGCGGCGATTAGGTAGCAATCGTCCTGCATCGTCTCGGCCCAGTAGTCCATCAGGTACTGATAGATGTCGTAGGCATCAAGCAGCGGCGCCCCCTTGAACGCGTCGAGCAGGTGCTCGGCGATCGACTCGATGAGAGCCTTGGGATGACCGCCCTTGTCGAAGGCCGCGAGCTGCAGCGTGGCAGCCTGCCGCCACGCCGCGAAGCGCTCGCGCGCCGACCGATTGAAGGCGGCGAACTCCTCGTGCCCCAGGATGGCCGTCTTCACCTCATTGATCGGCAGCTTGAGCTGCGCGTATCCCGGGCGCCCCGCCGACTCGAACAGCGCCGACCGAACTGACGGAAGCACTCGCCAATAGTCGCCGAGCGCATCGAGGTCGCGCTCGGGGATCCCGCCGCGCAGGTGGCCGTCGATGTCCTGTAGATCCTCCGGCTCGCTCGTGTCGACGTACCGCGGGAGGTTGAGGTTGAAGTCGTTCCTCGGGTCGGCGATCTCGTCGAACGGGACCAGGCGCGCATAACGCGGCACGTCCGCCTGCTTGCGGAAGGTGTCGACGATGCGGTGGATATCCTGCTCGCGCAGGCGGTTCTTGTTGCCGTCCTTGATGAACCCCTTGCTGGCGTCGATCATGAAGACGCCCTTGCGCCTGGCGGCGTTCTCCTTGTCCAGCACCAGGATGCACGCGGGGATCCCCGTTCCGTAGAAGAGATTGGCGGGTAGACCGATGATCCCTTTGAGGATCCCGGAGCGCACCAGCTGCTCGCGGATGACCCCCTCGGCGTTGCCGCGAAAGAGCACCCCGTGCGGGAGGATGCACGCTCCGTTGCCGGTGCTCTTGAGCGAACGGATGATGTGCAGCAGGAAGGCGTAGTCCCCCTGCTTGGCCGGTGGAACACCCCAGGCGAAGCGCTGCCAAGGATCGTTCTCGGGTGTGAGGCCCACGCTCCACGTCTTGACTGAGAACGGCGGGTTGGCGACGACGTAGTCGTACGTGCGCAGCTGCTCGCCGTCCTTGAACTTGGGCGAGGCCAGCGTGTTCCCCTGCTGGATGTTGGCGGTAGGGAAGTCGTGCAGGATCATGTTCATGCGGGCGAGACCGGCGGTGGTCACGTCCATCTCCTGCCCCTCGAGCGTGATGTGCTTCCCCGCCTGCGCCGCCACCTTGAGCAGCAGCGATCCCGACCCGCACGTCGGGTCGTAGGCCGTCGTCGCCGCCTTCGTGTTCTGCGGCGAGATCCCGATCACCTGCGCGATCACGCGGCTCACTTCCGACGGCGTGTAGAACTGCCCTTTGCTCTTGCCACTCTCGGTGGCGAAGTGCCGCATCAGGTACTCGTAGGCGTCGCCGAGGATGTCGTCGTGCTCGGCGCGGTTCTGCGAGAAGTCGAGCCGAGGGCTCGCGAAGATGTTGATCAGGTTGGTCAACCGCTCAACCTTGGCCTGACCTTCACCGAGCTTGTTAGGGTCGTCGAAGTCGGGAAAGTCACTGCGGGCCAAGCGGGCATTGGCGTTCACGAGCGGCGCGATGACCTGCGTGTTGATCTTGTCGCCGATGTCGCTCTTGCCGCGCAGGTCGAGCATGTCCTTAAAGCTCGCGCCCTTCGGGATGGTGACCGGCGGGGCGAAGTCGCTGCTGTTGCCGTACTTGTCGGTGATGTACTTGATGAACAGCAGGACGAGGACGTAGTCCTTGTACTGGCTGGCATCCATGCCGCCGCGCAGTTCGTCGCACGAGGCCCAGAGGGAGGAATACAGGTCGGATTTCTTGATGGGCATGGCGTCCTATCTCAGTGACCTACGATGGGTGCGAGTGTCGGGTTTCACGCGACGGCGAGCCTAGTGTCATCCCGGTAGCAGGCTCTTGGCCATCTAGCGTTCCGGTTCAGCGGCGGGCCGCGCAGCGGAACGTCAGCCGCAACCGGTTGTTCGGCGCTTCCTTGATCTCGCTACCGATCATCGCTCTTGACTCCGCCAGCGCTTCACTATCGCGTCCACGTCAAGATCCGTCGGGCCGACCTTCCACTGGTTGTAGAAGTCCACGTCGTCGCTGTTTGGCGTCGGGTTCGGCCTATTGAACTGAAGGCGAGTGGGGAGGGGGACTGCCTCGCCAAGCACGAGTGCCTCGCCTCGGCCCAAGCCCGCCAACACGCTCACCAAGTCGCCTTCACTCTCTGGTACGAGACTACGCACATAGGCCTGATCGTCGGGATTCGTGATCCGAAGACAGATGAACGTTCCACATTGGGCGAGCACTGTCTCAGAGACCTCGTGGGGTCGCTGGCTCACGACTGCGAGCCCGACGCCGTACTTACGCCCTTCCTTGGCGATGCGCTCCATCGACTTCCGCGAACCCGCAAACTGGCTGTCGCTGGCGCGAGGGATGTAGGCGTGGGCCTCCTCGCACATGAGAAGAATGGGGAACTCGCGGTACTTGGGATTCCAGTAGTTGAACTCGAAGGCCAAGCGGCCAATCTGCGCCGCGACGGTGGGCCGCACGTCGAATGGAACCGATGAGAGGTCGATCACGGTGACCGCGGCTTTCTGCGTACCCAAGCCGACGAAGTCTCGGAGCATCCCAACGAGGGACCCAGAGTTCGTCCGCACCTTCGGCTTGAGCAGGAAGTCATACCGCAAGTCGTTCATTCGGCTCTCGAGGCGGACAAGGAACCGATCAAAGTCTCCGAACAGGTCTC
>CAZLLP010000115.1:0-18026 GCA_964560345.1 uncultured Gemmatimonadaceae bacterium
GGGCGGGCGGGATCGGGAACATGGCGATCTCGAACTGGGCGCGCGACAAGGGATACGGCATAGGGGCAACCGTCGGCTTCATTCCATCGGCGCTTGGCGCCGCGGTTCCGCTTCAGGGCCACGGGAACGTCTTCGAGGTCAACCAGCGCTCGCTCGCCGCATGGCGGCTCTGGTGGAAGTACGTACACCTCGATCAGTGGTGCGTGTTCGGCTTCGGGTCGATGGCTGGGATGGCGCTGGCCGCACTCTTCACGCTGCAGTACGTCCCCGCCGGTACTGTCGCCGGCGACTGGGCGGTCGCCAACCTGCAGGTAAGCGGCATCGCCGCCGTGCACGGCCGCATCTTCTGGTATCTGACGCTGTTCTGCGGCCTCGGCGTGCTCTTCTCGACGCAGCTCGGCATCGTCGACGGCCTGCCGCGCGCCATCACCGACACGCTGTGGAGCGCGAGCCCCGCGTTCAGGCGCCGTTTCGACGTCCGGGTCTTCTACTACGGCGTCGTCGCGTCGTTCGCCACTTCGAAGACATGCTCGCCGCGCGCCTGTTAGGCGGCGGAGGTCTTCTCCGTTACGATCGGACGGACGACGGTACGGTGAAGCGTCGCCATCGCTTACTCTCCCTTCTTGCGGGCGGACTTCTTCGCCGCCGGCTTCTTCTCGGTGGACGCCTCGGCCTGCTCAGCCTTGGGCGCAGCCTTCTTGGCCGCGGCCTTCGCCGCCGGCTTCGCCTTCGGGGCGCTCTTGGCCGCCGCCTTCGCGGCCGGCTTCGTCGCCGCCTTCGCCTTCTTCGGCAGCGGCGACTCCTTCTCCGCGATCGGGGCCATCTTATGACGCAGCGGCGCGCCTTCGATCAGCACCACATCGGACCACAGCACGTGGTAGACCGACGCATCGGTGAACGGGAGCACGTGCACATTCGGCAGGTTCCGCCCGCTCAGGTGCACGTTCTGCTTCACGCCATCCGTCAGCACCAACACCTTCTGCTCGCCCACGCCGAGGCGCTCGACGAGCGCCTTCAAGGCCTTGGTGCGCGGCTCGGTGTAGTTGAAGGCGTCGATCACGAACACCGCCCCTTCCGCGGCGCGCGCGTTGAACGCGCTGCGACGGGCCAGCGCCTTCACCTTGCGCGGCACATCCTCGGAGTAGTTGCGGTCCCCATGGGGGCCGAACACCGTACCACCGCCCGGCCAGTTGGGGGCGCGCGTCGAACCCTGACGGGCCCGGCCGGTCCCCTTCTGCTTCCACGGCTTCTGGTTACCGCCCGTCACCAGGCCGCGCGTCTTGGTCGACGCGGTCCCCTGGCGCTGGTTCGCGAGGTACGCCTTCACCACCTGGTGCATCACCGGCATGTTGACCGTGCCGTCGAACGTCGTCGACGGGAGGGTCACGCGCTCACGCGCGGTGCCTAACGCGGTAAACGCCGCGGCGTCTAGGGTCGTATCGGTCGTCTGCTCGGACATGGCTTATCCCTGCTTGCGCACGAGCACGATGCCGTTGGTCGGCCCGGCAATCGCGCCTCGGATGTAGATCAGGTGGCGCTCGGTGTCGATCTTCTCGACGCGCAGGTTCACCTGGGTGTGCCGGTCCGTCCCGTAATGGCCAGGCATCTTCTTTCCCTTGATGACGCGGGAAGGATCGGTGCCCGGGGAGATGGAGCCCGGCTTGCGGTGCTTCGTGTTACCGTGGGTGTTGGGACCGCCGTGGAACCCATGGCGCTTCACTACGCCCTGGAAGCCGCGTCCCTTCGTCGTGCCGGTGACCTTCACGTACTCGCCGACCGTGAAGATCGTCGCGTCGATCGTGTCGCCCGCCTTGTAGGTGGGGACGTCCGTCCCCTTCGGCGCATCGTCCAGTCGGAAGGCGCGCAGCACGCGCGGCGGCGCCGAGAGCCCCGCCTTCGCCGCGTGGCCGAGTTCGGCCTTGCTGGCGCGACGACCACGCGGGTCCCGCTCGCCCTTCTTCGACTCCCGACGCACACGCTGCGAACCGTAGCCCAGCTGCACAGCGCGATAGCCGCTCTTGTCCATCTCATTCTCGAGCACCTGCACCACCGGGTTCGGCTTCGCCTCCACCACGGTGCACGGGATCTGCTGTCCCTGCTCGTTGAAGATCTGGGTCATCCCCAGCTTCTTGCCAATGATGCCTAACATGAAATCCTCTCGTGAAGTCGCGGTCCGGGTGGCCAGTCAGCACACCGCGTTTGGGTGACCGTTGGACTTGTTCCTGCCGGACGATGGGACCGAAAGACTCGTCTTCCCGTCTTCCCGTCTTCTCGTCTTCTCGTCTTCTCGTCTTCTCGTCTTCCGTGGTTAGTTGACCTTGATCTCGACGTCCACGCCCGCCGGCAGATCCAGCTTGGTGAGCGCGTCCACCGTCTGCGCGCGCGAATCGAGAATGTCGATGACGCGCATGTGCGTCTTCAGCTCGAACTGCTCGCGGGACTTCTTGTCGACGTGCGGCGAGCGCAGCACGGTCCAGCGACGCGTCTTGGTCGGGAGCGGAATCGGCCCCGAGACCTGCGCGCCCGTCTTCTCCGCCGTGCGCACGATGTCCCCCGCGGCCTGGTCGATCACCGCGTGGTCAAAGGCCTTGAGGCGAATGCGAATACGTCCAGCCATGTGTGTTCAGTAGGTAGAAGACGAGAGGACGAGAAGACGAGACGCAGGCAGGGCGACGAACCATCTCGTCTTCCCGTCGTCTCGTCTTCCCGTCGTTCCCATTTAGGCGAGGATCTTGGTCACGACACCAGCGCCGACTGTACGCCCACCCTCACGGATGGCGAAACGCAGCTGCTCTTCCATGGCGATCGGCGTGATCAGCTCGATCGTCATCTGGATGTTGTCGCCCGGCATCACCATCTCCGTCCCGCCGGGGAGCTCGATCGAGCCCGTCACGTCGGTGGTGCGGAAGTAGAACTGCGGACGGTAGCCCTGGAAGAACGGGGTGTGGCGGCCGCCCTCTTCCTTCGTGAGGACGTAGACCTCGGCCTCGAACTTCGTGTGCGGCGTGATCGAGCCCGGCTTCGCCAGCACCATGCCGCGCTCGATTTCCTTCTTGTCCACGCCGCGCAGCAGGAGGCCGACGTTGTCGCCCGCCTGGCCGTCATCGAGCAGCTTGCGGAACATCTCGACGCCCGTGACGATCGACTTCTTGTCCGAGCCGAAACCGACCAGCGCGATTTCTTCCTGGACCTTGATCTTCCCGCGCTCGATACGCCCGGTCGCCACCGTGCCACGACCCGTGATCGAGAACACGTCCTCGACCGGCATCAGGAACGGCTTGTCGATCTCGCGAACCGGCTCGGCGATGAACGTATCCAGGGCATCGTACAGCTCCTGGATCTTCGCAATCCAGGCCGGATCGCCTTCGATCGCCTTGATGGCCGAGCCACGGATGACCGGGGCGTCGTCGCCAGGATAGTTGTACTTGTTGAGGAGCTCGCGCACCTCGAGCTCGACGAGATCGAGGAGCTCGGCGTCCTCGACGAGGTCGCACTTGTTGAGGAAGACGACGATGTTCGGCACGTTCACCTGACGGGCGAGCAGGATGTGCTCGCGCGTCTGCGGCATCGGGCCGTCGACCGCGGAGACCACCAGGATCGCGCCGTCCATCTGCGCGGCACCCGTGATCATGTTCTTCACGTAGTCAGCGTGCCCGGGGCAGTCGACGTGCGCGTAGTGGCGCGCCGCGGTCTCGTACTCGACGTGCGAGGTCGCGATCGTCAGGATCTTCGTCGAGTCACGACGCCCCTGCGATTCCGACGCCTTCGCGACTTCGTCGTACGCCACGTACTTCGTGCCGAAACCCTTGTCGGCAGAAATCTTCGTGAGCGCAGCCGTCGTGGTGGTCTTGCCGTGGTCGACGTGGCCGATCGTGCCGACGTTAACGTGCGGCTTGTTCCGGTCGAATTTTGCCTTGGCCATTGCAGCGTTTCCTAGTGGTGTGGAGGTGCCCTAAACGGGGAGAGTTGCACCGGGATTCCCTCCCGTCTCCCGTCTCCCGTCTCCCGTCTACTTACTTCACCTTGCTGATGATCTCTTCTGCCTTGCTCTTCGGCACTTCCTCGTAGTGCGAGAACTCCATCGAGTACACCGCGCGGCCTTGCGACATCGAGCGGAGCTTCGTGGAATACCCGAACATCTCGGACAGCGGCACCGTCGACGCGATCACCTGCGCCTCGCCGCGCTGCGTCATGCCGCCGATCTTGCCGCGACGCGACGACAGGTCGCCGAGGACGTCGCCCATGTACGCTTCCGGGCTCACGACCTCGACCTTCATGATGGGCTCGAGGATGCACGGGGACGCGGCCTTCGCCGCCTCCTTGAACGCCATCGAACCCGCAATCTTGAACGCCATTTCGCTCGAGTCGACCTCGTGGTACGACCCGTACACGAGCTGGATCTTCACGTCGACCATCGGATAGCCGGCCAGGACGCCGTTCTCCAGCGCTTCCTTGATCCCCTGCTCGACCGGTCCGATGTATTCGCGCGGGATCACGCCGCCCACGATCTTGTCCTCGAACACGAAGCCCTGCCCCTGTTCGGCCGGCTCGATGTTGATGACCACGTGGCCGTACTGACCCTTACCGCCCGACTGGCGCACGAACTTCCCTTCGACCTTCTCCGCGCGCTTCTTGATCGTCTCACGATAGGCGACCTGCGGACGCCCGACGTTCGCGTCGACCTTGAACTCGCGCATCATGCGGTCAACGATGATCTCCAGGTGCAACTCGCCCATGCCGGAGATGATCGTCTGCCCCGTCTCCGAGTCCGTGTGGACGCGGAACGTGGGATCTTCTTCGGCCAGCTTGTTGAGCGCGATGCCCAGCTTGTCCTGGTCGGCCTTCGTCTTCGGCTCGATCGCCACGTCGATGACGGGCGTCGGGAACTTCATCGCCTCGAGGATGATCGGATGCTCGTCGTCGCACAGCGTGTCGCCCGTGCGCGTGTCCTTGAGCCCGATGGCCGCCGCGATGTCGCCGCAGCGCACTTCGGGGATCTCCTCCCGCTTGTTGGCGTGCATCTGCAGGAGACGGCCGACGCGCTCGCGTTTGTCCTTCGTCGAGTTGTAGACGTAGCTGCCCGACGCCAGCACACCCGAGTACACGCGGAAGAACGTCAGCTTTCCGACGAACGGGTCGGTCGCGATCTTGAACGCCAGCGCCGCGAACGGCGCCTCATCGCTCACGTCGCGCGTGTCGAACGTCTCGTCGTGGTGCGGCAGGTGCCCCTGGATCGCTTCGACGTCCACCGGAGCCGGCAGGAAGTCGATGACTGCGTCGAGCAGCGCCTGCACACCCTTGTTCTTGAACGACGCCCCGCAGAGGATCGGCGTGAACTTCATCGAGCACGTCGCCTTGCGGATGAGCCCCTTGATCTCCTCGACCGAGAGTTCCTCACCGGCGAGGTAGCGCTCCATGAGCGACTCGTCGTGCTCGACGATCGCCTCGATGAGCTCGTGGCGCGCCTTCTCGACCGCCGCCGTGAACTCGTCGGAGACTTCGCGCACGTCGAACGTCTTGCCTAACGTCTCGTCGTGGAAGATGTACTCCTTGCGCTCGACGACGTCGATGTGCCCCGTGAAGAGCTCACCCGAACCCACCGGCAACTGGATCGGGTAGGCGTTCTTCGTCAGGCGGTCGCGGATCATCGCGACGCAGCGGTCGAAGTTGGCACCCACGCGGTCCATCTTGTTCGAGAAGATCATGCGCGGGACGCGATACCGGTCCGCCTGGCGCCACACGGTCTCCGTCTGCGGCTCAACACCGGCCACCGAGTCGAGCAACGCCACCGCACCGTCAAGCACGCGGAGCGAACGCTCCACTTCGACGGTAAAGTCCACGTGCCCCGGCGTATCGATGATGTTGATGCGGTACTCAGGCCCAGTGCCCTTGTCGAAGCTCTGGCCGTGGCGCTTCCAGAAACACGTCGTAGCAGCCGACGTGATGGTGATTCCGCGCTCCTGTTCCTGCTCCATCCAGTCCATGGTGGCAGCGCCATCATGGACTTCGCCGATCTTATGGCTCTTGCCGGTATAGTACAGGATACGCTCGGTCGTCGTCGTCTTCCCGGCATCGATGTGGGCCATGATGCCGATATTGCGATAGTGCTCGAGCGGAGTCGTACGAGGCATGGTCTCTTCTAGGCGTTAGGCGGCGAGGTTGTCCCCGCGCGTCCGAAAACTCACATCAGCAAAAACGCGGGTGGACCGTGACGCTCCTTAAGGCAGGAGCCGGTATCCATCCGCTGCCGCCGGGTGCACCCGCCACTGCTGCACGAGTGGGGACCCATGGCGCGCCAGGCCACCCGGCCTGACGTCGAATTGTCCTGCGTTGCTTTTCGGGAACCCGGCATCCATCGGATGCCCTGCCGGCCAGTGAAGCACCCCCGCTAAGTGCGGGCCCATAAGTGCCGATGCGCAGTACCTCGGCGGTCGCGCGCCCGAAGGCGTGCGTCCCAATGACCTATTCCAACCGCATGGTCTTGAGAGCCGAGGAATCTAGCCGCACGGGAGACGAAAGTCAATGTGCGAGTTGCATTTCGGCCAACGCAGCGTGGGCGCTCTGCCAAACCCTAAGATCGCGACCGCCGACGGTGCCGCTAGCGGCTCATCAAACGCCCCAGATACGACAGCGTCGCGCGAATTCCCAACGGGTTGGCCCACCAACGCCCGCTCGGCGGCGCCGAGGCGTCGAGCCCCAGTTCATGGGATTTCTTGATCTTGTGATCGGAGTGATGCCACGGACGCACCTCCCCATGCCCCGAGCGCTTGGGCCGCATCCCGATCGTCCAGATGGCGCGCGCCAGCGCTTCGGACGGGTTCTCACCAGACAACGGCATGAGCTGCAAGATGTTATGCCGCGCGACCACTGACCGAACCCACTCGGGCAGACTGGGTTGCAGCGCGCGCAACACTTGCGGCGGCACCGGGGTCCCACACAGCCGCGACGCCAGCTCGAGCGTCCAGTAGCAGGCCGGCGCCAGCGTGCGCTCCCTGGCGAGCGCCACGAACCGATCCCACGAAAAGCCGGGCTGCGCCACGATCTCGGACACATCCCGAAACGTGCGCCACCCCCCGACCCGCATCTCGTGCGACCACCCGAGGTGAATGCAGGAGTAGAGCAGGAGGTCCTCCACCGACGGAACGAGGACGTTCGCCCCCGCCATCACCTGCGACACCGCCCGCGAACGCAGCGCCTCCACCCCGAAATGCAGCGGGTGCCCCTTCGGGAGCACATCCGTGTGAATCTCCAGCCGAATGTCGAGGCCGATCGTGTCGGACATCGGCGGCAGGTGGTGGTGCTCCTCGTAGAGCGCTTCCTTGAGCTCGGCGCCGTCCAACGACCACCCCACCTCCTGCGCCACCCCTGCCGCCTCCCGCGCGCGCTCGGCGGGGACGACCAGGTCCATGTCGGCCATGTTGCGATCGCACGGGTCGGGATAGACGAACGAGGCGAGCGCCGCCCCCTTCACCAGCATCACCTCGATCCCGCGTGACGACATCCGCGCCACCGTGCGTTCCAGCAGCCGGCGCACCTCGAGGAGGCGAAAGTCGGAGAGCGCGGCGACCCCTTGAAGCTGTGCGGCGGCGGCGGTGGGAATCGGCACGTCAAGGGAGCGCAGCGCGCGCCAGACGCCGCCGGTCACCCCCTCGTTCAGGACGAGCGTGATGAAGCGGTCCCAGTCGATCCCGCCGGCCACGAGTGCCCGCACCGCCGCCGCCGACTGCCGTGGATCGGCGAGGCGAAAGAGGAGCTGTTCCTCGGGGCGGAGCAGTGACGACTCGCGCGAAGGGCTCGGCGGGTGGACTGTTGAACGATGTGCCGCTTCGGCGACGCTCACGATGGCTTGGATCCGACGAGCCGCACGTCCGTGAGCTCGGTGAAGGTCGCGACGTGCTCGCCGAAGTCGCCGATGACCTCCCCGGCATACTCCACCCAGGCGTGCGCCTGCACTTCGCCGCGCTTTTCTCGAACGCCGATCCGGATGCGCCCCCCGGTAATGCCATCGCGCTGCAGCAGCGTCACCAGCGCCATGGATTGCACGAGGCAGGTGGGGCGAAAGAGCCCGAACACGGCGGCGCGGCGCACGGCGAGCGCGAGCACCTTGGCTTCGGCCAGCCGCGAACCGTCGCCTTCGCTCGTCGGCTCACCTTCGGGGGAGACGAGGCGCCCGGTCTCCCGCGTCGACAGAAGGAAGCGCGCATGCAACAGCGACAGCTGCGCGCGCACGAGCGCGCGCCACTCGGCCGGAGAGGCTGAGAGGAGCTTGAGAGACGACCGGACGCGCCACCAGACGCGCTTCGCCCGTACGCGCATGCGCCACAAGATACCGAAGACGAGCGATTCGGTAGTGCCCGCCGTCAGCATCGTGCGTCGTTGTGGCGTGCGTCCCGCTCAGTCATCCGTCCCCTTCTCCCTGGTCCGACGAGGGCGATCCCGGCACCTGCCGGTTCGCCCGAGGTGTGATTCGAGTCACACGGACTCCAGCAATTGTGGTGCCTTCTGACCGCCCAGGCGAACACCTTGTCACGCGCCGTCGAGGACCGGGTCTGCCAACGTGCAGTGCGGCCGAATGGCATGCTCCGTGCTTTCGGCTAGACTGGCGC
This sequence comes from uncultured Gemmatimonadaceae bacterium, assembly GCA_964560345.1. GTDB lineage: Bacteria > Gemmatimonadota > Gemmatimonadetes > Gemmatimonadales > Gemmatimonadaceae > SCN-70-22. The sequence continues at coordinate 8,607 of CAZLLP010000115.1, forward strand.
TCCCCCGTCACATCACCGTCATGAACCTGCTGGACGTCGCGAAGCAACATCGAAAGGCCGGCCGTCTCGCCGAAGCCGCAGCGTCGCTGCAGCAAGCGGTGATGGAAGCCCCCATGGATCCGGAAGTCTGGTTCCAGGGGGGGACGCTGGCCATCAAGCTCAAGGAATTTGCCTTTGCGCGCACGCTGTTCGAGATGTGCGCGCGGATGGTGCCGACGGACGCGCAGGCCATCTACAACGTTGGCTACTGCCACTTCCGGCTCGGTGACCCCGAGGCGGCCTTGGCGGCCTACGAGCGCGCCGCCGCCGTCGACCCCGGGTTCGTTCGAGCGCACATCGCCCGCGGCCAGCTTCACTACATCCTCGGCAATCCCGACGCGGGGCGCGCGGCATTCGACATTGCGTTGGCCCTTCCCCGCCCCGAGAACGCGGGCGACCTCGAACTGCGCGCGCTCGTGCGGGTGGTGCGAGGAGAATTTGCCGAGGGGTGGGCGGATTTCGACGACTCGTGGGCGAAGGCGCGCAGTCAGTCGCTCGAAGCGATCGGGGCGTGGGATGGTCGACCGAGCCCTGAGACGACGGTCTGCCTGACGGTCGATGGCGGATTCGGCGACACGCTGCTCTTCATCCGGTACGCCGCACAGGTGCGCGCGCGCGTGGGTCGGGTGGTCGCCTCCATCGAGCCGGCGCTCGTGCCGCTTCTCCGGCACGTTGAGGGGGTCGATGCAATCCTTGGCGATGCCTCGGAGCTGCAACCCGGGATGCGTGTGGCGGGGCTCTGGACGCTGCCGCGGAAGCTGGGCACGACGCGCGAGACGATCCCGGCGCGCATCCCGTACATCCCGGTGCCCGATGACGGGCCGCGCCTCGCCCCATCCGACCGACTGCGTGTCGGCATTGTGTGGTTTGGGGGCAAGGACTGCGCGCACGACTTCGATCGTTCGTGCCACGACGTGACGCAGCTCGCGCCGCTCTTCGACGTCCCGGGCATCGAGTGGCACCTGCTGCAGCCCGGCGTGTCGTCGATCGGGGTGACGTTGCCGTCAGGTGCACCGGTCGCCGCGCACCCGCTCCCTCCCGTGCGGCACTTCGGTGACACGGCGTACATCCTGCGCCAGCTCGACCTCGTGATCACGGTCGACACCGCCGTCGCCAACCTCTCGGCGGCGTTAGGCATTCCGACGTGGATCATGATCCCGACAATCCCGGAGTTCCGCTGGCCCATCGGGGCGGAGCGTTCGCCCTGGTTTCCGGCGGCGCGACTCTTTCGCCGGGCGCACACGCGCGACTGGAGCGCCGTCGCAGAGGCGATTGCGGCGCAGCTGCACGAACGCGTGGCGTCAGGCGTCGACCCGGACCTGCCAGACTATCGCCGCCTCCGGCTCCCATGACCAACAGCCAGCAGCCGGCCGATACGCTGGCACTCGCCAGGGAGCATCGACTGCACGGGCGGTACGACCAGTGCAGCACGCTCCTCCAGGCGCTGCTGCGGCGCGACCCGATGAATGCCCACGCCATGCTCGAAGGCGCGCTGCTGGCGATCGCCACGGGTGACCACGCGGTCGCCGAGCGCTTCCTGCACGCGTGTCGCCTGTTCGATCCGCGCAACGCCGACCTGCTCGTCCACGCCGCGACGAGCGCCTTTCACCAGCGGCAGCCCGATCGCGCGGTGTTGCATCTGACGGAAGCAGCCACGCTGGCCCCGGGCGACCTCGCGGTGCGCATTGCGCTCGCGCAGCTCCTGTTTGCCGCGGGTCGCGACGAAGACGGCCTCCACGAGATGCAGATCGCCGCACAGCTCACCGCCCCCCCGGGGTCCGTGGAGGGGACGCGTCGCGCACTGGCCCGCGTGGCCATCGGCGACTGGGACGGGGGCTGGGCGGAGTTTGCCATGCATTGGGAGCACAAGTTCGCCCCGCACTTCCGCGAGCCGCGGTGGTGGCGGGGCGAGGCGTTGCCGCACGCGGACCTGCACGTGGTGGCCTACGGCGGCCTGGGGGACACGATCTTCTACGCGCGATTCGTCCCGCTCGCCGCCGCGCGCGTGCGCGCGTTGCACCTGTGCGTCCCCGCCCCGCTACAGCGCCTGCTGTGCGAGGTTCCCGGCGTGGCGACGATGACGCCGGACGTTGCCGAGATTCCCGCGGGGGCGACCGTCTGTTCGCTCTGGCACCTGGCGTGGCTGCTTCGTGACGACTACGGCGCCTCGCTGCCCACGGCGCCGTACCTGCGTGCGCCCGCCGACGGCCCCGCCCTCCCCCCTACCGACGCGCTGCGTGTTGGCATCGCGTGGGCCGGCAACGCACGCGCGGGACACGACTCCGATCGCTCCCCGCCATCCATCGCCCCCCTTTCTCCCCTGCTCGACGTGCCGGGCGTAACGTGGTTCGGACTGCATCCCGAGGAAGAGGCCAAGCGCGAATGCGCCGCGCGTGGCGTCACACCGCTCCCCGACGTTCGAGACCTGGCCGACACGGCGGCGATCCTGCGGCAGCTCGACCTGGTCATCACCGTCGACAGCGCGGTATCGAATCTCGCGCCGGCCCTGGGAATCCCCACCTGGGTCTTCTGCACGCGCATTCCCGAGTTGCGCTGGCCTCTGGGGCACGACCGGTCTCCGTGGTTTCCCACGGTGCGCCCATTTCGTCGCCGGCATTCCAACGATTGGGACACCGTGGCCCGCGAGGCGGCGCTGGCACTCGCGGCGCGCGTGCGCGCCGGGAGCGACGCCGACCTGCCCGACTATCGTCGCCGTTAGGCGCTGACCACGCGGTGCCACCCGGCGATCGTCGCCGTGACCTGCTCGATTTGCTGCAGGTCGCGGACGATCTCCAGCGTATACACCGGGACCGTCGAGACCACGTCGATCACGCGCGACACGTGGTGCTGTCCTTCGCGATCCCCGAGGAGCGCCCCCATCTTCGCGAAGCGCGACAGCGCGAGAATCGCATCGATGGATCCCAGGGCAACGCGCCGCACCGGTTCGGTGGCCTCGTCGCTCGGACGAGGGGACAACACATAGAGAGCAGCCAGCGGCATCGGCTGCAACGCCACCTGGTCGCCGGGCAGCATGTCGACGACGCGCCAGCGCGGCAGGTCCGGGGCCTGCACCCCCTTGGTGCGGGGAAAGTGCGCCGCACTCTCCTCGCGCAGCCGGACGCTTGGCACCCCGGGGACGCAGCGCACCGGAGCGCCCGGGAGAATCGCCAGCGCATCATCCGACACGAGGTGCGCGCCGACGTAGGTCATCGCCGCGGCGAGCGTGCTCTTGCCATGGAACTTGGGCGCCATGAAGCCGATCGCCACCCCATCGATCGCCACGGCACTGGCGTGCAACGTCACTGCCCCTTCGGCGTGCAGCATCGTCGCCAGCACGCGTCCGAGGATATCCATGGCCGCGAGGTCGTCGTCGCACGTCGGCGAACGCCACCACCGAATCTCACCGCGCGGCGCCGAGAGGTCGAAGGTTCCGGTGTCGGAGTAGACGAGCCTGAACTCGCCGGGGCGAAGGAGCGTCAGCGTGACGGTGGCGCCGTACGCGATGTCCTCGGTGCCGATGAGCGTGGCGTCGGGCGCCTCCGGCGGGACGCCGTCGGCGAGGACCAGTCGCCACTCCGGCGTACGAGCGTCCGCCGGAATCTCGTGCAATTCGCCGAGCGTGAACTCCGATTCCAGCACGCGCCCGAAGGCGCGGTAGCGCTTGTGCGTCGTCGTCATGGCACTCGATCGTTAGTACTGCGACAGGCCGCCGGTGCGGCGCGCATAGCGGAACGCCAGCGCCAGCGCCGCCACCCCGATCGAGCCAAGTACCAGGATGAACACGAGCAACATGCCGACGTCGCTCCACACGGCCGCGAAGGGCGCCCCCTCCAGCAACAGTTTGCGGAAGGCCCGCAAGCCGTAGGACAGCGGGACCAGCCAGGCAAGCGATTGCAGCCACGACGGAATCACGTGGACCGGATAGTAGACCCCGCCCAGGAACGTGGAAGCGAGGAGGATTCCGCTCATGAACGGTCCCGACGTGCGAAAGGCGATCTGCGAAGCGGTCATCAGCAAGCCAAACGGGACGTAGGCCAGCGCGAGCAGCGCGAGGACCAGCATCGCCTGCGGGAGACTGGTCCAACTGATGGTCGCGCCTAACGCGGCTCCCCCCAGCAGCAGCAAGGCACTGCGGATCGACGTCCACACCACGCCGTAGGCCGACAGTCCGGCAAACAGGATTACCGGCGGCGTGGGGGTGAGAAAGAGCGAATCGAGCGTGCCGCTGGTGGCGGCCGAGCCCACGTTCGACGGAATGGTCGACACGGCCTCGGTGATGATGGTCGTGGCAACCATCCCGGCGAGCACGAAGGCGAAGTACTGCCCGCCTTCGCCCTGGATGCTGTTCGCCATCGTCCCCTGCAGCGCCCCCGCCACGAAGTAGAGCGGGACGACGGTGAAGGCCAACCCCGCCAGGGAGAAGACGGTCGCCAGCCGGTAGCTCGTCGCCGCGCGCCAGCTTGCCCGCAGCATCGCCACGATCACCCTCATGCGTGCCCCCCGCGCTGCGCCACCACGCGCTCGAGCAGCTCGCCTAACGACAACCCCATCCGCTCGAAGCGCGAAATCTCCACGCCACTGGCGACCAGTCGCCGGAGCGTCGAGGCCGCGTCGCGCCCAGTCCCGAGGTCGGGGAACTCGACCACCCGCCACTCGTCGTCCGAGGTCAACTCGTCGATCAGGCGCACGCCGGCTTCGCGAAGCGCGGGGTGCGCCGGATCGCGGACCCACGCGCGATAGACGTGATCTGCAAACTGGTCGGCGAGGCGCGCCGCCGCGTCGGTCGCCAGCACCCGACCACGATCGAGCACGAGCACGCGGTCGCACAGCCCGAACGCTTCTTCGGTGGTGTGCGTCGCCAACAGAACCGTGCGATCGCGCGTCACCACCTGCTCGCGGAGAAACTCGCGAAAGCGCTGCGCGGACACGGGGTCGAGGCTGCGCGTCGGCTCGTCGAGCAGCAGGATGGGAGGATCGGTCAGGAGGGCGCGGGCCAACGAGACGCGCTGCTTCATGCCCGACGAGAACGTCCCGAGCAGACGCTGCGCGGTGTCGGCGAGGTCGACGAGCCTGAGGACCGAGTTCACACGATCATCGACCTCCGCACGCGGCACTCCATACAGCGCGGCAAAGAGGCGCAGGTTTTCGCGCGCATCGAGACGCCAGTTCATGGCGCGCTCATTGGCAAAGACCACCCCGATTTGCGCACGGGCGCGGCGCGTGGCGCGCAGCACGTCGTGCCCCTGCAGCGTGAGGGCCCCGCGTTCGGGCGTCACCAAGCCGGTGATGCACTTGAACAGCGTCGTCTTGCCGGCCCCGTTAGGCCCCAGGATGCCGAAGAACTCCCCGCGAGCCACAGAGAACGAGACGCCTTGCAGGCTCTCCACCCACTCGCGCTGGCCCGGATGCCGCACCGTCTGCCACAGCGATCGAGGACTGGGGAATCGCTTGTAGACGTCCTCAACGACAATCGCCTGGGGCTCCGCATGATGCGTCACGCGGACAGTGCCCTGGGCAAGCGTTTTGGAGTCGGCCATGACGGGAGAATACTCAGTTCCACGAATTCGGATGAAACGGCCGCCGGTCGATTCGGTCCAGACCGATGCCGGGTGATCCCTCGCGGTCATTCGGCGTCATGACTCACGCGCCGAGGGCAAGGTCACCGGCAACACAAAGGGGCCGGATTGCTCCGGCCCCCCGGTTCGACCAGCGCGGTTAGCGCGAGACGTTCGGCGCCAGGCAGACGGTCGGCTGGCCGTTGGAGCCGTAGACCGGCGTTCCGCCAATCGACGTTCCAATTCCAGGCACCGAAAAGCTGTCGCTCCCGCCGACGCAGCCGAGTTGCGTCAGCTCGCGAAATCCGCCGAGTCGAGTCACCGTCGGCTTCTGATACATCGCGTCCTCCTCACTGGAATGTTGCCGGGAGAGTGTCCCGACGGCACCGCCGCCAAACCACCCGCGGTCGCGTGGTCCTGCCCGCAGGAGCTCTCGCCCCTCGGCGGGTAAGTCCCGCACGCAGAACCTGCGTTGCAAGAATGTTGCCCTTCGTGACGAAAATCACCAGACCCCAACGCAGGAATCGGGAGACGGAGACCGGCGGAGCCCAAGAGTACGGTACTCCTATACCTGAAAAAGCACGAGGGACCGGATTTCTCCGGTCCCTCGGCCTGTAACCCGTCCGCTTAGCGCGAGACGTTCGGCGCCAAGCACACCGTCGGCTGTCCATTCGTTCCGTAGACCGGCGTTCCGCCGATCGACGTCCCGATCCCAGGCACGGAGAAAGCGTCAGAACCACCAACGCACCCGAGCTGAGTCAGCTGACGGAAAGTGCCAAGACGTACCACAGTCGGCTTCTGGTACATTTCGTACTCCCTTATCAGGGTTACCGGGCATGTGCCCCGGCGGCAATGCGGCTCCCCCGCCGCGCTTTGAGCGCTGACCGCTCGCTCTGACCTTCACTTACCAGCTGTGCAATTTCGAATCCACACGCTTATCCGGCAACCGGGAAACCCTTGCCGATGTGTGACCTAGCCCACGCTTCAGCAAGAATCGTGTACACAACTTCCAATGCTGCAGAATCTCCCGTTCCATCGGCAATTCGCGATCCCAAAGCCCTCAAAGCGGGCACATCCACGATTCCCATCGCTTCCAAAACAGAATCGTTGCACAACTCATCCAGTAAGTCTTTGAGATGCCGCCTGATAGCCAAGGCGAGCAGTCCCTCGGTTGTTCCGGTGGGGCGATGACGATTTGCAGTGACGGAAGGCGGCAACACATCGATGAGGGATGCGCGCATCAGGACCTTCACTTGCCACCCCGTGCGTCGCTCCCAGCGTGGCCGAGTCGCGGCAAATCGTAGAAGCCTCACATCAGCCAGCGGCGTGCGTAACTCGATACCCTCCTTGAGATACAGCCGGTAGGCCTCCGCAAATACGCGGGGGAAGAACGGATGTCCCAGGAGCCACCGCCGCTCGAAGTCTCCCGCGCCGGCCGCCGCTTTCCGAGACGGGAAGTTGGCTCGGTGGCGCTCATCGAGTTGCTGACGCTGCGCAAAGTCCCGACGGATCCACGGCGGAAGTTCGCGGTCGAATGGGTCGGGGTATGGCTTTCCGCGAACCAACGCGAGCAGCCACTTGGACATCGGACCCAGATTGGGCCATACCGCAACCTTGAAGAACGCCTTCCAGTCCCGTCCCCCTTGGAGCATTCGCCACTCCGAGCGGAGCGTGCGCAGCTTTCGCTCGCGCAGCAGGTCGGCGAGATATGTGGGCTCGCCCGAGAAGAGCTGATCGCCGCCGCTTCCATTCAGCATGACGCGCGTGCCGAGCGTCCGCGCCGCTCGGGCGAGCGCCTCCTGAAACTCGGCGTAGACATGCGCGAACGGTTCGTGGCGCGACATCGCCGACTCGCGAACAGAGCCGAGAATGGGGAGTTCGGTAGAAGGGATCCAATGCGGCGCACCGCCACTCATCCGCAGGACGTCGAGAATGACGTCGTCCTCTCGGCCGGGATCTCCTTCGGGATAGGTCACCGACATGCTCTTCACGCGCTCCCCCTCCTGCGCGCGCGCCAGCGCGTAGACCGCCGTGGAGTCGCGGCCACCGCTCAGTCCGACCGACACATCACCCTTGGCGGGGATGCGCTCGCGAACCGCCTGCTCCATCAGGGCTCGGAGCTCACGCTTGGCCTCGTCGAACGGGACGACCGGGTGCTCGTCTCCCAGGAATCGCGGAGGGTCGAACGTGCGCATTCGCGCGATTCGGCGGGACAGGTTCGCTCCGTCCAATGCAACGCGAACGACGGAGCCTGCCGGCACCAGCTCAACGCCCCGATAGACCGATTCGGTGGGCGACTCGTAGCGCGCTGCGGCCGCCTCGGCGAGCCACGGGAGGTTGATCGAGGCGTCCACTCCCGGGAGCTGAGCGAGCGGGGTCACCTCGCTGGCAAAGGCGATGGAGTGCTCGGTGGCAGCAAAATAGAGCGATCTCAGCCCGCCCCAATCGCGCGCGGCAATGACGCTCCGCTGCTCTGTGTGAAGGGCGACGAAGGCGAAGTCGCCCTCGAGACGGCTCGCGGCCCCCTCTCCCCATGCGGCGACGGCCGCCGCGATGAGATCGGCCGGCGAGTGTGACGCAGGCGCAACGCCTTCGTGGCGCAGCGCCTTCACGAGGTCGGCGATGTAGTACAGGGTGGCGTCGGCGACGACTGCGACGGGGCCGCAGCGCCCCACTCCGGTCCCGGCCCACTCCGACTGCCAGTCGTAGAGCGCCGCCCCCATGCAGCAGTCGTCGGCAGGGCGAACGATGGTGGGGCGATCGCCGCGAAGCGCGAGTAACGCGAGCATCTGCGTCACCGCCTCGTTGCCACCGGAATGCGGCGCACCGCAGAGCGCGGCGAGGGCAGTCACTGCGCGATGCGTGTCAGGAGCGCGGCGTGCCTGCGCACGGCCGCGCGATGATCACAGCGCGGGGTCCACCAGCCCCTGCGACGCGAACTCCGCGAGCAGCTCTTCAACGTCGGCACGAATGACGTCGGCCGTGACGTCGGTGTATTCCGCCGACAGCGTCGCGACGAGGGCGTCCAACGTGTCGGTGACCGGCGGCAGGAGGTTCCAGACGCGCGAACCCACCGCGTTGACGGAGAAATAGACCTCGAGCGCGGGCGAGAAGATCAACCCTCCGTCGGCCAACGTCTTGAAGATCAGGTCGGACTTGGGCTTGGGCAGGCGGACGTTAGCCATGCTGATCGACATTACAGCGCTCATCGGTTTGGAGGGGGCATGAGAGTACAGCAGCCCCATCCAAGTCAACTTGCGTGCCAGATGTGACAAACGCTCGCCCGGACCAATCTCCGGGCGAGCGTTCCAACCTAGTCGGGTCGGGAGTCAGGCTACCAGCGATAGTGGGCAAACGCCTTGTTCGCCTCGGCCATGCGGTGCGTGTCTTCCTTCTTCTTCACCGCGTTCCCCTCACCCTTGGAAGCCGCAATCACCTCGGCCGCGAGCTTTTCCGCCATCGACTTCTCGTTGCGATCGCGCGAGTAGGAGATCAACCAGCGCATCGCCAACGCCGTGCGGCGCTCGGGACGGACTTCGACCGGCACCTGATACGTAGCACCACCGACGCGGCGCGACTTGACCTCGATGACCGGCTTGAGATTCGCGAGCGCCTGCTTGAAGACGTTCACCCCCGGCTGGCTCGTCTTGGATTCGACGATGTCCATCGCCCCGTAAAAGAGGCGCTCGGCGGTCGACTTCTTCCCCTGGTACATCAGGGAGTTGATGAACTTCGAGACAGTCTGGCTGTCGTAGCGCGCATCCGCGAGAACGGGACGCTTCACCGACTTCTTACGGCGGCTCACTTCTTCTTACCTCCGGCGGGG
>CAZLLP010000116.1:0-17972 GCA_964560345.1 uncultured Gemmatimonadaceae bacterium
GGTGGCGGGGATGCGATCCGGCGACGTGGCTATCGGTGGTGTGGGTGTCGTTCAGGGGGTCCGAGTCCATGAAGGATTCAAGGATCGTGTGCCCTGGGTTGGTTTGATCAGTTCGCCGAGCCGACGTCTTCCTGTTGCTTCGCCACCGCCACGGTCGCCACCAGCCGTTGGAGCTCCGCGGCATCGACGTCATCCATCTTCTTCACGTAGACACACCCCTTCGCTTCCTTGTGCTTCCCGAGCTTGGCCAGGAGGGCGTTCGCTTCCGGCGCGGCTCGCAAGCCGTAGAGTGCGATCTCGCTCGCTCGCGACGAGAAGCCGACCAGCATGAAGTCTCCCTCGCGCCCGCTGTCGTAGCGGTAGTGATAGCTCCCGAAGCCGACGATCGCCGTCCCCCACATCTGCGGCGGATGGCGCGTCGCCTTCGCCATCAGCGCGCACAGCGCCTCGCAGTCCTTGCGCCTGGCCGCGTCCGTGATGGCCGCGAGATACCGATCGACGCTGGCCGAGGTGGCCGTGGTCTTGTTGCCGGCGCTCTTCTTCGCGGGCGCTTTCTTGGCGGGCGCCTTCTTCGCGGGCTCTTTCTTGGCGGGCGCCCTCTTCACGGCGACGGGCTTCGCCCGCGCGCTGGTCCTTCGTGCAGCCATGATCCCTCCTCCGAGTAATTCCGCCTAGTTCGCCACCGTCATGGTCACCCCGTGCGGCGCGAGCGTGCGGCTCATCGCGCGCGCCCGCTCGACGATGGCTCGCGCCTGCGCCATCGCGCCATTCAGCTCTGTGCGCGCGTTGTTCACCTGGCGCATGGTGCCGGCAGTGGGGACTTCCCAGATTCCGAGGATCGAGCCCTTGAGCGTTCCGACGCGCCCCAGGACGTTGGCCGCTGCCGCAGCCGCGGCAGCGGCGCCGCCACCACCGCCACCACCAAAGCCGCCGCCAGCCGCCACCGGGACGCCGAACTTGGCGCGCACCGAATCGAACTGCGCGCGGAATGCCGTCCATTCGCTCTTCACGTTCGCGGGCGCGGCGCTCGAATCGACCTTGGGTGCCACGCGCAATACTTCGTCGTACAGCGCCACCAGCGGGCGCGCCGCCTCGGTCCCCTGCCGATGCAGCTCGTGCAGGTCGGCGGCGATGGCGTTGTAGCGGGCGCGATCGCCACCCGTCAGCTGCACCGACGGGTCCATCACCAGGCGCAGCGTCTTGCTGTCGAGCACCTTGCCGTCGGCCACCAGCGAGACGGTGTAGTTCCCGGGGACCACGAGCGCCCCCTGATTGTTGCCGCCCCCGCCAAAGAAGCCGCCACCGCCGCCACCACCACCGCCCGCCGCGGCGCTGTCCGGCGGCGGACACGGGCTCTCGGCCTTGTAGCCGACGGGGGGGAGCTGCTGTGGGACGCCAGGGACGGCGCGTGCCCCTGCTGCCCCACCGGGACCTCCTGCAGCTCCAGCACCACCGGCACGCCTAACGGGGAGCGGGGTGATCGGCTCCGGACGCTGGTCCCAGCACATGGTCTGGATCCCCACCGTGTTGCGGCTGGCGGGAATGGCCAGTTCGCGCACCACACGCCCGCCCGCGTCGGCGATGCGCAGCTTGCCATTGGTGAGCGGAGCGCGCAGGTACATCGGAATCACCGCCTCCGCCGGCGGATTCTCGCCCGTGAAGAACTGGTGCCCCCAGAATTCGTCGTTGCGATCGTCCTTGTATTTCCACTGCAGCGTGAAGCCGGGGGTGATGAGCTTTGCATCGGCATCCTTGATGGACGCGTACTCCTGGATGGGCTCGAGATGATCGAGGATCCAGAGCGCACGCCCGTGCGTCGCCACCAGGAGCGCGTTGTCGCGCGGATGGATCGTCAGCTCGTCGACACGCACGGTCGGCAGGTTGCCACGCAGGCGACGCCAGCTCGCGCCGCGATCCAGCGAGACGAAGATCCCCGTCTCGGTCCCGATGTAGAGCACGTCGCGATTGCGTGTGTCCTCGGTGAGCGTGCGCACGTTCTCGCCGCGCAACCCGCTCACGATCGAACGGAACGTCGCGCCGAAGTCGGTGCTCACCCAGAGGTACGGCTCGTAGTCGTTGAGGCGATGGTTGTCGACGGCGACATAGACGGTGGCGGCGTCGTACCGTGACGGCGCCACCTTGGACACGAAGGCATGCCCCGCCGGGAATCCGGGGAGGTGCTTCGTGATGTCCTGCCACGTGCGCCCGTTGTCGCGCGTGACGCTCACCGTCCCGTCGTCGGTCCCCGCATAGAAGACCCCCGCCTGCCTCGGTGATTCGGCGAGCGTGACGATGGTCGGCCACGCCGAGATACCGTCGTTGCGGGCGATGGTGATCTGGCTCCCCTTGAGCCCCATCGTCACCAGCGAGTCGCGGCTGGCGTTCTTCGTGAGGTCGGGGCTGATCGCCTCCCACGAGTCGCCGCGGTCGCGCGAGCGGAAGACGCGGTTGCCGGCGGCCAGCAACGCGCCCGGGTCGTTAGGCGACAGCAGGAGCGGCGTATCCCAGTGAAAGCGATACGTTTCTCCCTTGGTGGCATTCACGACGTTGAATGGCGTCGGACGAATGCTCTTCGATTCGCCCGTCAGCGTGTTGCGGCGGATGATGTTCCCGTCCTGCGACTCGGTGTAGACGATCTTCGAGTCGCGAAGGTCGGGGATGGCCACGAAACCGTCGCCGCCCAGGATCTGGAACCAGTCGTGATTCATGATCCCGCGCCCCAGTCGCGAGGCGCTGGGGCCGCACCAGTTGTAGTTGTCCTGCATCCCGCCGCAGACGTTGTACGGGATCTCCATGTCGTAGCCGACGTGGTAAAAGAGCCCCACCGGGAGATTGGGGATGAAGGTCCACGTGCGGCTCATGTCGTACGATACGGCGAGCCCACCGTCGTTCCCGGTGAGGATGTGGTTGGGGTTGGCCGGATTGATCCAGATCCCGTGCACGTCGTCGTGCGTGACCAGCGCGGCATCGGTCTCGAAGGTGCGCCCGCCATCGACGGACATGTGCAGGCCGACGCCACCCAGGTACACACGCTCTGGCGACGTCGGGTCGATGCGGAGTTGCGAGAAGTACATCGGGCGCGGGTTGGTGGCGCTCATCTTTCGCCACGTCTGTCCGCCATCGTCGGAGCGATAGACACCGGTGGGCGTCGTATCCTGGGCCGGGCGCTGTGCAGCGCCGCCAGCCGCAGGCGCGGGCGCTGCGCCTCCTCCCGGTCCGCCGCCCCCGGGCCCCTCGATCATCGTGTAGACGATGCGCGAACTCTGCCGGTAGACATCGACCGCGATGCGCCCTAACGAGCCGCCGGGGAGACCATTCCCCGAAAGCTTCGTCCACGTGTCGCCGCCGTCGGTCGAGCGCCAGAGCGCGCTCCCAGGCCCGCCACCGTTCATGCAGCAGGCGGTGCGGCGACGCTGGTACGACGAGGCGAACATGACGTTAGGCTCGGAGAGCGACACCGCGAGGTCGTTGGCCCCCGTGTCATCGTCGAGCGTGAGCACCTGCTTCCACGACTTGCCGCCGTCGGTGGTCTTGAAGATTCCGCGCTCGCCGCCGGGACCAAAGAGCGGCCCGGTCGCCGCCACCAGTACCACGTCGTTGTTGGTGGGGTGGATGATGATGCGGTTGATGTGCCGGGACTGCGGGAGTCCCATCAACGTGAAGGTCTTGCCGCCGTCTGTGGACTTGTAGACGCCGCCCCCCCACGAGGTGCTCTGCCGGTTGTTCGACTCGCCCGTCCCCACCCACACCAGGTCGGGATTGATCTGCGAGACCGCGACATCGCCGATGGCGATGAGCCCCTGGTCCTGGAAAAGCGGCTCGAAGGTCGCGCCGTTGCTGGTGGTCTTCCACACACCACCGTGGGCCGTCCCCACGTAATAGATGGCAGGGTTGGCCTCGTAGACCGCCAGGTCGGCGATGCGCCCCGACATGCTCGCCGGGCCGATGGAGCGGAAATGGAGGCGATCGAACTCGTGCGCGACCGGAGCCGGCGACTGGGCCATCGCGCCTGATGCGAGCGCGCCAACGAGGAGGAGCGGGATCGCGGATCGGGGCGGAAAGCGCATGGGGCTCGGGGACGGGAGTGACCGGCCAGGTGACTCGCAACGACCGTGCGGGGGCCGTGCGGCGGACGTGCTGCGACTACGCGCGGTCGCGGGGAGACGCTGTCGCCCGGCCGATCGCCGCGCCAGGACACGACACCACCACCCGGAGTTCCCATCCCAGCTCCCCGCCCCGTCACTCCCGCCGGCGCCTCACCCGCTCACCGACGCGAGCACCCGCAGCCCCAGGGTCGCGACCCCCGCGACGATCAGCGCCACCGCCCAGATGAGGTCGAGGTTCACCCAAAGCCGTCGCAGGCGCGACAGCCCGAGACGTTCAAAGACGAGCACCGCCAGCCCCCCGACGACGACCAGGTACCCGACGGTGTGCACGAGCGTGGCCACGACCGCCCCTTCCATTCCCGGGAGCGTAGCGCCCATCGTCGCATGCGCCGCGTGTCCCACCAATGCGTGCTCGACGCCACTCCCCCGCGCCCCAGCCCCCCGCAACACGAAGGGGACGATCATCAGCCCCGCCCCGTGGGCCGTCGCCATGAGCGTCGACCACACGGTGAGTTCGCGGCCGTTGACGCGCATCCCCCCATATCGCGGATGGCGCGGCGAGCGGAGCTTCCACACGCCGAAGGCGACGAGCGCGCCCCCCACCCCCCACTCCAGCGCGGCGAGCGGGACGACGACGCCGCGCGCCGCCGCCACCCCCACCGCCGCCGCGATCGCGATCCCGTGTCCGATGGCGAGCGGGGGAAGGGCGCGCCAGACGGCACGCCGATCCCGCTCCTGCATCCCCAGCGCGACAGCGAAGAGCCACCCCATCCCGGGGTTGAGCCCGTGCCACGCCCCGAGGACCAGGACGCCACCCAAACTCATCGCAGCCGGTTCCATCAGGCGTAGCAGAACGAGTCCGACGACGCGTCGCCGCCGTCGAGGCGCACCTGATGCGCACGGATCCCGTCGTCGAACTCGCACAGGAAGCCCGGCTCGAACGCCAGCGTGCCATCCGCCTCGGCCGACAGCTGCACCATCCACCCCTTGATGCCGTCCGGGTAGAACTGCGCGTCCCACGGCGAGTACAGCGAGTTGGTGAGGTACACGCGACGCCCGTCGCGACTCACCTCGACCATCTGCGGACCGCCATTGAGAGAGCGCCCCGAAGCCGCCGGGTGCCCGGCGCGCCCGACGATCCCGCCGATGCGCACCGAGCCGGTGCGGCGCGGGTTGAACGGGTCGCTCACGTCGTACCGGATGCACTCCCCCGTCCCCCAGCAGGAGACATAGAGCCAGCGGTCGTCCACCGAGAGGTTGAGGTCGGTCACGAGTGGCGGCACCGCCTTGAAGCCCTGCAGGAGGGGAGGGAGCGTTTCGGGGTCGGCCGGCTCGGCGGGGATGTCCAGTACCTTGCGCAGCTTCCATTCGCCGGCACGCCCGCTGGCGTCGTCGCGGTACCACATCCACACCGAGGACGACAGGTCCTTGAGGTTCATGACGCACCCGACGAAGCCATAGGGGCGCGACGGATCGTGCGCGGGACGCAGCTCGAGCACCATCTGGTATTCCTCGCCCAGCGTGAGCACCTGCTGGTGGGTGCGGCGCCGAAGGTCCCACACGTGCAGGGCGTTGCCGTACTTCCCGCCCAGCAGGAGTTCGGGATCGACCCCGCGCGTGACCATGTTGGGGGTCCCCCATTCGCTGGTGATCATCGTGTCCTGCCCCAGGTGCCAGGCGAAGTCGTAGGCGAGGTACTGCGGCCCGCGGTCCTTCTCCCACGCGCCGCGCAGCTCGAAGGTCTGGTGATCGAGCATGAAGACACCTCCCGGTCCTCCCCCGTCCGGCGTGCCAAGGGCGTTCACGTAGACGCCGTCGGGGCCGCAGTGCACGGTGTGCGGCGCTGCATATCCGGTCCGCGCCATCACCTCCTTCCCGTCGATCACTTTCACGAGGCGCGGGCGGCCGCCGTCCTCGGGGCGCGTGTCGACGATGTGGATGTTGGCGCTGTGCGTCCCCGGGACCACCAGGTAGCGCCGCTCCACGTGCGCATGCGGCGCGTAGGGGCACAGGTGCGAGCTGCAGGCGTTCCACCCGAAATGATGGAGCTCGTTGCCGCCGGTCGGGAACTCGACGGCGTGCACCAGTCGCCCAAACGACGGTGAAGCGGGATCGACATCGACGACGCCGAGCGCGTCGCGCTTGCCGTTCCCCTCCGGGGCCAGCAGCGCCACGTAGGCCATCCGTTCCGGGGGCGCCTCTCGCGCCTCGCGTGGCGAGGGGTAGAATGTGGGGTCAGGTCTCCAGGTCATGATGCGCATCTCCTGATGAGGGGCGCGGCGGCACCACACCGCCGACTCCCGGGCGAGGCGCAGGGACCCCCGCGGACGGCTCACTCGAGGGACAGATGGGCGCGCGCCCCCACGCCCGTGGGGCTCCGTCCGCGGCGCTACGCCGCCGGGCTCGCTGCGCGAGTCCGGCACCGGTGAGCCGTTCGGCGGGACTTGTGCGCCTCGATGAGGTCGAGATGGGTACTCCCGAGATCACCCACGCGCTTCGGCAGCCCTCGTCGGACGGCATCCCCGCCCTCGACGCCCTGTTGCCGCTCGTCTACGAGGAGCTGCGGATTCTCGCACGGCGCGAGTTGCGCCGCGAACGCACGGGGCACACGCTCTCGCCCACGGCGCTCGTCCACGAAGCCTACCTCAAGCTGGCTCGGCTCGACCGGATCCGGTGGGAGAACCGCGCCCACTTCTTCGGTGCCTGCGCGGAGGAGATGCGCCGAATCCTCGTGTCGCACGCGCGGAAGCGACACGCCGGGCGGCGCGGGGGGGCGGCAGAGCACGTCCCGCTGGAGAACGCCTGCGTTGCCGCCATGACGCGCCCCGCCGAGCTGCTCGCGCTCGACGAGGCGCTGACCCGCCTGACCGCGCTCGACGCACGGCAGGCGCGCGTCGTGGAGTGTCGCTTCTACGCCGGGATGGACATCACGGAGACCGCCGAGCTGCTGGGGACGTCGCCGGCGACGGTGAAGCGCGACTGGACCGCGGCGCGCGCATGGCTCAACCGGGAGCTCGCGCGAGCGCATGGCTGACCCCGCCCGGTCCGGGGATGCTGGCGTACCCGACGACGCGGCCCCCGCCTCGCCGGGCGACGCGGCCGCGGCCTGGGCGCTCGCACAGCGCATCTTCCTCGACGCGCTGGAGCAGCCCCCCGCCCGGCGCGACCCCTTCGTGGCCGAGGCGTGTGCCGGCAACCGGGAGTTGGAGGACGATGTGCGCTCGCTCCTCGCGGCGCACGAGGACGAGCATCGCCTGGCCCGGCTCGACGAACCGCAGGCGCCCCCGCGACTCTACGGACTGCCGCACGACCACATCGGTCCGTATCGCATCATCCGCCCGCTGGGGCAGGGGGGGATGGGACGTGTCTTCCTGGCGACGCGGGAGGAGGACGGGGTGACGCAGACCGTCGCCCTCAAGCTCCTGCGGCTCGACTACGTCGATGCGCGCCTCGTCGACCGGTTCCGTGCCGAGCGCCGCATCCTGGCGCGCCTCGAGCACCCGGGGATCGCGCGGCTCATCGCCGCGGGTGCCACCGACGAGGGGCAGCCGTACTTCGCGATGGAGTTCGTCGCCGGGACGACGCTGCTCGAGCACTGCCGGCAGCGACGCTGCACGATGGCCGAACGGCTCCAGCTCTTCCTCGAGGTGTGCGACGCGGTGGACTACGCGCACCAGCAACTCGTGGTGCACCGGGACCTCAAGCCCGGCAACATCCTCATCACCACCGACGGCCGCGTGAAGCTGCTCGACTTCGGCGTGGCCAAGCTGCTCGAAGCGAGCGACGGGGCCGGCGGCAACACCGCGACCGGCGCCTGGTTCACGCCGGAGTACGCGAGTCCCGAGCAGCTGCGCAACGAGCCGGCGACGACGCTCTCCGACGTGTACGCGCTGGGGATCGTGCTGTACGAGCTGCTCACCGGCGTGCGCCCCTTCGTCCTGCGCGGGCTCTCGCCGGCCATCGTGGAGGCGAAGGTCTCCGCGGAGACGCCCGTGCGCCCGAGCGACCGGATCGGGGAGCCCCGCGACGCCCGGGAGGTGCGCGGCGACCTCGACCTCATCGTCCTCAAGGCGCTGCATCCCGACGGCCGGCGTCGTTATGCCGGGGTGCGTGAGCTGTCGGACGACCTGCGCCGCTTCATGGCGAACGAGCCGGTGCGGGCGCGCCCGGACAGCCTCGGATACCGGGCGACGAAGTTCGTCCGGCGCCACCGGATCGGCGTGGCGGCCGCGGCGGCCGCGACCGTGGCGCTCGTCGCGGCGCTGGCGGTCGTCAGCTGGCAGGCCACGGTGGCGGCGCGCGCGCGGCGGGACGCGGAACGTGCCCTCGCCGAAACGCAGAGCGTCTCGGGCTTCCTGGCCGATCTGTTTCAGGCGGCGGACCCGACCCGCGTCGCCGGCGACACCACGGCGGCGCGCGCGATCCTGCGGGAAGGGATGGCGCAGGTCGAGCGCCTCGGCTCGCAGCCGCTCGTGCAGGCGCGGATGCTCAACGCGCTCGGCATGGTCCTCGTCAACCTGGGGGAGTACGAACGGGCGAGCGAGTTCATCGGCCGGAGCCTCGCGATTCGCCGCGCGCGGCTGGACTCGTTGCACCCGGACGTGGCCGAGAGCCTGCAGAACAGCGGGCGCGTGCTGCGCCTCCGCTCGCGGTACGACGAGGCCGAGCGCGCGTACCTGCAAGCTCTCGCGCTGCACCGCCGGGCCGGGCGCCTCGACACCGAGGCGGGGATCGCGCTCCTCTCCGATCTCGGCTTCCTGATGCCGTACTTGGCGCGCGAGGCCGAGTCGGTGCGGTACTATCGCGAGGCGTACGCGCGCGCCCGGCGCCTGCGCGGCGAGCGGGACCCCGAGACGACGACGCTCGAGGTGCGCCTCGCCGCGTCGATCAAGCGCAGCGGTCGTTATGCCGAGGCCGAGTCGCTGCTCCGCGATGCGGTGGCGCGTCTCAGGCGCGACGCGGGGGTGCGCGACCAGCGCACGGGGACGGCGCTCTTCCACCTGGCCGACGCCATCGTCGAGAGCGGCGGCGACACCACCGAGGCCGAGCGTGCCTATCGCGAGGGGGTGTCCATCCACCACGCCTCCGGCGGCAGCGCGATCGGCGCGATCCATGGCCTGGACGGTCTCGCCAACATCGCGGAGCAGCGACACCGACCGCGCGAGTCGGAGTCGCTGCGCCGCGAGGGGCTCGCGTTGCGGCAGCGGGTCTTCGGCGAGACCAACCCGCGGGTGGCCGGCGCGCTCGATGGCGTGGGCGCGGCGCTGGCACAGCAAGGGCGCTGGGACGAGGCGCTGCAATGGCGCGCCCGGGGGCTCGCGATGTGGAAGCGTTCCGTCGGCCCGGGGCATGCGGAGACGGCCACGAGCCTACACGGTCTCGCCAACATCCTGCGCGACGCCGGGCGGCTTGCCGAGGCTGAGTCGGTGTACACGGAGGTGCTGGCGCTGCGCACGCGACTCTATCGCCCCAACGCCGACGTGCTGGGACGCAGCCACTCGGACCTGGGGTTCCTTCAGCTGCGCCGGGGACGGCTGCAGGCAGCCCTCACCGAGTTGCAGCTGGCGAGACGCATCCTCGGCGAGACGAAGGAGGAACGGCACCCCGACCTTCGCGAGGTGCACCGCCGACTCGCCATCGTCTCCGAGGCGCTCGGACGCACGGACGACGCCGCCTTCTACCGGGGCAAGGCGAGCATCCCCTGACGCCCGCACCAGCGCGGTGCACCGACGTCGCGCGGTGAGCCGATCTCGCGCGGCGCTGCGCCTCGAATGGCACGCGATCACTCGACCAGCCACGCGCGGCCTCGTCCGCGATGGCGTTCACCCGAGGACCCCTGCCATGTTGCCGACCGCACGCTCCGCCTTCCGTCACGCGCTCCCGCTGACGGCGACCTTCTGCTTCATCGCCGCCTGCAGCGCGGACACCGCCACGTCCCCCGCCCGCTCCGGGCCCGTTGCCACCGCGACCGCCAGCGTCGCACGTCTCGCCACGCCGGGCGACACAAACGCGGTCCTCGCGCAGCTGCGGCGCGTGACCGCGCGTTATCACGACCTCGGCACCGCGCTCGCCGACGGCTTCGTCCTCCTGCACGAGTGCGAGAACCGTCCGGGCGAGGGGCCGGTAGGGACGGTGTACGTCCATCTCGGACGCCTGCTCGACGGCGCGATCGACCCCGAGGTGCCCGATGCGCTCGTCTACGAGCCCCAGCGGAACGGTGACCTGGCGCTCGTGGGGGCGGAGTTCGCCATCCCGTACGCCATGTGGCCAGCCGCAACGCCGCCCACGTTCATGGGGGCGACCTTCCAGCACGAGGACGAGTTCGGGGTCTTCGCCCTCCACGCGTGGGTCTGGCGCCCCAACCCCACGGGGATGTTCGCGCAGACGAACCCGCGCGTCTCCTGCGGCGACGCCTAAGGATTCTGCACGTGAGGGCCGGGCGTTCGTGCGAATCGCTCGACGCCCCTGCCCTCGTCCTTCACACTGCATCGTCCCTTTAGTCTTCCGGAGAACGCACAATGGCACTTCGCCGCTTCCACCGCACCGTGCCGTGGCTCGCCGCTGCGACCTTGCTCTTCGCTGCGTGTCGCGACGTAGCCCCCGATCGGGCCATGGCCCCCGGACCCGCACAGACGTCTGTGAGTGCGTCGGTCGACGATGCCCTGCACGCCCTCCTCGATGCGCACGGCTTCACCGGCCGCATCGCCAGCACCCTCGAGGGCCGGCTCGGGCGCCGCATCGATCGTCAGCTCGCCGACCTCGGGCGCCTGCTCTGGTTCGACCCGATCCAGGGGCTCAACGACGACAATGCCTGCGGCGGGTGCCATTCGCCGACCAACGGCTTCGGTGACACGCAACCCATCGCCATCGGCATCGAGAGCAACCGCATCGTCGGCCCCGGGCGCTCGGGACCGCGCAACCAGCGGCGCACGCCCATGGCGATCAACACGGCGTTCTATCCCACGCTCATGTGGAACTCGCGCTTCCACGCCGTGTCGCGTGACCCGTTCGACAACCGCCAGGGCTTCGTCTTCCCCGCCCCCGAGGGCGCGTCGCTCTCCTACCTCCCGAACCTGCTCACCGCCCAGGCCTTCATCCCGCCCACCGAGCGCGTCGAGGCCGCCGGCTTTCACTTCCCCGGCGACAACGACGCGATTCGCCGCGAGGTGGTGCGGCGGCTCAACACCGAGGGGAGCTACCGGCAGCTCTTCGCGAAGAGCTTCCCGCACGTGAAGGGCGGCGCCGCCATCACGTTCGACGACTTCGCGCGCGCCATCGCCGAGTTCGAGTTCACGCAGGTGTACGCCGACGCGCCCATCGACCGCTTCGCGCGGGGGGTCGGCCACGCGCTCACCGAGCGTCAGAAGGAAGGGGCGCTGCTCTTCTTCGGCCGCGCCGGGTGCGTGGCGTGCCACGCCGTGTCCGGCGACGCCAACGAGATGTTCAGTGACTTCCGGCAGCACGTGGCCGGCATCCCGCAGGTGGTACCCTCGGTCGGCAACGTCCCGTTCGACGGCCCCGGGGCGAACGAAGACTTCGGCCTCGAGCAGGTCACGGGGAACCCGGGCGATCGGTATGCCTTCCGTACGTCGCCATTGCGCAACGTCGCACTGCAGCCGGCCTTCATGCACAACGGTGCCTTCGTGCAGCTGGACGAGGCGATCCGCTACCACCTGGATGCCGTGCGTGGTGCCGCGACCTACACGACCGCGGGGCTTCCGGCCGACCTGCGGGGAGCGCCGGGCCCGATGGCGCCGGTCCTCGCGCGCCTCGACCCGCGCCTGCAGGGCGCGGTGCCGCTCGGCCAGGATGAGATCGTCGCGCTCATCGACTTCGTGCGCGAGGGACTTCTGGATCCGGCCGCGACGCCGCCGCGGCTGCGGCACCTGATTCCCGAGCGCCTTCCCAGCGGGCGCCCCGCGCTTCGCTTCCAGTGACCCGTGCCGGTCGATCCGGCACCTCGCCATCCCGGACATGTCCACCGCCGCGCATCCACTCATCGAGGAAATCGACGACGAACCGTCGCCGACGCCCGGGCCGTTCGAGCACTTCCGGGGGTACGGCATCCTCGGCGTCCCCTTCGCCTCGGGAGACATCCTGGCGATGCGGCGCTTCTCCGCCTCGTCCGTGGGGCCGGGCTACAACTCCGTGTGGCACCGGCGCCCGGACGGCGGGTGGTGGTTCTATTCCGACGTGCCACCGGGGCAGTCGTGCGCGCGTTACTTCGGCCGCGCGCTGGAATGCGTCGTCCACACCGAGGTGCGCGTCGAGTGGCGCTCCCCGACCGCGCTGCACATCGCGGTCCCACTCGTGCAGCTGGACTGGGAGGTGACGCTCGGCACGAGCCTCGTGAGCCGAGCGCTCACGGCGATCCTGCGGCGGCTCCCGGAGAGCGCCTACCGGCGTCGCTCCGTAGTGGCGGCCCTGTCCTGGGGTGCGCGGGCGTGCCTGCGTTCGGGGCGCGTGCAGCTCGCGGGCACCGCGCCTAACGGGCAGCGGTTCGTCGTTGCCCCGCGCGGCCTCGCCCCCGTGTGCGAGAGCCGCGCCTCGCTCGCCGGGCACGCGCTCGGCGTGCCGTGTCGCGTCACCCCGCAGGCGCGGCTCGGTGACTTCTGGGTTCCCCAGCGCGGATGGTTCGCCGTCGGGCACGCGTTCTTCGACCGGTTCGACCCCGCCCGGCACGCCGACGCCGTCACGTGCCGGGGCCAGCCAGCGGCGGTCGCGCGCCAGGCCCTGCACCCCACCCGGTTTGCGGCGTCGCGCGGGTGTGCCTAACGCTTCGGGTGCGCCGCGAAGAACTCCCAGATCACCGCCGTCGCGTCCACGTCACGTCCCGGGTCGTCCCCCGCCGGCGTCCCCTTGCGCCCACCGGGCCACGCGTGACCGCCGTCCCTCATCGCGTACAGGACCACCGCTAGCGACGACGGGCAGTCGTACGTCGTGACGAGGTGGCTCCCCCGGTCCTCGGTGCGCGGCGCGGGGGCGCAGCGATCGGCCGCCGCCCAGAACGTCCCCTGATGCGACGCCGGCTTCGTCGGCGTGCCGTCCCACGCCCGGCGCCCCACCCCGCGGCCGTGGCCGCCCTCGTAGGGGACGGAACGGTCTCGCATCCCGTTGAAGACGATCGCCGACACTGGGGCCGCGGACTTCGGCTCGTCCCCGAAGAGGGCGCCGACCACCGGCGCGATGGCGGCGACCCGGTGCGACAGCGCGATCCCGATCCGGTGCGCCATCATCCCGCCGTTGGACATCCCGGTGACGTAGATGCGGGTGGGATCGATGCGATGGTCGCGTTGCACCTGGTCGATGAGCGCGCCAATGAAGCCGACGTCGTCGACCTTGTTCTGCATCGCATAGCCGCAGCAGTGCCCGGCGTTCCAGGTGAACATTGCGGCGCGCCCGCCCCCCGTTCCGTCGGGATAGGCGACGATGAACCCCTCGCGATCGGCCTTGGGCGAGAAACCCGACATCATCTCGGCGTTGTCGGCGTTGCCTCCCCCGCCGTGCAGCATGATCACCAAGGGGACGGGCGTCGTCCCCTGCGCCACACGCGCGGGGACGTGCAGCGTGTAGGTGCGCGTACGACCGTCGTGTTGCAGCGACAGGCGATCCTTTGCGCCGCGCTGCGCCGACGAGCGCTCGGTGGTCGAACGATCGCGGCGGCGGAACTGCGCGCCGGCGTCCTCGAGCGGCGCAAGCGCCGCGAGGAGGAGGAGAGCGGGGACGAGGTATCGCATGGTGCCTGTTCGACGGCGGGACACGGATGCGCGTTAATGCGCACCAGCAAGCGCCCTCGCTTTCACGCCCTCACCCGCAGCGCACCGTCCGCGCAATCCAGGTCGCGCGAAAACGACCGCGAATCATCCCCGCGTCGGGAAAGACGAGCTGCACCGTTCCCGTTACCGTGTTGGCCGCATCGATCGTCTCGATCACCACCGTCCCGCTGCGCGCGAGTTCGCCGGTGCCGGTCGCGGTCATGTACGACGCGACTCCGACATCCGGGCCGAGCGTCCAGCGCCCCTTGAGCGTGGAGAGACTCGTGTAGATCGCCACGTTGGCGCGCGGGGTACCCGCCGGATTGTCGCTGGCGGCGAGCGTGATCTCCACCGCTGGCCCGTCGGCGGGGCCGCAGGAGGGCGATGCGGTGGCAACGGGGAGGTTGGCGATGGGCTCGGTGATCCTGTCCTGCGGGCAGGCGGTCAGCGACGTGGTCACGAGCATGACCGCGATCGTACCACGCGCGCGGCGCATCGACTGGGCATTCACGGACATGCGCTGTCTCCTAACGAATGTCTGCAGGTTTGGTGACCACCACCGCGCGCTTGAGGAGGCACACGTAGTAGTAGTTCCCAGCGCGATCCATCAACTGGCACCCCACCGCGTCCCACCCCTGTCGGCCGAGCAGGTTGAGCACCGCCGAATTCCATCGTTCCTCAGCGGCGTACTTCTCGGGAATCTCGGCCGGCGCCGCGCCCAGTGCGGTGAGGAAGTCCGGGAGCTTGGAGTGCTCGATCATCTTGCCATCGGGGCCCACCCAACGCTTGGCCGCGCCGTAGTGGTGGGCGAAGGTACCGTATTCCCAGGTGACCCCCGGTGACGGTGTCGCGAGCGGCGACGCGGGCGGGGACGCAGGAAGCTGGGCGGCGAGCGAGGAGGGGGAGGCCGCACCGGCGACGGCCAGGACCGCCGCGACGACGGCGGCGAGCAGGAAGCGGGAGCGCATACGATCGATCAGCGGGGGGAGAGTGGACCCCTGCATGGACACGCGAACGTGGGGGGAAGTTCCGCGAGCAACCCTGGTCGCCCAGCCGCGTCAGCCCAGGGGACGCCTAACGCCTCGCCTCGCCCCTCGCCGCCGTGCTGTCAGTGTCCGCCCCCTTTCGTCGCGCCCGCTCGCGGTCAATCCGGTCGTTGGTCCGTCGCGCGGCATTGCTCCCATCGACGATTCCCGCCACCAACCCGCCGACCATCGTCACCCCCGCGACCTTCCCCCAGGCGTCGGTTCGTCTCCCATTCCCACCGATCGCCACCGCCGTGAAGTAGACCGTCACAATCAGCCATCCACGATTGACCTCTCCGGCGTACCAGTGGCCGGCCCCGGGGAAGAAGCCTAACGCGGCGGCCACCTGCGGCGACTTCTTCTTCAGCGTATCGGTCGCCTGACGCGCGCTGTCCAACGCCCCCGGACGCGCCTGCTGCGCGCCGAGCGACGTGGCGCCGCTCAACGCCGCCAGCACCAGTATCGCGGCGACGTGGCGACGCAGGAGCAGGCGCAGGGGGGGCATCAGCTCACTGCACGCACTGCGCTTGGGGGTTGCGGCGCGGCGCATCCACCAGCGGACGATGATCCAGGTTCCCGACCAGCTCCACCACCGTCTTCGCGAAGCATCCGATACGCGTCATCGTGGCGTAATCGGCGTACTGCGCCTCGTCGGTCACCTGGTGATAGTCGGCGTGTTCGCCCCGGGAGATGGCGACGGCGGGAATATCGTAGCGCGCGTAGCTGTAGTGATCGGCGCGGCAGTAATACTGCAGCGGGTGCCCCGGCTGGTCGTACGTCAGGTTGAACGTGAATGGGAGTGGCTGTTTGGCGTTGGCCGCATCGATCAGGTCCCCGTACTCCCTCGACACGCGTCTCGCCCCGATCAACTCCATGTAGGTCGGGCTGCCATCGGCCAGGTCGATGGCGTTGCCGCGGGCCACCATGTCCATGTCGAACTCACTGACGATCGAGTCGCGAGGAACGGTGGGGTGGTCGGTGAACCAACGGCTCCCCAGCAGCCCTTCTTCCTCCGCCGCGTGCGAGACAAACAGGACAGAGCGAGCGGGACGCGCCCGTCCCGACGCGAGCGCCTCGGCCACTTCCAGCATCACCACCGTCCCGCTCCCATCGTCGTCGGCGCCGTTGCGAATGGAGTCGAGGCGCGGGGGGCGCAGCCGCCGCAGGCTGTCGAGCGTCGCGCGGATGCTCACCCACTCCGCAGCGGTGGGCTCGCGCGCCGGTGAGTCGGCGCCGAGTGGGCGGGTCACGCGCTGCAGGGCCCGGAGCGAATCGTGGTCCACCGGCGAGGTGTCGAATCCGACGTGATCGTTATGCGACGTGAGCGAAACGTAGGTACCGGCCCGCTTCGGATCACGTCCGGGGAGGACGGCGACGACGTTCCGCGCGGCATACGGGAGCGGCTGATACGTGAGCGTGCCGGCGCCGTGCATCTCGACGCCTAACGTCCCGGGCGCCACGCCGGCGAGCGCCCGCCCCACCAGGCGTTCGGCTGTTGCCGCGGTAATGAAGAGTCGCCCCGGTCCGCTCGCCGTGCGCGTGGTATCGATGGTCACGCGCCCCGCCTGTTGCGACGCGGCGAGTTCGGGCGGGAAGCTCTCGAGGATGGGGATGGCGACAGCGACCGCATGCTGGAATCGGCGCGTCTGGTTGAGCAGGAAGGTGGAGCGGAAGTTTGCACCTGGCGGAACGGACAGGACGACGACGCGGTCACGGGCGCTGTCGGCCGCGATCCAGGTGCTCGAGTCGTCGAGGGCGCCGCCGTAGATCGCGCGCTTGCCGTCCATCGGGCGCGGGATCGAGCGCACGAGGGCGTGGATGTAGTCGCGTCCCATCTGCAACGGGGTGTTCCCCGCCGCGAGCTTCGCCGCGGTATCGGCGCGCAGCCTGAAGAAGGGGACCGTCTGGAAGTACGTCCCGTTCTCCCCGGCTGGGCGGAGGCCAAATCGCTTGAACTCGCGGGCGATGTACTCCGCCGACTGGTAGTTCCCCTTCGACCCGGTCGCGCGCCCCCCCATCGAGTCATCGGCGATGAGGAAGAGCCGCGTGCGAAGATCGGCGGCGGTGATGGCGGAGGAGGTTCTTTGCGCGCGGACCGACCCAGGGAGACCGAGGGCCCCAACGAGCGCCGCAGCGCAGAGGGCACTGGTGCGAAGTCGCGCGCCGGTGAGAATCGACGTCATGCTTGTTCGGATTAGGGTGCCGAGAACCTATCGGAAATCGACCGGAGGCGCGACTTTCTGGCCATGCGTACTGAGCCGGTGGGAGACGTTGTGCCACACGCGACGCATTCGATCCCGGTGGTGGTGCTCTCGGCCCGGCGCCTCGACGCGTCGAGCGACTTCTACGCACACGTGTTCGGATGGAAGGTGCGACGCGAGACGGAAGCGATCGCGGTGGTCATCGCGCGAGCCGGCCCCACTATCGCGCTGCGATGCTACGGGGTGGAGGATGAACCGCCGGTGCTCCCGTTCATTCAGTGTGACGACGCGGAGGAATCGCTGGCACGAGTGGTTGCCGGGGGAGCGACGGTCTCGCGCGCGCCGTATGAGGTTCCCCTGGCTGGGCGCATCGCGCGTTTCGCCGATCCCTCGGGGACCGTCTACGGCCTAACGAGCGCCAATCCGCCCGGGGCCGTGCCGTCCGTCCCGATGCCGGTCGGGGCCAATCCGCGGCCGCTGGAAGGGACCATCTGCAACGTCGAGCTGTATTCCCGCGACCTCGAAGCGACCGCGCGCCTCTTTCACGAGCAGTTCGGGTGGGAGGCGATTCCGACCACGCCGCACTACACGTCGTTCGATCCTGGGGCCGGGATCACGG
Organism: uncultured Gemmatimonadaceae bacterium; assembly: GCA_964560345.1. GTDB lineage: Bacteria > Gemmatimonadota > Gemmatimonadetes > Gemmatimonadales > Gemmatimonadaceae > SCN-70-22. The sequence goes on from CAZLLP010000116.1 coordinate 17,707, forward strand.
GGATCTGGCAGTCGCACACGCCGGTGCCGAGCGCACTTCCCTACATCTACGTATCCAACGTGGCGGCGACGCTTGCCGCGATCGACGCGTCGGGGGGAAAGCATCACGGCGAGGCGATCGTGGTGCCTGGGATGGCGACGTTCGGCTACTTCACCGATCCGTCGGGGACGCCAATGGGGCTGATGGGGGGATGAGCACCAACGGAACGTGACACGCCTGCTCCATACGGTTCGTCACGGCGGCGCGTGGAGCGCTGTCGCGTGCAA
>CAZLLP010000117.1:0-17907 GCA_964560345.1 uncultured Gemmatimonadaceae bacterium
ACGGCAACCGCTCGCAGCCGCAGCGCACCGAGGCGCTGGCCGGCTTCAAGAGCGGGAAGTACCGCGTCCTCGTGGCCACCGACATCGCCGCCCGCGGCATCGACGTCGAGGAACTCGGGCACGTGGTGAACTTCGACGTCCCGATGGCGCCGGAGGACTACATCCATCGTGTCGGGCGAACGGGGCGTGCCCAGGCCACGGGCGACGCCTTCACCTTCGTCTCCCCCGAGGAGACGCAGGACCTGGCCGACATCGAGAAGAAGCTGGGCCGCAAGCTGCAGCGCGTCGTCCTCCCCGATTTCGACTACACGGCGCGTGTCGCCGAGAAGCTGGAAGTCTCGCAGGCCGAGCGCGCCGCCAAGTGGCGTGAGCAGAAGGCCAAGGAGCGCGCCAACGCCAAGGCCAAGCTCGAGCGAAAGACGCGAGCCGAAGCCGAGGAGCAGGGGCGCCGCGAATCGCGCTCGCAGCGCGACACCGAGCAGCGCCGCCGGCAGGATGAGCGGGGGGCGCCATCTCGTGAACGCGCTGGGCAGGGCGGCCAGGGCGGCGGCGGATCATCGCAGGGACGCTCGTCGCAGGGCGCCCGACCGGCCGGTCGTCCGTCGGGGGCGCGCCGTGGATCGAGTGGCGCATCGCGTCAGGGTGGCGGAGAGCAGCGCGGCGGCGGGAACAGTGGCAGCGGTGGAAGCGGACGTGGGGGGAGCGGTCGCCCTCGCTAGGCACGGGCGGCGCACCCTCGCGCTGCTCGCCGTCGTCGCCGCGTGCGGCGGCGACGGCGCATCCCCGGTCACGCCACCGCCGGTCGCGCTCCCGCCGCTGGTGGTCATCCTCGACTCCATCCGGCTCGCCGCCGATCTGCCGGCGTTAGGCGCGGCAATCGTCACCAGCGGTGGCGTCAGCCATCTCGAAGTGGTTGGCGTGCGGCGGTACGGCGGTCGCACGTTCGCGACCCGCGACGATCGCTGGCATCTGGGCTCCACGCTCAAGCACCAGGTGGCCGTCCTGGTCGCGCGCCTCGTGGCCGACGGCACGCTGTCGTGGACGAAGACCCTCCCGGACTACTTCCCCGAGCTCGCCGCGACCATGCGCGCCGAGTATCGCACGGTGACGCTGCGCGACCTGCTGTCGCACACCACGTCGTTGCCGCGCGACCATTCCTCCGGCGTGTCGGGCGCGCGGGCCGCGCGCGAGGCGGTGGTGCGATGGGCCGTGCAGCAACTGCCCGTCGTGACGCCTGGAACGTACGCGTACAGCAACGTGAACTTCATGGTCGTGGGCGCCATCGTCGAGCGTGCCCTCGATCGCGACCTGGAACAGGTGATCGCCGAGCGCCTGTGGGCGCCGTTAGGCATGACCCGCGCCGGCTTCGGCCAGGCCGGGACAGCGGGCGCCGACGACGAACCGCTCGGGCACACGCTGCAGGCGAGCGGTGCACGGGCCATCTATGACGCCGGATCGCCCAACGCCGACAACCCGGTCGAATACGGCCCCGCCGGTCGCGCCCACATGTCGCTCGCCGACTGGGGGCGCTTTGTCTCCGCTTTGCTCGCCGCCGAGCAGGGGCGCGACACGCCGGTGCTCTCCTCGGCGTCGTGGCGCGCCCTCACCGCGCAGCCCTACGTCCTCACCGGCGCCGACGGATACGGCTACGGCATGGTGATCGCGACGCGCACCTGGTCGCTCGGCCGGGCGCTCTTTCACGACGGCACCAACACACGGCACTACGCCCTCGTCGGCGTTGCACCTGGACGCGATTTCGCGATTCTCATCGTCAGCAACCAGTGGAGCGCCACGATGGGATCGACGATGGACCGGATCTTCGGCCGACTCGTCGACTTCCACCTCAAGGGGCGCTGAGTCGTCGACAGGCTGCACCGCAACGCGCGCGGCGCACCGGAAGCGAGGAGACGGAAGCGAGGAGACGGGAGCCGAACCGGCGACGCAAAAGCGCCGCCACTCCCGTCTCCCGTCTCCCGTCCGTAGTTCCCCGCTATTCCGCCCTGATCGCCAGCACCGGATCCACCCCCGCCGCACGCCGCGCCGGAATCCAGATCGCCAGCGCCGCCACCCCGGCAAGCACCAGCGGGACGGCAACGAAGGTCACCGGATCGAGCGCGCTGCCGCCATAGAGTACGCCGCGAATGAGGCGCGCGGCACCAAACGCGCTGGCGAGGCCGATCGCCCCGCCGATTCCGACCAGCGACAGCCCCTGTCGCATCACCATCCCCACCACCTCGCCGCGCGACGCGCCAATCGCCATGCGAATGCCGATCTCGCGCGTGCGCTGTGCAACGGCATACGACATCACGCCGTACATCCCGACCGCCGCCAGGAGCAATCCCAGCGCGCCAAAGACACCGAGCGCCGTCCCGGCCAATCGCGCCGGCAGCAGCGCGAGTCCCAGGTGGTTCGACATCGTGGTCACGTCGGCGACCGGCATGTTGGGATCGAGCGCCGCCACTTCGGCCCGGAGCTGCGTCACCAACGCTGCCGGGTCGCCCGCCACCCGGAGGTGCAACGTCATCTCGCTGCGCCACTCCTGCGCCTGCGGGAAGTACATGTAGGCCGTCGGGTCCTCACCCAGGCGGCTGTACTTGCCCGTCGGCACCACGCCGATCACGGTGCGATCCTGCCCGCCTGCGCGCACGATGCGTCCGATCGCTTCGCCCTTGGGGAAGAAGCGCTCGACAAATCGCTGGTTCACCACGATGACCGGCGCCGAGAGGCTGTCGTCGCGCGCCTCGAACCCGCGCCCCGACGTGATCGGGATCTCCATCGCCTCGAAGTATCCCGGCGTCGCGATGTTGTAGTTGATCGACATCCCCTCGTCAGGCGCCGGTGTGTACCCCGGGACCTCCACACCGCGATCGGCGTTGCTCAGTCCGAGCTGCGTGATCGCGGCCATCCCCATCACCTTCACGCCGGGGAGCGCGCGCAGGCGATCGCCCAGCACGCGATAGAACTGTTCCGATCGCGCACGCGAGTACCCCTGCAGTCCCGGGTCGACCGTCGCCAGCAGCAACCCCTCGGCGTTGAACCCCTTGTTGACCGTGGTGGCCGCCGTGAGGTTGCGCAGGAAGAGCCCGGCGCACACCAGCAGCACCAGCGAGAGTGCCATCTGCGCCGTCACCAGCACGCGGCTCAGGCGCGAACGCGAGCCGCCGGCCGGCGCCTCTCCCTTGAGCGATGGGATGAGCGCCGGACGCGTGGCCTGCAGCGCCGGCACCAGGCCAAAGACGAAACCGGTGCAGATCGTCACCCCTAACGAGAAGAGCAGCACGGGAACGCTCAGCCGCAGGTCGGGCGAGAAGGCGATGTCCATCGGGACCGTGACGCGGTTGGCGAGCGAGATCGTCCACCACGCCACCACGATCCCGCACGCGCCGGCAACGGCGGCAAAAACCAGGCTTTCCGTGAGGAGCTGCCGAATGAGGACGCTGCGGCGCGCCCCGATGCTCTGGCGCACCGCCATCTCGCGCCACCGATCCTGCGCCCGCGACAGGAAGAGGTTGGCCACGTTGACGCAGGCGATGAGGAGCAGCATCAGCACCACCGCCATCACCACCCCCGTCAGCCCCAACTGCGCGGAACGGAAGGAGGGATGAATCCCCGCCTCACTCTGTGGGACTACTTCGATCCCCGAGTGCTCATAGTCGGCGGGGAAGTCCGAACGCATCTCGCTTTCCAACGTTTTCATCCGCAACCGCGCCCGCTCCATCGTCACGCCGGGGGCGAGTCGCGCAATCAGGTTCATCGAGTTCTCCCCGCGCTCGTTCATCGCCGACGCCATCCCCGGCTCGATCTGCGCGAGCTGCATCAGCGGCACCCAGAGCTCGGGGGTGACCAGCGGCATCACTCCGCGAAAGTCGGGAGGGGCGATGCCGATGATGGTGTAGGCGCTGCCGTTCAGGATGATCGACTTCCCCACGATGTCGGACGCCCCGCCAAATCGCCGTTGCCACGCGGCGTGGCTGATCACGGCGACCGGATGCGCGAGTTCGCCCACATCCTCGGCGGGAATGAAGACGCGTCCGCGCTCAGCCCCCACCCCCAGCACGTTGAAGAAGTTGGCCGAGACGGTCTGCGCCATCGCGCGCTCAGGGCGTCCGTCGGACGCGAGGCTCACGCGCGTGAACTTCCAGAGCGCGACGTCGCTGAAGACATCCTTGGATCGGGTCCGCAGATCCTTCCAGTGCGGAACGGAGTTGGAGCCGTAGGTCATCGCGGGCCAGCGCCGGTACAACTGGGCGAGCCCGTCGGCATCACGCACCCCCGGCAGGGGGCGGAGGATGAGGGCATCGACCACGGAGAAGACTGCCGTGTTGAGCCCGATCCCGAGCGCCAGCGTCACGACGGCCAGGGCGGTGAAGAGGGGCTTCTTGAGCAGAAGCCGGATCGCGAAACGCAGATCGTGCAGGAGAGTCGACATGTCGTTCCGGGCGCGCGAGGAGAATCCGAGCAGCGGGGGCACCGGATGGACAGTACGGGCGGCGCCGGGGTTTGGATTCTCCCCAGCGCCGCCCGTCTTCTGTCGAACGTCTCTCCGTCCCCTAACGCTTCGTCCCTGACGCCCCGTGGTACGCGTCGCTAGCGGGGCGCCGCGACGCCCCCGGCGCGCGACTCGCCGCCGTCCTTGGGCTCTCCCTGCCACGACAGCTCCCACTCGCAAAAGGCGTCGTCCAGGTGCGCGCATCGCACGTGTTTCACGCGCGGCGATTCCCCTCCCGCCTGCAGCAGCGCCTGTCGCAACCCACCCGTCTGCCGGCGACAGAAGAGCAGGTCGCGCGAATCGAAACCCGCCAGCCGCAACACGGCACGCGTTCCGTCCTCCTCCACCACCTGCATGTCGCCAGGGGAGTAGAAGAGCTGGAAGAGCGACACGCTCTGCGTGAGGAACTCGTGCGGCGATCGCTTGCGCAGGATGCCGCTGTAGAGCTGCACGCCGGTCGACTCGATGGAGTGCGCCCCCGAGCGTTCCATCCACTGTGGGTCGCGCTCGCGCAGCAGCGTGTCCGCCGCCCGCCAGAGGGTGAGCAGGTCGTCGTACGGCAGCTCAGCGGTCGCGTCGAGACTCGTCAGGCGTGCGCGCAGCGCGGGATCGAGCGACGCCAGCACGTGCGCGCGCGTCTCCGTGCCGTGCACCACCTGCAGGTAGGCGAGCGTGGCCACGACCGTCGCCCCCTTGGTGACCGGCGTTCGCGTGGACGCGGTCATGACGTCCCCCCCTTTGCCGACATCACGAGCGCTGCCAGCGCATTGCGATCGACCTTGCCGGAACCCAGCCGCGGCAACGCGTCCAGCAGCGTCACGCCTTTCGGCACCTTGTAGCCGGCGAGGCGCGCGCGCCCCCACGCCAACAACTCGTCAGGTGCAACCGCGCTGCCGCCGCGCGCGACGACGAAGGCGTGACCGACTTCGCCCCACTTGGCATCACGCACGCCGATCACCGCTACCTCAGCCACCGACGGCTGCTCGATCAGTGCGGACTCCACTTCGCCAGGGTACACGTTCTCGCCGCCGGAGATGAACATCTCCTTTCGCCGTCCGCAGATGCGATAGGCACCATCCGCATCGCGCATCGCCAGATCGCCCGTGCGCAGCCATCCATCGCTCGTGACCGCCTCGGCGGTGCGCACCGGATCATCGAAGTAGCCGGAGAACATCTGCGGCCCGCGCAGCAGCATCTCCCCCGCCTCGTCAGGGTCGCACTCGCGCCCGTCCTCTCGCACCAGCCGCATGTCGAGGAAGGGTACCGGCCACCCCACGCTTCCCGGACGACGCGGCGCTTCCTCGAGCGGCATGCTGAAGCAGTTCGGTCCGCACTCGGTGAGCCCGAAGCCCTCCTTCATTCCGTATCCCGCCGTGCGCACGCGTTCCATCAGCGACACCGGACACGGCGCGCCGCCGGAGATGAAGCAGCGCAGCGACGGAATCTCGCGTCCCCACGCCGAACTCTCGAGCAGCATGATCAGTTGCGTCGGGATGGTGAGGGCGACGGTGCAGCGCTCCTCGTCGAGACCAGCGAGAAATCCCGCCGGATCAAACTGGTCGAAGAGCACGATGCGACCGCCGCGTTGCCACAACGGAGTGGCGAACACATTCCACCCCCCCGTGTGGAAGAACGGCGTCGAGACGGGGGCAATGTCGTGCGCGCCGAGTTCCCACGCGGTGGTGGTGGCAACGGCGTTGTAGAACAGTTGTCGGTGCGGCAGGACCGCTCCCTTGGGTGCCCCCGTCGAACCGGAGGTGTAGAGGATGAGCGCGGCGTCTTCGGCATCGACCGCGGCATCCGGCGGGAGCAACTCGCACGACGCAAACGACGCCGGCGCATCGCTGTCCGCCGCCATCTCGATCCAACGGGCCCCGACAGCCGTAACACCCGCCGCTTCGGCGAGCGACCGGAATCGCGACTCCGACACCATCAGCACCGGGCGCGCATTCTCAACGATGCGCGACAGCTCCGGCGCGGCCAAGCGCCAGTTGAGCGGAACGAGCGCCGCCCGCAACCGCCCGCACGCGAATAGCAGCGCCACCTGCGCCGCCCGGTTCCCCGCCAGCGTGGCCACCCGATCTCCGGCACCAACCCCGTGCGCCACAAGCAGTGCACGCCACGACTCCACCAACCGGTCCAACTCCCCGTAGGTGAAGCGCTGGTCGCGGGCTCGATCCACCAATGCCACACGGTCGGGCGTCACCCGCCCCCACCAACGGATGGGATCGGGCGACGCAGGAAAGAGCGGGCGAGCGGCGGATGACATATGATGCCTAACGGAGCGGCGCGTACGAGGCGAAGAAGTCGAGCACCATCGCGCTCGCCTGCGGTCCACGGGGATCGGTGAACGTGCCGTCGCTCGAACCGCCCGACCACGCGTGCCCCAGCTCCCGCACCATCACCAGGAACGAGAGCGGCGCCCCGTCCTTGGCGCGATAGGTCGAGCGCGTGACGCGATACCCACCCTCCTCGCTCACCACGCGGTCGGTCCCTCCGCTCGTGGTGTCGAGCGGTTGCCCCTTGGCCAGCGCGCTGGTGAGGAACCACTGCTTCGCCGCCTGCGCCCCGTTGATCGGCGCCACCACGGCGTCAGCCTCGCCGTGAATCACGAGCGTCGGCATCACCCGCGCACGCCCCCCCATCGCCGCCAGCGCCAGCTCGGCGAACGGCTCGGGGCTTGGCACGCCACGCTGCATCACGCCTAACGCGTCCATCACGTTGCGGGCTGCGGTGTGCACCAATCCCGAGTGGAGCGCGAGCGCGGCATACTGCTCCGGATAGGCCGCCGCCACCAGCGACGCCATCGCGGCGCCCGCCGAGATCCCCGCCAGAAACACGCGACTCGGATCGCCGCCATACTCGGCCACCACCTGTGACGTCATCCCGGCAATCAACGACGGCTCGCCTGCATCGCGCTGCTGATGCGCGGGGTCGTACCAGTTCCAGCACTTCTTCACGTTGTAGCGATCGGGCTGCTCGGGGTACAACACCATCCACCCTCGCCGCGCCGCCAGCTCGTGCAGCCGCGTGCCACGCGCAATGTCGTCGGCGTCCTGCGTGCAGCCGTGCAGCATCACGACCAGTGCGCGTCCGGCCGCGGGCGCCTCGACATCCGGAAGGTAGAGCGCCCAGGGACGCTCTCCCGCCGCGTTGCGAAAGGTGCCGCGCACCACGCGCGCGCCTGCCGGTGCCGATGCGGTCACCGTGGCCGGCGCCGCCGCTCCGCTCGAGGCGGGCGCCGGGGCATCGAACGCCCCGACGGCCGCCGCAAGAAGGATCACGTCGTTCATCGCCTTACCGATCGTAACGCACGCCGACAAACAGCATCGTCCCGATCGACGGCATGTTGATCATCTCCATGTGACGCTGCCCGATGTTGCAGCTGCGCTTGGCCACGTACGCGCCAGGCGACGTGAGCCCCTGACGCAGTTCGTAGCTCCCGCTGGTGCACGCGGCGATGTTCTGCAGCGACACGTTGACCTGCGTTCCCAGCGAGGGAATGCGCCGGCCGAGCGTGAGGTCAAGCGTCTCGAACGTCGGGATCTTCCCCGCGTTGATTCCCGAGCGGAAGTTGTATCCCGTTACGTGACGGATCGTGAAGCCGCCCAGGAGCTTGCGCTCCGGTGCGTTGAAGTCCATCCCCACGTTCCACTTGGTCGGGGTCGTGTTGAGCGCCGTCGCCTCGATCACCGCCGCCGGGTCGGTCGGCTTCTTCACCACTCGGCTCAGTTTCGTGAGCGAGAGCGTGCCCGACGCCGCGAGGTTCTCGGTGAGGACCCAGCGCACGCCAGCGTCCATCCCCTTGAGCTTCGCCTTGCCAAGGTTGAGGTACGTGAGCACCGACTGCGCGCCGTTTGACGACTCGATGCGCTTACCGGCTGCATCGAACGCGAACGTCCCGGCCAGGTGCGAGTTGATCGTCACCAGCGGCGAGATGAAGTTCTCGTACTCGGCCTGATAGTAGGCCGCGTCGAGGAAGACCTTGTTCTTCAGGATCCCCTTGTAGCCAATCTCGTAGGTCGTGTTCTCTTCGGGCACGAGCGGCTTGTACGTCGTCAGCGTCGTGCCGGCGCCGTTCTTGACCGTCCAGCCGTCCTTGTTGCCGTACACGGCAAAACCGCCAAAGCCGGCCGCCAGCTTCACGAAGTCGTTGATCGAGAAGTAATTGTTGAGCACCGTCGGCGTCTTGAACGCGCGATTGTACGTGACACGGATCGTCTGGTCGTTCCACGGCGTGTACAGGAGCCCCGCCTTGGGCGAGAAGTTCGCATCGTACGACGTGGCCTTGTCGTAGCGCCCCGAGAGCACCAGTCGCAACTGCGAACCCAGCGGCGTTTCCGTCTGCGCGTACGCGCCCTGCTGGTTGAGGATGATGTTCTCGTTGGTCACGCGATCGAGCAGCCATTCGCGTTCCGAGCTCACGTCGTCGCGGCGAATCTGCGCGCCCCACACCACGCGCGTATCGAGCAGCGGGGTGATGGTGAAGTTGTTCTGGATCTCGGCGGCGACGAGCTTCCCCGACGACGGCCAGTCGGACAGCTTGGCCACCGAGTCATCGCTGATGGTCGCCGGCGTCGTCAGGCGCGCGCTCGAGTAGCGGTTGATCGCATAGCTGTCACCGGCGAGCGACTGCGTGGCGTAGGCGTTGGCGTACCAGCGCGGCGACGTCCACTTGAGCTGCGCGTGACGATACTGCCAGTCGACGAGCTGGTTGCGCCCGACGTTGGTCTGCCCCACGCCGTTCGACTTGCTCATCCCGGCATTGGCCTCGAAGCGATTGGCGCCCAGGTAGTACACCAGCGCCCCTTCCCCACGCATCACGTCCGTCTTCCAATCCACCTTTCCGCCGAGCCCCTGTTCGCGCACGTTGCCCGCGTAGCGCAGCTCGTTCTGGAACTCGTTGGCCGAGAGATACTCGCCGCTGAGCTTGTAGCCGATCTTGCCGTCCGACGTGACGCCGGCATAGCGCCCCTGAAAGTCCATGAAGCCGCGCGAGCCGCCCGCGACTTCGATCGACGTCCCCTGGAACTGCTTCGGATCCTTGGACTGCAGCGTGAGCACCCCGTTCGACGCGTCGGGGCCGTACAGCGCCGAGCCCGGGCCGATGAGCACTTCGATCCCCGCGAGGTCGACCTTCGGGATCGTCGTGAAGCCGCCGACCGGGAGGCCATTCTCCGGAAGCACCGCCACGCGCCCGTCTTCCATCATCAGCATGCGGTTGTTGAACGACGAGTTGAAGCCGCGCGCGTTGATCGCGACCGCCGTCATCCCCACCTGGATGTAGTCGATCCCCTTCACTTCCTTGAGCGCCGGCGCAAACGAGTTGCCGACCGAATTGGCGATCTGCGCCGCCTCGAGTCGCGTCACCGTCGCGGGCGCGTCGGTGATCTTCTCCACGCGGCGTGACGCCGAGACCACCACACCGCCCAGCTGCAACGCAGCCGCGGTGAGCGAGACATTCACCTCCGCCGTGCCGCCGGCGGCGACCACGACGTTCGGCACCTCGACCGCCTTGTTGCCGATGCGCTGCACACGCACCGTGTACGTCCCGGCCGGCACGCCGCTCACCGTGAAACGTCCGGTGGCATCGGAGATGGCGCCGTAGCGCGTCCCCACCACGCTCACGCTCGCATTCTCGAGCGGGCGCCTGGCCGAGTCCGACACCGTCCCGGCGACGCGCCCGGACTGGGCCTCCGCGGCCAGCGGGAACGCCAGCAACGCCACCAGCGTCGCGAGCCCCCGGGCCGCCTGTCGCATCCTACGTGACACACTCATCGTACGTCCCTCCCTCGGGGAAATGGGTCCTGCATGGTTCGTCCTGGTCCTGCATGGGTCGCCGATGTCGCGCACCGCGACACCAGCTGCAACATCACCGGCCCTCGCCGGCACTCTCGTCAGGCACCATCACCAGTGCCTCACCGTCCAACACGACCTCGCCGTGCTGGTTGCGGCACGTGGTGGCCAGCTTGGCCCTCCGCTTGCCAGCATTCCATTCCGTCACTTCCACGCGCGCCGTCACCGTGTCGCCGATCCTGACCGGGCGCGTGAACTTGAGCGACTGCGTCAGGTAGATCGTCCCCGGGCCGGGGAGCTTCATCGCGATGCACGCGGAGATGAAGCCGGCCGAGAGCATCCCGTGCGCAATGCGCCCTCCAAAGCGCGACTTGGCCGCCTCGACTTCGTTCACGTGTGCCGGATTGAAGTCGCCGGTGATCCCCGCAAAGAGCACGACGTCGCTCTCGGTCACCGTCTTGCTGAATTCGGCGTGTTGGCCCACCTGCAACGGTTCGGGCATGCTTAGATCTCCATGACGAAGCGGACATCGTCGGCCAGGGTATCTTCGGCGGTGTGCCGCGTGACCCAGGAGACGACGAAGAACACCAGGAGCGAACTCACCAGCGCGAGCGCCGTCGCAGTGACGCCAGCCGGAAACGAGAAGACCTTGAGGAAGGCCAGCGTCTCGAAGACCAGCGTGACCACCAAGCCGGTCGAGATGGAGGCAATGGCACCAGCGCGGGTGGCACCGGTCCAGTTGAGCCCGACGGCCAGCGCCGGCACGAGCGTTGAGGCAAACAATCCCCAGCCAAAGATCCCGAGGAAGGCGACCAGGGTCCCCGACATGCCGGCGACCACCGTCGCGACCAGGGAAATCGCCACCGTCGACACGCGCCCCCATCGCAGCTCGTTGTCCACCTTGCGACCAAAGGCGAGGGGAAGATCGTGCGTGAGGGCCGCCGCGCCCACGCTCATGAACGAGTTCACCGTGCTCATGATCGCCGCCGCCACACCGGAAAAGACGATGGCCGACAGGAGCAACGGCGTGAATTGCAGGAGGAAGGCCGGCGTCGCGTCGTCGGCGCGCGCCAGCGGCGCCAGCTCGCCGCGCACCACCAGCGCCTTCACTGCCAACCCGACGCCGATGAACAGGAGCTGCGTGATAACGATCGCCGCGCTCATGATCATGGGATACCACTTCAGCTTTCGCGGGTCGCGCAACATATAGAACTTGTGCACGACGTGAGGCTGCCCTAACGAGCCGATCCCGAAGACAAAGAAGAACGACAGCGCGGCCAGCGGCGTCATCTTCCCCCACGGGGCCAGGAACGGGGCATCGGCCGGAAGGATCGTCCCGGCAAAACCCGCGCTCCCGCCTCCCACCTTGAGCGTGTAGACGAAGACCAACACCGAGGCCAGCGCCATCACCGCTCCCTGAAAGAGGTCGGTGTACACGCCTGCGAGGATCCCGCCAGACACGGAATAGGCGAGCGTGACCGCCATCCCGATCCACAACCCGGCGGTGAGACCAGTACCGAAGATCGAGTCGATCACCAGGCCCAGCGCCAGGATGTTGGTCGCCATGTAGCCGACGATCGCCACCAGCATCGCCACGGCCGAGAGCCCGCGCGCCGCACGCGACTGGAATCGCGCGTCTATCGCGTCCGGAACGGTGATCAGTCCGCGGACCTCGCCCAGCAACCGCAGCCGCTTGGCCATCGTCCAGGCGCCTAACGTTCCGGTGACACCGATCGGCAGGATGATGAAGACCGCGCCCAACCCCACGTTATAGAGCAAGCCGGGGCCACCGATGAACGCGAAGCCCGACAGCGTAGCCGCCATCGCCGCAATCGCCATGGTCCACAGGCCAATGCCCTGGCCGGCAACGAAGAAGTCGCTCGCACTCCGCGTCTGTCGCGTTGCCCACACGCCAATCGCCGCCACCACCGCGAAGTATGCCAGGGCCACGCCGATGATGACCGGCTGCGCCAACGGCGGCAGTGTGCCTGCCTGCAGGAGCGGAGAGAACACGGTCGTCATCAATGGCCCGTCCTCCCGTGCTTGGCCGCGTGCTCGGCACCAAGCGCCTGGGCGCGCTTCAGATCGTCTTCGCTGAGCGTCATGTCGTCGAACGTGAGGGCGTAGCTCAGCGGCAGAATCAGGATCGGCAGCACGCCAACGCCGTACAGCACGAGCGCCGCACGCAGCGGCAGCCCGAGCACCACCCGGCTGGCCGCGTCGTCGCCCGGGAGCAGGAGCGCCGACGCGAACCCCCCGACGATGATCACGAAGGTGAAGGCCAGCGGCAGCGCGAGCTTTCCCACCCCCCCGTCACGTCGCGACACACCTAACGCCATCAGCGCCACGATCATCGTCGCCAACCCGAAGATCATGCACCACACACCCCAGCGCGTGCCGCCCTCGACAAAGGCCGAGCAGTACGCGAGGGCGATGCTGCACGTGGCGAGCATGGTCGCCCAGATGGCCATCCGCTTGGTCATGCCGGCTCCTGATACAAGGCGTCGAGAATGGGGCGATAGCGTTCGATCACCACAGCGCGCTTCACCTTGTGCGTCGCCGTGATCTCCCCAGCGTCTTCGGTGAGGTCGTGCGGCAGGATCGCGAAACGCCGCACCTGCTCGGGGCGCGAGACCGCCGCATTGGCGCGCGAGATCTCCGCCTCCAACGCGGCCCTGAGCGACGGATGCGACACCAGCTCACGGCGCGTCGCCACGAGTCCGAGCGTGCGCTGCCACCGCTCCACCAGCGACCAGCGCAGGGCCAGCAACGCGACGAGATATGGGTGCCCCTCGCCATGCACAACGGCGTGCGCGATGAGGTCCCCCTCACTCAACCGCGATTCGATCGGGAGCGGCGCCACCTTCTTGCCATTCGAGAGCGCGATCAGCTCCTTGATGCGCCCGGTGATGCGCAGGAAGCCGTCGTCATCGAGCGTGCCAAGATCGCCGGTGCGCAGCCACTCCCCATCGTCGGTGAACGCGGCGCGAGAATCGTCCGGACGGCGATGATATCCGGAGAACGTGAGCGGTCCACGGCGCAACTGCACCTCGCCGTCGTCGCCGATGCGGATCGTCGTTCCGGGCATCGCCACCCCAACCGAGTCGTGCCGGTAGCGACCGGGGCGATTGAACGCCGCGCACAGGTGCTCGGTCTGCCCATACGCCCCCAGAACCGTCACTCCGCACGCGTCCAGGTACTCGGCCACTTCGAGCGGGAGTGTCGCGCCACCCGACGTCGCCAGACGCAAGCGTGCGCCGAAGTAGCGGGTGAGCGTGGGCTCGAAGACCACGCGATGGTCCTGCCACGTGGATTCAATCGTCGGCGGAACTGGCACGCCGTCGCGCCGCAGTCGCGCGCGCGCGCGCCCGGCGGCCAGCGCGGCATCCCAGCGCTTCGCCACATCAGGCGCGGCATCGCTGCGCGCTGCCAGCAACCCCTCATACGCCTTCTCGAAGAAGCGCGGCATCCCGCCAAACAACGTCGGCGCCGCCGCGACCTCCGCCTCCCAGATGCGCGAAGGATCCTCCACCAGCGTAGCCGGCATCCCGCACAGGATGCGCGTATACAGGCCGAAGATCCGTTCGCCGGCGTGGCAATACGGCAGGAAAGAGAGCGACGAGTCGTCGCAGGTGAGGGCAAGCGTGTCGCGCACCGATCGCGCCGACTCGAGCACATAGCGTTGCGAGATGCGGGCCCCCTTCGGTTCGCCCGTCGATCCCGAGGTGTAGATCAGCATCGCGATGTCGTCCGCCGTGAGCGAAGCGTTCCGGGCGATGACCTCTCGCTCCGCCGGCGCGTGCGCGAGGCGCTTGGCCCGTCCGCCAGCCGCAAAGACCGACCATCCGACCTCGCGAACGCCATCGCGACACGGGACCAGGTGCGCGTCGTCCACATCGGCAATGACCAGGAGGTGCCGCTCCCATCCCGCGGTGGCCTCCCGCACCTTCGCCAGTTGCTCCAGCGAATCGACCACCAGGATCGTCACCTCGGCATCGAACAGCAGCGCGCGAACCTGCGGAGACGACGAGGTGGGGTAGATCCCCACGGTGACCATTCCGGCGAGCGCTCCCCCAAGCTCGGCCACCGGCCAGAGCAAACCATTGCTCGCAAGGATCGCCAGCGAGGCGCCCCGGTCACCGCCAGCCGCAACCAGCGCGGTCGCGACATCCCGCGACGCCGCGTGCCACGCGCGCCACGTGAGCGCGTTGGCGAAGCCGCCCGACGCTGCGTCGTACTCACGCAACGCGAGCGTGTCGCCGCTCTCGGCCACGCGCGCCTCGAAGAGCGCCGGAATCGTCTCGGCCGTCTGCATCACGGCTGCACCGGTGCGCGCTCGCGCCACTCGAGGGCCACGCACCCCATCGCCAATCCAGCCCCCGACCCGGTGAGCACCACCAGGTCGCCATCGTGCAGGCGACCGGCACGGCGCGCATCGTCGAGCGCCATCGGGATGCAGGCGGCGCCGGTGTAGCCCCACTTCTCCATCACCGTATGCGCCTTGTCCATCGGCTCGCCTAACAACTCCATCACGACCCTGATTGTGGACAGGTTCACCTGCGTCCACAGCCACAGGTCCACGTCGGAGACCGCGTGTCCGGCGCGTGAGAGGACCGACCGCACGATGCGCGGCCACCCCGCCTCATTGATTTCCTTGGGATACTTCTCGACGAAGCGAAGCTTGTTCCGGAAGCCGGTCGCGAGCACGTCCTCCGTGATCGGCTCCGCGGTCCCCCCCGCAAAGACGCCCATCCCCTCGCAGTACCGCCCGTCGGCGAACAATTCACTCGCCAGTACGCCGGGGCGGTCGCTCGCCTCGACCACCGTTGCCCCCGCTCCGTCGGCGAAGATTGTCGCCGTCTTCTTGTCGTGCAGGTCGAGGTACTTGGACATCGCATACGCCGCCACCACGAGGATGCGCGAGTAGCGATCATCGGCGCGGATGAACTTGGCCGCGATGTCGAGCGCGGTGACATAGCCCGCGCAGCCGCAATTCACGTCGAACGTCCCGGCGTTGTGCGCCCCCAATCGACCGTGCAGGACCGAGGACGTGGCCGGGGAGATGTATTCCGGCGTATCGGTGGCCACGACGAGGAGGTCGATGTCCTCGGCGCGAAGTCCGGCCGCGTCCAGCGCTTGTCGCGCCGCCGGCTCGCACAGATCGACCGTCGACTCGTCAGGCGCGGTGAAGCGGCGCTCGCGAATGCCTAACGTCTCGGACACGAACGGCTCCACCGACGTCCCGAGCACCCGCTCGAGATCGGCGTTCGTGACCACGCGCGAAGGGACGAAGCTCCCCGTCCCGGTGATGATCGCGTGTCGAATCTCGCTCATGCCGCCTCCGAGACCGCTGCGGTCGTCCCGCGCACGACCAACCGCACGGGGAGCGCTCGCGGCGAACGCGCGGCGGCGCCCGTCTCCGCCCCCGCCAACTGCCGAATGAGGAGCCGGGCCGCGCGCGCCCCCATCTCGCGCGCCGGGATCGCGACGGTGGTCAGCTCCGGCGTCACCAGCTGCGCCAGCTCGATGTCGTCGCAACCCACGATCGAGAGGTCGCGCGGCACCGCCACCCGCGCGTTCGCGCAGGCTTTGAGTGCTCCGAGCGCGACCAGGTCGTTGGCGCAAAAGACCGCCGTCGGGCGCGGGCGAAGGGCAAGCAGGGCCCGCATGGCTTGCAGTCCGCCGGCGACCGTCGCCGGAGCCCGGCGCCACCCGTCGGAGGCAATCGCGATCCCGGCGCCGCGCAGCGTGCGCGTGTAGCCGCGCTCGCGCAGGCGAAAAGCGCTGGCATCGACCGCCGGACCGATGAAGGCGAATCGCGAGTGCCCCAGCGACAGGAGGTGGCGCGCCGCGAGTTCTCCCGCCTGTTCGGCGTCGCTCACGATTCCCGGGTAGTCGTCGAGCGACTCGTCGACCAGGACGACGTTCATCCCCGCCAGCGATTCGGCCGAGAGCGCGGCGGCCCCGACGGCGTCGAGGATCACCCCGTCGATCTGCCGCGACTTGAGGGCGTCGATGTGCTTCTCCGCCGAGGTCTCCCCGGCCTCACACAGGAAGACCGCGTACCCTTCCTTCGACGCGACCTTCTCGGCGCCACTGACGACGGCGGCAAAGAAGGGGTTGGCGAGATCCGGGATCACGACGCCGAGCGCGAACGAGCGGCGGCGGACCAACCCCTGTGCGAGGATGTTGGGTCGGTAGCCCAGCTCCTCGGCGGCCAGCATCACGCGCGCCCGCGTTTCCGCCGAGACCCTGGCCTTCGGGTTACCCGAGAGGACGAGGGAGACGGTGGGCTGAGAGACGCCGGCGCGAGCGGCGACGTCGTGCGCGGTAGCGCGGGCGGAGGGTTTCGGTGTCGGGGTCACGGCGCGCTAATACGTATTAGCAATCGCGCCGTGTCAAGAGATTGTCTGCAGTCTTGGTGATTCTGGTCACCGTTTCGTCAATCGGACGGCGCCCGCCGCGACGTCGGTGGATGCACTCGTATCGCCCGACGAATTGGTCGACCTGAGGCTGTTTCCCGCGCCGAATGGCCCATGCTCGCGTCATTTCTCGGGGTCGGCCGCTCGAGCCGCGAATGGACTCTCGCGCTCAAGAGTCGCGACCTATAGCGACAGCAAAGCACATCTCAGGTGACACAAACAGCTTTGTGGCAGGTCGCCTTCCGATTGGCGGCGAGCGTCGTCGCGCCGGAGCTCGCCGGGACCAACGAGTCGTTATTCGCGCGGTTCCCGTCGCGTCAGGACACCCGTCGCTCAGCCCCTACCCGTCCCTGCCGCGCATTCCAGACGCGCCACCCAAGCAGCGAGGCAAAGACGATCCCGAAGATCGCGGGCTCGGTGATGTCTTTTTTTACAGACATCCAGTAGTGCACCAGCCCGAGCACCGCACTCGCGTACGCGGCGCGATGGAGCGCGTTCCAGCGCGCATTCCCCATCCGGCGAATCCACCCCTTGGTCGACGTCACGGCGAGGGGGATCATCAGCGCGAGCGCCGTCATCCCGATGGTGATGTACAGGCGCTTGGCCACGTCCTCAACCATGTCGCTCCACGTCAGTTCGACGTCGAGCACGCCGTAGATGACCAGGTGCGTGCAGGCGTAGAAGAACGCGAAGAGCCCGAACGTGCGACGGTAGCGAATGAGCCACCCCAGACGCAGCAGCCGCACGGCCGGGGTCACGGCGAGCGAAAGGGCGAGGAAGCGCAGCGCCCACTTCCCGGTGAAGTGCTCCGACTCCTTGATCGGATTGGAGCCGAGGTAGCGCGTCCCCTCGAAGAAGTCGCTGGCGATGGCGGCCGCGACGTACAGGAAGGGGAGAAGCGAGAGGCTGAAGACGAGCGACGGGAGCCAGCGCGGTGGTTTGATACCACGCGCACGATTCTGGTGACGTTCACCGGGCGCGAGGGTGGTACTGTCTTTATTGGGGGGGGCCCCCCGCTCGCGACCTGTTGTCGCCCCAGCCAATCCCCCGTCACCCACCTCCGGCGTCGCCCCGGCGGATACCCCGCCCCCCTCCCCCGTCGCCGGGATGCTCGGCGCCATTGTTCCCCTCCCTGGACGTCGTCAGCCCGACTTCCGCCGGGCCACCTTTGCGGGGGTACCCCGCGGCGGGGCGTGCCCG
>CAZLLP010000118.1:0-17906 GCA_964560345.1 uncultured Gemmatimonadaceae bacterium
GCGTGGGCGCTCCTCGGTTTTCCCCACCCGCCGTTCTCCCCCCGCCGCGCAAATCCCGGGGGCGGACGGGGGGAGCGTGTTCGGGGGTGAGGAGTTCAGTCTCGGGAGGGAGGGTCACGCCGGAGCCACTGGGGTTGGAAGACGAACCACTGGTCAGGGTGGGCTTGTACGGCAGCCGACAGCCGCTGGGCGACCAGGCGCGTGAGCGCCTCACGGTCGCGTGGTGCGTCGCCGGTGGGCGTCGCGATGATGGGCGCTTCCAAGCGCACAAGATAGCGAGGTCCGCGTCCGCGATTCCGCGCAATGTGGCCGGTGACGATTGGTGCGCCGGTGGCGAGCGCGAGCGCCGCCGGGCCCGTCGGGATGGCGCGCACGCCATCGCCAAAGGGGACCGGGAGCCCGTCCGACCCGTGGCCGACGACGCGGTCGGCGACCAGGAGCAGGATCTCCTGGTCGCGCAACACACGCATCGAGGCGCGAAGTCCCCCGTTGCGCGAGATGAGTTTCATGCCGGTCGCCGCGCGATACAGCGCCAGTGCTGCATTGGTCTCCGGATCCAGATCCTCGGCCATGCCATGCACCGGATACCCCGCCAGCGCCAGCCAGGCTCCCCCGAGTTCATACGGTCCGAGATGCGCGGTCGCGACCACGACCCCTTTCCCCATGGCCAGTGCGGCGTCGAGGTGCGCTCGTCCTTCAACGCCAATCAGCGCCTCGACTTCCGCCGGCTGCATCGTCGGCAGGTGAAAGAGGTCGACCGCGGCGTCCAGCATGTTGGTCATCGTGCGGCGCGCCTGACGGCGTTGCTCAGCAGCAGAAGCGCCCGGCGAGATGAAGCGCTGATTTTCCAGCAGCGTCTCGCGACGACCACGTGCCACGCTGAACGCCACGGTGCCGATGGCGCGAGCGAGCCAGCGCACCGGCGCCGCCGGAACGACGCCGAGCAGGCGGACCGCCAGGCGCACCACCGGGGCGGAGGGGATCATGCGACCAAAGATGCGGAGCGACGTCGGGGTACGGCACTGCACATTCCCCAGTCGCCGTCGCGGTAATCCCCCTAGCCGTCCCAGCGCCCGGCGTGTCCCTCGGCGTCCGGCGATTCGTCGCGAAAGCGCGCCCAGTCGACGCCCAACTTCCGCATGCGGGCCCGCAGCGTGTGCGGGTTGATGCGAAGGAGGGCCGCAGCGCCGCCGCGTCCCTCGATGCGTCCCCCGGTCGCGCGAAGCGCCCGCTCGATGTGTCGTGCCATGGCCTGATCGAGCGGGAGAATCGTCGGATCCTCCATCGCCGGTGCTGGGGGCTTGGCGGCACCGTCGACCGAGAGCGGCGACCCCAGAGCGGCGGCCAGCCGCAACTTTCGGCCGTCCCCGAGGATGGCAGCGCGTTCGATCACGGCGGCCAGCTCGCGAACGTTACCGGGCCACGAATACGACAGCAGGACCTCGATATCGTCTGAAGTGAGCGCCAGCGCGCTCCCTCCCAGTCGCATGCCGGCGCGCGAGGCAAAGTGCGCGGCGAGGGCGGGAATGTCTTCCGGGCGTGAGCGAAGCGGGGGGATCTCGATCGGGAAGACGCTCAGCCGATACCAGAGGTCCTCGCGAAACGTCCCCTGCGACACCATCTCCCGCAGGTTGCGATGGGTGGCGGCGACGATGCGCACGTCGACCCGATTGACCCGCTGCGCCCCGACGCGCTCGAAGACGCCGTCCTGCAGGATGCGCAGCAGGCGCACCTGGGCGTCGAGCGGGAGTTCGGCGATTTCGTCCAGGAAGAGCGTGCCGCCGTCGGCGCGCTCGAACCATCCCTTACGGGTGGTGATGGCGCCGGTGAACGAGCCCTTTTCGTGGCCAAACAGCTCGGAGTCGATCAGCCCCGCCGGAATCGCCCCGCAGTTCACACGCACGATCGGCCCATGCACTCGGCGCGACCGCGAGTGGATGGCGCGCGCGACAACCTCTTTCCCCGACCCCGTTTCGCCGAGCAGGAGAACGGGGGCGTCGGTGGGGGCCACCTGCTCGACGCGCAGCATCACGTCGCGCAGCCCGCTGTCCGATCCGACGATGGTGCTGGAGACGTCATCGCGATCGAGGCGTTGCAGCAGCGCGCGCCGGTCGGCCTCGAGCGCTTCGCGGACGCGGTGTTCGTTCTCCCGCTCGTCCTCCAGCCGCAAGGCGGTGGTCAACGGGGCGGCGAGATCACCCAGCAGCGCCGCGTGACGCTCATCGAGCACGCCGGAATTGCGGGCGATGAGCGTGGCAAAGCCGAGCGGCGTGTCGCGGTCCACCAGCGGCGCCACGACGAGGGCGCGCCAGGTGCCGTCAGGGGCAAAGAGTCGCCCCGCTTCGGTGACCGCGTCGACGGTGATGAGCCGAGCGCTTCCAGCACGTTGCATCGATCGCAGCTCTTCGATCACCCGTGTCGACACGGCCCGCGTGACTAGGGCGGGACGTGGTCCGGGACGCACGGCGCTGGCCGCGCTGCTCTCGAGCTGCTCGCCGTCGCGCGAGAGCCGCCAGAGGACGAGGGCATCGGCGCGCAGTTCGTTGGCCAGGAGCGCGGCGACGCGATCGACGCACTCGTCGAGCGAGCCGGAGTCGGTGGCGGCGCGCCAGACGTCGACGACGAGTTGGTAGGGCTGCGGAAGTTCTGTCATGGAATTGCCGCGAAATATCACGGCCTGCTCACGGTTCTACGAGATATGACGGCCGGTGCCGTGAAAAATCACGGTTCGGTGTGGCGTCCCGCCGACGTTCGGATGAGCTAAGTCGTTGTCAGTCAACGCCGACGGCACCAGCATCCGGCGAGCAACGCCTCCTCCCTAGTACACAAGCAATGCCGAGCCCTGTTCGGCTCGTCGCAGACCTCAGCGGCGCACGCGCAATGGATCCGTCCAGTCACTCCGAAGTCGAGTCGAACGACATGGGCTCTACTCCCACCTGGCGCGAGTTCGCCGTCACGTCTGTCCTCCCGCTCGCCGCGTGTACCACGCCGCGTGAGGCATACGGTCGCGACATCCGCCCGGCGTACCCGGCCATCGCCTAACGCCAGACGGGTTGCGTCGCCTGAGACAAACGCAAGGGGCCGCCCGCAACATCTGCGAGCGGCCCCCGTTCGTTTCCGTCTCCGCGACGCTTATCGCAGCAGGGCGAACGGCGCCGATACGCGCAGCGAGACGTTGCGTCCCTGCGCCAGCGCGAATCCCTTCTGCGTGTCGAGAAAGTCGCGGTAGGCGGTATCGAAGAGGTTGAGCGCTTCGAGGTGCACGTCGAGCACCTGGCCACCCAAGAGGAGTCGACCGCCGACGCCGGCCTCGTAGACCGAGTACGCCGGCGTCGATGAGATGCCGTATCCCGCGGGGTTGTTGTCAAACTCGGCGAACGGTTCCGTGGGACCGGCGATGCGCTTCGCGCTGCTGTGGCGACCGCCCAAGCGCACGTACGGCGCCTGCACGATCGAGAAGCGCTTGGGCGACCAGCGCAGCGAACCGCGCACCTGGTCGGCGGGCATGAGCGGGAGCGACTCGCCGGTCGAAAGGTTCTCGCTGCGCAGCGCCATGTAGCTCCCCTCGAGGACGAGGCGCGGCAGGACTTCGAGTTCGCCCCCGGCTTCGATCCCCCGGATGCGCGCGTCGGTCTGCAGGTTCTTGTAGACGATGCGCGTCGTCCCGTTCACCACGCGCGTGCGACCGGTGTTCTCCATGTAGATGTAGTCCTGCACGGAGTTGCGGTACACGGTGATGCTGCCGGTGGCGCGCGAGCCCTGCATGCGCAGGGCGCTTTCCACGCTCAGCGAACGTTCGGGATTGAGCGACGGATTCCCCTCCAACCATCCAAACGCGGGGCGGTTCTCATCGGTGTACAGGTCCTGAATGGCGGGGGCGCGGAAGCCGCTGTTCACGCTCGTGGTCCACGTGATGGCGTTGGTCAGTCGCACGCCGGCCCCCAACGACCCGTTGAAGACGGAGAACTGTCGATCGAGCGCCGAGGCGCGCTGCGCTTCAGGGAGCGCCTGCACCAACGTGCCGATGCGGGCCTCCTGCTGGCGCGAGTCGTAGCGCGCGCCGGCGGAGAGCGTCACGCGCGGCAGGCGATACTCCTCGAAGACGAACGCGGCGAGGTTGTCGGTCCGTGACGACGGCTCGATGCGCGACAGGCGCGTGATGCCGCGCTGATGCTGGAACTCCACACCGACCTTGCCGGCGATCCCCTTGATGGCGGCGTGCTCGGTCTCGACCCGCGCGGTGGTGACGGTGCGGGAGAGATCCTGGTCCCACGTGCCAGCGGCGCGCGCATCCTCGAAGGTCTTGGCAATGCTCGCGGCGCGCTGGATGCGCAGCAGCTGACGGGTGAGCGATGGCTTGAAGACGAGCGGGCCACGCAGCACCGTGCCGCGCAGGCGGAGCTCGTGGTTGTTCATCCCCACGCCAGCGGGGCGTCCATTCGCGTTCGCGAAGTTGTTGAAGCCGGTGAAGCCGTCGTACAGCAGCTGCAACTGCCCCCACTCTCCCGCCACGCCGAGCTGGCCGTACTGCGCGCGCTGGTCGTAGTTGGTGTAGTTGAGCTCCCCGGTGTAGAGCGGGTCGCCCTTCTGCCTGGTGACCGCATAGGAGAGCGCATCGGCCGTATGGAAGTTGTCTGCCACGCGACGGCTGGCACCGGCCCGAAAGCCCACGCCACCGGCCATGGCGCCGCTGATCTCTCCGTTGCCGTACCGCTCCCGATTGTTGGAGAAGTACTGCGACTCCACGAGACCATCGAGCTTGGCGCCGCCCCCCTCGTTTCGCGGGAGCGGTTTCGGGAGGAAGTTGATCGCCCCACCCATCGCGCTCGACCCATACAGCACGCTCGCTGGCCCCCGAATCACCTCGATGCGATCCACCGACGCGAAGGCGATCGGTGGTGTCCAGCGGCTCGTTCCCTGGAACGCCTCGACGGCCACGCCGTCCCTCGTCAGGCGCACCTGCCCCTGGCTCATCCCGCGCAGCACCGGATTGCCGGCCATGGGGCCGGTGGTGATGGTCGCGACGCCGGGGACGCGCTCGAGCGTCTTCCCCAGCGACGCGGTAGTAACGGCCCTGAGCTTGTCGGGATCGATGGCGGCGACGTCGAGTGGCGTCGTGGGGTCGCTCGCCGTCGCGGCGCCGGTGACCACCACGGGGACGAGCGTCACAGTGGCCGGCGCGAGCGTGATCTCCAGACGCTCCACCTGGCCGGCCCGCAGTACCAACTGCCGAGTCAGCGGTTGATGGCCGATGGCGCGGATGGTCACGACGACCGTGGTGGGCGGGAGCGACGCGATCCGGAACTCGCCATTGGCATCCGAGACGACCGTGCGCTCCAACACCGGGAGCGAGATGTACGCGTCGGGGTGCGGGGTGCCGTGCTCGTCGCGGATGATCCCGGTGAGTGTCGCGCGCGCGCTCGACGTGGTCCTGGTCGCCGTGGGCTGCTGCCCCCGGGCGACGGAGGGGCCGGCGACGGTCCCGAGGATGATGATTCCGAACGCGATGCTGCGCATGATGAGCTCTCTCCTGAGGTCCGCGACAAATGCGGTACTGCAGGAGGCATGGCACATGCCTCGCCCGTGACGCGCGCCAAGTCATGCTCGCACAACGGGTTCGGCAAAATGCTGCGGCGATGGTCCCACAGCCCGCCGTGACCAATGCGGGGCAATACCCGCGCACCGGCCACGGGCCGTGTTCTATCACGGCCTTCGTCGCGGGCCGGTCCACGGCGCTGGTCACGGCGCTAGTCACGGCGCTAGTCACGGCGCTAGTCACGGCGCTGGCTAGCGTGTCGCGTGACCGTGCGGGCGCGTGGCTCGCTAGCTCGCCGTCCCGCCGGGAGGCGTCATCGAGCGCGGCGTGAACGAGAGCGGCGTGCGCCGCCCGGCCACGAGCTGGCGGATCGAGGCCGCGAAGCGGCGCGCCGCCGACGGGTGGAACGCGAGGAAGAGGTCGGGCTCCACCATCTCCAGCTCCATCAACATCAGCGACCCGTCCACCTCGCAGGCGTCGACGCGCGCATACAGCCACGCCCCGGGAAGGTGCGACACGATATCGTCTGCCTGCGCAATGAGAACGGCGCGCGGCGCCTCGGCCATCACGCTCCCGCCATAGTTCGACTGCACGCGAAACTCTCCGGAGCGCGAACGCTTCTTCACCGCGTGGCTGAACTGTCCGTTGAAATACGTGAACGACCACTCGCCGTCGTCCACGATGGCGGGAATGAAGGGCTGCACCAGCGTGTCGCGGTCGGCGACGAGCGCGGCGAAATCGGCTTCGTGCGCCGCGTGCTCGCCCGCGCGCGCCCTCGCGGTGCGAAACCCCGACGCCGAGATCGCCGGTTTGTAGACGACATCGTCCCACCCCGTGTCAGCCACGACTTCGGCGAGCGTCGCGGCGTCGCCGCGCTCGAGCGCCACGGTTGGCACCGTCGACACGCCGCGTTCGGCCAAGTCCAGCAGGTAGCGCTTGTCCATGTTCCAGCGCAGCAGCGCGGCCGGATTCCACAGCGGGATGCCGAGGCGCTCGATGTGGGCCAGCCATGCCTCGAAGGCGTCGGCGCGCTCGTGATAGTCCCACGTGGAGCGCACCACGATGCCGTCGTAGCGCGACCAGTCGACCAGCGGCGAGTCCCACACCGCGCTCTCCACCGACACGCCGTGCTGGCGGAGTTCGTTCACCGCCAGGCGATCGTCTTCGCTGAGTTGGGGAAGGGCGCGATAGGTAACGAAGGCGATGCGCATGCCGGAAGATGTGCGCGAGGTGTCGAGGTCGGAACGGGGAGCCGCGACGCCAGACTGACGGTCAGCTTCGCGTCGGGTCGCTGCGCAGCCGGGCGAGCCCCTGGCGTGCCTCGGACACATACGGCTGCAACGTCGCGTCGGCATTGCGCCATGCGTTGGCGACGTAGAGATAGGCATCGATCGCCTTGGGCCGTACCCCCAGTCGCTCGTTGACCCGCGCCCGCTCCATCATCCACAACACCTTGAGCGTGGGCCAGGCGAGGAAGTCCTGGTCGAGGATCGCCGCCGCCTCACGATCGCGCTTGGTCGCCGACAAGAGGAACGCCAGCGGCAGCCGCGCCTCCCAGCACCAGCCGGCACAGGCGGTGTCGGCGAAGGTGAGCGCGGTGATGGCCGTGGTGGTGTCGCCGCGCGCGAGGGCGCGCAACCCGGGAATGAGCGCGGTCGGGAAGTTGGGGAGCTTGCCCGTGGCCGCCAGCTGCATCGCGCGTTCGAGCCGTGTGCGGTCACCGCTCAACGACCAGTAGATCGCCGCGGCGGAAATGCGCCCGGGGGGCGTTGCGTCGGCGAGCCAGCGATCGAAGATCGGCGCGGCGCTGTCGCTCGGGACCGCCCGAAGGAGCGACGCTTCGAGCAACGGGAGCGCCTGGCTCGAATCGGCGACCGACAGCGCCTGCGTCACGTGGCCGCGCAACAGGAGCGTCGTCGAGTAGCCCATGCGTGCCTCGCGCGCCATGATCGACGGCGCCCGACCCGACTGCGACGCTTCGTACAGGGTGCGCGACATCGTCACCTGCGTCTCCGCCGAATCCATCAGCGGCACCAGCATCGAGAATGCCGACTGCAGCACTTCAGCGCCGGCGGTCGCAACCACCGAGTCGCCGGAGAGCGAACGACGTGGGCGCTCGTCCATGAGCTGCTGCACCAGGCGCACGCTTCGTCCGTGGACGTCGTGCGGGCCGAGGGCGAGATAGGCGCGCGCCGACTTGCGCATCGACGCCACGTCCTGGTCCTGCGCGGCGAGTTCCAGGTGATGGATGTAGGCCGGGGCGAAGGCCGAATCGAGGGCGATGGAGCGCTCGAAGGCGTCGCGCGCCGTGCGCATGGTGCTGCGCGACGGGAAGATGAAGCGCGTGAAGTGATAGTGGACGTCGCCGAACTTGAACCACATCTCCGGGTCGTCGGGAAAGCGGCGGACGCCGTCGTCGAGGAGCGTGGTGACGCGGCGGACGAGCGCCGTGCGCGGCCCGGCGGGTTGCTTGAAGTCCGACAGTTGCAACGCGGCGAAGATGGAGTCGGCGGCGACGAGCAGCGACTCGCGCGGCGTGAGCCCTCGGTTGAGCGCCCCGGCCCGCAGGGCGTACTGGTATCCTTCGTTGGAGAGCTCGAGCTGCGGCGTGAGGCGCCATCCCATCGCATTGCTCAGGTGCCGCCATGCCGGGGCAAAGGTCGAGTCGAGCGAGACGGCGCGCTGGTAGTGGTACGCGGCCGAGTCCCAGTCGCTGCGCCGGTACGACTGCTCGCCCTGCAGGTAGGCCTTGAGTGCCGGAAGCGACGACGATCCTAACGAGGCCAGGCGCGTCGCCCCGATGGCGCGCGTGCGACCCAGTTCGCGCAGGATCGCCATCGACAGCGAGTCGGCGAGGCGATCGATGCGCGCCGTCTCGTCGCGCCACTGCACATCGGTCGTGCGCCCGGTGGCCGTCTCGACGATCGTCGCCGTCGCACGCACCGAGTCGCGCCCCGAGGCAATCAGGCTCCCATAGATGGTGATCCCCGCCCGCGTGCGCTCGGCGAGCAGTCGCGCGCCGTTGCGGTCCATGCGCGCGGGGGCGCGGCGCAGCACCACCGACGGCGGGACGGCTCGCAGCGGGCCCGCACCATCGAGGTTGCTGGTGAGCAGGTCGACCAGCCCTTCGCGCCAGACGCCGAGGTCCGCGCCTAACGCCTCGAACGGGGCGATCGCGACCAGGTTGGCGTTAGGCGCCTCGGGGCGGTTGCGGCGCGTGGCCACGAACCCCACCGCGGCGGCGACCGCGGCCAGGCCCAGCGCGACCGTCATCCACCGGCGCGACGGAAGCGGCGTGGCGGCGTGATGCCCGGCGAACGACGGGGCGAGTGCCGCGCAGAAGTCGTCGGCGGTCTGGAAGCGATCGCCGGGGAGCTTGCGCAGCGCCTTGCCTAACGCGTCGGCCACCCCCCTGGGCGTGTCGCTCCGCACCCCCTGCACCGGCTTGGGCGTCTCGTTGAGGTGCGCCGACATGACCGCCATCGGCGAACTCCCGGTGAACGGCGGCGCGCCGGTGAGCATCTCGTAGCCGATTACGGCGAGCGAGTAGAGATCGGACCGCCCGTCGATGTTGGCGTCCCCCGCGGCCTGCTCGGGGGACATGTAGCCCGGCGTGCCGACGGCGAGCCCCACCTCGGTCAGGCGTGCGTCCTCACCACCGGGAGGCGGGGTGGGGGCGCGCGACAGTACTGCCGAGATGCCGAAATCGGCGAGCACGGCGTGCCCGTCGGCCAAGAGGACGTTCTCGGGCTTGAGGTCGCGGTGCACGATCCCCTTCTCGTGCGCAAAGGCGAGCGCGCTCCCCAACTCGGTGAGGATGCGAACGGCGTCCTCCACACCAAGCTTCCCTTCGCGCCGCAGCCGGTGCCGCAGCGACTCCCCTTCGATGTACGGGGTGATGAAGTACAGGAGCCCGTCGTTGGTCCCCGTCGAAAGGACGGGGAGGATGTGCGGATGCTGGCCGAGCACGGCCGTCACCTGGAACTCGCGCCGAAATCGGGCGGCGAGAACCTCGCTGGTGAGCTCGGGGGCCAGCAGCTTGATGACCACGGCGCGGTCCAGCGCCACCTCGGTCGCCAGGTAGACGCGACTCATCCCCCCGCCACCGAGCTCGCGCTCGATGCGGTAACCGCTTCCGACGGCAGCCTGGATGCGCGCCTGCAGGTCGCTCACTGGGGGATGAGGGGGTGGCGGAGGACGCGGAAGCTAACCGGCTGCCCTGAGCGTGCTATGCCAAAGCGCCGCAGAGGTTCCGGAAGCGGTACTTCTCCCCCATGATTCCTCTCGGCATCTCGTCTTCCCGTCTTCCCGTCTTCCCGAGACATGGGCTTAGAGACCAACTGCACCCTGGAGCGCGCACGCCGAAAGCTGGTGGGCAAGGCGCTGCTGGAGACGGACTACATCGCGTTTCGCGGCAAGACGAAGAACGCGAAGTTCCTCCTGTCCGACGTGACACGCGTCGAGGTACAGGGAAACGCGCTGATGCTCGAACATGCGGAGGGGCCGGCGCTCTTGCATCTGGCCGAGGGGATGGCCGCCAAATGGCTGGCCAAGATCCGCAACCCGCGATCGCTCCTCGACAAGCTGGGCGTGCAGGAAGGGATGAAGGTCGTGGTGATCAACGTGGACGACGCCGATTTCCTGCAGCAGCTCGAACGCCGCGTGGGGAGTTACGCCACGCGCGTGACCCCGAAGAGCGACGTGATTGTCTACGGGGCGGAGAATGTCACGGCGCTTGAACGCCTCGAGGCACTCAAGGCGTCGCTCGTGTCCAACGGTGCCATCTGGATTGTGCACCGGAAGGGGAAGGAGGCGACGCTACGAGACGTGGAAGTCTTCGCCGCCGGTCGACGGGCCGGGCTGGTGGACAACAAGGTCGCCTCGTTCTCGGCGACGCATACCGCCGAGCGACTCGTAATTCCGCGGGCGGATCGCTAGGGCTGGGGTCAGAGCTGGGGTCAGAGCTGGGGTCGGAGCTGGGGTCAGAGCTGAGCTCTGACCCCAATTGCTTCCCCAATTGTTTTCCCGTCTGCTCACCAACGGTTGGTTCCTGGCGTCACACGCCTAGGGCGTCGGCGTCGCCGCTCCCGGCAGCACCGGACCCGTGACGGCGCTGCAGGCGATCTCGCCAGAGGGCGTTCCCGCAGCGGTGACGCGCCCGACCGACATGGTGCACTGCTTCCCTGACAGGTCGAGGTGCAGCGCCGTGGCGTCGAAGCCGGAGAACGGATCGCTCGCCGAAATCGCGATGCGCACGTTGCTGGTCGGGCGCCAGTCGAGCTGCGATGGGTCCGTGGTATAGAAGTGGTTCTCGGCCCAGAACCCTTCCTCGGCGATCCGAAGCTCGGCCAGGTCCGCCTTGAGCGCCGCCATATGCGCCTTGTCCTTCATCTGGCGGTACTTCGGGACGGCGATAGCGGTCAACGCGCTGAACACGGCCATCGCGACGAGGATCTCGACGAAGGTGAAGCCTGATCGGCGGGTCATGGTGAGCTCCGAAGGGGGCGGATCGCAGGTGGTGCCAACGCCCACCAGGGAAGGCAGGAGCGGTGCCAATGGTGATCTGGCGCACGTATTCGAGGCCTCCAGCCCGCCACCGGTTGAGCGCGCAGCGCTCGTGCTGGATCCGCAGAACATGTCTCATTTCGCGGGAATTTCAGCCAGATAACACAATGTAGGACAGTGATTTGTGTGTCAGCTCGAGAACGCATGTTTTCGCATGCGGTGGTAGGCCGCCGGCGCGCAACGTCACACGTTCGGTCGCGCGAACACTCGAAGTCAGGGCGAGTTGGCGCCGCGCTGGCCACCGTTACGCCAACGCCACGAAGCGTCACGCCTGTTGTGCGGGCTCAGCAGTTCACCGGCGCCTGACCTGAAATGGATGGGTCGTTTGACCGATTCAATTCGCGCATGGAGCGATGAGACTCAGGTGCAAACAAAGTCCAACAATCCTGAAACCTCGCTCGGTTGTTACCCGTTACATGCAAGTGCTTGCTTGCGTACCGGATAATCCCGGTATTTCATTACCAGTATCTATGGACAACCGAGAAAAGCTCCTGTTCGCCGCCAGTCGCATCTACGCCGAAGTCGGCTTTCGCGGAGCGACCACGCGTCGCATCGCGGAGGAGGCCGGTGTAAACGAGGTCACCCTCTTCCGCCTCTTCGGCTCGAAGTCGCAGCTCATCGCCGAGGCGATCTCCTGTCAGGATCCGATGGGGACCGTCTCGCTTCCCGAGAACCCGCTGGACCCGTGGCGCGAGCTCACGACGTGGTGCGAAGGGCACGCGCTGGCCCTGCGCGAGATGCGCGCGATGATCCGAAAGACCTTCGCCGATCTCGAGGAGCACCCCGAGATGGGGCCGCACATCTGCAGCGGGCAGACGCCGCACTTCAACGTGCTGGTGTCGTACGCCGATCGCGTGGTGGAGAAGTACTCGGCCGCTCCTGGTGCCGATGTGGTGACCGCGTGCTCGATGCTCTTCAGCGCGATCTTCGCCGATGCGATGTCGCGCGACGTCGTCCCCAACGTCTATCCCCAACCCGAGCATGAAGCGTCGGCGCGGTACGTTCGCGTCTTCCTGCGCGCGCTCGGCGTTCCTGAGTCCCACGCCCTCGCGGCCCCGGTAGCCGAGCGTCACGCAACCGGCGGCGAGGCGGCCTGAGATGCCAACCGATTCCCTCCTTCCTTCATCTATGAAGTCCGTGCACCAGGTTCTCTCGGCGGCGTTGGCCGTGGCGATACTCGCCCTGCCGCTCCGCGCGCAGGGGCCGCGAACTCTCTCGCTCGAGGATGCGTTGCGGCTGTCGCAAGCGCAGAGCGAAGCGCTGCGCATCGCGCAGGCCGGCGTCACGCGCGCGCAAGGGCAGCAGATGCAGGCGCGTTCGCAGTATCTCCCCCAGGTCAACGGCACCGCGGGCTACACGCGCACGCTCGCCACGCAGTTCTCGGTCTTCCAGAGTGCCGCATCGCCGCAGCCGGGGCCTAACGTGCCGCCGGCTCCGCCGCAGGACACGACGACGTACTTCCAGCCCTGCACGCGCTACCTGGCGGGAGCAGGCGCGACGGAAGCGCAGCGTCTCTCGGGACTCGAGTTGTACTCGCGATGCGCCTCGGGCGGTGGCGGGATCGACTTCTCGCGCGCGGGCTTTGGCGCCAAGAACCAGTATCAGGTGGCGGCCAACGGGTCGCTGACGCTCTGGTCGGCGGGGCGCGTGCAGGCGCAGGTCCGCTCGGCGGCCGCTGGTCGTCGCTCGGCTGAAATCGAACTCGGCTCGCAGCGCGCCAAGCTCGCGCTCGACGTGACGGAGGCCTACTACGACGCGGTGCTCGCCGACCGGCTCGTCGCCATTGCCGAATCGTCGCTGGCCACGACCGAAGGGACGCTGCGACAGACGTCGCTGGCCCGACAGGTCGGGAACCAGTCGGAGTTCGAGTTGCTGCGCGCCCGCGTGACGCGTGACAACCAGGTCCCGGTGGTGCTGCAGCGTCGCACCGACCGTGAGCTGGCGTACCTGCGGCTCAAGCAGCTGCTCAACATGCCGTATGCCGAACCGGTGCAGCTGACGAGCGACATCAACGAGCCGGCCGACGTGCGCGCCGTGTCGAACCCCGGGGCACTGGCCGCCGGCGTCGACACCAGCGTGTCCAGCCGGGCGCCAGTGCGCCAACTCGACGAGGCGCTCAAGGCGCAAGAAGCGCAGCTCAAGATCGCGTCGAGCGCGTGGCTGCCGACCGTCAGCGTGAGCTCGGCCTACAGCCGCGTGGCCTTTGGTTCCGGGGGCGTCCCGGCGTGGGGCAACTGGCTCAACAACTGGACGGTCGCGTTAGGCGCCTCCTTCCCGATCTTCACCGGTGGCCGCCTGCGCGGCGAGCAACTGGTGGCGCGGGCCGGCGTCGAGGAGTCGCGCGCGCGGCTCGACCAGACGCGTGAGCTCGCGGCGCTCGACGCCGCGCAGACCATCGCCCAGTTGCAGCAGGCGGAGGCCGCGCTGGCGGCGAGCGTCGGCACCACCGAGCAGGCGACGCGCGCCTTCACCATCGCCAACGTGCGCTATCGCGAGGGGCTGTCGACGCAGATCGAGCTCTCCGAATCGCGCCTCAACCTCGACCAGGCCCGCATCAACCGCGCGCAGGCCGCGCGCAACCTGCAGGTGGCCCGCATGCGGCTGGCACTGCTGAAGGATCTCCCGTTAGGCACTGGGGCATCGTTCAGCGGGGCATCCGCGGGCGCCGGTGCCGCGGGAGGCGCCATGGGTGGCGCATCCGCCGGGGGCGCCGGTGGCGCCGGCACGCAGGGCACGCGCAGCACGACGCAGCAGGCATCGACCTCACAGATTCCTCAATAGTGGAGCCATTTCCTCCCATGTCCGTCATACCAAACCGTTCGATGCCGCGCCTGCTCGTCCCCGCGGTGCTCCTCCTGTCGGCCGCTTGCGGTGGCACGGAGGCTGACGCCAAGGCCAAGGGCGAAGCCGCCCCTCCCGCGCCCACCGCCGTGAGCACGGACAACATGACCGTCGTCACGATGGAGAAGATCTCCTCGGGGCCGGCCATCTCCGGATCGCTCGCCGCCGAGCGTGAAGCGACGGTGCGTGCCCAGCTCTCCGGTCCGATTCTCTCGACACACGCCGATCAGGGGAGCCGCGTGGGCGCGGGGACGCTGCTCGCGCGCATCGACGACCGCACGGTGCGCGACCAGTTCCTCGGCGCACGCTCCGGCGTGACGACGGCACAGAGCGCCGCCGACATCGCCGCGCGCGAGCTCTCTCGCAATGAGAAGCTCGCCGAAGCCGGCGCGATCGCCGAGCGCGAGCTGGAGGCGGCGCGCCGCGCCAACCTGGCCGCGCTGTCGCAACTCGACGACGCCAAGGCGCGCCTCTCGCTGGCGCAGAAGCAGGTCGACGACGCGCAGGTACGCGCCCCGTTTGCCGGGGTGGTGAGCGTCCGGTCGGTCTCGGCTGGCGATGTGGTGCAGCCGGGGGGCGCGCTGTTCACCATCATCGATCCGCGCAGCATGCGGCTCGAGGCCAACGTCCCCGCGGCGCAGCTTTCGGCGATCCGCATCGGGGCACCGGTGACCTTCTCGGTCACGGGCTATCCCGGCAAGACCTTTACGGGGAAGGTGACGCGCATCAACCCGTCGGCCGACCCCAGCACCGGGCAGGTGCGGATCGTGGCGTCGATCCCGAACGAAAAGAACGCGCTGGTGGCGGGGCTGTTCGCCGAAGGGCGCGCGCAGTCGGAGACGCGTGAAGCGCCGGTGGTTGGTGCGAACGCGGTGGACGTGCGCGGCGTTCGTCCGTGGGTGCTCCGCCTCAAGGGGGGGCGCGCCGAGAAGGTGGAAATCGAGCTCGGTCTCAAGGATGATGCAACCGAGAAGTACGAGGTGGTGAAGGGGGTCGCAGCGGGGGATACGCTCCTGCTCGGCGCCGCCCAGGGGATCACGCCGGGGACTGCGGTGCGTGTCAGCGTGCCGAACGACCGTGCGGTTACGAAGAATTAGGCGGGGAGAGCCATGCTAATCTCGGATTTCGCGATCAAGCGACCAATGATCACCATCGTGTCGATGGTGGCATTGGTGGCCTTCGGGTTGATCGCCCTGTTGAAGCTGCAGACCGACGAGTTCCCCGACGTGGCGCCGCCGGTGGTGACGGTGGGGCTGGTGTATCCTGGCGCCTCGCCTGACGGTGTGGAGAGCGAGATCCTCGATCCCATCGAGGAAGCGATTTCGTCCATCGCCGGCGTGAAGCACGTGAACGGCCGGGCCGAAGACGGCTTCGGCTTCATCATGGTCGAGTTCTCCTTCGACAAGCCGCTCGCGGAGGCGACGCAGGACATTCGCGACGCCATCAGCGGCATCCGTCAGGACCTGCCGACGGAACTCGAGGAGCCGATCATCAAGAAGTTCAACGACACCGATCTCCCGATCGTGTCGCTGGCCCTCAATTCGTCCACGCTCTCGCCGGCCGAACTCACGCGCCTTGCCGATCCCGGCATCACGCGCGAGTTCCGCTCGATTGGCGGTGTGGCCGAGGTGAGCGTCCCCGGCAAGTTGGAGCGTGAACTCACCGTCGAACTCAAGCCCGAGGCGTTGCAGGCGGCGGGGATCGGCGTGTCGCAGGTGGTGCAGGCGTTGCAGCTGCAGAACCTGGCGGCCCCGGTGGGGAACGTGAAGGGGACGCTCGACGAGCGTTCGATCCGCCTCAAGGGGCGCCTCGCCTCGCCGCAGGAATTCACCAACATCGTGGTCGCGGAGCGCAACGGGCAGCTGATTCGCCTGGGGCAGGTGGCCGAGGTGAAGGACGGTACGGAGGAACAGCGGTCGCTGGCCCTATACGCGGACAGCAGCGCGCGCATCCGCGAAGCGGTCGGCATCAACATCAAGAAGTCGAAGGGCTACAGCACCACCGACGTCGCGTCGCAGATCCTGGCGCGCGTGGAGACCATCCGGAAGACGCTCCCGGCCGGGACGACGCTCGAGGTCATCAAGAACTCCGGGCGCAACGTCGAGAACTCGGTGAGGAACGTGCAGGAGACGCTGATCGAGGGCGCGCTGCTCACGGTGCTGGTCGTCTTCCTCTTCCTGAACTCGTGGCGCTCGACCGTCATCACGGGGCTCGCGCTCCCGGTGTCGGTGCTGGCGTCGTTCATCGCCGTGTGGGTGTTGGGCTTCAAGCTCGAGACGATGTCGCTGCTCGGGCTGTCGCTGGCGATCGGTATCCTGATCGACGATGCCATCGTGGTGCGCGAGAACATCGTGCGACACGTGGAGATGGGGAAGGATCACTACACCGCGGCTCGCGAGGGGACCGATGAGATCGGGCTCGCCGTGGCCGCCACGACCTTCTCGATTCTCGCGGTCTTCGTCCCCATCGCCTTCATGCCAGGGGTGGGCGGGCAGTGGTTCCAGCCGTTCGCGCTCACGATTGCCTGCTCGGTGCTGGTCTCGCTCTTCGTGTCGTTCTCGCTCGACCCGATGCTCTCGGCGTACTGGCCCGACCCGCACCTCGAGGAGCACCAGAAGAGCTTCATCACCAAGGCGCTCGACCGGTTCAACAACTGGTTCAACAAGTTGTCGGATCGTTATCGTCGCGTGATCGCGTGGGCGCTCGACCATCGGATCGCCATCGTGGCCATCGCCGTCGGGACCTTCGTGTTCGCGTTGGCGATGCCGGCGATCAAGATCGGCAACCGCACGCTGGTGGGGGTGCAGTTCTTCCCGACCGACGACAACGCCGAGTTCAACGTGAAGGTGGAGACGCCGCCGGGGTCCAACCTCGACTACACGCGCCTCAAGTCCGAGGAAGTGGTGCGCATCATCGCCAAGCACAAGGACCTGGTGCGCTACTCGATGTCTTCGTTAGGCACCGAGGGGAGCTCGGCGGTCGACGTGGGGTCGATCTACGTGAAGATGGTCCCCAAGGACCAGCGCTCGATCAGCGTCGAGGCGTTCTGCAACCAGTTGCGCGACGAACTGGCGGTGGTGGGCGGGGCGAACATCGCCGTCTTCGCCACCGACTGGGGGGGCGGGCGCAAGCAGGTGGCCATCGAGATGCGCTCCAACGATGCGGCCAAGCTGGCGGTGGCGTCGGATCGGGCGCTGGCGGCGGTGCGCGGCGTGTCGAACGCCGTGGACGTGAGCCTGTCGTCCAAGGGGCAGAAGCCGGAGCTGAACGTGGAGCTCGATCGCGGGCTGGCCGGTTCGTTAGGCATCACGGTGGGCCAGGTGGCACAGTCGCTGCGGCCGGCCTTTGCCGGGATCGACGCCGGTGACTGGGAAGACCCGAGCGGCGAGATGCGCGACGTGGTCGTGCGCCTGGCACCCGAAGCCCGTCGCCGCGCCCAGGACCTGCGCCAGCTCCCGCTGGTGGTGCAGGGGCCTAACGGCGGCGCGCCGACCACCCTCCCGCTGGGACAGGTGGCCAAGATCGAGAACGGCGTGGGGCCGGCGGTCATCAACCACCTGGACCGCGACCGCGTGGTGAACGTCGAGTTCAACGTGGCCGGTCGCTCGGTGGGTGAGGTGACAACCGACGCGCAGAAGGCGATCGCCGCGCTCGACCTGGGGCCGGACATCCGCATCACCCTCGGGGCCGAGGCGCAGCAGCAGAACGAGGTCTTCGGGCAGATCTTCCTGGCCTTGGGGACGGCAGTCATGCTGATGTACCTCATCCTCGTGATGCAGTTCGGGTCGTTCCTCGACCCGATGGCGATCATGATGTCGCTCCCGCTGTCGCTGATTGGCGTGATGCTGAGCCTCGCGCTCACCAACAACACCATCAACCTGATGTCGCTCATCGGCGTCATCCTGCTGATGGGGATCGTGGCCAAGAATGCGATCCTGCTCATCGACTTCGCCAAGTGGGCGCG
>CAZLLP010000119.1:0-17714 GCA_964560345.1 uncultured Gemmatimonadaceae bacterium
GCGCGGCACGGCGCGGCTGGGCGGGCCGCGGGCACGGTCCCACCGTGCGCGCGGGCATCAGGTTGGCGCCGTTCGCACAGGCGACCAACAGGACCACCAGCGGGACACCACCGAGCCACACCGCCACTTGTGCGCTCGAATTGCCATTGGGGCGACGTGCCGGGATGATGGAGCCGGCGATCACCGTCGTGGTCGAATCGTCCTTCGACAGGGTGCGCCCCGCCTCGCGAACCGCGACCGTCGCCGCAGCACCCGCCTGCTCGGCGCCGACCCCCGGCGCACGCCGGGCGACCATCTGCAGCCACCGCATGTTCTTGTTGGTCTCCCACTCCTTCCCCACCTGCTCCCCAACCCCTTCACGCATCGTGATGAAGGCGTCGACCTGCCGCAGGATCGGCCCGATGAAGCCCGGCGGCGTCACGCCGACGATCGTACGGTCGGCGTTGTTGATCGAAATCGTCTTCCCGATCGCCCCCTCGGGCGAGCCGAATCGCGACAGCGCGAGCGCGTGCGTCAGCACCACCCCCGACTCCCCCTCCCCCTTCCAGTCGGCCGCCCCGAAGACGCGCCCGCGCCACGGGCGCACGCCCAGGATGTCGAAGAAGTTCGGCGTCACGTACGAGACCTCGAGACTCTGCGCCTCGGCGCCACGCCCCGAGGTCGCCGACGACGTCCACCAGGCGGCCAGCGCGGTGCCGGGCGCCAGGCGACGGCGCATGAGGTCGAAGACCGGATAGCTCTGGCTCGTCCCCGTCACCCGCCCGAACTCCGGCGTCTCGCGCTGGAAATAGAGGAGCGAGAGCGAGCCGTCGTTGCGCACGTGTGGCGCCGGGCGCAGCAGGACCCGGTCGATGATGCGGAACATCGTCGCGTTCCCGCCGAGCCCGAGCGCCAGCGTCACCGCGACGACGGCCACGAAGGCCGGCTCGCGCCGGAGCGATCGCAGGCTGCGCCCGAGATCCTGCCACCACCCGCGCCAGAAGTCCCCGCGCTGGCGTCGCTCCTCGCCGTGGCGATCGAGCGTCCCCAGCGTCTCGCGCACCTCGTCCACGTTGCCGAACCGGCGCCTCGCCTCGCGGCGGGCATCCTCGAGCGACATCCCCCCGGCGACGAGTTCCCGCTCGGTCGCCTCGAGGTGATAGGAGATCTCGGCGTCGACGTCGGCGCGGATCCGGCTGGCCTTGGCCGGGAGTCGAATCCACCGGCGCAGTCTCGACGGGCTCACGGCTCTGACCCCAGCTCTGACCCCAACACGAATGCTCGCATGATGACCCTCAATTCGCGCTCAAAACGCGATCGACCGCGGTGACGTACCTGGCCCAGATCGAACTCCGCGCCCCCAGCTCCGCGCGCCCCGCCGGCGTGAGCTGATACAGCTTCACCCGCCGATTCTCCTCGTTCACCCCCCACTCGGCCACCAGCAACCCGCGGTGCTCCATCCGGTGCAGCGCCGTATACAGCGCCCCATCCTCGACATTGAGCTCGTCGGCCGAGGTGTGCCGCAGCCAGTGCGCGACGGCATACCCATGCCGCGGCCCCCAGGTTAGGGCCTTCAGGATGAGGACGTCGAGGGTGCCTTGGACGAGGTCGAGCGCCATGGGCGGGGAAGACGGGAAGACGAGAAGACGAGTGACTGCGCGGGGTACAAACCGGGGGTGGTCTCGGGTTGACCTCAAATGTTCAGGGTAACGAATAAAACCGGCGGAAGTTTCGCGCAAGCGCCAAAGAAGAAGGGGGAGGAAGCGCCCCCTCGGCGCCCCCTCCCCCCATCTCGTCTTCCCGTCTTCCCCGTCGTTCCTCAGAACGACGGCAGGATTGGCCTATCCCACGGGACAAAGCCCGCCACCGCGGCCAAGGCGAGCCCCATCCAGATCGTCGCGGTCTGGAAGCGGGCCGAGTCGCTCCCCGCCTTTCGGATACGGGCGGCGCCGATGTGCCCCAGGGCGATGGCGGCGATCATCACGAAGACGTGTTCCACCACGAAATAGCGCACTGAAGGAGTGCGCATCGCGGCGCCCATGTCGGCCAGGCCGCCGCGGATCAGCGGGCTCACGGCGTACAGCACCACGCCCACCACAAACTGCAGCGACAGCGCGTTGACGAAGAGCTTCACCGCCCCGGCGTCCTTTTCCCCCCACACGGCGCGGGCGCGCCATCCCATCCAGCAGCGCACCACGGCCCAGATGCCGGCGGCGAGAACGAGCCACCTAACGATGTTGTGCGTGGCGAGGGTGAGCGAATACATGGCGAAGGTGTGCGGGTTGAACGGTCAACGAGCTCTCAACGAGCGGCGTACGTGGGACGTTCCGCCGCAGGACGGAGGGAACCTACCGACTTGTCGCCGATGGCTCCAGCGCAGCCACGCGGCATTCTCCCGACGCCGCATCGCCGAACGTGCATGGCGCCCGTCGCGCGAGGGCGCGTAGATTCGCGCCGCTTCGTGCCCCTACCTGGAGGATTGTACGCATGTCGTGGTCCCGCTTCGTCGCGTTCGCCTTGTCGACCACCCTCGCGCTGCGCCCCCTCGGCGCGCAGCATGCCTTTGCCGACGCCGGTGGACGTTACGATCCGCAGGTCCCCACGCCGCGCGCGGTCCTGGGCTACGAGCTCGGCGCACGATTCACCCCGCAGCGCCTGATCAATCGCTACATCGAACGCGTGGCCGCCGCCTCGAGGCGCGTGAAGGTCGACACGGTGGCGCGGTCGTTCGAGGGGCGCGAGATGCTCCTCCTCACGATCACGAGCGAGGCCAATCACGCCCGGTTGGCCGAGCTGCAGCGCGATGCACAGCGCGTGGCCGATCCGCGTGGCGCGGCGCCGGGAGAAGTGGACGCCGCCGTTAGGCGCCTCCCCGCCGTCGTCTGGTTGGCGCATTCTGTACACGGGGGCGAGGCCTCCGGCGTGGAAGCGGGACTTGGCCTGCTCTATCAACTGGCCGCCGGAACCGACGCCGAGACGCAACTGGCGCTCGACAGCACCATCGTGCTGATCGATCCCAACCAGAATCCCGACGGGCGCGAACGGCACACGCACGACGTGGAGCGTACGTGGAGCGCGCAGGGAGTGCCGAGCGAGCCGGGGGCGCTCAACAACGCCGGCTCATGGCCGGGGCCGCGCACGTCGCACTACTACTTCGACCTCAATCGCGACTGGTTCATCCAGTCGCATCCCGAGTCGCGCGGTCGCGTGCAGTCGTACATGAAGTGGTGGCCGCACGTGGCGGTCGACCTGCACGAGCAGGGGTCGAGCGCCTCGTTCTACTTTGCCCCGCCGCGTGAGCCGGACAACAAGAACAACCCGGCGCACCTCCCCAAGTGGTTCGACATCTTTGCCGCCGCGCACGGCGCGGCGTTCGACGTGCACGGCTGGTCGTACTTCCGCCGCGAAGGCTACGACTCGTTCTATCCCGGCTACGGCGAAGGGTGGCCGATGCTGACCGGGAGCGTCGGGATGCTGTTCGAGTCGGCGTCGTCGTCAGGCGGTGCCGTCAGGCGCAACGACGGGATGCTGCGCACGCTCAAGCAGGCGGCGTGGGAGCACTACACCGCCGAGTGGGCCACCGTGCGCACCGCCGCGCGGCGCCGCACCGAGCTGGTGAGCGACTACGCCAAGTCGCGCGCCGAGGCGATCGCCAGGCACGCGCGCGGCCCCATGCGGGCGGTGGTGTTCGAGCGCGACGGGTTGGGGCGCGCCGACTCGCTGGTGGCCAAGCTGCGCGACAACGGGATCGAGGTCTCGCGCCTGACGAGTGACGTGACGCTGGCCGATGGGACGCCGTACGTCGCCGCGCCGAGCGGTCCTGCGCGGGTGAAGGCGGGGAACTACGTGGTCGACTTCGCCCAGCCGCAGGGGTACCTGGCCAAGGCGATTCTCGAGCCCGACGCCGAGCTCGACTCGGCCTTCGTCAAGTTCGAGCTGGAGCTGCGGCGCACCGGGCAGCGCAATCGTTTCTACGACATCACCGCCTGGTCGCTCCCCATGGCGTTCCGCCTGCGGGCGTGGTGGACGAAGACTGTGCCGCCAGGCGCAACATTGGTCACAGACATGGCGCGTGAGGCGACGCCACCCACCATGCGCGCGCGCTACGCCTATGCGTTCGAGCCGGGGAGCGAGGCCAGCGTGCGACTGCTCGGCGCGCTCCTGCGCGATTCGGTGCGCGTGTGGCATGCTCCCAAGTCGTTCACCTCGGGGACGGCGCGCTTTCCGCACGGGGCATTTGTCGTGCGCGTGGCGGTCAACCGCGACGACGTGCACGACGTGGTGGCGGCGCGGGCCACCGAGGCTGGTGCGCGCGTCTGGCCGATTGCATCTGCCGGGGTGGACGAAGGGACCGACCTGGGGAGCAACTCGGTGGTCCCGGTGCTGCCGCCGCGTGTGGCGCTGCTGGGCGGGACGCCCGTGCAGGGGAATGCCTTCGGCTTTGCCTGGTACGCGCTCGACCAGCGGCTGGCGTATCCCACCACGCTCGTCGACGCGCAGTTCGTGAGCGGCGGCGACCTCAATCGCTTCACCGTGCTGGTGATCCCCTCGGTGCAAGCGGCGGCGCTGGACCGCGCGTTAGGCGACGGCGGGCGCACGCGCCTGGTGGATTGGGTACGCAACGGCGGCGTCCTCATCACGCTCGACGCCGCGACCGCCTGGGTGGCGCAGGAACGCGTCGGGCTGGTGCGCACGCGGGTCAAGCGCGACTCGGTGCGCGCCGACTCGTCAGGCGGGGCGCCGCTCCCGGCGAGCCTCCCGGGAGTTCTGGCGCGTGCCACCTTCGACACGCTGTCGCCGCTGATGGCCGGGGTGGAACCGGGGGAGATTCCGGTCTTCGCCAACTCCGACCGCGTGCTGACCGTCCCCAAGGACCTGAGCGCCGGCGAGGCGGTGATTCGCTTCGCGCCGGAGAACCGGGTGCGCCTCTCGGGGTACTTCTGGCCTGAGATGAGCGCGAAGGTGGCCCTCTCGCCGTATCTGTGGACCGAGCGGGCGGGACGGGGGCGCGTGATCGCCTTTGCGCACGATCCGGTGTATCGCGACCTGTATCGCGGCCTGCTGCCGATCTTTGCCAACGCGGTGTTGCTCGGGGGGAGCTTCTAGATGATGACTGCCGGATCGACGAACGTCGCCCTGTCCTCGCACGGACTCGTGCGCGCGCACAGGGGCACGTTCGTGCGCGCGCTCCTCGCCGCGTCGCTGACGCTGGCCGTGATGGCTCCCATTTCCTCGCTTGGCGCACAGGCCCCGCGTCCGCGCGTGAAGCTGCGCGCCTACCCGGTCGAAGTCGTGCTCGACACGCTGGTGTACGCGCGTGACACGGTGCGCGCGCCGATGGGTGAGACTTTTGCCGCGGTGCGCGCCACGTATGCCGCGCTCAAGCTGCCGCGTGAGTGGGCCGATTCGGCCAACGGGCAACTGGGGACCATGCGTGCGCGGGTGACCTACCAACTCGGGGGCGAGCGCCTCTCGGTCTACTTCAACTGCGGCAACGGGCTCACCGGCTCCAACGCCGACACCTGGCGCCTGACGATCGCCATCGTGACGTTCTTGCAGCCGGCGGGGGACGGTAAGGTGCGCCTGGGGACCGGCGCCGTGGCCGAGGCACAGGACATGAGCGGCGTGTCGACCGAGCCCGCGATGTGCGGCTCCACCGGGCTGCTCGAGGCCCGCATCCTCAAGGACGTGCGGGGGAAGCTGGGGCAATCGTGACGGGGGCGTAGCGGTCGGCACCGCTTCGCCGTCCTCACGCGGATCAGCGCGCGAGCAACCGCCGCATGTCGTTCACCAGGGCGTCCACGCCTAACGGGGCGCCCAGCACGTCGCGCAGGACGTCGCGGGTGGGGCGCGACAGGCCGAAGTGATACAGGTGGTCCGAGAGCCAGTCGTAGCGCGTCTTGTCCGGCGTGGAGAAGGGACCGCGCGCCCCCCGGACCTGCTCGCGCAACTGGGCGGTGATCATCGCGCCTAACGCATAGTTCATCATGTAGCCGGGCGACTCGACCAGTTGCCCGCGCATCGCCCACCACCCCCACTCGGGGTGCGGGAAGATGTGCAGGTACTCGCTGGTGATCGCCGCCCACTCGGCGTTGGGATCGCGCGTCGGGTCGGCGTGCACGCGCAGCTCCAGCAGCGCCCACGCCACGTCGAGGGCGATCGAGGAGTACTTGGCGCGCAGCGACGCCGACACCGGGGCCGCGTAGCGCAGGTAGCGCCGCTGCCACTCGGGCTCGTAGGCCTCCATGGCCAGCAGGTCGCCTAACGCCTCGGTGAATGGGTCGGAGTCGGGCCAGTCGGCAAAGGCGGGGCGGGTGGCGACGCCGCTCACGTGCACGGCGTGCCCGGTCTCGTGCAGCAACTCGACCAGGTTGTCAAAGCCGCCAGTGCGATAGGTGGCAAAGACCCAGGCCTCGCTCTCGCCGTACTTGCCGCGGCGCAGGCGCGCCGGCTTGCCAAACTGCGTGAAGGCGACCGGCGTCTTGCCCTCGCGCGGCTCGAGGTCGAACTGGATGTTGAGCGTCGCCGGGTCGGCCCCCTGGTCGCGATAGAACGCGTCGTTGATTTCCCGCAGCCCGCTCAGCGTGACGGTCGGCGAGAGCGCTCGGCTGGCGGAGCCGTTGTCGTAGTACCAGTCCCACGGCTCCACACGTTGCGCCGGCGTGTGGTCGCGCCACGCACGCAACACGCGCACAAGCGTCGACTCCAAGCGGGCCGGCTCCATCCCTAACGAGCGTGCCGCGGCATCCACCGGCGAGCCGTCGCGGCGCCAGCGCGCAGCGCTGAGCGGGAGGAGCGTGCGATACGGCGAAGCGCCCGAGCCATCGCCGGTGACCGAGCGCCAGAGCGGCTGCAATGACAGGAAGAGCGCACGCCGCACCTCGGCCGACGGCTCCGTCCCCAGTCGCGCGAGGACGGTGAGGCGGTCGCTGGTATCGGTGGGGG
Organism: uncultured Gemmatimonadaceae bacterium; assembly: GCA_964560345.1. Taxonomy (GTDB): domain Bacteria; phylum Gemmatimonadota; class Gemmatimonadetes; order Gemmatimonadales; family Gemmatimonadaceae; genus SCN-70-22. Next base: position 6,925 of record CAZLLP010000119.1, read on the forward strand.
TGATCACGCGCCGAGCGGCGGCGCCGTAGCAGGCGTAGATCCGCTGCGAGAGCGTCAGGTACCCGGAGTCGCTGGCAGCGAGGGCCGCGGGATCGTAGTTGCACGACGGAGCGGTGGGGGCGCTCCCTGGATTGGGCTCGCGCTCGATCGTCGCCGAGCTGGCCAGCTGGCGCAGCATCACGCGAATGGCCTCGCGGTCCTCGCCGCCAAAGCGGTCGGCGTCGAGCGCCTCGAGCGATTCGGTCAGCCGCTCGCGCAGCGCCCGGTGCGCCCGCCGCATCTCGGACAGGGAGACGCCGCGCGCGTTGCGCCCGGTGCCGCGGGCGTCGGTGGTGTAGATCTGGAAGTAGAGGTCGCGCGTATCGCCATAGAGCGATTCGAGGCGCCCAAGCTGCTCGGCCGGGGTACCGCCAAGGGGAGGGACGGGCGATTGCACGCACCCCAGGACGCCGGCCCCTGCGGCGAGCGTCAAGGTCGTGACCAGCACGTGGCGCAGGGCAAACCCTGCTCGACGCACCCGTCTCCATGCACCACTATCTTCCGACAGCCCCTTTCGCTTCCAGGTTGCGCTCATGCCCTCGTATCGCGCTCCAGTCGACGACTTCCGGTTCATCCTGACGGAACTCTACGATGTCGCCCAGGTCCTTGCCTACAAGGAATACGCCGACGTCACCCCCGACCTGCTGCTCTCGGTAATCGAAGAGGGGGGCAAGTTCTGCGAAGAGGTGCTCTCGCCCATCAACGCCTCGGGCGACGCCGAAGGGTGCACCTGGGAGAACGGCGTCGTGCGCGCCCCCAAGGGCTTCAAGGAAGCCTACAAGCAGTACGCCGACGGCGGGTGGATCGGGCTCGCTGCCCACCCTGAACACGGCGGACAGGGGCTCCCCCTGACGCTGCGCTTCGTGATCGACGAGATGGTGGTGGGGTCGAACCTCTCGATCGCCATGTACCCCGGGCTCACGCAGGGGGCATACGAGGCCATCGAGGCGCACGGGAGCGATGAGCTCAAGCATGTCTACCTCCCGCGCCTGACGAGTGGCGAGTGGGCGGGGACGATGTGCCTCACCGAAGCGCACGCCGGCACCGACCTCGGCATCATCAGCACCAAGGCGCAGCAACTGGACGACGGCACGTACCGCGTGACCGGGCAGAAGATCTTCATCACCGCCGGCGAGCACGACCTCACCGACAACATCGTGCACCTGGTGCTGGCCAAGCTCCCGGGGGCGGCGGCCGGGACCAAGGGGATCTCGATGTTCCTCGTCCCCAAGTTCATCCCCAATGCCGACGGGTCGTTAGGCGCGCGCAACGCGGTCACCTGCGGCGCCATCGAGCACAAGATGGGGATCAAGGGGTCGGCCACGTGCGTGCTCAACTTCGACGGCGCGGTGGGCTACCTGGTGGGGGCCGAAGGCAAGGGAATGCGCGCCATGTTCACCATGATGAACTCGGCGCGGCTGGGCGTCGGCATCCAGGGGTTAGGGTTGGCGACCAACTCGTATCACAATGCGGTGACCTACACGCGCGAGCGGCTGCAGGGGCGGTCGCTCTCGGGGGCCAAGAACCCCGACGGGCCGGCCGACCCGATCATCGTGCACGCCGAGACGCGGCGCGCGTTGCTGCAGATGCGGGCGTTCATCGAGGGGGCGCGGGCGCTGTCGACGTGGACCGGGATGCTGATCGACCAGGAGTTTCGCGATCCCGATCCGGAAAAGCAGAAGGAAGCGGCCGACCTCGTGGCGCTGCTCACGCCGATCATCAAGTCGTTCTTCACCGACCTGGGGTTCGAGACGACCAACATCGGCTTGCAGCTGTACGGCGGGCACGGCTACATCCGCGAATGGGGGATGGAGCAGTTCGTGCGCGACGCCCGCATCGGGCAGATCTACGAGGGGACCAACCACGTGCAGGCGCTCGACCTCGTGGGGCGCAAGCTCCCGGAAGGGAACGGGCGACTGCTCAAGCGCTTTGCGGCGATCGTCGCGGCCGAGTTGCAGGCGGCGGGGCAGGTGCCGGCGCTGGCGCCGCACGTGGCGGCGCTGGCCAAGTCGGCCGGGGCGCTGCAGAAGGCCACCGAGTTCATCGCCCAGCGCGCAGCGACCAATGCCGACGAGGCGGGAGCGGCCGCCAACGACTACCTGCGCCTCTTCGGCTACGTGGCGTTAGGGCACCAGTGGTTGCGCACTGCGCGCGTGGCCACCGAGAAGCTGGCCACCGGCGGGAGCTTTGCGCCGGCGCACTACGAGGCCAAGCTTGCCACGGCGCGGTTCTACTTCGAGCGCATGATGCCGCAGACGCAGGCGCTGTACACGGCGATCACTGCCGGCGCCGATGCGGTGCAGGCGATGCCGCTGGAGTCGTTCTAGCGCGAGGGGAACGGACGAAGGGAGCGCACCTCGCCCGCGCGGGAAAGGAGCGTGCGCGCGGGCGCGCCGGAGGGATGGGCGAAGTTTGGCACGGCTTGCGGCCCCTCCCTCCCGCGGAGTAGCGTCCCCGTTCCCCTCAATCGCGCTTCGCCGCGCGGACGTGCCGATGCGCAATTTTCTGTTCGCCTTCGCAGTGCTCGCCCTCTTTTCGTTCTATCGCTGGCGCACCAAGTGGTCGCGCGAGGCGGCGGCGATGAACGCGAGCGGTGGGTCGATTGGCGGCGGGCGCGTCGCGGTGGATGACGCCGGGATCGCGATGGACGTGGCCGGCGAGACGCGACGCATCGCCTGGTCGCAGGTGCAACGCGTGCACATCGAGAGCGTAGCCGGCGGGCTCAACGCCGACGAGGTGTTGTGGGTGCTGACCCCCGAACGCGGTGCTTCGCCGATGCGCGTCCCGCAGACGGCGCCCGGCGCCGACCTCATGATCGCGCGCCTGCAACAGCTCCCCGGCTTTCGCTACGAGCCGATGATCCAGAGCATGATCACCACCGACGCGACCCACTTCCTGGTCTGGGAGCGCTAGGCGCGAGGAACCGGGTGGCTCGCGCGCCTATCTTGCGACATGCCCCCTGAATACGCGCCTCCGCTGCATCCGCTGCGCCGCCTGATCCACTTCGCCGGCCCCTACCGGCGAAACGCGGTGCAGGCGACGGTGTTCTCGGTCCTCAACAAGTTCTTCGACGTCCTCCCCGAATTGCTCATCGGCGTGGCGGTGGACGTCGTGGTCAACAAGCGCGCGTCGTTCCTGGCCCGCGCCGGGATCGTCGATCCCACTCGGCAGCTCCTCCTGCTGGTGGCGATCACCGCCGCCGTCTGGATTCTCGAGTCGACGTTCGAGTACCTGTACGCCATCAAGTGGCGCGGGCTCGCGCAGGACCTGCAGCACGACCTGCGTCAGGCGGCATACGGGCACATCCAGTCGCTCCCGCCGGGCTTCATCGAGCGGCAGCGCAGCGGGCGCCTCATGGCGCTGCTCAACGAGGACGTGAACCAGGTCGAGCGCTTCCTCAACACCGGCGCGAATGACCTGATCCAGGTCTTCTGCTCGTCGCTGATGGTGGGGGCGGTCTTCTTCGCGGTGACCGCCAACCTCGCGGCGCTCGCGCTCCTCCCCATCCCGCTCATCCTCTTTGGCGCCTTCTGGTTCCAGAAGCGCCTCGCCCCTCGTTATGCATCCGCGCGCGAGGCGGCGGCCACGCTCTCGGCTCGTCTCAGCAACAACCTGTTCGGCATGGCGACGATCCAGGCGTACACCGCCGAGTCGTTCGAGGCGGCGCACTTGCAGGGGGCGTCGGATGCTTATCGCCAACGCAATGCCGACGCCATTCGCGTGTCGGCGGCCATCACGCCGGTCATTCGCATGGCGATCCTGGCCGGCTTCATCGCCACGCTGTTGTACGGCGGGCTGCTCGCCCTGCGAGGGGAGATCGGCGTCGGCAGCTACTCAGCGCTCGTCTATCTCACCCAGCGGTTGTTGTGGCCGCTCACGCGACTGGCCGACATGACCGACCTGTACAACCGGGCCATGGCGTCGGTGAATCGCATCATGGAGCTGCTCGACACGCCGCTCCCCGAGCGCGCGACCGCGGCGATTCCCGGCGACGTGCATTCCCCCAAGGCGCTGCGCTTCGAGTCGGTGCACTTCTCGTATGACGGACGTCCGGCGCTGCGCGGCGTGTCGCTCGACGTGGCCGCCGGGTCGACCGTGGCACTGGTGGGCGCGACCGGGAGCGGGAAGAGCACGCTGCTCAAGTTGTTGATGCGCTACCTGGATGCCGACAGCGGGCGCATCGCGCTGGATGGTGTGGACATCACCACGTACGACCCCGCGGCGCTGCGCAAGCTGATTGGCTACGTGGCGCAGGACCCTTTCCTCACCGACGGGACGATCGCCGAGAACATCGCCTACGGTGCGGCGGTGGTCGACGCGGTGCGCGTGGAGCGCGCGGGGCGTGCGGCCGAAGTGCACGATTTCGTGGCGGCGCTGCCTAACGGTTACGCCAGCCTGGTGGGGGAGCGCGGGACGCAGCTCTCGGGCGGGCAGCGGCAACGCATCGCGCTGGCGCGCGCCTTTTATCGCGAGCCGGCCATCCTGGTGCTCGACGAAGCGACGTCGGCGGTGGACAACGAGACCGAGGCGGCGATCCAGCACTCCCTGGCGCGCGTCTCGGCGGCACGCTCGCTCACCAGCATCGTGGTGGCGCATCGTTTGTCGACCGTGCGGCATGCCGACGCGATCCACGTCTTCGAGCAGGGGGAGATCGTGGAGTCGGGGACGCACGAGGCGTTGGTGCGGCAGGGGGGGATCTATGCGGCGTTGTGGCGGTTGCAGACAGGGGAGGCGCTGGGCGCGAGCTGACGCGACGGCGGTGCTGTTTCAAGGCATTCAAGGGGTCAGTTTCAAGGGAGTTTCAAGGGGTCAGAGTCCTTGAAACACGATTCAACGACTCTGACCCCATGAAAGACCCCATGAAAGCGGGTCCATGAGTTCTCACCGAGGTCGCCGACGCAACCTTGCTCACCGGCTTATCCACTTTGCGGCGAGCCGGCGCCAACTTCCTGGAGGCATTGAAGTCGTGTCGACTCCAATTGACAATACGCGCGATTGACTTCCGCCAACGAAGGGCCCTTGGACCTCCCATGTTTCGACGAGTTGCCCTTCGACAAAGAACCCGATATGCGAGTTGGGACGCTTTGATGTTTCCCGGACCAGCAAACGATCGCCGGCAACTGTCAACTTGAGATCAACAAACAGAGTGGATCCCTTGGCGTAAACGGTGATGCGCTCGATTTCGGTACTGCTAATGAGCGGTCGGTTTACGACATACCATTGCCTGCCGTCGACACGAGCGGCAACACGGTCGAGTCCGGCGGCGGGAGAAGTCTGCACGAATCGCACCTCCACTTCTTCCGTTCCGGCCTGGGCACACGCGACCTCACTGGCGTTCAACGCGAGCGCTCCAACGATTGCCATTACTCGATAGCTACATCTCATTCGAGTGGTCCGTAGGTGAGGTGTTGATAGTAGTACTTTCGAACTCAGCGGCAGTGTTTCCAGCCCAGTTTGAAGGGTCTTCACGGGGGCGCGGCCACTCGCCACGCCCCCGTTTGGGGTCGCCCGCTCAGTCCTTGTAGGGATCCCACTCGTTGGCCCCCGCCATCACCACGATGAGCGGGCGCAACGTATGCAACACGTCCACCGTCCCGCGCTGCGCCGCCAACACCTGCGGAAGGCGACGATACGCCTGCGGCGCCTCGTCGAGTCCCCCGCCGCGCAGCACGACGCCGCGTTCGTCGAGCCACCCATGCATCATCTCGGGCTTGATTGCCCCTTCGCGGGTCACCGTCCCCGACTTGCGGTGCACCTTCCCCGCCGCGGCCGTGCGCGACATCACCCGCCCGGCCCCATGCACAGTCGAGAATAACGCCGCCGCGCGCAAGTCGACGTCGGAATGCGACGGCGCTTCACGCGCCCCCTGCACGATGACGGCGTTGTCGCCCATCGATCCGCCCACAAAGCCGCGCTGCCCAGGAAACGCCGGCGTCGCTCCCTTGCGCACCACCACCAGCTCCTCGCCCGCGTGCACCTCCTTCCACGCAAAGTTGTGGTGGTTGTGCACGAGTTCGAGTTCCTGCGCGCCGAGCAACGACACAACCTTGCGCGCCACCCACTCGCGCCCGGCGTAGGCGTACGCCCCCGCCAGCGACATCAACGACCAGTAGGCATCGCCTAACGGCGTCGACAGGTCGAGCAACACTTCCACCTCGGGCGCGCGCGCGCCCCACGCCAGGTTCTGGCCGAGGGCCAGGAAATTGGACGCGACGGTGTGACCGAAGCCGCGGCTCCCGAAGTGCACGCCGACCCAGAGCGTCCCGCTCTCATCGGCAAAGACGTCGACGTAGTGGTTCCCCGACCCCACCGTCCCCAACTGTGCGCGCGCCTTGACGCGGAGGTCATCGCGGTGCAACACAGGAATGGCACGCCACGCAGCATCCTCGAACAAAGGATGATCGGTCGGCGCATCATCGGCGCGATTCTTCCGCCCCACCCCAAACGACAGGACATCGGCAATCTCGTCGGCGATGTTGCTCACGATGCGCGCGCGCTCCTCTCCTTCCCCGAGGATCGACGCGTCGAGGTCGGTGCGAATGGCGGCGTTGCCGCAGGCGATGTCGAAGCCGACGCCGACGACAGACACCTGGTTGCGATAGGCGGCGACGCCGCCGATGGGCATGACGTAGCCCGGATGGCCGTCGGCCATCAACGCCACGTGCGCGGCGTGCTCCGACACGTCCTGCAGCTGACGGATAGTCAGCTCGTCGTGTTCTCCAAAGATCATGGTCATGGTGCGTTCCTTATCCAGGACGCCGAGCAGGGCTCGCGGTGGAGCCCTACTCGTCGTCGCTCGTGTTGAGAGTTGCGTCGTTCGCGCGATCCTCGCGGAACATGGCGTAGGCGAGCGCCGACTCGGAGAAGCGCGTCCCCGGACCGGAGTCGAAGATCTCAAGGATCGCCTGCGTGCGAAGACGCACGAGCGAGCCGTGAAGATCGACAAACTCCACCCAGCGAGGCGCCCACCAGCGGTCAAGGCGCGTGATGAGTCGTACCGCTTCGTCGCGATTGAGCATGAAGCGGCAGTTGTTGGTGCGCACAACCACGAACTCCATCCCGCTGGGAGAGGGAATGTTGCCAGGATTGCCGCGCGTGCGGATGGTGATGGCCATGTGCATTCCACGCCGCGCTCGTGAGCGTGAGCGCGCCGTCCCCGTCGTGAAGATGAAAAAACCCCATCCGGCGGCCGCGCGGATGGGGTGCGATTCATCGTCTCGACGGTGCCATCAAGTGGCTCGTCGGACTCCGCGCTCCATACCACGCCTCGCCGGCCGTGCGCTCCTGCGCACGCCGGAGCTCATCCGACATTGGCCGGATGACCCTCGTAGCGTTTTGCAGGTTGGTCGATGAGTAAGCATGGAGCGACTTCCGAAAAGTGGATGACGAGGGGAGAGACTCCGGCTCTCCCGAGCGCGTCACAATTACTGCGCCACGCGCGGTGCGGGCATCGCCTTGCGCGGCAACTTCTCGTCACGCATCGAGGCGTTGTAGGCAAACCACGCGACGACCGTGGCCATCTGCACCATGTCGTCGCGCTGCACGCGATCCACCACGTCCATGTTGGAGTGATGCGTGCGCGAGTTGTACTCGAGGCGCTCCTGCATGAACTGGAACCCCGGGATGCCAGCAGCGTCGAAGGCCAGGTGATCGGTGCTGGTCACGCTGCGCGGCCCCAGCGTCGTGACGCCGAGGTCCTTGAGCGGCGTGATCCACTGCTGGAAAACCGGCTGCACGCCGAAGTTCTGCTGGAACCAGATGCCGCGAATGCGCCCGGTCCCGTTGTCGATGTTGAAGTAGGCGGAGTGCTTGTTGTACTCCGGCATCTGCGTGGTGCCGTCGAGGATGTGCTTCTTCACGTAGTCGCGCGACCCCAGCAGTCCCTGCTCCTCGGCTCCCCACAGCCCGATGCGGATCGTGCGGCGCGGCTGCACGCCTAACGTCTTGAGGATGCGCAACGCCTCGAGCATGGCCGCCGAGCCGGTGGCGTTGTCGGTGGCGCCGGTGCCGGAGTGCCACGAGTCGAAGTGCCCGCCGATGAGGACGATCTCGTCCTTGAGCTTGGGATCGGTCCCGGGGATCTCGGCGACGATGTTGAAGCCGTTAGGCGTCGCCCCTTCGTCGTGGAACTTGACACGCAGGTCGATCTCGACCTTCACCGGCACCCCCTTCTGCAGGATGCGGATCATCCGGTTGTAGTGCTCGACCGCCAGCGTGATCTGCACCGGAACCGGAGCGGCATTCGGATCGCGGCTCCCCGCGGAGCCCACGAAGACCGTTCCGCCGTCCACACGCTGCGCCATCCATGACATGTCGCTGCCACCAGCCGACAGGTCGGAGTCGGCACCACGATCGAGGACGGCGATCACGCCTTCGTCGAGGTAGAACTTGTTGAGCTGCGCCACCGGAACGGCCGGCGTCGGGAATCGCGGCCCCGCCCCGCCAGCTGCAGGAATCGGCGTCGACTCGGCTTCCTTGATTTCCTTCTCGCCCATCTTGAGGACGATGTTCCCCTCGAGCATGCGCACCGCGCGCTCGGTCTGCGGCAGCACGATCTTCCCCTTGAGCTTTCCGCGATACTTGTCGAAGTCGGCCGGCGAGTTGATCAGCACCTGTACGACTTCTCCCTGCACCACACCCCCCGTTCCCGGCGACCACGCCTTGGGATAGCCGATGAGCGGCTGGACCTGCGGCTCGATCATGTGGGCGCTGAAGCGTTCCAGCGACCATGATCGCCCGAAGGCCCACGGCTCGTAGTGGACGTTGGACATCCCCCACTTCTTGAGCGTCTCGATGGTCCAGTCGCCCGCTTCCTTGAAGCCCGGGCTTCCCGTTAGGCGCGGCCCTTTTACGTCAGCCAGCCACGAAATGATGTCCATCACCTGCGAGCGCTGCATCCCCTCCTCGCGAATGCGCCCGAGCATCTGGTAGTCGAGGCGCTCGGGCTGCTGGGCGCCGAGCGGCGAGAAGGCGGCGAGGGCGAGGGCGGCGACCGGGATCGAGCGGCGGACCATCGTGCGCATGCGGGGCTCCGGGATGCAGCTGGAAGGCGGACGAGAAACGGAGAGACGGGGGGACGGCGCGGCGGCGACGGAGGGCGTAGAATTCCTCCCCATGAAGACATACGATGCCGATGCCATCGTCGTTGGGGGAGGGCTGGCCGGGCTGGTCGCGACGGCGGAACTCGCCGACGCCGGGAAGCGGGTCATCCTCCTGGACCAGGAACCGGAAGCCTCGCTCGGCGGGCAGGCCTTCTGGTCGTTCGGTGGGCTCTTCTTTGTCGACACCCCGGAGCAGCGCCGCCTGGGGATCCGCGACTCGCGCGAACTCGCCTGGCAGGACTGGTTAGGCTCGGCGGGGTTCGATCGCCCCGAAGACGCGTGGCCCAAGCGGTGGGCCGAGGCGTACGTGCACTTTGCGGCTGGCGAGAAGCGCGCCTGGCTGCGACAGATGGGGCATCGGATCTTTCCCGTGGTGGGGTGGGCCGAGCGCGGCGGGAACATCGCGACCGAGCACGGCAACTCGGTCCCGCGCTTCCACATCACGTGGGGGACGGGGCCGGCGCTGGTTGAACTCTTCGAGCGCCGGGTGCGCGCGGCCGTCGCCGCGGGAAAGGTGACGCTGCGCTTCAGGCATCGCGTGACCAACCTCTCGCGCAGTGGCGGAGCCATCGACGCGGTGCACGGCGAGATCCTCGAACCCAGCAACGTCGTGCGCGGGCAGTCGTCGTCGCGCGTGCCGGTGGGAGACTTCTCGTACTACGCCCCGGCGGTGATCCTCACGTCGGGCGGCATCGGCGGGAACCACGCACTCGTCAGGCAGGCGTGGCCCTCACGCCTCGGTGATCCACCGGTACAGATGGTGTCGGGCGTGCCCTCGCACGTCGACGGGTTGATGCTCGGCGTGGCCGAGACGGCAGGGGCGCGCCTGGTCAACCGCGACCGCATGTGGCATTACGTGGAGGGAGTGAGGAACTGGGATCCCATCTGGCCGATGCACGGGATCCGCATCCTCCCCGGACCGTCGTCGGTCTGGCTCGACGCCAACGGGCGCCGTCTCCCGGCACCGCTCTTCCCCGGCTTCGACACGATGGCGACGCTCACCTACCTGCGCCGCATCGGCTACGACTGGTCGTGGTTCGTGCTCACGAAGAAGGTGATCGAGCGCGAGTTCGCGTTGTCGGGATCGGAGCAGAACCCCGACCTCACCAACCGCGACTGGCGGCAGGTGCTGGGGCGTGCGCGCGGCGGCGTTCCCAAGCCGGTGCAGGCGTTCATGGACAAGGGGGAGGACTTCATCGTCGAACAGACCGTGGGCGGACTGGCGCGCCGGATGAACGAACTCACCGGCGAATCGCTGATCGATGCCCGCGAGCTGCAACGTGTGCTGGAGTCGCGCGATCGCGAGGTGGCGCACCGCTACTCCAAGGACGCCCAGGTGACGGCGATCCGCGCGGCGCGCGAGTACATCGGCGACCGGCTGATCCGCACCGCCAAGCCGCACCGCATCCTGGATCCGGCGGCCGGGCCGTTGATCGCGGTGCGCCTGCACGTGCTCACGCGCAAGACGTTAGGCGGCCTGGAGACTGACTTGTCGGGGCGCGTGCTTGGGGAGACCGGCGAGCCGTTAGGCGGACTCTATGCGGCGGGCGAAGCGTCCGGCTTTGGCGGCGGGGGGATGCATGGGTATCGCGCGCTGGAGGGGACGTTTCTGGGGGGGTGCATTTTCTCCGGCAGGACGGCTGGGCGCGC
>CAZLLP010000120.1:0-17703 GCA_964560345.1 uncultured Gemmatimonadaceae bacterium
TAGGATGAATGCAAGCAAGTATCGCATGGGCACTCTGAGGTCAGTCCGCATAACGTTCAAGTTCAGCTGCGCCGCTCAAATGAGAGTCGGCGGAGCGCAGCGTAGCCGACCCTCCGAAGCCACGCGGCGTCTGCTGCAACGCCAGTTAGACTGACGACTCAGACACACCTGGCCTAATGCTGGCCAACCACATCAGCGATTTCAGCGGCGATTTCAGCAATGGTGTGAGTCGCGGTACTGCGGGCGAGTTTGTCCGCGAGAGACGGACTGTAGTCAATCACCTGCTGCTTTGTGATACCATGCCAGATAGGTAGCAGCACTTGCTCGCCACTTACGGCTTTGGTCACGATCCCGTCGAGCTCATAGTTAGTCCATCCACGCCCGAAGAAGGCCTGCGAAAGAACTACGACGCCAAACCGGCTGGAAGCGAGGCCCCGGTCAATCTTCCTCCTGAGGCTATCACCGATCTTCAGCTCAAACTCATCATACCACACCTGCATACCCTGCGCACGCAGGGCATGGGCAAGGGGACGCACGACATCGTCTTTGTCTTCGGACGCGTGAGAAATGAAGACGTCGAAAGTCCGCTGGTCGTCCGCATCAACACGCGGGGGAGGTGCATCGCGAACCAGCGATGGAACGGACGAGAGAGGCGCCTCTCTTGCATCCGGGAGCGCGCCGGCCAGGCGCCGAATGCCCGAGCGGACTGTCCCACGCAGCCCCGCCATGTCAACCGTAATGTGCCAGTGGCCTGAGCGAGGCACTTGGACTCGAAAGGGCGACCGCTTAACAAGGCCTCCCTGATACCGGTGGCTGCGCCCAGCTTTGTAGCTGCTGAAGTTCGAGGAGTCCATCAGGCGGACGTTTGCCGCACTGCCCTGTAGCGTGACCTCGATTACCTCTCCGGCGCGGCACTGACCGAGATCGTAGTGCGTGAAGTTCATTGCGGTATTCGTGTAGTCAATTCGGTATTGCTAGCGGCCGATGCCTGCTGTCAGTCTAACGTTTCAGTTGAGCTGCAGCGGAACGCAATAGAGCGAGCGAAGCGAGCGCACCGTCAATCCGCTGACTGCTCCAACGCGTGTTAGCGAGCATCGCCGGGATCGCGCGGCGTCGTGGCTGCGCCTTGCCCCGGGGGAAGCGGCACGCGGAGGGCGTCCGCGAGATAGTCCGTGCTGTCTTCGAGCGCACGTAGGTCTGCCTCAACCCGCTCGAGGCGTTGCGCGACGTGGCGCGCACTGCCTGCCTGGGACCGCTGCGAACCGCGCCAAACGCGTCGTAACAGCCACATCACGCCCGCCGCGACGAGCGCAAAGGCGGCCACGGTGAGGACGACCAAGGTGAGCGACGGCGCGAGCAGGTTCACGGGCACCTCTGCCGGGGACAACACTCAAGCAACCTACCTAAGCGTCGGACTCGCTAACGTTTACGGTTCAGCTGCAGCCGAAGGAAATAGAGCGCGCGAAGCGCGCCCACAATAGATCGGCTGTCAGTCTGCAACCGTTTGTTAGACAACATGTGGTGTTGGCCAGAAATAGTGCGTCTTTCCCGCGGGCTCCACGAGCTGCTCGCCGCGCTGCACTGGCAGCGCGTGTAGATCGTGCGACCAACGCTCGCACAGACCCTGGAACGCGGAATACGCCGAGAGTGCCGCGTCCCATTCATGATCGTTCTGGACGTGAATTGGCGCCCCGAGCCAACCAACCAAACTCTCAGTCATTTCTTTGCCGGTCTGACTCCAGTCGTATTTGAGGCCCGACAGTTGGTGGTACAACACCTTCGGATGCGTCTCAGTAATCAGGGCGCCCGGATATTTCGCTCGCATGGTCAGGAGTATCGCCATGCCGTTGAGACCCATCGAGCCATACAGTCCATTCGGGCTCACGATGCTGTTTCTGACGATCGGATACTGGTCGCGCAGCCATCGATCCGCAGGTCGCCATCCGCACCTGCCTGTGCTCCAACACGTCAGCGTATCAATTCCGAACGCGAGGACATTCGCATTCGATGCGATGCGCGAGATCACATCCTCGACTGTCGACGCCGTAATACAGCTCAGTGAGATCGCCGCGCCATTCTCAACGCGGAGAATCGCAATGCCGTGCGTGCCGTCGCCACCGGGGTCGTAGCCGACCACTTCTCCAGAAATCACGTTTGGTGGGGATGTTGTCTAACTGAAGGTTGAGCTGCGAGCGCGTTACAACCAATGCGGCGAAGCCGCCACCCTAGTGCGCTCGTCGGCTCCAAGCGCAGTTACACATCATGCAACGGCTCCGGCTCACTGGACACGTACACCGAGCCCGAGTCCCAGGATCGTCGCAGAGGTCTCTCCGACCGCGCGCACCTGCGCCCAGCGCAGCGAGGCAACGCCTGCTAGCCGGAGTCTCGTCGGCGTCGACAGGTCGAGCTGGGTCTGTAGCCCACCACTGCGCGCCTGGTTCGGTTGCGGCCAGAACCAGCCAGGGCCGACGAGGAGGCGTAGCGCCCCAGTGTTGGGCAGCGTGCGTTCCCATCCCGCGAGCACCCCCACGCTTCGCATCACGGGAAACCGACCGGCGCAGGCGCTGCCGGAGTTCGAGGGGCACACCTGCGCACCGCCTGTTGGTCCCTCGATGCCGCCGGAGACACCGACGACTAAACGTGAAGTCGCTGACAACGAACGCCGGACCCCGAGAAGCGCGGCACCGGCGAGGCCGACGTCCGTGGCATAAGCATCGCCCGCATGACCTCGACTGACGCCGACGGCAACGTCAAAGCTCCACGGCTGGAGTCGCGACTCGGACTGCGCGCCGGATGGCGTAGCTGCTGTCGCACACGCGACGCCGAGGACGAACCATCGAAGGGCGGTCAACGCTGCTCCTGATGTGTAACTGGAAGGTTCAGCTGCGGGCGCAGCCAATCGAGCGAGCGGAGCGAGCCTCAATAGAGCGCCCGTCTGCTGCAAGCGCAGTTACAACGTGGGCCGCGGCAGGTGCGTCGCGGTGGCACCGTGCACGAGGCCGCGCGCTCGGGTTGTCGCACGCGAGCTCACCTGCGCGAGGTCGCGCGGGGCACACGGGCGCCCGCGCGCCGGTCATCGCGCGCGAGGACGATGCGGCGACGGTGGAGCCGCGACGAGCCAGGCATGCACCGTCGCCCACGCGTTGAGCTCGACGAGCGCGATCACCATGAGCGAGACGTCGCGCCCGAGGAGCGCACTGGCGACGAGGCCCGCGACCAGCGCGCCGGCGGCGCCCAGAAACCAAAGCCCCGCCCGCCGATAGCCCAGTTCAAACTGCCCCCACCCGGGGACGACCGCTGAGAGCAACGTGACTCGCCACTGTTCCGTCATCCCATCCTCCCGATGTGGTGCGTAGTACTCAACGATACGCCAACTACTGACTGCCGGCTCCCGCGTGGTAACTGGAATTCTACGGTCTGCTCAAGGCCCGGCGTCAACTGCGAGCCAAACCATATTCAGCAGGCTATCACAGGATAACGTCTCCAGCCTCGCCCGGCCAACGTGTTGCAAACTCAACACAACTCCGCACTTACGAGGAATTCGTCGCGGGGACCGGTGGAATATCCTGTGCTGTAGGCGAGGATAATCACAATTGGCGTCGGAGCGAGGGCGGGAGAAAGGGAGGGGCTACTGGGGGGACGGGGACGGATGCGGTGGACACGGACGTCGGCGGTATGATCGCCGGTGCAGTCGCGAGCGCGTCGAGCGGACTTCGTACCCCAGTCCCGTTCTCCAGGACATGCAGGTAGATCATGGTGGTCGACACATCGCGGTGCCCGAGCAGCGTTTGCACCGTGCGAATATCGTATCCATTGCGAAGCAACTGCGTGGCAAAGGAATGGCGGAAGGTGTGCGCCGTCACGCGCTTGTTGATGCCAGTGAGCGACACGGCATGCGTGATGGCGCGCTGCACGGTGGTTTCATAGAGGTGGTATCGCATCATCCGCCGAGTCTCGCGGTCGCGATACTGGCGCGCCGCGGGAAAGACCCACGCCCAGCGCCAGTCGCGAAGGAGGTGGGGGAGCTTCACGCCCAACGCCTGCGGCAACTGATGGTAGCCGCCTCCGGTTGCGACGTCCTTCAGCTGGAGCTGACGCGAGGCGAACAGTCGTTCGGTCAGCAGCGGAACGGCCTGCGCCGGAAGAACGGTGCGCCGATCCTTTCCGCCCTTGCCATCGCGAATGGTGATGACGGAGCGGCGAACGTCAATGTCCTTGATACGCAGCTGCAGCGCTTCACCCAGCCGAAGCCCCGCGCCGTAGAGCAGCATCACCACCAGCCGCAGGTCGCCATCGAGATGGGCGAGGATCTGCTGCACCTCGTCAGGCGCGAGTACGGTGGGAACGCGCACGCGCCGCTTGGCGCGCACGATCGCCACGACTGACTCGATGGGACGCCCGAGCACGTGGCGATAGAGAAAGAGCAGGGCGGCGAGCGCCTGGTTCTGGGTCGAGGCGGCGACGTCGCGCTCCGTCGCCAGATGCTCGAGAAAGCGCTGGATCTCCGGCTCGCCGCAGTCGCGCGGATGCCGCATGCGGTGGAACCGCACGTAGCGACGGACCCATCCCACATACGCCTTCTCGGTGCGGGGGCTGTAATTGCGGACTCGCACAGCGGTCCGTAACGCATCCAGGAGTTGCGACATGATGCACGAGGGCGAATGGAGTGTGACGCGAACAGCACGCCCCAAACCTCGATCCGCCGCGTGCTCGCGCGTCATCATTTCATTGCGCACGGGACCAGCCACGCCCCGTTCGACGGCAGGCAACGGTCGACCGTCGACAGAATTCCACGTGACGGTGTCAGCCAGGCGAGTACCGCGCACGCACGCAGCCGAAACACGAGCGCGCGCACGCGAACCGCGAACACCTACACGCGAATCGTGACCGCCTACAGACAAAGCGCCCACTCGCGCACGTGCACCGGGCATTCGCGCAGGCGCGACGAGCATTCGCGCAGGCGCGACGAGCACTCGCGCAGGCGCGACGAGCACTCGCGCAGGCGCGACGAGCCCTCGCGCACGCACTCCTCGGACTCTCGCAGTCATGAAGGGTAGGCGCGCAGCGCGAACGAGCGCTTACGCCGCGCAATCCCGCTCGCCGCCACTCCAAACGCGCGCGCACGCCGTCCAGACGCGCGCTCCCGCACTCGCGTCGTGCACTCCCGCACTCCAGACGCGAACTCCGCACGCCTGTCGCACGCGCTCGCACGCCCGACGCGAGCTCTCGCAAGCCCGACGCGCACTCCCGCACGCCCGACGCACGCTCCCGCACGCCCGACGCGAGCTCTCGCAAGCCCGACGCGCACTCCCGCACCCCCGACGCGCACTCCCGCACCCCCGACGCGCTCGCCCGCACCGCAGACGCCTACTTCGTCCCGTACTTCGTCTCCACCGCGATCCCGATCTCCTTCAGGAACGGCGTCGGCAAGATCCCGCCCGCACACACAATCACGGCCTGGTTGGGCAAGCTCACCACCTCTCCCTCGTACTCGATCTCGACGTGCGGCGCGTACACCGCCTTCACCTTCGAGCCGTACATCACGTGGAGCTTCCCCGCCGCCTGCAACGCCTCGACCTTGCGCCGGTTCTTCTCCTTGGCCCGCGTGAACGCCTTGTCGCGATACGACAGCGTCACGCGCGTCCCCGCCACCTCGGCAATCGAATGCGCCGCCTCGAGCGCGCTGTCGCCACCCCCCACGACGAGTACGTGCTTCCCGGCGTACTCCTCGGGATCGATCAACCGGTACACGACCTTGGGATGGTCCTCCCCCTTCACGCCCAGCTTGCGCGGCGTCCCCGTGCGCCCCAGACACAGCAGCACGGCGCGCGTCCGATACTCCCCGACGGTGGTCTTCACCACGAAGCCGTCCCCTTCCGGGGTCACCATCTCCAGCCGCTCGTTGTAGTGGATTGGCACCCTGGTATCGCGCTCGATCTTCTGCCAGAACTCGAGGAGCTTCTCCTTGCTGGTCTCGGCGATCTTCACCTTGCCGACCAGCGGGAGTTCTACCGGGCGCGTCATCACGACCTTGCCGCGCGGAAACTGGAAGACGGTGCCGCCTAACGTCCCCTGCTCGATGGTGCGAAAGCGCAGCTTGGCCTCCATCGACGCCAGCGACGCGGCAAAGCCCGACGGGCCGGCGCCGACGATCACCACATCGAGGCGGTCGCCGCTCCCGATCCCGGGCAGCTTGCGGATCGAGCCGATCGCCGCCTTCCCCTGGTCGATCGCATTCGCGATGAGCCCCATCCCCCCCAACTCGCCGGCGATGAACATCCCCGGGACGTTGGTCTCGAAGCTCGGGCTCACGTTGGGGATGTCCACGCCGCGCTTGTCGGTCCCGAAGACGAGTTCGATCGCGTCCATGGGACAGGCCACCTTGCACGCCCCATGACCGATGCAGCTGGCGGCGTCGACCAGCACGGCCTTCCCGTTCACCAGGCCAAGCGGGGAGTGCAGCGGCTGCTCGGGACACGCCTCCACGCAGGCCCCGCACCCGATGCACAGGTGCTCGTCGATCACCGGGTGCAGCGTCGGCGGCTCGTTGACCCCAGCCTGCGTGTTTTCTTGCAGCACCTGCGCCGACTCACGCTCGTGCGCCTGTCGCGACTTGAGTTGCGCGAACACGGCCACGACGGTGATGAGGGCGAGGGCGGCGAAGACGAGCAAAGTCATGACGACGGACGCGATGTGACGTGCGTGTGAACCCACGATGAAACGGCCCCACGCACGGTGCGGCAAACTCGGCCACACCAGATAGTGCCCAATCGACGCGCGCGCGTTGCGCTACGTCACGCTCCCCACCGCTTCTCCGCTACCGATTGGCCGTCGCCCCATACGCCCCGCTCCGGTACAACCGATCGGCGGTGTGGAAGTACGCGATGGCATCCTCCACCAACTCGCGCCCCGCCGAATCGGGCGACGCCACGCGCCGCAGTCGCTTGGCCGGCCGATCGTACTCGTACAAGTCCGTGGCCCCCTTGAGCCCGAGCACCGCGATGCGATCCCCCTGCATGAGCGCGATGTTCGAGTTGTGCGTCATCAGCGCCCGCCCCCGCTCGGGCGGCACACTGAACACATCCTGGCCAAACCACTTGCTCTCGTACGACATCCCCAGCCGCGCCATGATGGTCGCGGGCAGATCCATCGTCGACGCCAACGTATTGATGCGTTGCCCCGCGGGGATCCACTTGGGGGCGTAGAACAGGATCGGCACCTCGTAGCTCGGCAGCGGGATCTCCGACGCCCCGTACACGCGCGCCCCATGGTCCCCCATCAGCACGAACAAGGTGCTGTCGAACCAGGGATGGCTCGCGGCCATGCGCACAAAGCGCCCCAGCGCCCAATCCGCATACATGACGGCGTTGGTGCGCTTGCGAGCATTAGGGTCCGCCGCAATGCGCCCCGCAGGAAACGAATACGGCTTGTGGTTGGAGACCGACAGCACCAGCGAATAGAACGGGCGCCCCGCGGCATGCAGCGAGTCGTACGTCGACAACGCCTTGTCGAAGATGTACTCGTCGGCAACGCCCCACGCATTGGTGAAGGCATCCTTGGGATAGTCCTTCTGCTCCACGATGAGCTCCATGCCGTTGTTGCGCATGTACGAGCCCATGCCGTCGAACATCGCCCGCCCGCCATAGATGAACGACGTGTTGTAGCCGCGCTCCTTGAGCACCGTCGGCAGGGTGAACAACCCCTGCGAGGCGGGACGCCGCACGATGGAAATCCCAGGGAGCGGCGGGAGCGACGACGTCGTCGCCTCCAGCGCGCGAATGGTGCGATTGCCGGTCGAATACGCGTTGGCCAGCACCGTCCCTTCGGCAATCAGCGAGTCGAAGCGCGGCGTGAGCACGGTATCACCACGCGGGTGCAACGACGCCAGGAAGATCGACCCCAGGCTCTCCTCCAGCACCACCACGACGTTGCGCCGACTCTCGGGCCCCGGCGAGACGACGCGACGCTCGGTGGGACGCTCGGCGTTCCACGTGGCTCCCTCCTGCGTCGCCGCATCACCCACCACCAGCGACTTGATGCGCGCCGACTCCTCGGTCATTGGGCGCGTGGCATACAACCCTTCGTACGGCGCGTCCTGCCCCATGAACGCCATCCAGAAGGTGTAGTAGCCGTTCATCGCGATCTCGTTGAGCGCGCGATCGTCGCTCACCTTCCCCATCTCCGGCGCCACCCCGAAGGTGAGCGCGCCTAACGTGGCGGCGTACGCCCCCACCACGCCAAGGCGCGTGGCAACCGGGGTCGCCGCCTCGAGCGCACGCGCGATGCGGCGCCGCGCCAGCCACACCCCCAGCACCCCAATCAGCGCGACCCCGATCAGGATGGCCGGAAGGGGATAGCTCTCCCACAGGTTGGTGACGACCTCGGTGGGGAAGATGAGGTAGTCGACGGCGACGAAGTTGAACCGCCCGTTGAACTCGTCGAAGAACAACACCTCGGCGGCCACCACAAAGGCCGACAGCGCGAAGAGAAAGAACAGCCACCCGCGCATCCACGCGCGCACCCCTCGGCGGTTGAACCAGCGATCGCGGAGGAGCGCCAGCACCAGGACCAGCGGGGCGGCAATCCAGAGCGACGCCAGGACGTCGAAGACCTCCCCGACCAGCAGCGCCTTGGTGATGTCGAGCGCCGACGCGTCGAGCTCGCGCCAGGCATACGCCATGAGCGCGAGGCGCGTGACCAACGCCACGGCCATGAGCACGGCGACGAGCAACCCGGCCAGGGCAAAGCGCCCCAGACGGGTGCGGACCGCCGAGATGGTGTCGGCGAACGGGATTACGGGCGATACGGTACTCGCCAAGACAACACTCCGGTCACGAGTTCATCACAAAGCTAGCCCGGCAAAGATGAATAGCTCGTGACATTGGCCGAAAGATCAGCCCGGCAAGCTCCGAACGTAGAAGATGTAGTCGGTCGACACCGGTTCGCCGCCGCTCCGCCGCATCATCATCGCCACCTGCCCGCGGTGATACGACCCATGCAAGGCCACCTGCGTGAGGATGTCGACGACGCGCCCGGTGAAGCTGGCCCCCGAACTGTTGGTATAGGTCTGGGTGCGCTCCAGCGAGTCGCCCTGCTCGCGCTCGAGCAGCCGCGCGTACCCCTCGCTGTTCTCCGCCGAGAGGGTGGCGCACTCCTCGAGCGTCAGCACGGGGAAGACGGCAAGGCGAGGGACGCGCCCTTCGATGCGCGACAGCCAGATGTGCTCCGCCGCGAGGATGTGGGCGTAGCGCTCGAGAGACTGCGGGTCGTCACCGGGAGCGGCGCGCAGCGCCTCGAGCACGCGTGCGTTGGCCCACGCCATGTGGGCGTACATCGACTTGAGGAGGGGGAGAGACATGCGGAAAGGACTGGGAGGGGTGGTGACGATCGGGAGAACACGATGCGGCGACGGCGATTGACCCCCGCACCGACGCCGGGTGAAGTTGGGGGCTGAACCGGCATCCCCCAACCAGGATCCTCATGACGTCGACGCTGTCGCTGCGCGTACTTGTCGCCTCGCTCGCCCTCCTCCCCGCCGCGCTCTCGGCACAGGGGGGAAAGGTCGCGAAGCTGGTCATCACCCCCAATATCCGTGAAGTCGCCGCCGGCGACACGGTGCGTTTTTCGGCGCAGGCCGTCGACGCCAGCGGCGCGCCGGTGGCGGGGGCTCGCATCCGGTTCAATGGCGTCGGGGGAGAGGGCGGGGAGATCGATTCGGCCGGCGTCCTGGTCGCCGCTACCACGGGGGTGCAGCCGGTGAGCGTGGTCGCCCTCGTGACGGGGGAGCGCCCGTTCATCGAGCGCTTCGACGTGCGCCTGGTGCCGGCGGCGGCGGCGCGCATCACCGTCGCGCCGGCCGTGGCCACGCTGGTGGTGGGGCAACGCGTCCTGCTCAATGCGCAGTCCTTCTCCAAGGCCGGCGACGAGCGCACGTCGCGTGACAACTTCGGCTGGAAGAGTTCCGCCCCCGCCGTCGCGCGCGTGAGCACCGACGGGGTGCTGACGGGAGTCGCTCCGGGGAAGGCGACGATCACCGTGACGACGGGGGCCGCGTCGAGCACGCGCGCCATCACGGTGGTGCCTAACGCCATCGCCTCCATGGACGTGACCCCCGCGCGCACGCAGGCCCGCACGGGCGACGTGGTGCGGCTGACGGCCACGGCGAAGACGGCGGCCGGTCGCGCGATCGCCGGACTCTCGCCCGTGTGGAGCGTGGCCGGGGGCGAGGGGATCGTCGAGCAGGACGGCGGCTTCGTGGCCTACAAGCCGGGGCGCTTCGTCGTGATGGCCAACATCGCCGGGCGTTCGGCCGAAGCGGTGATTACGGTCGAGGATCGCAACGTGCGCCGCCCGGTGAGTGTGGTGGGTCGACTCGCGCGCACCGAGTTCTCCACCGCCGAGGTCTGGATTCACCCCAACGGGAAGGTCGCCTATCTCGGGGCGCACGGCGGCGGTGACCGCTTCTGGACCATCGACATCTCCAACCCCGCCAAGCCGACCATCGTCGACTCGGTGGTGATGAACACGCGCCTGGTCAACGACATCATGACCAGCGAAGACGGCAAGGTGCTCGTCGCCACGCGCGAAGGGGCGGCCGATCGCAAGAACGGGATCGTCATCTGCACGCTCGACGATCCGCTGCACCCCAAGGTGGTGAGCGAGTTCACGCAGGGGGTCACGGCCGGCGTGCACTCGGCCTACGTCAACACGCAGCCGAAGTACGGGACCTTCGTCTACCTCACCAACGACGGGACCGGGGCGATGCACGTGATCGACATCAACGATCCGGCCAAGCCGAAGGAAGTCGCCCAGTGGAAGACGCCGCGCGCCGACAACGGGCGCTACATCCACGACATCGACGTGCGCGACGGGTTGCTGTACGGGAGCTGGTGGAACGACGGGCTGGTGATCCTCGACGTCGGCAACGGGATCAAGGGGGGGAGCCCGAGCAGTCCGCAGTTTGTCTCGCAGTACAAGTACGACCTCAACGCGCTGTACAAGGACGTGGAGATCGAGGGTGGGGCAGGGCACGGGCGCGGGACGCACACCGCCTGGCGCCACAAGAACTACGTCTTCATCGCCGACGAGGTCTATCGCGCCAACCCGGTCAAGGGGGCCAAGGACGCCTCGGCCGACCGCATGTACGGGACGATGCAGGTGATCGACGTGAGCGACATCGAGCACCCCAGATCGGTGGCCTACTACACGCCGGAGTACGGCGGCGTGCACAACGTCTGGGTGGCCGGCGACACGTTGTACATGGGGGCCTACGACGCCGGCTTCCGCGCCTTCGACATCTCGGGTGAGCTGCGCGGCGACCTGCGCGCGCAGGGGCGCGAGATCACGAGCCTGTACACGGGTGACATGCAGGGGAACACGAAGAACAAGGCGCAGACCTGGGGGGTCGTGGTGAACCCGAAGGACGGGCTGGCGTACGTGAACGACTTCTTCAACGGGCTCTGGGTGGTGCGGATCGAGCCGCGACCTGCGGTAGTGCCGTAGGGGCGGAAGACGGGAAGACGGGAAGACGGGAAGACGAGAGGGCGTCGCCGAGAGATCGGCGGCGCTCTTTGTTTGTGCTTAACGTCGCAATGCCGGGGAGTTCATGAACGTCGCGTGAATGCCAGATGAAAGGGCGTGACGACTCGTCAGGCGCGCACGTCTTGAGCAAGGCGTGCGGTGCGTAAACCGTCAGATGCAAAACGGTTTGCGACACAGCGCACAGAGAAAAACGTCCGAGCAAGACAGAATGCGTCGTCGTCGGGTGATTGGTCGACTGGCCTGCGGTTGACCGATCACCCTTGAACGCCGACCGATAGCTGGAGCCCGTGCCCTTCGCCCCACCGCAATGAACCAGGACAACCTGGCGCGCGTCGTTCCCCTCCCGACACCGCGCCAACCTACCCCCGCGCCGGCCCCGCTCCGTGAAATCCCCGCCGGAGCGCGGAAGGCGCCTGTTTCGTCGCCGGCGTCGGCGCTGCGGACCCGAAGCGCGTCGCAGATCGCGACGTTGGTGATCGTCGTCACGCTCGTGGTCATCAACGTCCTCGGCGCCCCCTATTACCTGAGCGCACAAGGGGAACGCGTTCGCGACCCGCTGCACAAGCTCCTTCGCCCGTCTGGGCTGGTGGGGCAGTCGGCGGGGATCGTGGCGTTCCTGATCTTCGCCTTCCTCTGGCTCTATCCCCTTCGCAAGAAGTACAAGTCCCTCGCCTTCACCGGCACCATCGGCAAGTGGCTCGACGTGCACGTCACGACGGCCCTCGGGCTTCCGTTGCTGCTGACGATTCATGCCGCGTGGCGTTCGGATGGCGTGATCGGGATCGGCTTCGGGGCCATGCTCATCGTCTGCGCCTCGGGGATCATCGGTCGCTACCTCTACACGCGGATCCCGCGCGCCAAGTCGGGGACCGAACTGTCGCTCGACGACGCGGTGGCCGAGCGCAACCGGCTGATCGACGAGATCGCCGACATGACCGGGCTGCACCCGCGCAAGGTCGAGGAGACGCTGGCCGTGTCGTCGCCTACCGACGAAAAGGCCGGCGTCATCCAGGTGCTGCGCGACCTGCTGACCAACGACGTGAACCGGTGGCGCCGCACGCGTGAGCTCAAGCGACGCTTCCTGCAGCTGGAGGGAGGGCGCGTCATCCCGGCCGCGGCGCTCAAGCGGTCCATCAAGCTCGCCGATCGCGAGATCGCGTTGGCGCAGCAGCTGCGCATGCTCGAGGCCACGCACCGTGTCTTCAGGTACTGGCACATCGCCCACAAGCCCTTCGCCCTCACGGCGCTGGTGGCGGTGGTCGTGCACGTCGCCGTCGTCGTCGCGGTGGGCGCGACCTGGTTCTACTGAGCCCTGACCGAATGCCAGATGGCGCGTCCCTCGTTCGACGCCTTCGGCATGGCGCGATGCTCACGGTGTGCTTCATGACCGTGGGCCTCTTTGCCTTTCTACCGTCGAGGCTGTCGGCGCAGATCTCCCCGGGCGCACTGGCCAAGCCGCACGCCACCCTCGAAGGAGCGGGCAACTGCGTCAAGTGCCATGGGCTCAAGGGGGCCAACTCGCCGATGACGCAGCTCTGCGTGCAGTGCCACAAGGAGATCGGGTGGCTCACGCAGCAGCAGCGCGGGCTGCATGCCCGCGAGGCGCGGGTGGGGAAGAAGGAGTGCGCCGCGTGTCACCCCGACCACGCCGGCACCGACTTCAAGATGGTGGAATGGGTCGAGGGGGCGCCTAACAAGTTCGACCATCGCAAGGCGGGGTGGGCGCTGGACGGTGCGCACCTCGAGACCAAGTGCGAGAGTTGCCACGCCACCAAGTACCGCGTGGGGCAGGCGGCGACGCTCTCCCCGCGCAAGTCGAGCGCCGGGTGGGTGGGGCTGGAGAAGAACTGCGTCTCCTGCCACAAGAGCGACGATGTGCACGACGGCGAACTGGCCGCCACCTGCGAGTCGTGCCACGACACGAAGACGTGGGACAAGGCCCCCAGGTTCGATCACGACGAGGCCGACTACAAGCTCGACGGCGAGCACACCGACGTGGCCTGCAACAAGTGCCACCTTACGCCACGCCTCAAGACGAAGACCAACGAGAAGGGGGAGCGCATCCCGCTCTTCAAGCCGGTCCCGTTCAAGGAGTGCTCGAGCTGCCACGAAGACCCGCACAAGGGGCGCCTCTCGACCAAGTGCAGCGAGTGCCACTCCACCAAGGGCTTCGACGTCATCGACAAGCGCGAGTTCAACCACAACCTCACCCGCTATCCGCTCAAGGGCGACCACGCCGCCGTGCCGTGTGCCGAGTGCCACGGCCGCGACATGTCGCGCAAGAACGTGCCGTATGCGACATGCGCCTCGTGCCATGCCGACTCGCACAACGGTGAAGGGACGTTAGGCGGCAAGGCGGCGGATTGCGCGGCGTGCCACAAGGTCGAGGGCTTCGCCCCGGCCACCTTCACGGTGGCGCAGCATCGCCAGACGGCGTATGCCCTGGAAGGCAAGCACCAGGCGGTGAAGTGCGCCGCGTGCCACACGTCGCGCCCGGCACCGGCTGGCGCGGCGGCCACCGCCTCGCTGGCGCACAGCAGCAAGGTCGTGCGCTTGCGCATGGCGGCGGGCAAGTGCGCCGACTGCCATGAGGATGTGCACGGTGGCGAGAAGGTCGCCAGCGTGAAGTCGTCCACGTGCGAGACGTGCCACGCGGTGGCCGGCTTTGCGCCGAGTACCTACAGCAAGGATGCGCACGCCAGGCTGCGGCTGGCGCTTGAAGGCAAGCACGCCACCGTCGCGTGCGCGGCATGTCACGGCGCCACGCGCCCGGGGCTCCCCGCGTGGCCGGCGGCCACACTGGCCTCGTTAGGGAAGGGGAAGGTCAAGCTGGCCGGCGTCGACCCGGCGTGCACCTCGTGCCACGTCGATCCGCACGCGGGGCGCTACAGCAAGGCCGGTGGTGCGGCGGGTGACGGCAGCTGCAAGAGTTGCCATGGCGCCGACACCTTCCGCCCGTCGCGGGTCGACGTGGCGGTGCACGCGAAGTACACGCTGCCGCTGGAAGGGGCGCATCGCGCCGTGCCGTGCGTGGCGTGTCACGCCGAGATGGCGTCGGCGGCGAAGGGCCGCACGTCCACGTTGGTGGGGCTGGCCAAGTCGGGGGCGTCGCTCCCGTTCACCACCGCCAATCGCACCTGCGCCACGTGCCACGAAACGCCGCACGGCGCCCAGTTCGCCAGCCGCAAGGGTGGTGATGACTGCGCCTCGTGTCACGGCGTCGAGGCCTTTGCGCCGGCGCCACGCTTCGATCATGAGAAGTCGTCCTTCTCGCTCAAGGGAGCGCACGCGACGGTGGCGTGCGAGGGGTGTCATAAGCGGGAGCCCGTCCCGGGCGCCCCGGCAGGTACAACGCGCGTGACCTATCGCCCGCTCAACTCGGCGTGCGAGAGTTGCCACACCACGCGCCCACGTGAACGACAGGCACGGAGCCACTGATGCGCCGAATGTTCTGGATGCTCGGCCTGCTGTTGGGGCTCATTCCCGCCGCGCTGCACGCGCAGCGCACCGACAATCCGCACGGGCTGTCCGTGCAGGGGACGTGCATTGCCTGCCACCGGGCCGAGGGGTGGAAGCCGGCCGCCATCACGCGCGACTTCCAGCATGCACCCAGGAGCTTCCCGCTCGACGGGGCGCACGCCAAGGCGACCTGCACCTCGTGCCACACCTCGCTCGACTTCTCGCAGGCGCCGTCCACCTGCGCCTCGTGCCACCAGGACGTGCACAAGGGAGAGTTCGGGACGCAGTGCGCGCGCTGTCACACCGCGCGCACCTTCACCGATCGTGCACAGATGGCCCAGGTGCACCAGACCGGGCGTTTCCCGCTGCGCGGGGGGCACGCGACGGTGGCCTGCGAATCGTGCCACACACCGGCGCGCAACGGTCAGCTGCAATTCGTGAACCGGCCGGCGACCTGCATCGGCTGTCACGCCGCCACCATGCGTGCCGTGAAGTCGCCCGACCATATCGCCGCGTCGTTCTCGCAGAACTGCACCACCTGTCACACGACCGTCTCGTGGGACAATGCGTCGTTCGACCACACCAAGACGCGCTTCCAGCTCACGCTGGGGCACGCCGGTCGCACGTGCGCCTCGTGTCACGCCGACAAGGTCTATCACGGCAAGCCGACGGATTGCGCGTCCTGTCATACGAAGGACATGCAACGCGCCAAGACTCCCCCGCACACCAACGGCTTCCCCACGCTCTGCGCCAACTGCCACACGACGGCCGAGTGGAAGGGGGCCAAGTTCGATCACGATGCGACGCAGTTCCCGCTGCTGGGGGCGCACAAGGCCACGTCGTGCGCGGAGTGCCACGCCGACAACGTCTTCAAGGGGAAGCCCACCAGCTGCATCAGTTGCCACCAGGGCGACTTCCAGAACACGACCACTCCCAAACATGCGGCAGCAGGCTTCAGCACGAGCTGCCTGACGTGTCATACGATGACCGGGTGGAAGGGAGGGAAGTTCGATCACAACACGACCAACTTCGCGCTGGCGGGGAAGCATGCGACCGCGGTGTGCCAGTCGTGTCACGCCGACTTCGTCTATAAGGGGAAGTCGTCGGCCTGCGTGTCGTGTCACCGCCCGGCGTACGACGCCACCAGCGCACCGCCGCACGCGGCAGCCGGCTTCAACACGCTGTGCGAGTCGTGCCACAAGAACGCGGTGGCGTGGCTGGGAGCGCCGTTTGACCACAACGGGACGCGCTTCCCGCTGACTGGGGGACACCGCAGCGCGACTTGCCTCGATTGTCACGGCGACAAGGTGTACGTCGGGAAGTCGATGGCGTGCGCCTCGTGCCACCAGGCCAAGTACGACGCGACGACCAACCCGCCGCACCTGCAGACCGGGTTCCCCAAGACCTGCTCCAACTGCCATTCGACGCAGCAGTGGGCCGGGGCGGCGTTTGATCATTCCACGACCGGCTTCCAGCTCACCAACGGTCACGCCAATCGCGTGTGCAATGATTGCCACGCCGACGGCGTGTTCAAGGGACGCTCGAAGTTGTGCGTCTCCTGTCACCAGACCGACTACAACGCCACCAAGGCGCCGGCGCACGCCGCGGCGGGCTTCCCCAGCACCTGCGAGACCTGCCACTCCACCATCAAGTGGACCGGCGGGGCGTTCAATCACGCCACCACGCGATTCCCGCTGACCGGCTCGCACCTCACCGCCACCTGCAACAACTGCCATTCGGACGGCGTGTACAAAGGCAAGCCGACGACCTGCCTGTCGTGTCACCAGTCGGACTACACGCAAGCGAAGAACCCGCCGCACTCGACGGCCGGATTCCCCGGGACGTGCGAGACGTGTCACACCACGTCGACGTGGACCGGCGCGACCTTTGATCACAACGCCACCGCCTTCGCGCTCACCGGGGCGCACAAGGTCGCGACGTGCAGCCAGTGTCATGCGACTGGCGTCTTCAAGGGGACGCCGACCGCCTGCGCCTCGTGTCACCAGACCGAGTTCAACGCCACGACCAACCCGCATCATGCCGCGGCAGGCTTCACCACGCTCTGCGCGTCGTGTCACAACACGTCGCAGTGGCCGGGGGCGGCGTACAACCACAGCGCCACGTCGTTCCCGCTCGCGGGGAAGCACCTGGTGGCCAAGTGCATCGACTGTCACGCCGACAAGGTCTACGACAACAAGCCGACGACCTGCGTGTCGTGTCACCAGACCGACTACAACAACACCACCACTCCCAAGCACTCGACGTCGGGCTTCTCGACCACGTGCCAGACGTGCCACACCAACGCGAATAGCTGGTTAGGCGCCGTCTTCAATCACAACAACACGGCCTTCCCGCTCACCGGCTCGCACTTGACGGCCACCTGCCTCGATTGCCATTCGGACGGCGTGTACAAGGGGAAGCCGACCGCGTGCGCATCGTGCCACCAGACGGAGTACAATGCGTCGACCAACCCGCACCATGCGGCGGCTGGCTTCACTACGCTCTGCGCCTCGTGCCACAACACGTCGCAGTGGCCGGGGGCGGCGTACAACCACAGCGCCACCGCCTTCCCGCTGACGGGGAATCACCTCACCGCCAAGTGCATCGACTGCCACGCCGACAAGGTCTACAAGGGGAAACCCACGACGTGCGTGTCGTGTCACCAGACCGACTACAACAACACCACCACTCCCAAGCACTCGA
>CAZLLP010000121.1:0-17520 GCA_964560345.1 uncultured Gemmatimonadaceae bacterium
GCAGGAGCGCATCAAGGACTACATCGCCCAGCCGAAGTCCAACGGCTACCAGTCGTTGCACACGACGATCTTCGGCCCGGGGCGGCAGCTGTACGAGGTGCAGATCCGCACGCGCGACATGCATCGCACGGCGGACTTCGGGATCGCCGCGCACTGGCGCTTCAAGGAGAGCAACAAGTCGCAGGACGAGCTGGATCGCCACCTGGCCTGGTTCCGGCAGATCCTCGAGTTGCAGCTGGACGCCAAGGACCCGGCCGAATTCCTCGAGTTCCTCAAGCTCGACCTGTACCAGGACGAGATCTTCGTCTTCACGCCCACCGGCGACGTGATCCAGTTGCCCAAGGGGGCGACACCGATCGACTTCGCCTTCGGCGTGCACACCGAGATCGGGCTGCACTGCCAGGGGGCCAAGGTCAACGGCAAGATCGCCCCGCTGTCGCGCGAGCTGAAGAACTCGGAGACCGTCGAGATCATGACGTCGCCGCACGCCAAGCCCAATCGCGACTGGCTGGCACACGTGCGCACGGGACGGGCGCGCCACAAGATCCGCCAGTGGCTGCGGCACGAGGAAGAGCAGTCGTCGGCCAAGATCGGATTGGAGATCCTCGAGCGCGAAGTGAAGCGCCGTCGCCTGGCCAAGCTGGACGACGCGCAGCTCGAGGCGATTGCCCACAGCCTGGGGCTCAACGACGGCAATCACGTGATTGCGTCGATCGGGCAGGGGGACATCAACGTCACGCAGGTCCTCAAGCTTCTCTATCCCGAGTTGGAGGCGCCGGAGCATTCGCCGCGCCCGACGGCGATCGAGCGGTTGATGGACCGGGTGCGCGGGACGTCGAAGGGGGTGAAGATCCAGGGGGCCGACGGGCTGATGGTGCGCTACGCCCAGTGCTGCCAGCCGGTCCCGGGAGACCCCGTCGTCGGCTACGTGACGCGCGGGCGCGGGGTCAGCATTCATCGCGCCGATTGCCCGAATCTCCTGCAACTGATCCATGAGCCGGAGCGCCGGCTCGAGATCGACTGGCAGGAGCAGCCGGGGGAGCGCTTCCTGGTGCGCCTCGCGATCGAGGGGAGCGACCGCCGGTCGCTGTATGCCGACATCGCGGCCGCGGTGAGTTCGACCGGGACCGACATCCGCACGCTCGAGCTCAAGAGCGTGGACGGGCGCGTCACGGGGGCGGCGGTGGTCGAGGTCGAGAACCTGGCCCACCTGCAGAAGATCCTGAAGGCGGTGCGACGGGTGAAGGGGATCGGGGAGGTCGCGCGGCGGGAGCATATCAGCGCCGACGGGTAAGACTGGGGAGGATCGGGACTCTCCCGAAGAAAACCCGATAGTGCTACATTCTCCCCATGCCGCCACGCGCCGATTTCCGACTCGAATCGCCGTTCGACCCCGCGGGCGACCAGCCCAAGGCGATCGCTGAACTGACGGCCGGCCTCGAACGGGGCGACCGCTTCCAGACCCTGCTCGGCGTCACCGGCTCGGGGAAGACGATGACCGTGGCCAACGTCATCGCGGCCCACGGGAAGCCGACGCTCGTCCTGTCGCACAACAAGACGCTGGCGGCGCAGCTCTACGGGGAGCTCAAGTCGTTCTTCCCCAGCAACGCGGTCGAGTACTTCATCTCGTACTACGACTACTACCAGCCCGAGGCCTACGTCCCCTCGACCGACACCTACATCGAGAAGGACGCGTCGATCAACGAGGACATCGACCGGTTGCGACTGCGGGCGACCTCGTCGCTCATGGAGCGTGACGACGTCGTGATCGTCGCCACGGTCTCGGCGATCTACGGCCTGGGCGATCCGGTCGAGTACAAGGAGCGGATGGTGACGCTGGCCAAGGGGCAGCGCATCGCGCGCGACCAGATCCTGCGGCTCCTGGTCGGCATCCTGTACTCGCGCAACGACGTCGCCTTCGAGCGCGGGACGTTTCGCGTGCGCGGGGACACGATCGAGATCCTCCCGGCCTACGAGGAGCAGGGGGTGCGGGTCGAGATGTGGGGGGACGAGATCGAGCGCATCTCCAAGATCTCGGCGCTCACCGGCGAAACGATCGCGGTGCTCGAGCAGGCGGCGATCTATCCGGCCAAGCACTTCATCACCAATCGCCCGACGCTGGTGAAGGCCGCCGAGTCGATTCGCGCCGAGCTGGCCGATCGCTTGATGGTGCTGCGCAACGCGGGGAAGCTGCTCGAAGCGCAGCGGCTGGAGTCGCGCACCAACTTCGACCTCGAGATGATGCTCGAGATCGGGACGTGCGCGGGGATCGAGAACTACTCGCGGCACCTGACGGGGCGGGCGCCGGGTGAGCGCCCGGCGTGCCTCTTCGACTACTTCCCCGAGGACTTCCTCGTGGTCGTCGACGAGTCGCACGTGACGCTCCCGCAGGTGCGCGGGATGTACAACGGCGACCGGGCGCGCAAGGAAGTGCTGGTGGAGTACGGTTTCCGACTCCCCAGCGCGTTGGACAATCGCCCGCTGGTCTTCGACGAGTTCCTCACGCTCACGCCGCGGGCGCTGTTCGTGAGCGCGACGCCGTCGGAGCTCGAGTTGCAGCTGTCGGATGGCGTGGTGGTGGAGCAGATCATCCGTCCGACGGGGCTCATCGATCCGGAGATCGAGGTGCGCCCGGTGCGCGGGCAGGTCGACGACCTGCTCAACGAGATCCGGCTGCGCGAGCGCAAGGGCGAACGGGTCCTCGTCACCACGCTCACCAAGCGCATGGCCGAGGATCTCACCGACTACCTGGCGCAGACGGGGGTTCGCGTGCGCTACATGCACTCGGACATCGACGCCATCGAGCGGATGGAGATCGTGCGCGGGCTCCGGCTCGGCGAGTTCGACGTCCTCATCGGGATCAACCTGCTGCGCGAAGGGCTGGACATGCCGGAGGTCTCGCTGGTGGCGATCCTCGACGCCGACCAGGAGGGGTTCCTGCGCAGCGACCGTTCGCTCATCCAGACGGTGGGGCGTGCGGCGCGGCACGTGAACGGGCGGGCGATCTTCTACGCCGACCGGATCACCGACTCGATGAAGCGGTGCATCGAGGAGACCGGTCGTCGCCGGCAGCTGCAAGTCGAGTTCAACACCGACCACGGCATCGTCCCGCGCGGGGTGGTGAAGTCGGTGGACGAGGTGCGTTTCATCACCCGCGTGGCCGACGCGCGCGAGGAGAAGGACGCCAAGGTGCGCAAGGTCGCCGAGGCCAAGGCGACCTACTCGGCGTCGGAGCTGGACGAGATGATCGCGCGGCTGGAGAAGGACATGCGCGTGGCGGCCGAGGAGCTGGACTTCGAGGCGGCGGCGCGGCTGCGTGACGAGGTGTTCGAGCTGCGGGCGCGTCGCGACAGCGCCAACGTGGCGCGCAAGCGCGACGCGTTCGCCGACATCCGCGCGAGCCGTCACGCGTGATGGTCCTGGCGCACGACGAACTGGTGGCGTGGGGCGAGGCGCTCGGCCGCGGGCTGCGTGCGCCACGCGTCGTGACGTTGAGCGGCGACCTTGGCGCGGGGAAAACGACGCTCGTGCAGGCCATCTGCCGTGGCTACGGCGTCACCGACGCCGTCACGTCGCCGACGTTCGCGCTGGTGCACGAGTATCGCGGCGGCGCCACGGCCGTGTATCACCTCGACCTGTATCGCCTGCGCGACGGGCGCGAGTTGTTGCAGCTGGGGTGGGGCGAGATCATCGACGCGCACGCGCTGATCCTCGTGGAGTGGCCCGAACGGGCCGGCGATGCGCTCCCGCCGGGAGCGCTCCACCTTGTGCTCGCCCATGTGGCGGGAGACGACGATGTCCGGGAATTGCACGTCGATGGCTGACCTCGTCCTCGTCCTCGAGGCCTCGGCCGGCAGCGGATCGTTGGCGCTGCTGCGCGGCGACGACGTGGTGGCCGAGGCGGGGGTGCCGATGCGCGGGCACGACGGCGAGCGACTGATGCCGGCGCTGGTGCAACTGCTGCGCGAGACCGGGGCGGCAACGCACGACCTGCAGCGCATCGTCTGTGGTGGCGGGCCCGGGGGCTTCACGTCGCTGCGCATTGCCGCGGCAATTGCCAAGGGGCTCGCCGAGTCGTTAGGCGTGGAGCTGTGGGCGGTGTCATCGCTGGCGTTGCTGGCGGCGGGGGAGCGCGGCGAGGCGGGGGAGGCGTGGCACGCGCCGGGAGCAGCGCCGGTCGAGGAGGTGGCGGGACATCAGGCACCGGCGCGCCGCCGTGACGTGCTGGCGGTACTCGACGCGCTGCGTGGCGAGTGGTATTCGCAGCGCTTCGGTTTCGGTCCCGATGGGACGGTGATGGCCGTCGACGCGCCGGCGCTGCGCAATCGCGCGTCGCTCGAGGCCGAAGCGGCGTCGCGGGACGGCGCTCGCATCGTGGGGGTGGGCGGCGATTCGTTTGAAGGGGGGCGCGTGGCCACGCCGCTCGCGCGCCACGTCGCGCGGCTCCCCAAAGGGCCGTTGCTCCACCCGGTCGACCTGGGGCGCTGGGAGCCTGACTACGGGCGGCTCGCGGAGGCGCAGGTGAAGTGGGAGAAGGCGCACGGTCGCCCGCTCGGGGCGGTGGGATGACCGATCGGGCGCCTGCGGTGCGCGCGGCCACGCTGGCCGACGTGGACGGCGTCGTGGCGATCGAGCGCGAGGCCTTTTCCGATCCGTGGTCGCCCAAGTCGTTTCGCGAACTGCTCGGGAGGGGGGACGTCGTGTTCGACGTCGCGGTGCGTGCAGGAGATACCGGCGAGGGTGAGTCGGTGGTCGGCTTCGTGATCGTCTACACGGTCGACCATGAAGGGGACCTGGCCAACATCGCCATCGATGCGGCGGCGCGCGGACGTGGCGAGGGGCGGCGCCTCCTGCGGCATGCGCTGGCCGCGGCGCGCGCGCGCGGTGTGGAGCACCTCTTTCTCGAAGTGCGGGAGTCGAACCTCGCGGCGCGCGCGCTGTACGATTCCGAGGGGTTCATGGAGGTTGGGCGTCGCGCGAAGTACTATGTGCGGCCCGTGGAAGACGCGCTCATTTTGCGGAAGGAATTGCGCTAGCGCACACTTCCGGTACGACGCGAAATAGAATGGTGGCGCCCCCCTCTTGGGGCGTGCATACTGTCCATGGCGAGTCCATCACACTCGCCCAGGAGGAAACGTGAGTCGAAGCCTGAACAAGGTCATGCTGATCGGGAACCTCGGTAAGGATCCCGAGATCAAGTCGGTGGGGAGCGGCGGTCGCGTCGCGGAATTCTCGCTGGCCACCACCCGCACCTGGAATGGTCCGGGCGGCGATCGCCAGGAGAAGACGGAGTGGCATCGCTGCATCGCCTGGAACGCGCGCGGCCCCGGCGGCAGCGGGCTCGCCGACATCATCGAGCGCTACGTCCGCAAGGGCGACCGCTTGTACGTCGAAGGGAGCATCGAGTACCGCCAGTGGCAGGACAAGGAAGGGCAGACCCGCTACACCACCGAGATCCGCGTGCGTGACATGGTCATGCTGAGCGGGAAGAGCGGCGGTGAAGGGGGTGGCGGCGGTGACTTCAACGGCGGCGGACGCTCGCGTTCCGCGGCCCCCGATCGCGCGCGCTCGTCGGCGGGGATGGCCCCGTCGCCCGGCGGTGGGGACGATTTCGAGGATTTCCCGAATGCCCTCGAGACCGACGAGGACGATCTCCCGTTCTGACGGGGTGATCGTCGAAGCCGGCGCCGTGACGCGTGCCCGCTCGGGTGCGCGGCGCGGCGTCGCACGCGATGCGCGGACTGCGGCGGGAGCGTGTGTCGCTCGCGCCGCGGGTCCCGCGACGCTCGGGCGGCTCGCTGCCCTCGCGTGCAGGCTTGCTGTGCCGCTCGTGATGGTCGCGCCGATGGTCTCGTCGGCGCAGGCTCCGACGCCTTCCACTGCACCAGCGCGCGCACAGGCGCCGCGGACGCACGTGGTCAGCGAAGGCGAAACGCTGTGGAGTCTCGCGGCGCGCTACCTCGGCGACGGTCATCGCTGGGAGGAGATCGTCGCCGTCAATCGCGGCGTCGTCTCCAGCGCTCGTCGCCTTGCTGCCGGCACGCGGCTCGTACTTCCGGCCGGCGCCGTGGATGTGCTCCCCACCAAGGTCGCCAATGGGGTCGCGGCGTTGCCGACGGAGGGCAGCGCCGAGGCAGACTTCTACGCACGTTATGCTGGGCGCACCGTGTTCTTCGCCACGCCACGTTCGACCGTCACATCCCGCGCCGCGGCGAGGGACGTCGCGGGTGCCGTAGCGGTGTCGCCCACGGGCGACGGTGCGACGGCGCGAGAACGACTCGCCGCACCCTGGTTGGACGATGATCGCGTGACCGCGCGTGCCGGACGCGTCGTGCACCGACTGGACGTTCCCGCCGTCGCTGGGGCTGAGGGAGAGCGCGAGTTGCACCTGTACGACCGCGTCTCCTTTGCCGCGCCCGGTGGCGCTCCAGCCGAGCGGGGGCGGGAGTATCTCGCGATTGCGCTTGGCGACTCGATATCCGGCCATGGGCGCGTCGTTGTTCCACTCGGCGTCGTTCGCGCCATGCGCGTGGATGCGGCGCGCGGAACGAGCGACGGCGTCGTCGTCGCCAAGTTCGGTGCGATGGAGGAGGGCGTCCTGCTCCTGCCCATGCCGGTCGATCCGCGGGGCGCAGCGACATCTGAGACGCAGGGCGCGGAGGACGCGCGTGGCGCCGTGATTGCCGTCGTCGACGACGCCGTATTGCCGACGCTCCAGCACATGGTGCTGCTGGATGTGGGGGCGACTCGCGGTGTGCGCGCCGGCGACCGCGTGACCTTCTTTCGCGACACGGCGGCGCGCGACCGCGACGAGGGGGCGGGGGAGGTCGCACGCGGC
The DNA here is from genome assembly GCA_964560345.1 of uncultured Gemmatimonadaceae bacterium. Lineage (GTDB taxonomy): Bacteria > Gemmatimonadota > Gemmatimonadetes > Gemmatimonadales > Gemmatimonadaceae > SCN-70-22. Next base: position 6,839 of record CAZLLP010000121.1, read on the forward strand.
ATTGTGATGCGCGTCTCCTCGACGGGCGCGAGCGCGCTCATCGTGCGGCAGTCGCAGCCGGCGCTGGGAGAAGGGACCCCGGTTCGCATTGCGCGTCCGCTCCCCTGAGGGGCGCCCGTGAGGTTACATTGTGCGCGAAGCTCGCGTCCCATGCACGCCGACGACGAGATGGTGGGCCACGGCGCTGGGGAATCCCCGGCGCCGTTTGTCTAACCGCCCGCCGCTCGCGCCGTGCGTGGCGCGCCAGTTCGAGCCGCCGACCGCCGTTTTCCCGAACCCATGAGGATAGGATCGCCGTGACGCCTCTCGCCCCGCATCGCGTGCCGTGCGCGGTGGGCACCCAGCCCGCTGCTGTCGAGCCCTTCACGGGAGCTGGCGCATGAGCCGCCGCGCCCTCGTCTCTGGCGGCGCCGGCTTCATCGGCTCGCACGTCACCGAACTGCTCCTCAGTCGCGGCTATCACGTCGACATCCTGGACAATCTGTCGTCAGGCAAGCGCGAGAACGTCCCGGCTGGCGCCACGTTGCACGTGCACGACATCGGGTCGAGCGAAGCGGCCGACCTCGTGCGCGGCGGCAAGTACGACGTACTGTGCCACCTCGCGGCGCAGATTGACGTGCGCAAGAGCGTGAACGACCCGATGTACGACGCGGGGGTGAACATCGTCGGGACGCTCAACCTGCTCGAAGCGGTGCGCACCTCGGGGCACCAGACGCGCTTCATCTTTTCGTCGACGGGCGGGGCGATCTACGGTGACTTCGTGAGCGTCCCCACCATCGAGTCGATGCCGAAGGATCCGCAGTCGCCCTACGGGATCGCGAAGTTGTCGGTGGAGTACTACATGGGCTACTACGCGCGCATCCACGGGCTCGACACGGTCGCGCTGCGCTACGCCAATGTCTATGGACCGCGGCAGGATCCCCATGGCGAGGCGGGGGTCGTGGCGATTTTCTGCAATCGCATCCTCAAGGGAGAGGCGCTCACGGTGTTCGGCGAAGGGCTGCAGACGCGCGACTACGTGTACGCGGGCGACGTGGCGAGGGCCAACCTCGCCGCAGCGGAAGCGCAGCTGCCGGCGGCCGCGCAGGTGGACGTGCGCGCCTACAACGTCGGAACCGGCGTCGAGACGACGGTGCTCGAGCTGGCGGCAGCGTTGCAGGGGGCCGCGGGTTCCAACGTTCCGGTGCATCACGCCCCCGCGCGCCTCGGTGAGCAGCAGCGCTCGTCGGTCAACATCGACAAGGCCGCGCGTGAACTGGGGTGGAAGCCGGAGATGTCGATCGCCGAGGGGACGCGCCGCACCTTCGAGTTCTTTGCTGCGAAGATGAAGGGGGGCGCCGCGTGACCTGGGCGCCGCTGGCGCAGGTGGGCGCGGCGGTCCCCACGTCGGCGTGGGACCTCCTGCTCTCCACCGACCCGGTGACCAAGGCGGTGCTCGGCGTCCTGGCGGTCTTGTCGGTGGTGAGCTGGACGATCGTGCTCGCCAAGTGGCGCGAGTTCGGTCGCGTCACGCGGGCGTCGCGGATCTTCATGGACGGCTTCGACTCTGCCACGGGGCTCAGCGACGTGGCGGCGCTCGCCCGCAAGGGCGGGGCGAGTCCCTTCGCGCATGTGCTGTCGCGCGCGGAACGCTTCATGACCGACACCCGCCCGGCAATGGCCGCGACTACCGATCGCACGGCGCGCTTCAGTGCATCGCAACTGGAAGCGTTGCGGATGGTGCTCGACTCGCAGGCCGAGGCCGAGCGCGACACGCTCGCGCACTATGTGCCGTGGCTGGCGACGATCGGATCGGCGTCGCCGCTCATCGGCTTGTTCGGCACGGTGCTGGGAATCATCCAATCGTTTGTCGGCATCGCCACACGCGGCTCGGGGAGCGTGGCGTCCGTTGCACCTGGCGTGGCGGCCGCGCTCACGGCGACGGCCGCGGCGCTGGCCGTCGCCATCCCCGCCGTCTTCGCCTACAACATCTTCGCCAATCGCCTCAACCGGATCGAAGGCGAGCTCGAAGGATTCGGCTCGGAACTCATCGCCCTGCTGGTGCGCGAGGAGCGCATCTAGCCGCCCATGGCGCGCCGACGGGGTGAGCGCACGCCGCTCAACGCCGAGATCAACGTGGTGAGCCTCATTGACGTGATGATGCTCCTCCTGGTGATCTTCATGATCACCGCGCCGATGATGCAGGGCGGGATCGACGTGCAGCTGCCGAAAGGCGAGGCGCGCGCGCTCGAGCCCAAGAGCGGGCTGGTGGTCACGATCGACCGCAAGGGCAGTGTCTTCGTCGACGAGACGAAGATGACGTTCGAGGAGTTCAGTGCTGCCTATTCGGCGCTCTCCGAACAGCGCGGCAAGCGCGGCGTCTACCTGCGCGCCGATGCCTCGGTCCCCTACGGTTCGGTGGCGCGCGTGCTCGCGGTGATGGTGAAGGCGGGGACGAGCGGGGTCGGCATGGTCGTGGAGCCGGAGAAGCCGTGATGACAAGGCCCGCTACCGGCACGCTGGGGGACGGCGCGTGACGACGCGCGCCAAGCGGGGGGCCATGCGGCTCCCCGCCACGATCTCCTTCCTGCTGCACCTGTCGCTGGTGGTGCTGGCGGTCGTGATCGCACGCGAGAAGCCGCTCGCGCTCCCGCCGGTCTATCAGGTCGACCTCATTGCGGCTCCGCCCGGCCCGCGCGCGATCGGGCAGGTCTCCGAGCAGCCCACCCCGCCGCCCGCCGCCGAGACGCCGCCACCGCAACGCGCCGAGGCGCCTGACGAGTCGCCGATCCCGATGAAGAAGCCGCCGCGCACCAAGCCGGCGGCCCCCAGGTCGACGCCGGTGCCTAACGCCACCAAGGTCCAGACACGCAACACGCCGGCCCCGGTCGCCGGTGGCGGTCCCGAAGGCGGAAAGGGGACCGATGTCGCGAACGTCAGCGTGCAAGGGATCCCGTTCCCGTATCCGGGTTATCTGGAGAACATCGTCCGCCAGATCGCGCTGCGCTTCAAGCCGCGCACGGGACAGGCGCTGGTGGCCGAGGTGCTGTTCTTCATCCGGCGCGACGGCACGGTGAACGGCTTCCAGTTTCGCCGTCGCTCCGGTTCGTACGAGTTCGATCTCGAGGCGCAGGGGGCGGTGGAAGCTGCCGGGCGCTCCGGTTCCTTCGGCCCGCTCCCCGACGGATTCAGGGACGATGTGCTGACGGTTATTTTCAGCTTCGATCCGCAACTCATCCGCTGATGTCATTGCTGCGCCGCAAAGCGCCCATCCTCCTTGTTGCCCTGACGCTCGTCACGGCGCTTGTCGTTCCGTTCGGTGCGCCGCTGAGCGCGCAGGACACGACGGTTGCTGGCGTGCGCATCGGGTTGGTGTACGTCGGCGCGCGCCCCGGCGTCCTTGTCCTTCCCGTTGAGGGGACGGCGGGCGACTCCATCCGCGCGATTCTCCAGCGCGACTTCCAGAACGGCGATCGCATCGACGTCGTCGCGCTCGAGCCATCGGCCATTCCCCCCTTCGGATCCGGAAGCGCGAAGCCAAACTACGCGCTGTTCACGCGCCTTGGCGCGGCGGCCATCCTCCAGGTGACGCCCACCTCGTTCGGCATCCAGGTCGCGGTGCATAACGCGGGGAAGGGGGTCGTCGAACGCACCAAGGCGTTTCCGCTCCCCGCTGGGGCCCTCTCGGCGGACTGGCGACTGGCGCTGCATTCGGTCGCCGACGAGGTCGAGCAGTGGGTCACCGGGGTGCGTGGGATCGCGGCGACGCGGATTCTCTACGTGAGCGCTGGCCGCGTCTGGCAGGTCGATAGCGACGGGGCGAACGCGACCGCGGTGACCGCGCCAGGCGCGTCTGCGATGTCGCCGGTGTGGCACCCCAAGGCATCGCACATCGCCTACATGACGATGGGCGCGACCGGGCAGCAGATCGTGATTCGCGAGATCGGCGGGGCCACGCGCGTCCTCCCGACGCGTGCTGGGCTCAACATGACGCCGACGTTTTCGCCCGACGGCTACACGCTGGCATACGCGCATGGCGGCGAGTCGGGGACCGATCTCTACGCCACCAACGCCTTCGGCAACGATCCGGCGCGTCGCATCACGGTGGGACGCGGAAGCGACAACACGCAGCCGACCTTCTCGCCGGATGGGCGGCGGCTCGCCTTCACATCGGGGAGGCTGGGCCATCCCGAGGTGTATATTTCCGACGCTGACGGAACCAACGCGGACCTGCTGACCCCGTTCAACTTCGGGGACCAGTCGTACCGCGCCAATCCCGACTGGTCACCCGACGGCCGCCTCATCACGTTCGAGGCGCAGATCGGTGGCCGCATGCAGGTGATGAGCATCGGACTGCGTGATCGCGTGATCAAGCGGCACACCAGCGAGGGGGTGAACGAACAACCCTCGTGGGCGCCGGACTCGCGCCACGTCGTCTTCACCTCCGACCGCGGGGGATCCAAGCAGCTCTGGGTCCTCGATGTGGAGTCGAACACCGTTCGACAGTTGACCCGTGCCCCCTCGGGGGCACGATTTGGTGCCTGGTCGCCAACGCTGCTTCGTACCCGCTGAACCCCATACCCCACCCCCCAGCCTCAGCGAAAGGACTTCGTCATGACTCGTGGATCCCGCGTAATCGCCCTGTCGGTGCTCGCCCTCGTCGCCGTCTCCGCTTGCCGCAAGAAGCCGGAAACGACGCCGACGCCTGGCCCTTCCGGTCCGACGCCGCAGCCGACGTGCGACCAGCGCTGCCGCGACAGCATCTCCCTGGCCGAGAAGCGTCGTGCCGATTCGCTCGCCGCAGCGAACGCGGCGGCCGAGAAGGCTGCCTACGAGCGCGCGATCGCCGCGACCAAGGCCGCCCTCGCCGCGCCGGTCTATTTCGAGTACGACTCGGACGAGCTCTCCGGTGACGCCCGCGCCACGCTCGACTCGAAGCTCCCGATCTTCCGCGCCAACCCGTCGCTCCGCATTCGCGTCGCCGGCCACACCGACGAGCGCGGCTCGGACGAGTACAACCTCGCGTTAGGCCAGCGCCGCGCCGCCGCGGTCAAGCGCTACCTGACCGACCAGGGGATCGACGGCGGTCGCTTCGAGATCGTCTCGTTCGGTGAGGAGCGCCCCGCCGTGACCGACGCGAGCGAGGAAGGGTGGCGCATGAACCGTCGCGCCGAGTTCGAGATCATCGCCGGCGGCGACGCCCTCGTCGCGCCCAAGTGATGATCGCGCGGCGGGTGCACGCGCGGGTGTCGCGCGCGCGACTGGTGCGTGCCGCGGCGCCGCTGGCCCTCGTCTTCACGGGGGCCTGCTTCGCCACGCGCAGCGACATGCGGGTGTTGCAGGGCGACATCCTGAACTTTCGCACCGAAGCCGCGCGCGCGGACTCGGCGCGTGCACGCCAGGTGGCGGCGGTGGCCGCGGCGTTAGGCACCGTGGCCGATTCGGTGCGGGCCACCAGCGACCGGCTCGCCCGGTTCCAGGGAGACACTCGCGGCGACGTGCGGGCGATCCAGCAGCAGTTGCTCCAGATCCAGGAGCTCACCGGGCAGAGCCAGCGTCGCCTGCAGGAGTTGCGCGCCGAGATGGAGTCGCGCGCGCAGCAGCCCGTGGCGCCGCCGGTCTCGGCCACGCCGGGCGACACGACCAACGCCGCGCCGGTGCAGGCCGCCCCCGGTCCGAACCAATTGTATCAACTGGCGTATGATCAGCTGCGGCGCGGGAGCTATTCCGCGGCGCGCGCCGGCTTCGAGGAATTGCTCCGGCTCTACCCCACGTCAGAGCTGGCTCCCGACGCCCAGATCAACATCGCCGAGTCGCATGCGGCCGAGGGGACGAACAGCGCGGCCGATTCCGCCTACGCGGCGGTGGTCGCGAAGTATCCCCGCTCACCGCGCGCCGCCACGGCGCTCTACAAACTGGCGCTCTCCATGGCGCGCCAGGGACGGCGCCCCGATGCCCGGAGCGCGATGGATCGTGTGGTCCGCGAGTATCCGCAGTCGGACGAGGCGGACCTCGCCCGTGAATGGCTGCGCACGAATCGTTAGGAACGGACAAACTTCGGATGGCTGACGTTGGACAACAGGCGGAGATGCCGTTCCTCGATCACCTCGAGGAACTGCGGTGGCGCATCCTGCGCGCCCTGGTGGCGCTGATTGCGGGGGTCGTCGCCGCGTTCTCGCTCCTGCTCAAGTTCGACATCATCCTCATCCTCGAGCGGCCGATCCTCCCGTATCTCAACGGGAACCAGCTCGTCTACACGCATCCGGCCGATCCCTTCAAGATCACGATGAGCATGGCGTTCGCCCTCGGCGCCATCTTCGCGTCGCCGGTGCTCATCTGGCAGGTATGGGGGTTCCTCTCCCCGGCGCTGTACAAACACGAAAAGCGGGTGATCATCCCCGTGCTCGTCTTTGGCGCGCTCCTGTTCCTGGGCGGGGTGTCGCTGGCGTTCTTCGGGATCATCCCGATCACGCTCAAGATGTTCTACAGCATCCAGACGGCGTCGCTCACGCCGATGATCACGGCGGGAGAGTACTTCGACTTCGTCGTCTCGCTGTCGCTGGTGCTGGGAGCCGTCTTCGAGTTGCCGATCGCCGTGCTCGCGCTCACCGCACTCGGCATCGTGACGCCGTCGTTCCTCAACAAGTTCCGCCGGCATGCGACGGTGGTCTGCCTCGTGGCGGCGGCGTTCATCACGCCGGGGCAGGATCCGTTCTCGCTCTTCGCGATCGCGATCCCGCTGTACCTCCTGTACGAATTGAGCGTCATCTGCTCAATCGTCGTCTACCGTCGCAAACAGCGGCGCGAAGAGGCGCGACTGGCCGAAGCCGCGGCCGAGGGGTCGGGAGCGGTGGCGTGATCTCGTGTCGCAGCACGCTGGCGGCGGTGGTGGCTGGGGTGATTGGCGTGCTGGCGCTGGCGGGCAACGTGCAGGCGCAACGACCGGTGGCAGGACCGCCGCCGGCGGCGGACACGTCGGAGAAGGCGCGCGCTGATTCCATCCTCAAGGCGCGACGTCAGGCGATCGCGCGGCAGCAGGCCGACTCGGTCGCCAGGACGATGGCCGGGGGGGACACGCTCCGCGCACGCGTGATCGCCGATTCGCTCCTGCGCATCACGTCCGATACGCTGCGCGCGCGCGAATCGATCGGGCGCGGTGGCCTCGACTCGGCCAAGGCGCGTCTCGCCGTGAAATGGGACGAGCCCGATTCGGTGATGACCAACCTGCTGGCGCGGCGCGGCTACAGCGTCATGCGCTACCAGGGGAAGAACGTCATCTTCAAGGCGAACGAGCACACGATGAACCTGGTGGGGCAGCGCGCGGCGGTGCAGCGCGACTCGGCGACGCTCGTCGGCGACACCATCCAGTTCAACGACAGCACCAACATCGTGATTGCGCGCGGCGACACGCTGCTGCTGCGCGATCCGTCGCAGGGACAGGACGACATCCTCGCGCTGGGGAGCATTCGGTACGACGTGACCAATCGCCGTGGCGTGGTGCGCAACGTGACCACGTCGGTGGAGAGCGGGCAGCGCTGGGTGGTGCACGGCAACGTCGCCGCCTTCAAGGGGGACTCGACCGACGCCGGGCAGTCGGCGTTCTACGCCCGCGACGGGTGGCTCACCAGCTGTGAAGAGTTGGAGCCGCACTATCACTTCGCCGCGCGCGAGCTCAAGCTCGTGTCGAAGAACGTGATGGTGGCGCGCCCGGCGGTGCTCTACATCGCCGACATCCCGGTGATGTGGCTCCCGTTCGTCTTTCAGGACATGCGGCCGGGGCGTCGCAGCGGCATCCTCGCGCCGCGCCTGGGCTTCAACCAGATCTTCCGGCAGAGCCCCTTCATGCGCCGGACCATCGAGGACATCGGCTACTACTTTGCGCTCAACGACTACGTGGGGGCGCAGGTGTCGATGGACTGGCGGTCGGACGCGCGGTCGACCGCGTTCGATCCCGGCTACCTCAAGTTCACCGGGCAGCTGCAATACCGGTGGCGCGATCGCTTCATCAACGGGACGCTGGCGTCGTCGTATCACTACCTGCGCAACGGCCAGACGAACATCCAGTACTCGCTGAGCCACCAGCAGGAGTTCTCGCAGCGCACCAAGCTCAACGCGACGTTCAACTACGTCACCAACACCACGATCCAGCGCAACATCAGCTTCAACCCGCAGCAGTCGTTGCAGACGATTCGCTCGTCGATGAACTACACGACGGGGCGCGGGCCGGTGACGGTGAACCTGGGCGGAACGCAAACGCAGTATCCCGGGCGCTCGCAGCTCGACCGCGACTTCCCCTCGCTCGGCATCACCACCAAGCCGATCCGCGTGGGGGAGAACTTCACCTGGTCGCCCGGGCTCAACATCACCAACTCGCAGAGCTTCGACATCGACCAGGTCGGCGACTTTGCGTATCGGTATGTGCGCGACCCGCTCACCGGGGCGCTGGACAGCACCAAGGTGCGCCGCAATACGCGCCGTTCGTCGATCGCCTTCGAGACGCCCATCCAGATCTACGGCTTCAACTGGCGCAACTCGATTCGCATCAGCGACCAGCTCAACGACTTTCCGCAGCGGCGCACGATCTACACGAACGTGAACGACACCACGTCGCGCGTCGAACGCGTCTTCGCGCGCGACTACGTGACGGGGCTCGATTGGGACACCGGGTTCAACCTCCCGTCGTTCTTCCAGGGGTCGTGGAACCTCACGCCGTCGGTCTCCTTCCAGAAGGTCGATGGCCGCTCGCCGCTCGTCGTGCGCACCGAGCGCACCGGGGGCAAGTTCCTCACGCAGTCGATGCGCCCGAGCTACGGCGTCTCGCTCGGCCCCAAGCTCTATCGCTTCTTCCCGGGCTTTGGTCCGGTCGAGACGATTCGCCACTCGATCGAGCCGACGGTGCAGTTTGCCTACACACCGAAAGGAAGCGTCTCGAACGAGTTCCTGGCGGCGATGGGCGACATTGCGCAGGGCTACCTCGGCAACAACGAGCAGAACACCATCTCGTTCGGATTGTCGACGGTGTTCGAGGCCAAGCTGCGCGCCCGCGAAGGCGATGCGAAGCGTGACTCATTGGCGCGCCGCGACTCCATCGCGCGCGATTCCATCGCGCGTGGACAGGGTGGGCCGGATGACACGGGTGATCCGGGACGGGCCAGTGGCATCGGCGGGATCGGCGGGCTTGGTCCCACGGGTTCGAGTGCCGGGACGGGCCCCGACCAGTCGCGGAAGATCAAGCTCCTCTCGCTGACCTTCACCACGCTCTCGTACGACTTCGTGCGCGCGCGCAAGTCGACCGGCGGCACGGGACTCAACAATCGCAACTTCGACTACACGGCGCGCTCCGACCTCCTCCCCGGCTTCGACTTCGGCGTGAGCTACTCGCTCTTCCAGGGCGATCCCGTGTCGGACACCGCCAAGTTCAAGCCGTACCGCGAAGGGATGCGCGGGACGCTCTCGCTCGATGCCAACTCGCCGCTGGTGCGCGGGATGGCGCGCATGTTAGGCATCCGCATGATGGACGAGGCCGAACGTCGTTCGCGCGAGACCGCCGAGCAGCGTGGCGCCGACGGGATGCGGCAGGATCGCGGTTCCACCGGTATGGGGGGCGGACTCATCGCCAACCGACCGATCCAGGGGAGCGTGAACCAGGCGGCGTTGCAGATTCCGTCGGGGCAGGGGTGGCGCATGAATCTTTCGTACTCGGCGTCGCGACAGCGTCCCCCCGTCGGGAGCAACGTGCAGTCGCTCGATCCCACGATCGTCTGCGAGCAGTACCGGCTCTCCAACCCCTTGGGCTACGACGCCTGCGTGCGCCAGCAGCAGACCTCGGGCTCGGTGTCCAACCCGTACGAGAGCACCACGCGTGGCGGCACCGGCTTCTACTCGCCGCCGCAGTCAAGCGTGCAGGGGAGCATGTCGTTCCACATCACCGAGAAGTGGGCCGGGCAGTGGCAGACCACCTACGACGTGCAGCGCAACGAGTTCGCGTCCCACGTGGTGAGCCTGCAGCGCGAACTGCACGACTGGGACGCCATCTTTGCCTTCTCGCGCTCGCCCAACGGGAACTTCTCGTTCAACTTCTTCATCGCCCTCAAGGCGCAGCCGGACATCAAGTTCAACTACGACCGCCCGCAGTTCCCGCGCGGCTACACCGGCAATCGCTCCATCCAGTAGGGGCGTGGCGCGCCACGCGTCTACGCTGGCGCGCTGCGGCAGTATCGCGCGGTGCTTCGCGGGGTTGCCATGCTGCATTGACGCGTCGACATTCCGCCCATGAAATCCCCATCCGTCGTCCTCGACGGGCGCTCGCTCGGCGTCGCTGATGTGGTCGCCGTAGCGCTCCGCGGCGCCCATGTCTCCCTGGCTCCCGACGCGCGCGAACGCCTGGTGCGCGTGCGCGACATCGTCGACGGCATCGTGGAGCGTAACGAGGTGGTGTACGGCATCACCACCGGCTTTGGCAAACTCTCCGATGTTGCCATCCCGCACGATCGCCTGGCCGAGCTGCAGGTCAACCTGATTCGCTCGCATTCGGTGGGCGTGGGGCCGCGCCTGAGCGAGGGGGAGACGCGGGCGATGATGCTCCGCGTGCCCAATAGCTGGCCCAGGGGTGCTGGGGGGTTTGGTCGAACGTGGGGGGGGAACTGCATGCGGATGCGGATGCCGGCAGCTATACCGCCATCACGGAGCAAAGGGGTGTACGG
>CAZLLP010000122.1:0-14540 GCA_964560345.1 uncultured Gemmatimonadaceae bacterium
GCCTGGGAGTCCCCAGTCGTTGCTGTTGTACGCGATCACGACATAGGAGGCGCCGGATGTCCCCAGCACGTCGTCGTCGAACCTGGCTAAGCCGGACAGCCCCCAGGATGGAGACTGTGGCGGGCCGTTGAGGCGGATGCGGCTGCCGGACATGCCCTTCTCCACGACCGCGATCCGGGCCCCCGCCGGCAGTACCCCCGCGGCCCCTTCCGGCCATCCCACTCCCGCGCCCGCCCCCGTCTGTCCCTCCCCCTCCTCCCGCGCCTTCACCATCTCCATCACCCGCTCCGACGCCAGCGCACTCCCCGTCCCCGCCTTCCACTCCGACTCGGCCCCCTCCCCTCGGCGCACGCCCCCCAGATCGACCACCTCGATCTCCGGCAACACCCCGCCCCCCACGCGATCGGGGAGCGAGAGCAGCTGGTACGTCCCCTCCTGCGCCAGCACCCAACTCTCCAGGCTCGGCGTCGCGCTCCCGAGCACCGTGACCGCCCCGGCATGTCGCGCGCGCACGATCGCCACGTCGCGCGCGTGATAGCGTGGCGTCTCGTTCTGCTTGTAGCTGGTCTCGTGCTCCTCGTCGACGATGATCGCGCCGACGTCGGTGAGTGGCGCGAAGATCGCCGAGCGGGCACCGACGGCAATGCGCTTCTCGCCACGGCGCAGCGCGCGCCAGGCGTCGAGACGCTCGCCGTCACTAAGCGCCGAATGCAACACCGCCACTCGATCGCCGAAGACTCCGCGGAAACGGTCGACCGTCTGCGGGGTGAGCGCGATCTCGGGGACGAGGACGATGGCCGAGCGACCACCGATGTCGACGACGCGTCGCAAGACCTCGAGGTAGACGAGTGTCTTGCCGCTCCCCGTCACCCCGTGCAGCAGGAAGACGTCCCCCGGGTCGCCTCCGGCGATGCGCTCGATGGCCTGCTGCTGCGCCGGCGTAGGGGCGTGCGGCGGCGGTGGCGAGCCGGCGCGTGTGGCGAAGGGGTCGCGATCGACGGATTCGCGCAGCACGGTGGCGAGGCCGCGCTTCACCAGTCCGTCGATGACGCTGTCGGTGACGCCGAGTCGTTCGATCACGTGCTCGACGCTGGCGCGACCACCGGCGGTCTCCAGGAACTCGTACAGCTCACGCTGGCGCGGCGCGCGCTTGAACATCGCGTCGCGTTCCATGAGCGACTCGATCGCGGCACCGAGCACGATCGTGCGGCGCGTCTTCCCCACCGGTGACGGGATATCGGCGCCCGTGAGTGCCGCCGGGAGGGCGCTGCGCAGCGCCACGCCTAACGGGGCCACGTAGTGATCAGCGAGCCACTGGCACGTCGCGAGCAGCGACGGCGACACCGCGGGCTCGGCGTCGGGGACCGCCGTGACGGCCTTGTACTTCACCCCCTCCACCGGTGCCACGTCGAGGGCCACGACGATCCCGATGTCCGAGCGATTGCGCCATGGGACGACGACGCGACTTCCGACCACGATAGGGTTCGGAAAGTCGCGGTCGACCGCGTACGAAAAGGTGCGGAAGAGCGGGACGGGGAGGGCGACGTCGATGAGGCGCGCCGGCGGCAGCGGGGGCATGTGCTGCAAACTTATCCCCGGAGGGAACGCGGCGTCGGAACGATCAGAATCGTGCGGGGCTTGACATTACTCGTTGCGAGGAATATTCTCGCTCCATGAGCGATGACCTACTGCGCGACCTGCGCCAGACCAAACCGTTCGGCACCCTCGAGGAGATGGTCTTCCTGAACCTCCTGCGGACCGCCGACCAGCTCCTGCAGAGCGAAGTGGCGCTGCTGCGCACGCACGACCTGTCGTTCGCGCAGTACAACGTCCTACGCATCCTGCGGGGGGCGGGTTCGACGGGGCTCACCTGCTCCGAGATCTCGGAGCGCCTGGTGAACCGCGACCCGGACGTCACCCGCCTGCTGGACAGGCTGGAGAGTCGCGGGTTGGTCCGGCGCTCGCGCGACCCCAGGGATCGCCGAGTGGTGCTGTCGAACCTCACGCACGAGGGGAACGCGGTGGTCGGCGAGCTGGATCAGCCGATCACGGCGCTGCACGTGCAGCAGCTCGCGCACGTCGATCGCGGTGCCCTGCAGCAGCTCAACGACCTCTTGGAGGAGGCGCGTCGCGTCCCCACGTGATGTTCGCGGCTCATTTATTCGTTTCAACGACAATCCTTATCACACACAGGAACTGACCATGTCTGCCCCCTCACTCTCGCTCCCCTCCGGCTCGACCCTCGACCTTCGGACCGCACCCTACGCCGCCACCGTGCTCCGCGTCTCGCTGGGCGTCGTCTTCGTCGCCCACGCCATGGCGAAGCTCCTCGTGTTCACGCTGCCGGGGACGGTGCAGTTCTTCGCCTCGCAGGGCTTTCCGGGGTGGACCGCCTATCCGGTCTTCGGCGCCGAACTGCTGGGCGGTCTCGCGCTGGTGCTCGGCCTCTACACGCGATGGGTCGCGCTCGCCCTCATTCCGGTCATGCTCGGGGCACTCACGGTGCACTGGTCCAACGGGTGGAGCTTTACCGCCCCCAACGGTGGCTGGGAATACGTGGCCTTCCTGATCACGGCGCTCGTGGCGCAGGCGGCGCTCGGAGACGGGCCGCTGACGATTCGCCCCCGTCGTTAGGTGACCGGGGGGAATGGCGTTGAGGGGTGCCGGGTGAGCACGCAGACGCCCGCCCCCTCATCACCTGATTCGGGGACTGTGCGCCGCTGGAGGGGCGTCTAGCTTTCGCCCATGGCCACGTCTCGTCGCGATCGCATCCCGCCCAGCACGCGCCCCACTCGCGCTTCGTCGACCTCACTCTCGGCGCTCCTCGAGGAGCACGGGCTGGTTATGCTGTACGACGGGTACTGCGGCCTCTGCAACGGCACGGTGCAGTGGCTCCTGCGGCACGATCACGGCGGGACGATGCGATTTGCCCCGCTCACGAGCGCGATCGGGCGCGAGGCGCTGGCACGGCTCCCCGAGCTGGCCGGCGTGGACTCGGTGATCCTGCTCCACAAGGAAGGGGCGTGGGTCAAGTCGACAGCGATCCTGGAGATGCTGCGCTACATCGGTGGGATATGGGCGTTTGCCACGGTCGGCTACCTGTTCCCGCGCGGGCTGCGCGACTGGCTCTACGACTTCATTGCGCGGCGCCGCTACGGATGGTTTGGGAAGTTCGACTCGTGCCCGTTGCCGACGCCGGAGCAGTCGGCGCGGTTCCTGATGCGAGGGTCGAGCCAGTAGAACGACTGGCCCTCCGTCAGTTATCGGACGGCCCGCGCACTGGCTGAGCCCCCGCGGTCGGGGGCAACGCCACTACGGATACTCAAGGCGCGTTACTCCCGGCTTCCACCGTGACGCTGGCATCGTCCTGATCATGCTCGATAGGGTAGCCGGTTCGCAGTACTTCGACCGCGCGATGGTTGAATCGCCCCAGTTCGAGCCACCCGCGAATACCAGTGGAGTTGAGTGCCGATCCTTGATCATGATGTACGACGCAACATTGGGTCCGAAAGCACTCGATGGATACATGCCGGCAACGATCACGCTATCGACGAGCCGCAGGCATGTGAGAGGACCGTTCTCATCCTTCAATGATGGATAGGCCATCGAGTGTCGTATGGTGTAGCGTCCCCAGACAACCCCTCTGACCGACTGCCCATTCACCGAGTAGGGAAAAGTCGCGGATGCACCCGACTGCTCCTGCTCGGAGTAGATTCCCTCAAGCCGGAATGACACCTCAGGCGCGACGCCAGTGACCATAAGCATCGCTTCACCATTGCGTCCCTCGCTCGTGGCGCGGATGATAGCGGATCCTGGCGCGACGCCCCTGACCATGCCGGTTGATTCGACCGTAGCCACGTTCGCGTCGGACGTCGACCAAGCAACCAAGCGGCCCTTGAGCGCGTATCCTCGTGCATCGAGCGTCGTCGCGACGGCGATGGTCGCCTCGCCAGGGATGATCCAGCCTCGGTCCAGTTGGACCTCCACCGTCTCGACAGCAGATGCACCGGAGACGATGGTCAGTAGCCGCGATGCGCTGACTCCGTCCGGCATCGCGGTCACCCAGATCTGCACGTCACCGACGCCGATCGCCCTAACGAGGCCGGTTGCGTTCACGCTCGCCTTGTTTGGATCGAGCGATCGCCATTGGAAGGTGCGGCCGCCAAGAAGAACGCCGAGCGAGTCCCTCACCTGAGCGCTGAACTGCACCGTCTCACCAATCGCGATGGGGCCTGCCGTGCCGATGATTACGACGGTTGGTAGTGCTGGAGTCGGAAGGCAGGAACGCGACAACCCGCACGCCAGCGCTTCGCCGAGTCCGCTGAGCTTGTCTCCCGCACCTGTGCAGGCGGAGACGAGGGCTGCGGCGATGAACCCCAAGATGGCGAGAGAAGACACGCCATCTGTACGCTCAAGTGCACGTCGCATATGACATCACCTTGCCGCAGTGCGGTTCGTTCGCGGCAGGAAGCACGGCGGCGGCGGTCGGATTATCAGGTCACCGTTGGACCGTGCGCGTCGACCTAGCAAGAATCTGGAGTCGGAGCTGAGCGGCGCCATCGGAGAGGATACCCGGTCGCGTCCGACGGTGCCTGACCCGTCACCAAACCGCCGCTAGTCCACTGGGTGGTGCAACATGCGCCCTAGAACGACGTCACCGCCGCCGCCCCCGTGTGACGGGCAAACCAGGCCGACCGCTGTTCCGCCCCACTGCCGCTGTTCATCAGGTAGTTGAGCAGCGCATCGGCGAGATCGTTGCCGGTCTGGTAGCGCTCCGCGGTGGGCTTGGCGAGGCACTTCATGACGATCGCCGAGAGTTCGAGCGGGACGCGCGAGTCGACGACTTCCGGGGCCACCGGGGCTTCGTGCACCTGCTTGTAGCCCACCGAGTACGAGTCGGCGCCGTCAAACGGGGGAAAGCCGAGCAGCATCTCGTAGAGCATGACGCCCACGGCGTACAGGTCGCTGCGCCCGTCGACCATCTTCCCCATCGCCTGCTCGGGGGACATGTAGTGCGGCGTCCCCATGGCGCGCCCACTTCTCGTCAGGCGCCCGTGGAAGCGCGCGGTGGCGATGCCGAAGTCGGTGATGAGGGCGTGCCCGTCTTCATCGAAGAGGATGTTGTCGGGCTTGATGTCGCGATGCACGACGCCGCGGCGGTGCGCGTAGTCGAGCGCCGCGGCCACCTGGGCGCAGATGGTCGCCGACGGGCCAGCGGCCACCGTCTTGTCGCGCACGAGCACATCGGCCAGCGAACCGCCGGCCATGTACGGCATCACGAGGTAGACGAGTTCGTCGAGGTCGGCGAAGTCGAGGATGGGACAAATGTGCGGATGCAGGAGCTGGCTCGACGCCTCGGCCTCGCGCTTGAAGCGCTCACGCATCTCCGGGTCCTTGGCCAGGTGTGCGTGCAGCACCTTGATGACCAGCGGGCGATCGAGCGAGGCGTGCAGCGCGTAGTACACGTGCGCCATGCCGCCCGAGCCCATGCGGCGCACGACGCGATAGCGCGCCCCGGACGCCCGACGAAGATTCGTGAGTTCGCTGTCGGGCTGCTCGAGGGGGGCGGCGCTGACTTCAGGGAGGTCGCCCTGGCAGCGCGTGCACTTCACGGCGCGCGTCCGGTTCCAGGTGCCGCAGTCGGGACAGAACACGGCTCAGGCTCCGAACTGCAGGCGGACGAAATCGTAGGGCGGCAGCGGGCCGCTCTCCTCGATCTCGAGTTCGGGGAGGCGTTGGCGCTCCTCACCCACGGCTTCGTGAAAGCTCCCCCACTTGTCGCGCTCGACGAGGAACGAGGCCTCGACGCTCTTCCCCGTCGCCAGCGTCTGCGGCGCGAAGGTCACGCACGCCACGGCGCTGCGCTTGAGGAAGCGGAACGAGTCGAAGACGGTCGTCTCGAAGTCGGCGGCGCGCACTTCGCGCGAGTCGGTCAGCGTCCCCGAATCGATCGGCGGGAGCGGCTGCGGCGCGACGCGCACACGTGCCATGAGGCGATCGCCCAGGAAGCTGACGGCGTCGACCAGCGTCACGTAGTGCAGCTCCATCCAGTGCAGCAGCGACGAGCGCGAGCGAAAGACGGTGCCGAAGGGGGCGGGGATCACCTGCTGCGCGCGGAACGCGTCCTCGACGATGCGACGGTACTCGCCGATGGCGTCGCTGGTGGCGGCGAGGCGTTCGTACGGTGCCGAGCGGACAATCGCCGCCAACTCGCGCAGCGGCACCAGCTCGGCGCCCGACAGCCGCAACGGCGCGGTGACGTCGTGGGCGACGACTCCAAAGAGCTGCAGCGCATCAGCGCCGATTGCGGGATTGCGGAGGCTGCGCGTACGCGCCACGGAGATCCTCGTGAGGTCCTGCGTTCCAGTGAGTCGTGCCTGTCGATCGTCCGCAAGATGCTGCGGTCTTTCCTACCGTCCGAATCGGCGACGGCTCCCCTTCCAGTATCGACCGGAAATGCGATCCTCATCACGCCGGCCCCGCGATGCAGCGCCCGCTTGTCACTCCCCTTCCCCGCCGCGATGGGCACGTTCTGTCGAACGCTCACGGCCTGCCCACATCAGACGATTCTCATGGTACAGTCCGTCACTCGGAACTTTCTGCCGTAAATCGTGACGTGACATGAGTGTAGAACGGCGACCGACGAGGCTCCAGCGTTGACCAGAAACTGGTCAGCGCCCTCGACCTACAGCAACGCGCGCATGTGGGTCACACAGGCGGCGCCCAGTCGATCGGGGTCGTATCCCCCCTCCAGTGCGCTCACCAACCGCCCGCCACACCACGACTTCGCGCGCCCGACGAGCTGACGCGTGAGGGTATCGACATCATCGAGCTCCAAGGTGAATCCGCCGAGCGGGTCGCCCTTGAGCGAGTCGAAGCCGGCGGAGAGGAGGATGAGGTCGGGGAGCCAGGCGGTGGTGGCGGCGTCGATGGCGCGGGTGAGCGCGTCGACGTAGGTGGCGGCGGGGAGTCCGGCGGCCATGGGGACGTTCCAGACCGACCGATGCGGCCCGCGATCGTCGGCGGCCCCGGTCCCCGGATACCAGGGCCACTGGTGCATCGACACGAAGTGGATGTCGGGCTCGTGCTGGACCAGCGCCTGCGTCCCGTTGCCGTGATGCACATCCCAGTCGACGATGAGGATCCGCTGCGCGCCGTGCAACTGGCGCGCGTAGTGCGCGGCAATGGCGACGTTGCCGAAGAGGCAGAAGCCCATGCTGTGCGAACGCAGCGCGTGATGCCCCGGGGGACGCACGGCGGCGAAGCTTCGCTCGGCGCGCCCATCGAAGGCCATGTCGACGCCGTCCAGCACCGCGCCGCACGCGGCGCGCGCGGCGTCCCACGAACCTTCGCTGGCGACGGTATCGGGATCGAGCCGCCCGCCCCCCGACTCGACCACCCCCTGCACGCGCGCGATGTAGGCGGGATCGTGCGCGATGGCCAACTCGTCAGGCGTGGCGTGCCGCGACTCGAGATGCTCGAGGCTCTGATAGAGATCGAAGTCGTTGCGCAGCGCGCGCGGGATCGCCCGCAGGCGCCCGACGTGTTCCGGGTGATTCCACCCGGTGTCGTGGCGACCGCAGTCGGCGTGCGAGATGTAGGCGACGGTCATCGAACTCCGCGAAGTCGGCGTGAAGACCACTCGGCGAGGAGGGCCAACAGGAAGATGGCGAACAGTACGCGATCCCACGCCGTCCCGGTGACCGGCGATCCGCCGACGGCCGCGACGGTGATCGGGGGACCGAGCGCGTCGACCATCGACGCGAATGGCGCTTCATCGACGAGGGGCGCATCCGTCAGCTGCACATGCGGGGCGTAGGCCACCGACGACACCAGCGACGACCACCAGGCGCGGTGCGCGGCGGGGGAGGTGTCGTCGCCTTCCATGCGCCAGTGCCACGTTTCGTCGTAGCCGAGCATAACGACACGCCCGGCGTCGACCCGCGCGCCGACGATACGTGCGCTGCGTCCCGAGCGTTCGATCACGATGGCGGTGGGGGCGATGCTGGTGAGCGCGATGCCGCCCAGCGCGCGCCGCGGGGAGTCGCTGGCGAAGGCGCCGAGCGTGGCGGGGATGGCGTCGCCGGCGCGGGCGGGGAGGAATGACGAGAATGCCGCGGCGCGCGCGGCGTCACTGGCGACGATGACGCCGCCGCCACTGCGCACGAAGCGGGCGATGGGCGCAGCGCGTGAGGAAGCGCTGGCGTCTAGCAGCACGACGGCCGAATAGCGCGCGGTATCGATGGCATCTCCGGTTCCTTGCCGCACATCGACGAGTGGCGCGACGCTGAGGCGCGCGTCGACGCGCCACCCCGCCTCCTCCAATGCGGCGACGACGAACTTCCCTTCCCATCCGGCGCGTCCGAGCACGAGGACGGGGCGCAGGAGGAGCGAGTCGCGACGGGCGACGCTGCCCACGGCGGCAGGAGCGTGCACGCGCACCGAACCATCGAGCGTGGCATCGACGGCGCGCAGCCCGGTTTCCGAGAGTTTGACAGAATCGACGGCGCCGGCGGCGTCGCGCACGGTCATCGAGGCGCCGGGACGGCCGAGCGTGGTGAGACGCACGCGTCCAGATGGTTCGGCGAGTGGTTCGACGACGGTGGCGGTGAGCGACGGGGCCGGCGACAGGCTCCAGCGCACGGTCGTACCGGCGCCGGCGACGGCACGGGCAACCGCACGCGTTTCCGCGCCGGGGATCGAGTCGAGCGCGAGGTCGAGCGAGGCGACCGGGGTTCGTAGGGCCTGATCCAGTGCGGCGGAGAGTTCAGCCGTTCGCGCCACGCGCAGCGACGCCTCGCCAGCGGGCGCGGGGAACCACGCACGCCAGAGCCACGCGCCTAACGCCACCAGCGCGCCGGCCCGCATCACGCGCTCGAGCAGCGCTCGCTGTGAGTTGTTCGACTCAGCGCGTGAGGGCATACACCACCAGGTTCACCGCGAAGCGCGTGTTGTCGACCGAGTAGAAGCGCTTGTTGTCGGGGTGGAAGTTCCACTCCGACGAGTAGTCCTTGTTGCTGTACAGGACCGAGATACGATCGCCGCGCATCGCCGCGAGCAGATACGGGTGCAGGAGGTTGTCCCCCCACCCGTTGAGCTCGTGCGAGGTGTTAGGCGGGCCGTCCTCGAAGCGGAAGAATGCCGAGTAGAGGGGGTGCGAGTTGGGGAGCTTGTCGAGCTTCCCGGCCACGCCCTGCAGCTCCTCGGTGGCCGTCTTGTGGAACATCCCATCGACGTCGTGGTTGTGGTCGTCGACGAAGAGGATCCCGCCCCGCTCCAGGTAGCGCGCGAGCATGCGCTTCTCCTGCGCGGTGAAGCGCACCGGGAGGTGCCCCGTCAGGTACAAGAGCGGGTAGCGCAGCACCGCCTCGCTCCCGAGGGGGACGATCACCCCCGACGGCGAGACGTCGATCTCGGTGTAGCGCGCCACCGAGTCGATGAGATTCGCGGGGACGAGCGGGGCCGAGTCCCAGTCGCCGGACTCGTACTGCGCGGTGGCGAAGGTGAAGGGTGACAAGACGTTCATCGCACGTTCCCCCACGCCGGGAGCGAATCGCGGATGACCAGCGCATCGTCGAGCGCCCGGCGTGCGCGCAGGAGCGAGGCGGTCGCGTCGCGCGAGGCGCGCACATCGCCGATGGCCCCTTCGAGCGCAGAAGCCGCCGCCGGGAGCCGATCGGCCACCGCCAGACGCAAGACGATGAGCGAGTCCACCCCGGACGATGCGTCGCGCGCGAGGACGTCGATGGCACGCGCAAAACGGGCGAGCAGCGGGGCGCGCATCGCGTCGGTGGCGACACGGGGCGTGCGCGCCGACGGCGTCCCCTTGTCCTTCCCCTGCAGTCGCACCTTGGCCAGGTCGACCACCACGCGCGGAGGCGTACCACGCAGGTACAACCGCTCGGCGGCACGCGCGCGCTGGATGGCGCGCAGGGCGACGTACATCGGGGGGAGCGCGCGCCTGGGATCACCCGTCTCCAGCGAACGCCCCGCGTCCCACATGGCGTTGTAGGCCTCGAGCATCGGGCGATTGATCGCCACCACCGGCGTCTCGTCGTGCTCGAAGTCGGTCGGCGCGCCGCTGATCTCGGTCGCCTTCTCGGCGGCCTTGAGCAGTTGCTCGGGCGTCAGCGTCTTGCCGGCGAGCGAGTCGCTGTCGCCGTGGCCATGACCGTCACCGTGGAAGTGCTCGCCGTCGGCGTCGTCCCCTAACCGTGCAAAGATGATATCGCTCACCTGCTTGCGCAGTCGCGCCTGGTCACGGCCGATGCGACGCGACTCGGCGACCACGTCGGCGCGGGTCGCGCGGGGAGAGCGCTTCACCAGCGCCTCGGTGAGGTTGATCAGCATGCGCTGGCTGATGACCGACTTGTCGGCTTCGGCCGGCAGTGCCTGTTCGACCGCGACCGAGTCGTACTCGTCGGCGCGGGCGATGCGCAGCGTGCGCGTCTCGGAGCTGCCGATGCCGGGCCCCGAGACGTCGTTGCGGTCGCGCGCGACGGCGCGCAGGTGCACGATGTCGCCGGGGGCGAGGCCGAGTTGCGCGAGGGAGAGCGTCGCGCGCAGCGTGCCATCGGTGCGCGCACCGGCGGGGAGTGCTCCGATCGTGCCGCTCTTGAAGGTGAAGCGTTCGCCCTCGCCCGAGCTGATGATGTACTCGAAGGCGGCGCGGGCGAGTCCGAGGTCGTCGTGGACGTCGGCCGAGAGGGTGAAGGTGCCCTGCGGGGTGCGCAGGACCGAGTCGCGCGCGGGGGAATGCAGCGTGACACGCGGAGCGGAATCGATGAGCGGTTCGAGAGCGATGAGTCGCGTGTCGCCGCCGACGCGTTGCACGCGGAGGAGTGCGCGTGCGGCGGCGGTGGCGAGCGTGGTGCTCCAGCGATTGTCCTGGGCGCTGACGTTCAGTGCGCGATCGTCGAGCGTGACGTTGGTCTGCGTGGCGGGGCCGGCGCCTTCGAGCGAAAGTGAGCTGCCGGGGTATGCGCGCACGAGGGTCGGGGACTCGCTGCGCGCCTCGGGACGTCCAGTGTAGCGAGGCGGGCGCACGGTGGCGGACACCGTGCCTAACGGGGCAACCGCCGCTGACGATGCAGTAGGCGCGCGGCCCACCGCCGAGTTGGCGACTCCGACCGTCGCGTTGCGAGGCAGCAGCATCAGCGCGAGCGCGCCGACGAGGGCGACTCCCGAAGGAATAGTGAGCGAGCGCCGGAGAGCGCTGCGCGCGGCGACTTCCCACGGTGCGCCGCGCAGCACCTTCTCAAGTGCGATGCGTGCGCTGGGGGTGACGTCTTCGGTGGCGGCGGAGACGAGCGCATAGCGCAGCGACGGATCGTGTTCCTCGATCCAGAGCGCGGTGCGCCGGGTGGTGAGACCGAAGGCGGCGGCGTGCCACCAGGTGGCGGCGGCGGTGACTGTCGCAGCGAGCGCACCGAGAACGAGCGGTGCTGTGGCCGATGGGATCAGCTGTCGCGCGATCGCGGCGACCAGCATCCCAGTACCGAGTCCGGCGAGCGCGCCGCGCGCGACGGCGGCGAATTGCAGCCGGCGGCGCCACGACTCGACGCTGGCGTGCGGGTCGTGGCGTGACGGGCGCTCGATCACGCCGGCGCTCACGCGGCCTCCCGTGGGGCGAGCGTCGGTGCCGACTGCTCGTCGCGCGCGGCAGTGCGCGAGCGACGGAGGAGCCACTCGACGCCGAGCAGGATGGCGACCAACAGGAGGAGCCAGCGCTCGAGTGAGTGATCGGGCGTGGCGACCGCGTTGACTGCTGGACGAGACATGCGGGGCGGCGTTCCCGGCGTGGTGGCAGCGTTTGACGCCTCACTCGGCGCCGCCGCCCAGACGGAGAGTCGCGCACCATCGACCAGCGATGTGTTGTCGCCATCGCATGGCGTCGCGAGTTGGCGCACGAACGCGAGGAACGCAGGGCGCAGCACCGCGTCGCCTGAGGCGGGGACGCCGATGCCGACCGTACGCACGCACCCGCGTCCGAGTGCGACTTCCTGCGCGGCGGCGGCGCCGTCGCCCCAGCGGGCGATCGTGCGCCCCGATGCGACATCGACGGGTTCGCGCGCGAATCGACCGATCACGGTGCGATCGCTGGCGATTATCGCCTCGATCGCCGCGGCGGAGTCTGGGCGCGTAGCGTTAGGCCACGCGACGACTACGCCGCCGTTGCTCGCCCACGCCGAGTCATCGGCACTCGGCACCGTTCGGATGACACGGAGCTTCCGTGTCGTGGTGTCGACGACCAAGGCGAACGCCGCTCCGACCGGGTCATTCGACGGAGTCAACACGCGCGCCGTCGCTGACTGGCTGCCCGACGAGTCACCTGGCGTCGCTTGAAGTGCCGCTACGCGTACCGCGGACACCGCCCCCGGCCACTGCGCCCGTAACGGCTCCATCGACGCATCCCAACTCTCGGCGGCAAACGGAGAGATCACCACCAATTCGACGGACTCGTGCGACGTCGCCAATCGAGTCGCTTCGCGAATCCCTGCCACAAGCCCGGCACCAAGCGCGCCGCGGACGTCAACACGCGCACCAATCGACGTATCGGCCAGCACACGCGCCACCGAGTCGACGCGGACCCAGACGGTCGCGTCTGCGCCCACCGACCGGACGCGCGCGCTGTCCGCGACGTCGCGCACGCTCGCCACGCGCCGCGAGGCGTCGAGGACAAAGACGCGCGCCGTCCCCGTGCGGCGCGGTGTCCACGCCGGGCGGGCCAGCGCGAGCCCCGCCAGGAGCAACACGGCGACGCGCACCAGGAGGAGCGCCACGTCGCTCAGCCGCAGGTCGCGCGACACCGCACGCACCGCCGACGGCGGCGCAAAACGCGCGGTGGGGAGCGGCGTGGGTGACGGGCGGCGCCACGCCAGCAGGTGCAGCGCGACGACCACCGCGGCCGCCACACCGGATGCGAGAAGCGCCCATGGGGCCGAGAGCGTCATCATCGCCCTGCGCCCGTGACGCGCCCGTCCTTCGCGCCTGCCTCACGTCCCTCCAGCGCACCGGTCGCGACCGCACGCGCCACGAGGGCCGGATCGTCCTCGGCGTGCACCTGACGATACGTCGCCCCGGCCAACCGCCACGCGCGCGCCGTGGCGTCGCGCCAGTCGGCAAAGCGCGCCTGATACGCCGAGCGCGCCAAGGCGTCGAGCGGACGCTCGACGGTCGGGTCCTCGGGGTCGACGGCGAGCGCGATCGACGCCGGCGGATCGAGCTCGTCGCGCGAGACGATGTGGAGCACGTGCACATCGCCGCCGGCGCTTCCGCGCGCGGCGGCGGCGCGCCGCAACGCTTCCTCGTCACCCAGCAGGTCGGAGACGATCACCAGGCGCGCACGCTCGGGGATGTGCAGGAGCGCCGGCGACGCCTCGGCGGCGCCAGCGGGGGTCACGCTGCCTAACGCCGATACCAGTTCGACGAGGACGTCGGCACGCGTGCGAGCGCGCACGTGTACCAAACCGCCGGAAGCAACCAGCATCGCCCCAACCGGATCGCCGGCGCGCTGCGCCACCGCGGCGAGCGCCACCGCCAGCGCACGCGCCATCCACCACTTGGCCTTCGACTCGGCCGGGAATGCCATCGACGCCGAGGCGTCGACGAGGAACCAGGTGGGGTGGACAGCGCGATCGTCGGAGAGGCGCGTGAAGGCGCGATCGCTGCGGGCGAGGAGCTTCCAGTCGAGCTGCCGCGGATCGTCGCCCTGCCGGTAGAGGCGATACTCGCTCAGCTCGGGGGCGCGCCCGCGCAGACGGGAGAGGTGCGAGCCAGTATGCACACCGCTCACCCGGCGGCGCGCCGGCCAGGTGAGGCCGCGAACCGCGTCGAGAATGGGGCCGTACTCGCGCGGGATCGACATCGGCAGGTGTCAGCGCGGGTGGTGCGAGCGGCGGGGGCTGGTGGTGCGGGCGGTGCAGCGCGGCCGGGGCGAAAGGCGAGGGCGGCACGCGCGGGCGCGGCCGCGGGGGGCCCCCCCAAACAACAACCTCCCTCTCCCCCCCACCCCCAACCTCACCATTCCCGCCCCCTCCGTACCATTTCCTGGCACCACGCTAGAGCCGCAGGCCGCTCGACGGCGCGCTCACCCGCTCCAGCACCTCGCGCACGATCCGCTCCGCCCCGATCCCCTCGGCCTCGGCCGCAAAGTTCGGGAGCACACGATGACGCAGCACCGGCCCCGCCACGCGACGAATGTCCTCCGGCGCCACCGCCATCCGCCCCGACAACAGCGCATGCGCCTTGGCGCCAAGAATGAGCGCCTGCCCCGCGCGCGGCCCGGCTCCCCAGCGTGCGTACTTCTTCACCAGCTCCGGCGCGCCTGACGAGTCGGGACGCGTCGCGCGCGCCAGCGCGGCGGCATATCGCAACGCCGGTTCGCTCGCCGCCACGTCGCGCGCCAGGCGCTGCAACGCCAGCGTCTGCTCGCCATCCAGCACCGGCGTCAGTTCGACCTCCGAGCGCCCGGTGGTCGCGCGCAGGATCGCCACTTCTTCATCCTCGTTAGGGTAGCCGACGCGAATGTCGAAGAGGAA
>CAZLLP010000122.1:14550-17376 GCA_964560345.1 uncultured Gemmatimonadaceae bacterium
ACGATCGGTGGGGGCCGCGGGGAGCGGGTACTTCCCCTCTGGCTCGATGGGTTTCTGGGTGGCGAGCACGAAGAACGGCTCCGGCAGCCGCATCGTCTCGCCGGCCGCCGTCACGCGATGCTCCTGCATGGCCTCCAGCAGCGCCGCCTGCGTACGTGGCGGGGCGCGGTTGATCTCGTCGGCCAGGACGATGTTCGCGAAGACCGGCCCCTTCACGAAGCGGAACGAGCGCCCGCCGGTGCTCGTGTTCTCCTCGAGAATCTCGGTCCCGGTGATATCGCTGGGGACGAGGTCCGGCGTGAACTGGATGCGCCGGAAGTCGAGGCGCATCGCGTCGGCCACCGACTTGATCATCAACGTCTTGGCCAAGCCGGGGACGCCCACGAGGAGCGCGTGCCCGCCGGCCAGGATCGCCATCAGGATCTCGTCGAGCACCTCGCGCTGCCCCACGATGCGACGCGCGACTTCATCGCGCAGACGCGACGCGGCCGCCAGCAACGCGTCAGGCGTCGTGGCGGCAGCGGATGATGACGTCGGAGAAACGGTCGTGTGGCTCAGCGGACGGCGTGACGACGACGACTGGTGAGGAGAAAAATCGAGCCCTGCTTGATGCCGGCATCGGTGAGCGACACACGCTCGTCGAGCACTTCCCACCCGGCGAGCTTCATGACGTACTCCGCGACGTTGGCCGACTCGTCAGGCATGAGCGCCTCGAGCGCCCGCGCCTTCACCACCGAGACCGGCGTGTCGGCCGGTGCATCGATGCGAACCGTATCCCACACCTCGGGGATCTGCACCCGGAGCGTGATGACCGGCTCGTTTCCCGTGCCGAGTCGGAGGCTCTCGGGACGGCTGCGAAGCTGCGCGGTGAACGGGGACGACACGGGAGCACTCATGCCACGACCTCGGCGGCTGGCGGCAGTGTCGAGAGGAATCGCGACACCTGCGCGTCGAACATGTACGACGCACCGGTCACCAGCGTTGCCCCGTCGCGCGGGATGGCGCCGATCACGATCTCTTCTCCTCCCTGCCCGCGGAGCGTGAGGTGCGCGGCGCTCTCCTGTTCGGGGAAGGCGGCGTAGATGTTGACGCGGCGCGAGAAGAATTCCTTGGCGGCGTCCAGGACCTCGGCGGGAGTCAGCGTCGTGCGCAGCTCCTGCATCGTGCGTCGTTGCGTCATGCCCGATTCACGTGATCGTTAGGTTGCCCCGCGTGTCCAACGCGGGTTCGAACTCCAGCGGGAGCGAGACGGTGAAGCTCGTCCCCGTTCCCGGTGCCGACACCATGTCGACGTCGCCCCCGAGCAGGCGCGAGAGGCGTCGCGCGAGCGCCAATCCCAGGCCGGAACCGCCGTACCGGCGCGTCACCGACCCATCCACCTGCCGGAACTCCTCGAAGACCGCCGCCTGCGCCTCGGCGGGGATTCCGATCCCGCTGTCGGAGACCCGAAACTGCACGCGGTCCCCCGACAGCGAGACCCCCACCTGCACATGCCCGCGGGGGGTGAACTTGTAGGCGTTGCCCAGCAAGCTAACGAGGATACGGGCGATTTTCTTCCGGTCCGACTTCATTCGCGGGAGGAAG
This sequence comes from uncultured Gemmatimonadaceae bacterium, assembly GCA_964560345.1. Taxonomy (GTDB): domain Bacteria; phylum Gemmatimonadota; class Gemmatimonadetes; order Gemmatimonadales; family Gemmatimonadaceae; genus SCN-70-22. The sequence goes on from CAZLLP010000122.1 coordinate 16,135, forward strand.
GGGGGCGTCTCGTCTACCCGCAGCTCCACATCGGTCGGGCGCCCGGCCACCGAGGCGACGACCTCCTGCAGCACCAGCGCCGGATCAAACTCCTCGATGAAGAGCGAGATGTCGCCGCGCGTGAGCGTCGTGAGCTCCAGCAGGTCCTCGATGAGCTCGAGCAGGCGCTCGCTGGACCGCTTCACGTGCAGCAGGTCCTGCCGCTGCCCGTCGGTGAGGGGGCCCGACAGCTCCTCCTGCAGGATGGAGATGTAGCCCAGCACCGAGGTGAGCGGGGTGCGCAGCTCGTGCGAGATGTTGGCCAGGAACTCGTCCTTGGCCTTCCGCGCCTCGACCACGGCCGAGTACTGCTCTTCGAGTTCGGCGTTGGCTTCGGTGAGCGCGGCGTTGGTCCGCCGGAGCTGTTCGATGAGCGACGCCTTCTCGGCCGTCGCCGCCATCTGGTCGGCCACCAGGCGCATCATCGCGCGCGACTCCTTGGCCCGCGCGCCGGAGTCGGCGAAGTAGAACGTCACCGCCCCCAGGACCTTGGTCGCCGTCTGCAGCGGAAGGGCGACCAGCGACTTGAAGCCCAGCTCCGACGCCACTTCGACCCAGTCATCGAGATCGGCGTCGGTGAAGACGTCGGGGACCTCGATGATGCGCTTCTCGGCCGCCGCTTCGCCGCTGGGGCCGAAGCCCAGACGCACGCGCATTTCGCCGAGCCAAGGGCGATAGCGCTCGGGGAAGTTGTAGGCGGCGACCAGGTGCATCAGCTCCGACACGCCGTCGACGAGATAGACGGAGGCGAAGGTCGCGCCGACCAGCGGACTCACGCGGTCGAGCGCGAACTGGAAGACCTCTTCGGGACGATCGGCGTTGAGGAAGGCGTGCACGATTTCGCGCACCGCCATCAACTCACGCACCGACTCCGGCGTGGTCGTGGAAGGAAGGACGGGCTTGGACGACCGCGGCCCATCCTGGGTCTTGCGGAAGGTCTTGGGCACGGGCGGGGAGTCTAACGCGGGAATCGCACTCCGTGAAGAAGTCCCGGCCACCCCGCCCTGTTCGATTCGTGTCGCACGAGCACGCTCACTTGCGCGGGCGCGCGGCCCGGATCTCGACGATGAAGGTGAGCGCGTTGGCCGGCATCGAGAGGATCTGGGCGACGGTCTCGGCCACATCGTCCGGGCGCAACGCCCAATCGACCTTGGAGCCGCCCGGTGACAGCTCGGTCGCCACCGACCCCGGCATCACCATCGA
>CAZLLP010000123.1:0-17267 GCA_964560345.1 uncultured Gemmatimonadaceae bacterium
CAGCCCGTTGAGCGGGAAGCCCTTGCCCGGCGTCTGCGGCTCGAAGTTCACCGGCGTCTGCGCCGTGAGGTTGCGCACCACGTCGTTGGCCTCGTCCAGCACGCCGTTGTACGTGTTGCCGTAGACGCTCTCCGGGTGACGCAGGATCACGTTCTCGTTGGTGTAGCCGTCCATGCCGAAGTTGGACTTCACGTTCACCCACGAGAGCGGGGTGGCGATGAGGCCAAGGTTGGCGATGAGGCGCGAGTTCTTCGAGTTGATCTTGTTCTTTTCGACGTTGAAGTACGGGTTGTCGATTTCCGCCGACGCCGCCGCCGTCGTCAGGCGCCGCCGGTTCCCGGCCGGCGTGAGCCAGTCCTTCGCGTTGTCGTTCTGCGGCCACAGCAGCAAGCCGATGAGCGGACCGTTGTCGCCCTTGTACGCCTGGTTGTTGTTGGCCATGGCGTACTGCATCGACAGGTCGGCGCGCAGCCAGCGATTCACCTGCGACTGCGACGCGCCGGTGAGGTTGAGGCGCGAGTAGTCGGAGTTGGGGACCACCCCTTCCTGCTTGTCCCCCGACAGCGCCACGCGATAGTTGATGCGATTGTCCGGGGCTGCACCCGAGAAGGCCAGGTTGTGGCGCTGCGTGAGCGCGGTGCGGAAGAAGCCGTCGATGTTGTTGTAGAACGTGGTCCCCGCCGCGTACGGCGCGCCGAAGTACGAGAAGGCACCGGTCCCGGTGAGACCGTATACGCGCTGCAGTTCAGGGGTGTCGCGCGTGCTTTCCATCTTGACCGACGACGAGTACTCGAAGCCCCCCGTGCCGCTGCGCCCACGCTTGGTGGTGATGACGATGGCGCCGTTGGCCGCATCGATTCCGTAGAGCGCCGAGGCCTCAGGCCCCTTGAGGACCGTCAGCGACTCGATGTCGTCGGGGTTGAGGTCGGCCGCGCGGTTGGTGAAGTCGACGCCGCGATTGCTGAACGCGGTGAGCGACCCGGGAGCGTCCGACGCCAGGACCCCCGTGTTGAGCGTCTTGTTGTCGAGCGGGAGACCGTCGACGATCATCAGCGGCTGGTTGCTCGACGAGATCGACGAGACGCCGCGGATGGTGATCGACGACGACGCCCCCGGAACGCCTGACGAGGAGGTGACCTCGACGCCAGCCACGCGCCCTTGCAGCGCGTTGACGAAGTTCTGGCGCTGCGTCTCGGAGATGGCGGCGCCATCGACGGCCTGCTGCGAGGTGCCGAGTGTGCGGACCTGCGCCGTCTGGCCAAGCGCCGTCACGACCATCGCGTCGAGCTGCGTCGCCACACGACGCAACGTGACGTTGATGACGTTGTCGCTGCCGACCGTGCGTTCTTCAGGGGCGTTGCCGATGAGGCGATAGACCAGGACCTGACCCACGTTGACGCGGATGGTGTAGTTCCCATCCACGCGGGTCATCGTCCCCTGGTTCGTCCCCTTGATGACCACGGAGACCGAACCCATTGGCTCGCCTTGCTCGGACGTGACACGACCGGTGACGGTCGTCTGTTGCGACGCTCCGGATGCCTGGGCAAGCGCCGTCGCCTGCCCGGCCCCAGCCAGCGTCGCCAGCAACGCCAGGAGTGCTCGTTTTCTCATAGGATACGGAACGGGGTTCCGGTGGACGGTGAGTGATGCGCAGACGAAGGAGTGCGGGACATACCGATGGAGTTGGGATGCGTTAGGGCTGCCCATGTCGGGGGCGTACGTGTGGCGCAACTCAGCACACCACGTCCGCTCGCGGGCGGCCGGCCGTGAACGAGGTAAGTCGTCGGCATAGGAGCGCACCAACATTCACGAGACGGGGACCTACCGTCAACAAAAAAATGGATGTTTGGCGCGACAATCCCTTATTGACACTCGATGGCTCCATGAAGTGTTGAGTGCGCGCAACGGTATGGACGACGAAGGGCGGCCGCGCATCGTGTGCGCAGCCGCCCTTCCATAACGAGTGAGGCGATTCACAGTCGCTGCGACGCGGCGAAGCTCACTCGCCGCGCGGCGCTGAAGCTCAGTCGCCGCGCAGCGTCGTCGCCGGATCGAGTCGCGTCGCCCGCCAGCCGGGGATGAACGAGGCCAGAACCGCCACCGCCAGCAGCCCCACCGCGATCGCCCCGAACACCACCGGGTCGCGTGTCGATTGCTCGAACATGAGCCCCGACAGCGGACGCGACACGGCCAGCGCAAAGCCCAGCCCCACAACTATCCCGATGGCGGCCAGTCGCGCTCCCTGCCCAACGATCAACTGCAGAAGGCGGCGGCGTGAGGCGCCCAGCGCCAGGCGAACGCCCAGCTCCTTCTCGCGCTGCGCCGTTTCATACGCCACCAGGCTATGCAGCCCCAACGCCGCCACCAGCAGCGCCAAGCCGCCAAAGGCGGCAAACATCGTCGCCCCCAGGCGCCACCCGCGATACTGCGGCGCCAGCAACTGGGACATCGGGACGACGTTCACGAACGCCGCCCCCGGCAACTCACGCTGCAGTCGCGAGCGCAGCGCGGTCATCGGGGCGTTGCCGCCGTCGGCCACCCGGATGTAGAACTGCGGCGAGATCGCCTCGGGGAACTGCGAGACCGGGAGGTAGTACGTGAACTCGCGGGTGGGGGCGAGCGAGTTCATCGCACTCTCTTCGGCGATCCCCACCACCACCCGGCATGGCGACGACGCGTCATCGATGCGGAAGCAGGCCCCCAGCGCACTTCGCGCCGGCCACAGCGCCTTGGCCATCCCTTCGCTCACCACCGCCACCGGCATCGTCCCGGCGCGATCGTCACTGCCTAACGCGCGTCCGGCCAGTATGCGCGTCCCGGTGGCAGCGAAGTATTCGCCAGACCCCGCCTGCAGGGTGAACCGCCCCAGGCGCCGCACCGAATCGACCCCGGGGACCAGCAGGTTGCGCCCCTCGTTGGTCCAGAAGGGGACGGAGGTCGTCGTCGATACATGCGTCACCCCCGGTATCTCGCGCGCCGCCGCCTCCAGTCGCGCCACCAGCGCCGTCGCCGCCCCCGAGTCGAGCTTGGTCCCCCGCATGTTCACCTCGGCGTACAGCAGCGGCGCCACGTCAAACCCCAATCGGTGCGCCTGCGCGCGTTGCAGGCTGCGCACGAAGAGCGCGGCCCCCACCAGCAGCAGCACCGACAGCGCCGACTGCACCACCACCAGCGAGCGTTGCAGCCGCGAGCGCCGCGGCGACGCGCTGCGTCCCCCCGCCTTGAGGGCGTGCGACACATCCATGCGCGTCGCCATCGCGGCCGGTACGATCGACGTGACCAGCGCCGCAACGATCGCCAGCGCGAACGCATAGCCAATCGTGCGTGCGTCGGAGAAGATCGGGAGATCGGTGCCGTCCGGGAGCAGGAGTGCGCGCAGCGTCCCCCCGCCAAAGCGCGCGAGGAACATCCCCGCCAGTCCGCCTAACACACCCAGCACCAGGCTCTCCAGCAGGATCTGCCGCGCCAGCCGCCACCGCCCCACTCCCAACGCCAGCCGCAGCGCGATCTCGCGTTGGCGCGAGACCGCTCGCGAGAGAAAGAGGTTCGTGATGTTGGCGCAGGCGATGAGCAGCACGAGCAGCGCGACCCCGGTGAGCCACAGCGTCACGCGCGCGTCGAGCGACGCATCGGGCCCCCGCCCCAGGTGCACGGGGCCGAGCGACACCGCGGGGTTCGCCCCTTCGATGGTGGTCTCCGTGCCGCGCGATGCATCCTCGCGCCGCCAGCTCGACACGAATGCCTGCGTCAGGTCGCTTTCTGCCGCCTGCACACTCACGTCCGCACGCCGCCTGACGAGTAACTCGATCCACCCCCAGTTGTACGACGCCACGTAGCCCGTGCCACGAAAGGCGTGCGCAAAGGCGCTGATCGGGACAAAGACCGTCGGCGCACCGTCGTCGGCAATCCCTGTGAAGCCCGGCGGCGCGACGCCGATGATCGTCGCGTCGAGCCGATCGACCTGCAGCGTCTGTCCCAGCACGTCGGCGCGCCCGCCATAGCGCGTCCGCCAGAAGGTGTGGCTCAGCACCACGACCGGTGCGCCGGCCGGTGGTTCGTCCTCGCTGGCGGTGAACCAACGCCCCAACGCCGGCGGCGCGTCGAAGAAGTCGAGGAATGACGCGCTCACGATCGCGACGCGCCCCTCGCGCGTATCGTCGCCGCGCCCCAGCGCCACCGTGCGCACCTGGAAGGCGCCGACCGCGTCGAGCGACTTGGCGTCACGGACAAAGTCGCGAAAGCGCGGAAACTGCATGTTGCGATCGCTGCGCCGCTCGCCATCCTGCGTCCACTGCAGGTGCACGCGATGCACCCGAGCAGGCTCACGCAGCCCGATGGGGTCGCGAAACATCAGCCGGTCGACGACCCCGAACATCGCCGCCTTGGCGCCGATCCCCCGCCCCAGCGTCCCCGCCACGCCGAGGGTGAAGACTGGGCGTGCGCGTAGTGTGCGGATCGCGTGCCGCAGGTCTCCCCACAGCTGCTCGAGCAGCACGGTGCCACGCACCTGCCGCGCGTCCTCCTTGATCCGCTCCACCCCGCCAAGCGCCACGCGCGCCACCCGCGCCGCTTCGGCAGGTGCAACGCCCCTGGCCTGGAGCTTGGCCGCTTCGCGTTCGAGGTGAAAGCGCAACTCGGCGTCGAGTTCGTGTTCGAGTTGGTCGCGGTGTGCCAGGGCGCGCCAGCGATGGCGCAGTTCGCTCAGCAATCGTTCGAGCATTGCATTCTCCCTATCGCATGGCCAGGACCAGGCGCACCACCTGCGCCAGGCGTTCCCACGACTCCGTTTCCACGGCGAGCTGCTTTCGTCCCGCGCGCGTCAGCTCGTAGAACTTCGCTTTCCGGTTGTTGTCGCTCGCCCCCCACTCGGCGCTGATCCACCCTTCGCGCTCCAGGCGGTGCAGGGCGGGGTAGAGCGATCCCTGCGGCACCTGCAGCATCTCGCGAGAGACGTCCTGCAGCCGCTCGGAGATGGCCCAGCCATGCATGGGGCCGAGCGAGAGCGCCTTGAGGATGAGGAGGTCGAGCGTCCCCTGGGGGAGGTCGAGTCGGTCGTTCGGCACGGGCGGTGTAGTGAAAGGTCCCCTCCAGCTTCTACAGGAAAGGATCGCACGCTCTCATGTAGAAGTGCAAGGGGAGTGGGACGAACCGTGCGACGAAGTGTCCCTCGTCGGCACCGGCAGCCGGCCGACCTGCGATGCACCGGGTCGCACTCCGTGCCCGAAATTCGGTCCTCGGCATCTCCTCGGCATCCGGTGAATGGCGCCCCCCCTCACCGGCGGCTGGCGCCCGGGCCTCCCGGGCGTGGGGAGGGCGAGGGGGCGCGAGTCCCCGCCGGGGCGTGCCGATACTTCCCAAGGTGACGCGTCCACCTGCGCCCCCCGTTGCGGGACTCCCCGCTCCGCCCCGCCTCATGACCTTCCGCCGCGGCGTTCGCCCGCTGCGGGACGCCGTGATGCTGAGCGTGGTGATCGTGGTCGTCGCCACGATCGGCCTGGGCTTTGCCGCCTGGCGCGCGCGCCAGGCGCAGCTCGAGGGGGTCCGACACGAACTCGGCCAGCTCGCCAGCACCCTGGCGGCGCAGGTCGACGGTGACCTGCACCAGTCCATCACCTCGCACCAGCAGGCCTTCTCCGCCGATCACCTGCGCGCGCTCACCCCGCTGCTGCGGTTCCATCGCGCCAGCCAGGACATCATCTACGTCTACACCGCCATCCGGCGCGGCCGGCAGATCTACCTCGTGCTCGGGACCGACCTGTTGTACCGCGTTCCCGGTGACACCGTGGTGGCCGACACCATCATGGCGCCGTGGAACGGCAACGATCCCACATTCCGGGCAGCGTTCGATCGTCAGGCACTCACGGTGGCATCGGTGCCGGTACAGGAACAACGTCGCACCTATCTCAGCGCGTACGCCCCCATCCGCGATTCGCGCGGCGCGTTCGTGGGGGTGCTGGGGCTCGACATGTGGGTGCGTGATCTTGAGTTGCGCCTGGCGGCGATCCGCACCGCCGCCATCACCGCGTGGTTGGCGGTGGTCGCCCTGGCCGCCCTTGTCGGGATCGGCGCCTTTCGCTCGTTGAGCGACACCGCCGCGGCGCAGCGTCGCGAGCACGAGGCGCTCGTCGAAGCCAGGGAGGCGCGCCGACTGGCCGAGGACGCGCGTCAGCAGGCCGAGCGTCATGCCGCCGTTGCCGAGGAGGCGAGCCAGGCCAAGAGCCGCTTCCTCGCCACCGTAAGCCACGAGATCCGCACGCCGATGAACGGCGTGATCGGGATGTCGGCCTTGCTGATGGAGGAGCAGCTCACCCCCGATCAGCTGCAATACGCCCGCATCATCTCCACCAGCGCCAGCGGGTTGCTGGAGATCATCAACGACATCCTCGACTTCTCCAAGATCGAGGCCGGGCGAATCGAGCTGGACGCCGAGGACTTTGCGGTGCGCGACGGGGTGGAGGAGGTGCTGGAGATCGTCGCCCCGCGCGCGAGCGAGAAGGGGGTCGAACTGGTGTGCCATGTGGCGCACGACGTCCCGATACTCGTGCGCGGCGACCGCCTGCGCCTGCGCCAGGTCCTGCTCAACCTGCTCGGCAACGCCGTGAAGTTCACCGAGCGTGGCGAGATTGAGGTGCGCGTGGCGCTCGCGCCCGACGAACCTAACGACGCCGACGGTGTCCAGAGGTTGGCCTTCGCCGTGCGCGACACCGGGATCGGGATTGGCACTGAGGGGAAGCAGCGACTGTTCGCCGCATTCTCCCAGGTCGATGCCTCGACCACGCGCAAGTATGGCGGAACGGGGTTGGGGCTGGCGATCAGCAAGCGCCTGGTCGACCTGATGGGGGGGACCATCGAGGTCGAGAGCGCGGAGGGGAAGGGGAGCACCTTCCGGTTCTGCGTGGCCATGGCGCACGCGCACGATCGCGACCAGCGGCACGAGCAGACAAGCGATGCGTTGCGCGGGCGGCGGTTGCTCATCGTCGACGACTGCGCGGCGCAGCGCACGGCGCTGGCCGAGCTGGCGGAGTCGTGGGGATGTGTGGTGGATGCGGCGTCGTCGGCAGTCGCCGCACGCGAGGCCCTCTCGCGCAATACGTTCGACGCCGTGGCCATCGATGCCGCCATGCAATCGGAGAACGGCGAGACTCTGATCGATGCGCTCGCGAGCGCTGGGGCCACGCGACCGCGCGCCGTCATTGCGCTGGCGCCGCTCTCCTGGCGCGCCAACGCCGGCGGGGAGGCGCGATATGTCGATGCGCGGCGCGTCATTCGGAAACCCGTGCGGGCGGCGCTGCTACGCACGATGCTGGAGCGTGTGTGTGCGGATGCCACGCTGGACGTGCCGGCCGTGCCTGCGAACCCGCCAGCGTTCCCGCTGAACGTCGCCGCGCTCAGATCGGCTACGCCAGCACCCCACCCCCGCTCGCGCGTCCTCATCGCCGACGACAGCCCCGTCAACTGCATCGTCCTTCAGGAGGTGCTGCAGCGTCTCGGGCTCGTGGTCGACGTCGTGTCCGACGGCGTGCAGGCGGTCGAGAGTGTCTCACGCCAGCGCTACGCGGTGGTGTTCATGGACATGCAGATGCCCTCGATGGACGGGCCCGAGGCCACTCGGCAGATCGTGTCTGCCATGCCTAACGCCGACGATCGCCCCTGGATTGTCGGCGTGACGGCCAACAACACCGAGGACGGACAATCGGCATGCCTGGCGGCGGGGATGGACGACTTCATGACGAAGCCGATCGCGCTGAACCAGGTTGCGGAGCTGATGCGAGAGATGGAGCGGCGGGGGCGGGTGGTGCTGGGCACTCCGCGCGGTGCTACTTCCTGAGCCCCCGCACCGACACTGAATCCACCATCACCCGCCCCCGATCGTCGAGCCCCGCGTGAAACGCGTTGATGCGCTTCACGTAGCCCAGCGTCTCCACGTGCCGCCAACGCTCCACCTTGGGCGCCACCGACTCGATGCTCGGCCAGCGCCGCGGGTCGAGCCCTGACGTGCGCGCCGTCGTCTGCGCATTGAGCAGCGTGCGCCGCCCCGCGTTGTAGCTGGCGAAGGTGAAGTCGCGCACGTCGCTGAGCACCGAATCCCCTTCCCAGCGCGTCCACAGCCGGCGGTCGTAGGCAATGCCGGCGGCGATGTTCATCTCCGGATTGTCGATGCGCTCCAGCTCGGGGTTCTTCGACGCGATCTCGCGAAAGGTCGCCGGCATCAGCTGCATCACCCCGCGCGCCCCCACGTGGCTCTTCGCGTTGGGATCGAGGTTGCTCTCCGCCATCCCCTGCGCCTTGAAGATCCGCCAGTCGAAGGCGGGGCCGAAGAAGCGCTTGCTGTACTTCCGGAACGCCTCGTCGTACCGGTCAGCCTCCTGGCGCGGTTGCCCCTGCGCCGCTCGTGGGGCGAGCGCGCCGAGGCACAGGGCGGCGAGGACGAGCGATGTCGTGCGCATGCCGCTAGTTGAGCGCCCCGCCAATGACGATCGCCACCGAGATGAAGATGGCGGCGATGAAGAGCCCCACGGCAACATTCCCCTTCTTGAGTTCTTCCTCGAAGTCGACCTTGGGGGTGAGCAGGTCAATGACGCGGTAGGCGACGAACATCATCGCGACGCCGAGTGCGGCGTAGAGGAAGTTGAGGGCGATGATGGACCATTGCATGAGGGAATGGGCAACGGGGGAGATGGACGGCCGTGGTTCGTCTGGTGAAGGATGCACGGCGTCGCAGGCGACACGCTAGCACCGGCATGCCGTTGCGCGTCAGAGGGGGCCAGATTCCTCGCCGTTGCATCTGTTTCAAGGGGTCAGAGTCCTTGAAATCACTTTCAAGGGGTCAGAGTCCTTGAAACCACGACCCCTCGAAATGTGATCAAGCGAGAATGCGCTCCCGACGCTTGCGGCCGGGGACCTCCAGCGGGAGGTTCTCCCCACTCGCTTCCAGGAGCCGCTCGTGCTGCACCAGGCGTACCTGCTGCTGACATTGCTCGGCGGCGCGATCGACACCTATCCTCGGCAGCCGGTCGACGTCGAGCACTATCGCTTCGCGCTCACCCTCACCGACTCCACCGATCGCATCGAGGGGGAGGCGACGGTGCGCATGCGCTTTCTTGCGGCTGGCCTCACGCGAGTGGAGCTCGACCTGGCCAGCGTAACAGCGGCGCGGCAGGGGAAGGGAATGGTCGTGCGTGCGGTGGCGAGCGGGGGTCGTCAGCTCACGTTCACGCACGCGGGCGATCGCCTCGCCATGACGCTCGCCGCGCCGTCGGTGCAGGGGGAGGTGGCCGAGCTGGTTGTGCGTTATGCCGGCATCCCCGCCGACGGGTTGCTCATCAAGCCTAACGCGCACGGTGATCGCACGTTCTTCTCCGACGACTGGCCCAACAAGGCGCGGCAGTGGCTTCCGACCATCGACCACATCTCCGACAAGGCCACCATGGAGATGGACGTCACCGCGCCGGCGCACTATCAGGTCATCTCCAACGGACGGCGCATCGAGCAGACCGACACGCCTAACGACACACGCCGCACCGTCTGGCGCGAGTCGGTCCCCATCGCCCCCTGGCTCTACGTCCTCGGCGTCGCGCGCTTTGCCGTGCAGCACGTGGGCGACTACCACGGCATCCCGCTGGAGACGTGGGTCTTCGACAAGGACCGCGACGCCGGCTTTCACGACTTTGCCGTCCCGGTGAAGGAGGCCATGGCCTACTACTCCGAGTGGATCGGCCCCTTCTCGTACGAGAAGCTCGCCAACGTGCAATCCAACTCCGTGAGCGGCGGCATGGAGGCTGCCTCCGCCATCTTCTACAGCGCCGGGAGCGTCACCGGAACGCGCAGTGTGCGGTGGCGCAACGTGATCATCCACGAGATTGCCCACCAGTGGTGGGGGAACGCCGTCACCGAGAAGGACTGGAACGATGTCTGGCTGAGCGAGGGCTTCGCGACGTATTTCACGCTCCTCTTCATCGAGCATGCGTATGGCCGCGATGCGTTCGCCGCCGGGCTACGCGACTCGCGCAAGACCGTGATCGACTTCTACGCCAAGCGCCCCGACTATCGCGTGATCCACGAGAACCTGGACGACATGTCGCAGGTGACCACGTCGATGACGTACCAGAAGGGGAGCTGGGTGCTGCACATGCTGCGGCAGCGCCTGGGGGACGATCGCTTCTGGGCGGGGATTCGGGAGTACCACGCGCGCTATCGGGATGCGAGCGCGTCGACCGATGACTTTCGGCGCGTGATGGAGCGTGTGGCGGGGGAGGATCTCTCAGCGTTCTTCCAGCAGTGGCTGTATCGCGGCGGGATCCCCCGGCTCGAGGGGACGTGGCACTGGGATGCGGCGAAGCGCGAGGTGGTAGTCGAGGTACGCCAGCTGCAAGCCGGGGCGCCATTCGTGATGCCGCTGGAGGTCGCGATCGAGGTGCCCGGGGCGGCGTCGCGCGTGGAGCGTGTGGCGTTAGGCGGGGCGGGGGCGACGAGCCGCTTCACCTTCGCGGCGGAGCGTGCGCCGAGTGCGGTGACGCTGGATCCCGAGGTGCGGGCGTTGTTCGAGGGGGGGATTGTGCGGCGGTAGGGCAGGTGGGGTCAGAGCTGGGGTCAGAGCAGCCTTTCAAGGGGGCAGTTCAAGGGGTCAGAGTCCTTGAAACCGCCGACCAAGGACTCTGACCCCTTGAAAACCCCTCGAAAGCGCTCGCTCCTCTTTGTGTTCGCGAGGGATCTCCCCAACGCAATCGAGAGCGGCAGGGTATCGATCGCGCCCCGCCCTTACGGCGAAAACATCTCCCGAACAACCGCCAGCGCCGCAGACAATGCGCTGGGCGAGATACGCCCGAGCCGCCGCGCCAGTCGCTCGCGGTCGACGGTGCGCAGTTGATCGAGGGCGATGAACCCGTCGCGATGCTGGAAGCGACACCCCACACGCCAGGGGTATGCCTGTCCGGCGGTGGTCATCGGAGCGACGATGACTGTTCGCAGATGTGCATTGAGCTCGTCAGGCGAGAGGACGACGCACGGGCGCGTCTTGCGAGTCTCGCTTCCGCGCGTCGGGTCGAGCGGGACGAGCAGTACGTCCCCGCGCCGCGGCGTCAGCGCCATTCCCATTCCTCGTCGTCAAACGCCGAGGGCGGCGCCGTGTCGAGCAGGGAGTCGTCCCCTGCCGCGTGCATCGCCTTGGCCGCCTCTCCCCACCCGGCGCGCGGCCGGCGGGCAGGTTCGATGACGATGCGTCCCGGCGTGGCGCGCACGACGACGTCCTCGCCGAGTCCGGCGATCTCGAGGAGCGGGCGTGGCAAGCGGACGCCTTGGGAATTTCCGATGCGCACGATGCGGGTCTGCATGAGGTGACCTCCGTGATTACATCGTAATCACGGAGGCTGGGCGGGGCCAGTCGAGGGGTTGTCCGCCAGCCTCGAGTTGGTCCGCCGAGGAAGCATGGGTGTCGCGAGCGGCTACCGCGACATCATTCCATTGCGCATGGTGTTGCCGGATTGCGGTGACCGAGCTGGGGTCAGAGCTGGGGTCAGAGCTGAGCTCTGACCCCAGCATCACCCCAGCATCACCGCCCCCGTTCGTCCCACGCCTCTTGCGGCTCCGGCGCTACCGAGCACTTGTTACCCCCATCTCTCACCGCACCCCGCCATGCACTCCTTCGTTCGGCTTCTCCTCGCGACCCTGCTCGTCGCCCCCACCCTCCTCGCCCAGGCACCCCAGCGCGCCGTGCTGGTCACCGGCGCCAGCTCCGGCATCGGCCGCAAGATCGCCGAGCGGCTCGCAACGGAGGGGTTCTACGTGTATGCCGGTGCGCGCAAGGCGGAGGATATCGCCGAGCTGTCAAAGATCCCCAACATGAAGGGGGTCCGGCTCGACGTGACGTCAGCGAGCGACCTCGCGGCGGCGGTGACGCTCGTCGAGCGTGAGGGGCGCGGGCTGTATGGCGTTGTCAACAACGCCGGCATCGCCGTAGGTGGTGCGCTCGTGTCGACCGAGGAGAAGGAGCTGCAATCGGTCCTCGACGTGAACGTCATGGGGCCGTGGCGAGTGACCAAGGCGTTCGCGCCGATGCTCATCGCCTCCAAGGGGCGCGTCGTCACCGTGTCGTCGATCTCCGGCATCCTCTCCGGTCCGCTGCTCGGCGTCTACTCGATGAGCAAGCACGCCATCGAGGCGTTCGGCGACGCGTTAGGCGCGGAGATGGCGCCGATGGGGGTGACGTCGAGCCTCATCGAACCCGGCAACTACAAGTCCGACATCGGCCGCAACACCATGGCGCAGGCGCAGGCCGCCGCCGATCGCGCCAAGGGGACGCCGTTCGAGGCGGCGATGCAGGGCTTCGTGCGCGCGATGGGGAACTACGACAACTACCCGGAGCCCGACGACGTGGCCAAGGCGGCGCTGCACGCCTTCACGAGCACCAAGCCGCAGCCGCGCTACATGGTGGTGCCCACGGCGGGGCAGGCGGCGGTGACGATCCGCAAGGCGATGGACGAGCTGGTGCAGCTCAACTACGGGCAGCAGTTCTCGTATGATCGCGAGACGCTGGTGAAGATGCTGGACGAGGCGTTGGCGAAGGTAGCGAAGTAGCCCCGCGTCGTTCGGCCTACGCGCCGTGCACCCGCCGAAAGTACGCCGCCAGGTCGATCACCAACGGCTCCACGCCCTCGCGCGGCGCCCATGTGAGCGTATCGAGCAGGATCTCCGGCGCCTCATCACCTGGGCGCCAGCGCTCGACGAACCGCGCATGGGCATCGACGATCCAATACTCCGGGACTCCCTCTGATTGATAGAGATGGCGCTTGTTGTAGCGATCGGCACGCGCGGACGACGGAGAGATCACCTCCACCGCGAGCACGAGCCGCCGCACTTCCTCGAAATGCTCCGCGCGACGACCGTCTATCCTCGGTACGACAAACAGATCGGGCTCGACGCTCCGCTGCTGGGAGAATGCCACTTCCGCAGGGGCGATGAGGCAGTCCAGGCCCGCCGATTCGACGAACGGCCTGAGCAGCATGCCAAGCTCGAACGCGGCATGCTGGTGCAGCCATGACGGCGCCGGCGTCACGAACAGCTCCCCGTCGATGACCTCGTAACGGTTGCCGTCGTCGGGGAGCGCGCGAATCTCGTCAGCCGTCCAGTCGCGGCGCGAGCGGTCCGGGAGCACAGGCATCGGCATGACCATAGCGTACGCTCGGCGGAGTTAGGGAGGCAAGGGGGCATGCCGCATGATGAGCCGTCCCATGCCGCAGCACGTTACCGATTTCGTGCGGATGGTGGCGTGCTATCGCGTCGCGTCCCCGTGCACTCGCGCAAAGAACGCCGCCAGGTCAATCACCAGCGGCTCCACGCCCTCATGCGGCGACCACGCGAGCGTCTCGACCAGAAGCTCCGGCATGTCGTCCCCCGGGCGCCAACGTTCCACGAAGCGGGCGTCGAGATCGATGACCCAGTACTCGGAAACGCCTTCTGATTGATAGAGATGGCGCTTGGTGTATCGATCAGCCCGTGCGGTCGATGGAGAGCTCACCTCGACCGCCAGGACCAGTCGGCGCAGGTCTTCGAGACGCGCCACCTTGCGTCCGTCGACGAGTGGAACGACAAAGACGTCGGGCTGGACGGCGCGATGTGGCCCGAACCGCACGTCCGCGGGAGCGATGATGCAGTGGAGGTCGTGCCGCCGAGCGTACGGGGCAAGGAGAAGAAACAGCTCGCCCACCGCGTCCTGGTGCGCCAACGACGGCGAAGGCGTCACCAGAAGCTCCCCGTCCACCACCTCGTAACGGTGGCCGTCGTCCGGCAACGCAGCCAGCTGGTCAGCCGTCCAGTCGCGGCGCGTTCGATCGGGGAGGAGCCGTGGCAGCGCGGGCATGGCCATAGCGTACGCTCGGCGCAGTTAGGGGGGCAAGGGGGCATGCCGCACCATGCCGACCTCCAGCGGTCACGCCCTCATCATTTCTGTGCGGATGGTAGCGGGCGATTGCGAGCGCCATTTCAAGGGGTCAGAGTCCTTGAAACGGTTCAAGGACTCTGACCCCTTGAAAACCTCCTCGAAACCACCCCTCGAGCGCCCCCCTACTCCAACACATCCCCCCGCGGCTCCCGCCACCCCGGCACCCCCCGCGGGCACTTCGCCCCCGGTCGCGACACCACCGTCGTGAACGAGTCTCCACCATTACCAAAGCGCAGGTCGAAGATCGTCACGTCGCCGTTAGGCGCGCGAGACCACACCGGGACGCGAATGAACTCCAGCGCCGCCGCCAGCTCGCAGCGCTCGGCCGCCAGTGCGCGCAGCTCTGCCACTGGCGCCGACCAGCGCTGTCCCCACGCAATCGACGGTGAATCGCTCCGCCCCGCCGTCGTCGCCCCGTTAGGCGCCCCGCGTCCGATCGATCGGCAGGCACCAGCCGAGCGAAGGGCGGGATAAGGTGCGACCGTGGCGGTGGTGGCGGAGTAGGTGCCGGCGTCCTCGGTGACCGTGATCGCCGTCAGGCACAGCGGGTTCCCTGGCGCCGGCGTCAGCACCACGTCGCGCAACGTCGGACCCACCTCGCGCTCCACCGCGCGCCGGCCTAACGACGAGCCGGTGAAGAACATCGCCTCCAGCGCAAGCCAGGCGGTGATCGCGACCGTCGCGCGCCGCGCCGCGGGGACCTTCCAGCTCACCCACGTCCACGCGGCCGCGCCCACTGTGAGCACTGCAGCCACCGTCGACCCCACCATGTCCACGCGCCACGCGGCGACGAGGATGATGACCAGCAATGCACTGAACAGCAGGCGCGGCACGATGCTCCGCGTCAACAGCACCAGCGGCGGCAGCGCCACGATCCACAGCCACGGTTCGACGATGAAGACCGCGTCGCCGTAGATCCAGCGCGAGTCCACCGGCCACCACGGATGCACGCCGTAGTTGTTCGTGTAGTCGAGGATGATGTGCGAGAGCGACGCCACCATCGACAGCCCCAGCAGCGACCGCGCGAACGGCGGGGCGCGCAGCTCTCGGCGCAGCGCGAGGGCGAGCCCCCACGCGGCGAGGGCGGCCAATACGGTGAAGAGGACCGTGTGCGTGTGGCCGCGGTGGTGCAGGAGGTAGCCGAGCGGGCCTATGCCCATGCGCTCGCCCGAGTAGGTGATGTCGATGTCGGGGAGTTCGGCCAGGACGACGCCCAGGGTGAAGGCGGTGGTGCGGAGGGACCTCGGGGTGTGGGAAGGGAGGGAGGGGGAGCGGGCCACGCGCTGGCAGGTTGCCGCGGCGAGTAGGGCGCCGGCGAGGGCGTGGGTGATGTTGTCCATTGAGGGGAATAACGGATGGGTCGGGCGCTGGGGTTCAGTCGGACGGCCGAGCATGCATCGCGGCGCGCTTTTGATGCAGCACGGAATGAAACGATGATCGCGCCCGATGTCGAACCGGCGATGGTCGGAAATGCACGCGACCGCGCACCCCGCCCGTCCCAGACCCGCCCTCCCTTGCGCCCTCGGCGCCGCCGAGCCGAACGTATGTCCATGCCTGCCGCCCTCGATCGATACTACACGCGGAATGAGGTGCTCGACCTCCCGGATGACGGGAATCGCTACGAGTTGGTGTACGGGGAGCTCCTGGTGACCCCGTCGCCCGCCCTCTCGCACCAGCTAGTGGTCGGACGGCTGTTCTCCGCGCTCCATTCGTACGTCGAGCGGCATGCCGTCGGCCGGGCGTTCGTCTCACCCGCCGATCTGTCGTGGGGGCGGGACGACGTGATCGTGCAGCCCGACATCTTCGTGGTGTCGCAGTCCAACGCGCGCGAGGATCGGTGGGAGCGGTTGCATCACTTCGAACTGTTTGTCGAAGTGCTCGGTCCATCTACGGCGCGCTACGATCGCTTCACCAAGCGCCGCCTGTATCAGGCGATGCAGGTGCCGCTGTACTGGGTGATCGATGTCGAGCGCCGGCGGGCCGAGGTGTGGAGCCCTGAGGCGACGATGCCGAGGTATGAAGAGGAGCGGTTGCGATGGGATCCGGTGGGGGCGGAGGAGGGGTTTGTGTCCGAGTTGGCGGAGCTGTTCAAGCCGTAGGGGGCCACGATTACATGACGTATCCACGCCGCCGCGCCTCACGAGGCCGTACTACACGCCGCCCGACACCGCTCGTGTCGTCCGACACCGACGAGCTGCTCTCCCTCCTGGTCGAGGTGCGCGGAACGTCCAAGGCGCTCGACGTCTGGCGCGCGATTCGCGACCCGATGTGGAACGGCATGTCGTGGAGCGAGGTGGAGCCGCTGATGCGCATGATCCAGGCGCTCGGCGACGCTGGCGTCTTCTCGGACGAGGAGCGGTTCTTCCTGCTGGCGAGCGTCGCGGATGCGGTGATGCCGACGAGGGCGCGCGAGGATCCGCGCTTCGACGAGGTGGAGCGCGCCATGGAGGAGGTGCGAACCGCGCACGGACTCACCGATGAGGAGGACTGGCTGCTCGCCGAGTCACCGGCGGAGTACCAGGCGCTCGCGCAGGAGTGGGACCGCATTGCCGACACGCAGATGGCCGCGTGGTTCGCGTCGCTGGGCGAGCGCGAAATGGCCTGGTTGCGGTTGCACAACGCGTCGGAGTTTGAAACGGTATTCGAGGAGGGGCGTGCGGAGCTCATGGGGGAGGCGGACGACTGAGCCGTCGCGCCAAGCGCCGCCGCCTGCAACGCCCTACCGTCCGTGCACCATCTCGAAATACCGCACGAGGTCGACGCTGAGTGGTGCCCGATCGGCCACCGGTTGCCACGCCAGCGTCTCCACGAGAATCTCCGGTTCGGTGTCAGCGGGTCGCCATCGCTCGACGAAGCGCGCCGCGGGATCGACGATCCAGTACTCGGGAACACCGTGCCGCTGGTACGCCGCGCGCTTGCGGTACCGGTCCACCCGTGCGGTCGACGGCGATGCGATCTCGACGACCAGCACCAACTGCCCGAGCTCACCAGCAAAGCGATCCGACGTCTCCGCACGCGCTGGGAGCACCAGCACGTCGGGCTCGAGCTCCGTTCGCTCTCCCTGGCGCACCGCCGTCGGCGCGTAGAACAGCTCCAGCCCCTTGCCGTCGAGATAGGCGAGGAGGTGTCGCACGAGCTCCCGCGACGCGCGCTGGTGCGAGACCGAAGGCGCCGGCGTCACCAGCAGCTCGCCGTCGAGGATCTCGTAGCGATTCCCGTCGTCGGACAGCTGCGCCAGCTCCTCCACCGTCCAGTCGAGACGAGACGTATCCGGAGAGAGCGGCGGGGGCGCGGGCATGGCCATAGCGTACGCTCGGCGCAGTTAGGGGGG
>CAZLLP010000124.1:0-17163 GCA_964560345.1 uncultured Gemmatimonadaceae bacterium
AACGCCTCCCCCCAAACACCGCGCAACAAGCAAGCGCGCTGGCCACCCACCTCGCCAACGACACCACCCCCTCCGCCCGCCGCACCCGCGCCCTCCTCGATCTCCGCGAACGCGGCGAAAACACCACCACCCTCCGTCGAGTCACCAGCCGCCTCCGTGACCTCGCACAACGCGACAGTTCCCCCGATCTGCTGAATGACCTCGCTGTAGCGCTCCTCGAAGAAGCCAGCGTCGACCAATCACTCACAGCGTTGCTCGAAGCACTCGAAGCCATCGAGCGCGCCAGCATGCGAGCGACCCGCCCCTCGTTCCTCTTCAACCGCGCCCTGATCCTCGAACGCCTCGGCCTCTACGCCAGCGCTCGTGAGGCGTGGAGCACCTACGTCGCAACCAAGGACCAGGCAGACTGGAACGCAGACGGCCGTCGCCACCTCGATCGCGTCAACGCGATCGTGGACTCGTCCAATCGTGGCGTGAGCATGCTCGCTGCAATGGAAGGGTGGAAATCGATCGAGCCACCGGCGATCAACCGCATGGACGCAGCGCGCGCACGCGAGCTCGCTTTCGGAATGCTCGGCATCTGGGCTGAGCTGCGAGCGACGGACGTCCGAAGCGCGAGCGCCGCGAAGACTCTGCTTCAGTCGCTAGGGGCGCGTGTGGGAGCTGCAGAACGATCGACCCTCGAGCACTCCCTGCAACGCATCGAGGCAGGGACGTCCAACACGCTCGACGCCTATCGCGACTACGCCGAAGGCTACCGGAGCTATCTCAACGGCTCATACGAACAGGCAGCATCACAGCTCGCCCGCGCATCCACAGCCCTCCGCGCCCAACGCTCACCGCTCTGGTGCTGGGCCGAACTGTTCCACGGGGCGTCACTCGTAAACCTCGGGCGTCCTCGCAGCGCGATGACGCTCCCGCAGCGACTCTCAGCGCCCGAGTGCAGCGACCGCGCCACCAGGGGCAAGGCCTCGTGGGTCGCCGGACTCGCACGCTTAAGGGAAGGGGACTACGAAGGCGCTGCCGGAGACTATCGCCGCGCGCTCGTGCAGTACGAAGGACTCGGGGAGCAAGAGAGCGAGGGGATGCTGCGTTCCCTTCTCGCCGAATCGCTGCTGTACTCGGGCTATCGCACCGAAGCAGAGGCCGAAGGGCTGCGCGCCATGGCGCTCCTCGCACCCGTCCGCGGCTCCCGTTTCCTCCCGGTGCACCTCAACCTGATGACGCGCTTCGCGCGCGAGCGATCGTTCCCGCTTGCCGCGATGCGCCTGACGGAAGAGGTCATGCGACTCGACGCGCTCCCCTCCGACCCGGCGCGCCGTGCGTGGTCACTCACGCTGCGCGCGCGCGACCTCATGCTCGTGGGTCTCCGTGACTCGTCGGTGAGTGCGCTGCGTCAGGCGTTGCGCACGGTGGACGGCATGCCCGCCGGCCTGGGGAAGGAACAGATGCGAGCCGAGATCCTCCTGGAGGCGACCCGCCCTCCGGCGATGGTCGCCAGTGACTCGATACCCGCCCTGATGCCGCGGATCCTCGAAACGCTCTCCAAAGGCAACAATCGCATCCAACTCCCCGAAGCCGCGCTCGAAGCAGCACGCGTGCGCCTCGCCGCGCGAGACACCAGTGCCGGCGAACAATGGCTCAACCAGAGCATCACACTGCTGGAGCAGCGACGACTCGGCTTCACCAAGCCGGAGGACAAGGCGCGATTCGGCGAGACGTCGGAGCAAGCGTTCGACCTGCTCATGCGCCTGCAGCTGCGGCGTGGCACGCGCGAACAGGCGTTCGACGTCCTGGAGCGTGCTCGGCGCACCGCCGATCAACGCAGCGCGCAGCAACCGCAGAGCGATTACCTGGAGCGAATCAGGCGTGCCACGCCGGCCGATGCGGCGGTCCTCGCCTACGTCGTCTTCGATGAATCGACCGAGGGCTGGGTCGTGACCTCAGACTCGATCGCGCACTTCACCGCCGACGTTAGGCGCGACGAGATCGCCGCGATGGCGGCGAACTTTCACGATGACCGCTTCGCGTCACCCGCTGAAGAACGTCGCGTACTTGACCTGCTCTATAGGAAACTGGTAGCTCCGGCAGAGTGGGCGCTCGCAGGGCGGCGGCGGCTCACGGTGATACCTGATCGTGAGCTCATCCTCCTCCCGTTCCCGGCGCTGTGGGACGCATCGGAATCGCGCTTCCTGATTCAACGGCTCGCCGTGAGCCAGGAGCCGACCGCCGACGATCTCCTCGCAAAGCTCACCAGCAATCGCCGACGCACTCCCAAGCGCTCGGCGGCCCTCCTCGTGGGTGATCCCGCGCTCGATCGCACGTCCTTTCCCGCTTTGCCTCGCCTCCCCGCAGCACGGAGCGAGATCGCCGCCATCGGCTCCCTCTACAAACGCACCACCACCTACATCGACTCGGCGGCAACGCGCGCCGCGGTGCTGTCCGCCTGGCGCGACGCCTCGGTCGTGCACTTTGCCGGCCACGCGATCGCGAACGTCGATCGGCCAGAGGCGTCCGTCCTGGTGCTGGCAGGCGGCGTGTTGCGCGCCGAGGAAATCGCGACCCTGCGGCTCTCTACAGTACAGGTCGCGGTGCTGTCAGCGTGCAGGACGTACGGCGGCAGGGCATCGCACACGGGAATGAACCACGGCTTGTCGGCCAGCTTCCTGCATGCCGGGGCAGGGGCAACGGTCAGCTCCTTGTGGGATGTGGCCGATCGGGATGCTGAGGAGATCGTGACGGCGTTTCACGCGCGGTATGCAGCTGGCGAGGGTGCGGCCGCGGCACTGCAGGAGGCATTGGCAGCCCGTGCGGCGAAGGCGGCGAGCGACACGTCGTCGGTCAGGTCGTGGGCGGCGTGGGTGTTGATCGGACAGTAGGACCACAACCTTCAGGAGGCGGCGGATGGCATTCACGCTTGAAGTGCAGTTCACGGGGCTCGGCATGCACATCGTGCATTCCAATGGACGCGACGTGGCGGTCGTCCTTCCAGACGCACGCGAACTCCAGGGGCCGGTGCGCCATGAGGATCTGGAGCCCGCCGAGGCGCACGTGGCCTACCTGCGAATGAACCTCGCGCACCTGGACCTCGGGGGGGGCGGGGCCGTCGTGCCTAACGGGGAACAGAAGCCGAACATGCTCGACGATCCCGATCCGCCGATGGAGCTCGTGCATCGCTTCACGGGGGAGACGCTCTCGTTCGGCCTTGCTGATCCTGGCCTCCCCATAGATGTGAAGCTGAATGTCCCCTCGATGGACGATGTGGCGCCCGGCCTGGGACTCAAGCCCGACCTGTTCGCACCACCGGCGCCTGGGATTGGGAGGTCGTGGGTGATGCGAACCCTCTTGCAGGGAGGAACGCTCTCGAGCCCCACGACGCAGACGAAGGAACTGTGGTCGATCGAGCGTCGCCTGTTTAACGCGTCGCAGCAGCCACCGGTCGTCAGCGACTTCCGCGGTGACGTGATCTGGACGCGCACGGTCAACGCGGCGGGGATGACGTTGACGAGTACCGCTTTGGACGGGACGACGATGCAGTTGCCGCTGGTGCCCATCAACGGGAAGATTCGCCTGAAGATCGCGAACCTCTGCCGAGAGAACCCGCTCGAGTGGTCGGAGCTCCCGATCCGCGAGCCGACGCTCGAGGACGCCGACTTCAAGTGGTTCTACAAGCTGCTGGCCGTGCCTAACGGCGGGTGGCTGGCGGCACTGGACGGCATGTACCTGCCGGCGCCGCGGCTCATTCGCGAGAAGTCGCAGGCGTCCGGGCAGCCTGGTGGCAACTGCGCACCCACCAGGATCTCGGCCGACTTCCCGGCGGCGAATACGTGGACGTAGCCGAACGGAACGGGGCGCTACCGGCGCCCCGTCCTCCGAGCGGTGCAGCCGCAACGAACCGACGGGTCGCGCCGCGTGGCCGGCTGCGGCCCGTTGGTGCGTTGCGCGCCGCTCGCTCGCTTGGCGCGAGCGGCGGGCGCTGCGCGGTTGGCGGGCGCAGCGCCGTTGGCGTGTTGCACGCCGAACTGCATGGCGAGATCATCGATCACCCACGGCACGTCGAGGGCGCGATGATGCGGCGCATGCTCGAAGCCGGCAACATGCATCCACTCGTGGAGCAGCACGCTCGCTAACGACACCACGTCGCGAGTCGCGAGGCAGTCGTCGAGGAACCGGGTGTCGAGATGAATCGGTTGTCGCCCCAGGTCAGTGGCAGCGCGAAACTGGTTTACGAGCGACCCCTTGGTGACGACGAACTGCATCTTCCCATCCCCGACCCCCACGTTCCCTTCGCTCATCTCCTCGCCCGTCGCGATGATGGTGCGCACCGTTTGGCCGGTCACCCGTGGCACGCTGCGCGTGCGGGCCAGCAGGAAGTGGTCGTACGACGCGTTCTCCACCGCGGCGAGAAAGTTCACATCGTTCACGATCCTGTGGACGAGAACCAGCGTTTCGGCGACGATCGCGGCTTCGGCGACCGTGAGTCCCTGTGTGTCGAGCATTACCTCGGTCATCGTGCGCTGTCCGTCGGTCGGAGGGTGAAGATCAGGATGACGCTCGCGGAACCGGTTGTGGCTCACGACCATAACTGGACGGTCGCGCGCGCTGGACTTCGCGCGCGGTCCGGTGGTGGCCAGCGCGACGTTCGATTCGGGGGCGCGTGCTCACCACGCGGCCCCGGAGCGCGCGTCGACAGCCCGAGCGCCCCCCATTCTCCCCCCCGTCCGCAAACTCACTCTTGACACGAGTGACTACCGAAGGACTTGTATATATAGGATGGGTCAAATCCGCTCCCCCGCAACTTTCCTCTTGACTTCGGAGTTGGACAGCGGACTAGTGTAAGTAGGGGGGCGATCGCACTCGACTCGCGTTCGCCCCCTCGCCGTTGGCCACCTGTCGGGTACTCCCCGACCCGCTCCGTCAGCCGCTGACGCCGAACCGCGGCCGACAGTCGCAGCGCCGCGGGCCGCCCGAATCAGTCCGCCGGCTGCCACGCTGCCTCCGCACCCAGCCGAGCGCGTACCGCTCGCAGCCCGGCCGAGTCGCAGGTAGCCGCGCCCGAACCGCAGGCACGCGCGCACGAACCGCGGGCACTCGCGCCCAAACCGCAGGCACGATTCGAGCGACCGCGCCCATCCACCGATGGTTCGGCCGCTCGCGCCGTCGTACCGCGACCTCCCGCGCGCCGTCCGCTGCCTCCCCGCGGCGGGACGCGAGGACACACGAACCAAACGCGCCAACTCGCCGGTGCAACGCGCACGCCCGCACGGCGATCGCATGCACCGTCCGGCACGCCGCGCGTAGCGGCGAGAGGATCGCGCCCTCTCGCGGCTCGAACGCGAACACACGCCGGCGCGCCGCGCGGGCGGTGATCTCGGCAGAACGCACCCGCAGCTCGGACGCGGGCGCTCGCACGCGCGTCGCGCACATCCGCACGCGCGTCGCGCACTTCCAACTGTCGATCGCGCACGCTCGCACTCCGAACGCCCCCTCGCGCGACGCGGAAGGGCACTCTCGCACGTCGTAACGCACCACCGATCGACACGACGGTCGCTCGGCGCCCTCGAACGCGTCCACTCGCAACCCGAACGCGTGCACCCGCAGGCCCGACGCCCGCACCCGCAACCCGAACGCTCGCATCCGCACCTCCGACGCCCGCACCCGCATCAGCGACGCGAGCGCTGACACATCCGAACGGCACGCCATCACGCGCGCCGTCCGCGCCAACACAAACGCTCCACAACACCTCGCCACCAACCCGCGGACGCAGGGGTCGGTGGCGTTCTCATTCCCTGCGTCCACCCATTTCCATAGGAGACACCCGTATGCGTACCACCCAGAAGTCCCGCGTCCAGATGTTCCGCCGCGTCCGCGACCTCCTGCGCGCCGAAGTCGTCCCCGCGCCGATCCTGCCGACGCTCACCCAGCTCGAGGGGGTGATCACTCGGCTTGACGCACACGCCACGCAGCAGGACCTGTCCATGCGTCGCGCGCGCTCGGGCACGCAGTCGCTCCGGGACCGCGTCCGACGCCTGCGTCGCGAATTGCTCGCCCCGGTCGTCCTCGTCGGGCGCGCCGTCAGCATCAGCAACGACGCCGACGTCATGGCCCTTCGCTCGGCCTCCCGTATGCCGCGCGAGGGCGACTACGAGGGGCTCCTCGCCTCCGCGCAGGCCATCGCCAAGGTGGTCGAGGATCACCAGGACGCCTTCGTGAATGCCGGCCTCCCCAAGGAACACCTCGCCCGCCTCGTGAGCGAGACGGCGTCGCTCAAGGGGGCGATCGACACGCGTGGACAGGAATCCGCCCGCCGCGTCGCCGCCACGCAAGGCACCATCGCCGAGTCGCGTCGTGGCGTGCAGCTCGTGCGCCTCATCGACGCGCTGTACGCCCCAACGCTCGCCAGCAACGAGTCCCGGCTCGCCGAGTGGCGCAAGGCGATCGCGCTGGTGCGCGAGAGCGTGGCGAAGGGCGGGGAAGAGGGGGCACCAACCGCCAATGCGAACGCGGACGCACCGTCGCTCCCGGAGGTGAGCGAGCGGGCGGCGTAGTGTGAGAACTGGTGAGAACTGGGGTGAGAACTGGGGTCAGAGCTGTGCTCTGACCCCAGTTCTGACCCCACGCTTCGTGACCCCACCCCCTCCTCAACCATCCTCCAATAGTCATCCCCATCCCCACGCATCCCGCCTATCCTTCCCCCAACGTCTTACCCGGGCCACCTCGGAAATCCCCGACATCCTTCACCTGTTTCCACCGCTCCGCCGCTCCCCTCGCTCGTCATGCCCCCGCGCCGCGCGCCGCTGCGTAACGCCATCCGTCCCCCCAGCCCCACGCCATGATCGCCGTCCTCCAGACGCTCGTGATCGTGGCCATTCTGGCGCTCACCATACGCCGCGGCGCGTACCTCCTCGCCGCGCTCACCCCCCCTCGCCCTCAACCCCCCGCGGCTGACCTCCCCTCCGTCGCCGTCCTCGTCCCCGCCCGCAACGAATCCCCGGTCGCTGGCCGCGTCCTCGACGCCCTCTCGCGCCTCGACTATCCCGCCGACCGACTCTCCGTCGTCCTCGTCGCCGACGGCTGCACCGACAACACCCCCGCGGTCTTCCACGCCTGGGCGGCCACGCGCACCGATACGCAGGTCGTCGTGCAGCCGACGGCGTTAGGCAAGGCGGCGGCACTCAATGCGGGACTGCAGGTGGCCAAGGGGGACATCATCGCGGTGGTCGATGCCGACTTGCAGCCGCTCCCCGACTTCCTGCGCGAGCTGGTGCGCCCCTTTGCCGACAACACGGTCGGCGGCGCCGCGGCATATCTGGCCCCGGTGAACCACGACCACAACATCGTCACCCGCTACGCCGCGGTGACGACCTGGGTGCACCAGCTGGTGACCTCCGCCGGGACGGATCGACTGGGGCTCAACCCGCCGACGCTCGGTGCCTCCGCGTATCGTCGCTCCGCACTCGACGCGATCGGCGGCTTTCCCCTCGTCCCGGTCGGCGTCGACGTGGCCACGAGCGCCCGCATCTCGCGGCGGCACTGGCGCATTCGCTTCGTGCGCTCGGCGGTGGCAGGCAACACGCTGGTGGCCAACGTGCGCCAGTACTGGCGGCAGCACGTCCGCTGGTCGCGCGGCGCCTTCCAGATTCGCCACCAGCCGGAACCGACGGCAACGAACATCCCGGCGGCGTCCACATCACGCACGTCACCGACGCCGACGGCTCCGTCGCTCGCGCATCGCCTCGAAACGGCCTTCGCCTCGCTGGGATATGCCGACCGCCTCGTCTTCGCCGTTGCCGCTGGCGGCGCCGCGTTGGGCTTCATCCCGCTCTGGGCACCGCTCCTGTACCTCTCGATCCCCGGCCTCGGGATCCTCGCGGCACTCTACAAGGCGGGCGTCCTGGGGAGCACGCCCCGCTACCTCGCGGCGACGCTCGCCTTCTTCGCGGTCGACCTCGGCGCCTCGGTGGTGGGGGTCGCCTCGCAGTGGGCGCGACGACCGCCCCGCTGGCATCACCCTCGTCAGGCAGCGTCGCCATGACGGCGCAACTCGCCTGCGTGGTGATGTCCTATCGCGACGAGCCCTACATCGCCGATGCTGTTCGGTCGGTGCTCCAGCAGGAGCTGCCGGTGGAGGTCGTCGTGGTCAACTCCGGCGGGGGAGACCCGGCGGCGCGCCTTCGCGGGGCGGCGCTCGACGTCCCGGTGCACAGCGTGAGCCATCGCCTCTATCCAGGGGCGGCGCGCAACGTCGGCATCGCCATGACGAGCGCCCCCTACGTGGCCTTCCTCGCCGCCGACTGCCTCGCCGCCCCCGGGTGGGCGCTGGCCCGCCTCCGCGAGCACCACGCCGGCGCCGCCGCGGTCGCCAGTGCGATGACCAATGCCTACACGGAGTCTGCTGCTGCGTGGGCGGCGCTCCTCCTCCTGCACAACCGGCGGCTCGGCGTCACGCACCCCAGCCAGCGCCTGTTCTACTCCCTTTCCTATGACCGGCGCCTCTTCAATCGACTCGGGGTCTTTCGCGAAGACCTGCGCGCCGGCGAGGAGACGGAGTTCAACGCGCGCATCCCGGCAAGCGAGCGTTTGGTCTTCGCCGCCGACGCCCTCACCGCGCACCGCTATCCCGTCACCGCGGGGGCGATGCTGCGCGACGCCTTCCGGCGTGGACAGCTGCACGCGGCCACGCAGGGGTCCATCGAGAACCGCGGGCCGCAACGCGTGCGCGTCATGCTGCGCGCTCCGTGGAACGTGGGACGCTCCGTGATCCTCGCGGCGCGGAGCACTCCCCCGGAGCGCGGGCACCTGTTCCGCGCGCTCCCCTTCGTGATCGCAGGGAGCGTGGCGTACGCGGCCGGCGCCCTCACCACGCCCGGCACGACGGTTCACGATTGACCATGCCCGAGAGCCATCTTCGTCCTCTCGCGCACGACCGCGACGGCACACGGATCAACCTGTTGGCAGCTCCCGCGCTCAGCGACGCCGACGCGGCGCAGGTCTTTGACACCCTGCTCGGACGCAAGCCGCGCCGACACATCCTCGATGGTGACCGCTCGATGGTCATCCCGGCGTTAGGCTCGTCGCTCCACGGCGGGATCAAGATCAAGGGCGCCGGTTATCAGGGCGGCCCGGTTCGCATGGGGCGACATCACGACAAGCCCTACCCGCTCCCTCGCTACGACGCCGAAGGGGCGGCAACGCTGGACGCCGCCAAGGACCACGGGCGGGCGTACGCTGGCGCGATGTCGTACCAGCAGGCGCGACACGAGTTCGTCGTCTCCCGCTACCTGCACCAGGGGGGCATGCGCGTCTTTCCAGCGATCGGCTATGGATCGCTAGTCCGCGACGGCGGCAGCAGCTGGTTCTGCCTGCTCGACTGGCCCTCTGGCGAGGTACGGGACTGGTGGACGCACACGCGGGAGCGTTCAACCGTCGAGCGGATCGCCCAGGCGTTCGGCGACACGCAGCCGGAACTCGCGCGGCGCCAGGTCTACATGCTGCCCAGCGGGATGGTGAAGCTGGGCCACGACCTGCCACGCAAGGACTTCCCCACCGCCCACATCGCCGGACCTAACGATTCGTTCCTCACCCGCCTCGCCTATTACCTGTTCGACACCAACTTCCTGTTGGCACAGTTCGTTCACGACCGGCACATGCCGGACATCGCCGATCATCGAACGCTCGCGAAGTCGGTCTACATCCGCGCCCTGACGGGGCAGGAGCACAGTCCCGTCAGCATCGATCGCTTCAAGGGCCTGCTGGTTGAGCTCAAGTACGCCGAGTGGAAGATGGAGCAGCGCATGGACCGGCTCGCCGCCGACCCGATCGGCCGAACGCTGCTCGAGAACTTCCTCGCCGAGAGCGGGGAACAGCACCTGTTCGGGGAACTTCGCGCCCTCACCGATCCGCCGACGCCCTCCGCGCCGCCAGCAGCCGCCCAGCCGAAAGAGTGGTGGCACTGGCTGCGCCGCAAGCGATAGCGGCGACCGCGCCGCGCTCACTCGGCGCTACCGCGCCGCGCTCACTCGGTAAAACCACGCCCCCGCGGCAGCGCCCGCAGCGCCAACCCGCTCGTATCCGTCAGATACGCGTAACCGATCCGCTGCCACCGGTTGTCGGGATCGGCCTGCTCATACCGCGCCCGACGCGCCGCGCGATCGTCGGCGTGCTGCATCGCCAGGTGATAGATCGTGAGGTCGGTGGTGGGAAAGCGCCCGCCGCGCATCCCCTGCATCGGCGCCTTGTGCGCGTGCAGCTCACGGGGGTCGAACTCGTGGTCGGCGCGCAGTCGGAAGAACCGCGCGACCGACTTGCGCCCCCAGATGCCATCCACGCGATACTGCCCGGGAGAATCCCACAGTTCTCGCAGGCGAAGCGCGTAGGCCGAGTACCCGAGAAGCGCCCCACGCGCGATCACGCGCTCGGCTCGCGCGCGGAACGCCTCCTCCAGCCGCTCGTCGGCATCCACGCACAGCACCCAGTCGGCGGCGTGACGCAGCGCAGCGGCAATGAGCGCGCGATGATTCCCCACTTCGTCCCACGACGGGCGATCCACGGGATTCCGCAGCAGCTCGAGCACGGCACCGTGCCCCGACAAAAGCTCGGCAGAGCCATCGGTTGAGCCATCATCCAGCGCGACGATCCCGTCCACCTGCGGGGCGACATTCCGCAGGAAGCCGGGGAGATATCGCATTCCGTTGCGCACCGCGAGCAGCGCCAACAGCCGGTGGCGCCGCGAGCCGGTCCAGGGTGGGCCCCAAGACGGAATCATACGGACGGGATCCTCAACGGCTCGCCCCCAGCTCGTACAACTCCTCCATGCGCAGGTGCTGCACCGACCCCCAATCGGCCTGTGCAGACACTTGGCCCTCATTGAGGACCACCACGCGATCGCAGACCGAGATCGTGCGATGATGATGGCTGATGAGCAGCGTCGTCGCGCGCCCCGAGCGTGCCTTGATCGTCTCCAGGATCGCCGTCTCCGACACGCCATCGACCGCATTGGTCGCCTCGTCGAGCACCAGGATCTCCGGCTCGCAGAGAATCGCCCGCGCCAGCGCGATGCGCTGCCGTTGCCCGGCTGACAGCCGAGTGGCCCCCGCACCGATCAGCGTCGCGTATCCCTGCGGCAACGCGACGATGAAATCGTGCGCCTCCGCCAGTCGCGCCGCCCGCTCGACGTCGGGCTGTAACGCGTTAGGCATGCCGTAGGCGATGTTCTCGAACACCGTCGCGTTCACCAGCTCGAGGTCCTGGCTGGCCACGGCAATGCGTCCACGCCAACTGGCGGGATCGATGTCGCGGAGCGCGATGTCATCGACACGAATCACCCCGTCACTCGGCTCCACCAACCGCGTGAGCAGCTGCACGATGGTGGTCTTGCCCGCCCCCGATCGACCGATGAACCCCGTCGCCTGCAAGGCCGGAATGACGAAGCTCGCCTCGCGCAGCACGTCGGCGGTGCGTGCCGCCGTGTCGTAGGAGAAGGTCACCCGGTCGAAGGTGATCGCCCTCGTGAGGGGGGCGCGCGTCACGCTCCCCAACGGCGCCGCCTTCTTCCCGTTGGTGTCCAGCAGCTGCGCCACCGATTCCAGTGCACCGCTCCATCCCCAGAGCTGCCCCCAGCTCCCCTGCAGATTGCGCACGTACGGTTGCAGGCGATGGAGCAGCACCATGAAGGTCGCGACAAGCGGAAAGCTGAATCCCAGGCGCCACGCCGACACGATGATGACGAGAAAGACCCCCGCGAAGAGGATCTCGCTCAACGGCACCAGCATGGCGGAGCGCACGTGCAATCGCAGCACCCCCGCGCGCACCGTGTCGGATGCCGTCTCGAAGCGCGACTGCTCGCGCGATTCCTGGTTGAACAGGCGAATGAGCTGCGCCGCATGGATGATGTCGAGCATGCGGGCCGACAGCTTCCCGCTCTCGGCGCTCACCAATCGGCTGGGCGCACGCAGTCGTTTGGCCAGGACCCCGTGTACCAGCAGCATGAAGGCCAGCGCCACGGTGATGATCAGTGCCAGTTGCCACGAGAGCGCCAGCAGGAATCCATACAGGATCACCGCCGCGCTCGCGTTCACCAGCACGTTGAGCGTCGCGTTCACCGCATCGGCCGCGCGCCACGACTCGTTGGACAGCACGTTCATCAGCGCGCCCGGCTCCTGGTCGCGCATGAATGGATAGTCGGCGGTGAGCAGCCGTTGCGCGAGCGCCGTGCGGATGCGGTGGCCGGCCTGGCCGCAGACGTAGGCCGAGAGCGCGGCGTTGGCGGCGGCGAGCAGGTTCTTGAGGAGGATGAGCGAGAACATCACCAGCGCGATGATCCCGATGCGCGCCGACGGCTCCATCTCCCCGGCGAAGCTCCGCAGCCAGGTCGCCACCCCCGACCCGCCGATGTCCGCCGCCCCGGTCACCACCGCGAGCAGCGGGATCACGAGCCCGATGCCGAGCCCCTCGAGGGCGGCGGCGGTGAGACCGAGGATCACGATCACCGGAACAAGCACCAGCTGCCGCTCGGAGAGCCGCCAGATGGGGAGGAGCCGGTGCCTTATGAAGTCCAGCATCAGTGACGACGGTCAGTTCACGGCGTGAAACGTTGCAGTCGGTGAACGATCACCTCGCGCAGCGTGAGGGCACGATGCGCCCACGTGTGCTCGGCGCGCGCGAACGCCGCCGCCGCCGCCCCCATCGCCGCGAGCGCTGCCGGGGCATTGACGCCCCCGCGCACCTTGTCGACGAGTTCGGCGTGCGAACGAAACGTGAGGCATGTCTCGCCGTCGCGAAAGCCAAGCGCCTCCAGGTCGTCCATGGCATCGGCAATCGGGCAGCAGGCGGCTCCCGCCCCCTCGAAGAACTTGGCCATCGGCTCCAACCCGGGGCGCATCGGCACCTCGCGGGCGAGCGAGCGCGCGCGCGAGCGTTGCAACGAGCGCTCGATCGACGCGCGCTGCTCGGGCGGCATCTCGAGTTCGGAGGAGATCGCCAGGCACCCCAGGAACTGGTTCAGTCGCGCTCCCAGCTGCAAGTACGACGTCGTGTCGAGGCGCGTGAGCGGAATCCCGGCATCGCGCAGCGCACGTTCCGCGACCTGTCGGCAGGCGTAGGCGCTGCCATAGGTCGCGATCCCCGAGCGCCTCCCGGACCGCGTGGGAAAACGCGCCGGCTCGAACCCCTTCGGGACCCAGTCGGCCGGAATGCCGTCACCTGCAAGCCGTTCCTGCACGGAGCGCCCGGACGTCACCACCGAATCGAAGCGATGCCGATGAAAGATGGGGGGCCACGCCCCGACCAGCGTTGCGTCGAAGATCGTGCTGTAGTTCTGGATGATGTCGTGGTCCAGCAGCACGCGCAGGCCGGAGTAGTCTCCCCATGCCAGCGTTGGCGCTGCGCGCAGTCGCTTGAACGCGACGAAGACGATGACGGCATCGTAGTCCGCGAGGGCGACCGGCCCGTCGCACGACGCCAGGACGCCGGCGTCGAGCGCGTTCACGTCGGCGGGCGCGACGTCAAACTCGGGGAGCTCGGCGACGCGATCGACGAAGTCCTGCTCGAAGCGAGGATAGGTGTAGGGGTGATGGAGGAGTAGCGCCCGCATGTCCCTAGCTCACGTGCGGACAGTCTGCGCCCGTGCGCTCCTCACTTCTTCCCCCGCACATACTCCTGCGTCCCTCCCAGCATCGTCCCCTTCAACTTCTCGATCTTCCCCTTGGCATCGCGCATTGCCACAAACTGCGCCGACATCGTCCCCGCCGAGAAGAGCGTATCGCGCGATGCGGCTGAGAGCGTGTCGACCATCGTCTGCCCGCTGTAATTGAACGAGATGGCCACTCCCTTCGCCGTCGGCCGCAGCCTCAGCGTCAGTCCGGTCCCCGTCCATTCCCCGGCATACTCCGCCTTTGCAGCTGCCGACAAGGCGACCGTCGGGCGCCCGAACTCGCCATAGAGGAACCGCAACGCGCGACTGATGGCGCCGCCCACCACCGATCCGTGGCTCTCGTCGGGGTACACCTGCGATCCCACGCGCAGCTCGGGGAAGTTGCGCTTGAGCTCGACCGCCATGCGCTGCATCGGCGGGACCATCACCGCGCTTTCCTTGGCACCCACCGTCAGGTAGGCGCGCCCGCGCGGCTGCGTGGCGCCCTGCTTCACCTTGGGGACCCAAGCAAAAGCGACCTGGTTGTCCCACCACAACGACGGTGAGCCAATCCAATAGCGGGAAAAGAAGCCCGGTTCGTGCAGCAGTGCATACGTCGCGAACAGCCCACCTAACGAGTGCCCGCCCAGCCCGCGCCGGCTGGCATCGGCGCGATAGCGCGCCTCGACCATCGGGACCAGTTCGTCCTTGAGGAAGGCGAGAAACGCCGCGCTCCCGCCACCCCCCGGCATCGCCGCGACGTTGGTGGGGGTGTAGTCACGCGTGCGGCTGACGGCGTACGCCGGTGTGTAGCCTCGTCCGTCGGTTTCGGGATACCCGACCCCCACGACGATCAACGGCGACACCTCACCGCTGATCCCCAGCATCGCCACCGTCTCGTGCAACGAGTGGAACGCCAGGTTTGCATCCGTGATGACAAAGACCGGCGGCCGCACCGTCATGGTGTCGAGTCCCGGCGGGAGCCACACATCGACGCGATAGTCCACGCCGTTGCTGCGCGCCTTGACGGTAAACTGCTCGGTCCCTGTGACAGAGACCGGCGTCTGCGCCGGGAGGGCGGCGGCAATGCCGACCAGGAGTGCCGCAGTGAGCAGTGAGCGAGGGCGCATGATGGCGAGGGCGGGGAAGGGTGGCGCGCGAAGCTACCGGCAGCGCCCGGGATGCGCCATGGTGGACCCCCGCCTTCACCGGCGCATCACCAACGCTCGTGCCAGTACCGGTGAACGTTGCCTACAACGACCCCCGCCTAACGCCCAACGTCACGATGCGCTGGATCAACTCCTTGTACGCATACCCCGCCTCGAACGCCGACGACGCAAACTCCTCCGACTCCGCAATCTCCGGATTGGGATTGGCCTCGATGAAGAACGGCGTCCCGTCCTCGCGCAGCCGGAAGTCGAGACGCGCGTAGCCGTCGAGTGACAGCAGCTTGTAGATGCGCCGCGACGTGCTGATCAACCGGTTGCGCACCGCATCGGACAGCTCGGCGAGCCCCTGGTTGATCCCGCGACGTTCCTGCATGTCGGGGTCGTGCTTGAAGCGCGACGTCGCGATGCGGCGCGTCCCCGGTGCGAGATTCTCGAAGGTCAGCTCCCATGGCGGGAAGACCTCGAGGCGATGGTTGCCGATGATCCCCATGTAGATCTCGCGCCCCTCGATGTACTCCTCGACGATCGCGTCGCTCTCGATGCTGCGATGGATGAACTCCACGCGCGTCGCCAGGTCCTCGTCGTTCTCCACCACCGACGCCTGCGCGATCCCCACCGACCCTTCCTCGGTCAGGCTCTTGACGATGAGCGGAAACTGCAGGTGACGCGACCGTCGCACCTTGCGCCCGCGCCGCACGACATCGAAGTGCGGAACAGGAATGCGATGGTAGGCGAGGATCTTCTTGCTCAGCGCCTTGTCGCGCGCCAGCACCAACCCGCGCGAGTTGCACCCGGTGTACGGGACGCGCAGCAACTCGAGGTAGCTGACCACATGATGGTCGAACTCCCGCAGGCCGAAGAAGTCCTCGAGGAGATTGAAGACGACGTGCGGCTTCCATTCCTCCACCGCCAGGCGAATCGGGAGGAGCTCGTCGCGCACGCCGAGTGCGCGCACGTCGTGCCCCTGCGCCCGCAGCGTGGTGAGGACGTCGTACTCGGTCTTGATCTCGTACTTGGCGCGCTCGCTCATCCCGGCCACCGAATCGGGGGGCATGAGATCGGGTTGCACGAGGAGCAGAATGCGCAGGCGGCGACGCGTGGAGTGGATCATCTGATCCTCACATCGCAATGGAGACGCGCCGGCTGTACAGGAAGTGCACGGTGCGCACTGCCAGCATCCCGGCAAAATCGAGCAGGACCTGTCGCTGCGATCCGGCGACGCGGAGCTTCAGTTCGCGACACCGTCCGATCATGTCGCGCAACAACTGGTCGAGCGTGAACTCGTATTCCCCTGTCCATCGTGCCACGGTGCGACGAATCTCGGTCCGGTGTTGCTGGATGAACGTTGAGGCCAACTCTCGGCTCGCATGCTTCGGAGAGTTGGAGAAGACCTTGAGCAGCTCGCGATCGTACGTGGTGGGGTACGAGACGGCGTAGTGCGAGCGCTTACCATCGTAGTACTCGCGCAGCGTCGTCGTAAGGCCCGACGCCGGGTCGACGCGCTCGCGCACGCGCGACGTCGGCCGCCGACCGCGCAGCTCCGACATCAACGCATCCACGTACTCGAGCTTCTGCAGCGCCCCCCACCCCGCATAGCGCTTCTGCCACGCCGAACGGGGCGCCATCCAGACGGCGAACGTCTCGGCGAAATCCTCGTCGGGGTGCGACTGCGCGTAAAAGAGCCGCAGGTGCTGCACGTACTTGCGGCTGGCGGGATTGGGGCGGTACGACTCGGGGTAGGGGATGGACGACGGGCCGAAGAGCTCCCGCCACTGCTTGCGTCGGTGCAGCGCGAAGGCGTGCTGCAACGCGTGCCCGGTCTCGTGCCGCAGGATGCGCATGCAGTCGGCGCGCGTCCCCCCTTCCACCTCGAGCATCATGCTGCGCTCCAGGCGCATGAGGCGCGGATGCACGAGGTAGAACGGGATGCCGATGCCGGGAATCCCCTCGGGGGAGAACCACTCGCTCGACAGCCAGCAGTGCGGGCGCAGGGCGATGCCGCGATCGGCCAGTTCGTCATACAACACGTGCACGCACTCCTCGACCCACGAACCCTTGAGGCGCAAGCCCAGGTCGCGAATGCGCAGGTCGAGCAGTTGCTCCCGGGGGAGCGCGGCCCATGCGTCGGACGTCGCCGGAGTCGCGCCCCCTGACCGGGTGCTCCCGCCCCGGCCTTTGTTGGCGTGCCCCGTACAGTGATAGTAGACGTATTTGCCCTTCTTGATCTCCCCCACGACGGCGCAGCCGCATTCGGCGCAGGTCATCAGGCCGGTGAAGCCGAACTCGTTTCCTATCGGGTGGGTCGGCACCGCATTGCGGCCCGTCAGAACGCCCTGGACCCGCTCCCATAGCTCGATCGATACG
>CAZLLP010000125.1:0-17137 GCA_964560345.1 uncultured Gemmatimonadaceae bacterium
AACGGGGAAGATCAAAAGCGAAAAGCTCGACACGGAGGTTCACGGAGGTATCACAGAGGTTCACGGCGGAAATCAGCGTCGGCGTGAACTCCTTCGTGAACCTCCGGGTAACCTCTGTGAACCTCCGTGTCATGCTTTTGCAGTTGACCTTTCTCGTCTTCTCGTCCTCCGCCCTACTCGTACCTCAGCGCCTCCACCGGATCCAGCCGCGCCGCGCGCCGAGCCGGGATGAGGCCGAACACGAGGCCGATCGAGATCGAGACCACGACGGCCACCACCGTGATGCCGACCGGTGTGGGCGCCTTCACGTCGAGCAGGAGCGCGGCGCCGCGCCCCACGGCCAGTCCGGTCACCACGCCGATCAACCCGCCGATGCCGGTGAGTGTCGCCGCCTCGAAGAGGAACTGGTGCAGGCGGTCGCGGCGCGTGGCGCCTAACGCCTTACCCACGCCGAGCTCGCGCGGGCGGCTGGTCACCGACACCATCATGATCGCCATCACGCCGATCCCGCCCACCAGGAGCCCAACGGACGACAGCGACACCATCACCAGGAAGAAGGCGCCGGTGAGGCGATTGAAGATCTGGAGGATCTGGTCCTGCGTGACGAAGTCGAAGTTGTTCTTGTCGGCCGGACGCAGGCGGCGCAGTTCGCGCAGCGCCACCATCACCGCTTCCTGCGCATCGGCCACGGGGACCGACTTGCGCCCCTTCACGGCGATGAAGACGGCGTTCCCCTTGTCGAGCGTGAACTGCTGGTCGGCCATCTTGTAGGGGATGATGGCCGACGTCTCGGCCCCCGGCGGCTGGAAGATGTTGGACGCCGCCTGAAACAGGCCGATCACCTGCGCCGGGCGTCCGCCGACCTTGATCGTCTCGCCCAGCGGATTGCGCCGCCCGAACATCTCGCGCGCCAGGTCTTCGGGGATGACGACGACATTGGCCCCTCCTGCCAGCTCGGCGCGCGAGAACCAGCGTCCCAGCACCAACTCGCCGCCAATGATCTCGCTGAAGTGATCGTCGGCCCCGTAGATGCGATTGGGCTGCGTGCGCACCGGTCCGTACTCCAGCCGCCCCTGGATCACCGCCCACATCCCGGCATACGAGATTTCCGGAAGCATCGCGATACGATCGGCCTCGCGCGTCTGCAGGTCGGGGCGAATGCGCATCCACGCGGGGAGCGCATCAGGGTTCACCGGCGTTCCGCTGTACGCCTTGAACACATAGAACACGCTGGGACCGGCCTGCTCGATCGTGGTCACGATCTGCGACTGGATCCCGTTGACGATCGTCGCCATCGACATCACCGAGCTCACGCCGATCACGACGCCGAGGATGGTGAGGGCGGCGCGCAGCTTGGATGCGCGCATCGCGTCGAGCGCGATGCCGATGTTCTCCCCCATCTGGTCGAGGATGCGCATCGGCTACTCCGCCCTGAGCGCGGCGATGGGGTCGAGGCGCGCGGCGCGCCGCGCCGGGTAGACGCCAAACAGGATCCCGACGCCCGCTCCGAGGGCGAGCGAGAGGATCACCGACCACGCCGTGACCCGCGCGGGGAGCGGCGACGCCGCCGCGATGGCCATGGCGAAGAGCCACCCCGCGCTCACGCCGATCACCCCGCCTAACGTCGCCAGCACCACCGCCTCGCCGAGGAACTGGCGCTCGATGTCCTGTGCGCGCGCGCCAACCGCCTTGCGGATCCCGATCTCGTGCGTGCGCTCGGTGACCGCCATCAGCATGATGTTCATGATGACGATTCCGCCCACCACGACGCCGATCGCCACCACCGCGGGGATGATCGCGAAGAGGAGGCGCGTGACCGTCTTCCAGAAGGCGACCAGCGCGTCGGACGTTTCGATCGAGAAGTCGTTGTCCTCGCCTGGCCTGAGCCCGCGCGCCACGCGCATGGCCTCCTCGGCGCGCTCCATGGCCGGCCCCACTTCCTCGGCCGTCGGCATCTTCACCGAGACGACGGTCGTGTTGCGACGGCCGAAGAGCATCTCGAAGCGCGTGGACGGCATGAGCGCGTACGTATCGAACGACTGCCCCAGCACCTGTCCCTTGCCGGCGTTCACGCCGATCACCTCGAACTGCTCGCCCAGAATGCGGACGGTCTTCCCGACCGCGGTGACGTTGGGAAAGAGCGCGTTGGCGATGTCGCGTCCGATCACGATGACCGCGCGCCGCTGTGCCACGTCGAGGTCGCTCAGCGAGCGTCCTTCTTCGGCACGGTAGTCCTGTACGATCTGGTACTGCTCGGTGACGCCGAAAAGGATCACGTCGGCAACCCGGTCGTTGCGCCACACGAGGTCGACGCGCGGCGTGGGCCACCCCGACTGGAACGAGACCGCGTCGGCATCCGGGATCGCCAAGCGCACCGCTTCGGCGTCGCGCGGCGTGATCTTGGGGCGCCGGTTGATGCGGTTGATCTCGTCGTCGCTGATGCGCCCGACGTTGATCGGGGTGCGCCGCACCTGGAAGGTGTTCGCGCCGATCATGGCGTCGGCGATGTTCTCCTTCACGAAGGCGTTCATCCCCTGGATGATCGCGATGACCGCCACGAGAAAGGCGACCGAGACGATGATCCCCAGGAGTGTGAAAAACGACCGCAGCTTGTTGGCCCGTATCTGGCCCAGCGCGGTCGTCATCACATCGGAGAAACGCATTTCCCTTGGGGGAGACGGGAGGACAGGAAGACGGGAAGACGAGATGAAAAACCGTCCCTTGTGAATCAATTCACGAGGAGGGGGGCAAAGCAAGCGGAACTCCCCCCGCGCCGTCCCAACTCGTCTTCCCGTCTTCCCGTCTTCGG
Organism: uncultured Gemmatimonadaceae bacterium; assembly: GCA_964560345.1. Classification (GTDB taxonomy): domain Bacteria; phylum Gemmatimonadota; class Gemmatimonadetes; order Gemmatimonadales; family Gemmatimonadaceae; genus SCN-70-22. The sequence continues at coordinate 2,810 of CAZLLP010000125.1, forward strand.
ACCTACTCGTACCTGAGCGCTTCGACCGGATCGAGGTTCGCTGCACGGGCGGCGGGGGCCATGCCGAACAGGATCCCGGTGAGCGCGCTGGCCACCAGCGACGCGACGATGGCAGGGAGGGGGACGGCCGCGGGGATGGTGGTCCAGGTCCGGATGCCGATGGCCAGGAGCGCCCCGGCCGCCAGCCCCACGGCGGCGCCGATGCTGGTGAGCGTGGCCCCTTCCACCAGGAACTGCCACAAAATCGTTCGTCGCGTGGCGCCGAGCGCCTTTCGGACGCCGATCTCTCGGGTGCGCTCGGTCACGGAGATCATCATGATCGCCACGACACCGACGCCTCCCACGAGCAGCCCGACGGCCGACAGCACGAGCATGACCAGGAAGAGCGCGCCGAAGATCTTGTTGAACGTCTCGGCGATCTTGTCCTGGCCGACGAGGTAGAAGTTGTTCCGTTGTGACGGGCGCAGGCCGCGCATGGAGCGCATGGTCGCCGTCACTTCGTCCATCGCCTCGCCGCGCGTGAAGCCGGCGCGCGGCTTCACGTTGATCATCATCCCGCGCATCCAGACGTTGAGCCGGCGACGTGCGGTTTCGGCTGGAACGATGATCTTGGGCGTATCGGGGCCGCGCCCGTCGAGCGACTTGAGGAAGCCGGCGCGCGTCTGGTACACGCCGATGACGGAGAACTGCTGTCCGTCGATCATGACTTCCTTGCCGATCGGGTCGGACTCGTGGAAGAGCTGCTTGGCCAGCGTGTCGTTGAGGATCGCGATCGGCGCGGCGTTGCTCGATTCCTTGGCGGTGTAGTTGCGCCCCGGATAGATGTCGCCGCCGTCGGTGGTCAGCCACTCCTCGCCGTACGCCTCGAGGTTCACCGACTCGAGCGATACGTCATGGTAGCGGATGCTCGCGTTCCCGAAGAGCCACGGGGACGCCGCCCCCACGGAGGAGAGCGCCTTGATTGAGCGCCACTCCTCCATCGTGATGGTCGGGTTGCGCCTGTCGGGACAGTTCTCATCGGTCCCGTCGCACGCGTTGATGCCGACATCTTCGCGCCGCACCATGAACGCATCGCCGCCAAAGGCGTCGAGGTCGGACTGGAACGACAGGGTGACGCCGTGAATGGTCGCGGCCATCGCGACCACCACGAAGACGCCGACCGCCACCCCGAGGATCGTGAGCGCGGCGCGCACGCGGTTGGCGCGAATGGCGTCGAGGGCGATGAACACCCCCTCCATGGTGGCCTGCAGCGAGGCCGTGAGTGAAGGCTTCATTCCTGTCGCAGGGCGGCAATAGGGTCGAGACGCGCGGCGCGACTGGCCGGATAGAGGCCGGCGACGATCCCGACGCCCGCGCCCAGCACGACCGCCGCCGGGATGGACCAGAGCGCGACGCCCGCCGGGAGCGGCGAGACGGCCGCAATGATCTTCGCCATCCCCACGCCGAGGGCGATGCCTAACGCCGCGCCCAGCACGCTGAGCGAGGCCGCTTCGACCAGGAACTGACGCATGATGTCCTTGCGGCGCGCGCCTAACGCCTTGCGGATCCCGATCTCGCGCGTGCGCTCGGCCACCGCCACCAGCATGATGTTCATGATCACCAGGGCGCCGACGATGAGGCCGATGGCCGGCAGGGCGGTGCCGAAGGCGATGAGCTTCCCCTTGAGTTCGTTGAAGAACGACATCGCCGACGCCGACGATTCGAGGGAGAAGTTGTCCTTCTGGCTGGGCGGGAGGTGGCGGATGCCACGCATCACCGTGCGCACCTCCTCCATAGCCGCGTCGAGCACCACCGGATTGGGGGACTGCACCACCAGCGCGCGCACGTCGCCACGCGGGTTGGTCACGCGCGCGAGCGGCGATGTATACGGCCCGATGGCGAGGCGGTCGAGCGAGAAGCCGAAGACCGATCCCTGCGGCTCGATGACGCCGATGACCAGGTACGGCGAGCCACCGATGCGCAGTTCACGCCCGAGCGGATCGAGCCCCGGGAAGAAGTGCGCCGCTGCTTCCGAGCCGATCACGAGCACCTTGCTCCCGAGCGTGACTTCCTGCGACGTGAACGGGCGTCCGCTCGTGAGCTTGTACTTCTTGAGCGTGAAGTACGACTCCTCGGCGCTCACCACTTGCACCTGCTTGGGGCGGGACAGCGGCGACGACGCGTAGGCGAACGTCATGTTCTCGATCGACGAGACCAGGCCGGCGGGGAGGGCGGCGCGCACCTGGTCCACCTCGGGCTTGTACAGGCGCGGACGGCGCTGCATCTCGCGCCACTCGGCTTCGGATCGATCGCCGAATTCGCCCCCCATGCGCCGCAGCGTGAAGGTGTTCACCCCAAGCAGCGCGCCGGCGAAGTCCTCCTGCACGTACCGACTCATTCCTTCCACGATGCTCACGACGGCGATCAGGAACATCACGCCAATCATCACCCCGAGCAGGGTGAAGAAGCTCTTGAGCTTTTGGACGCGGATCGTCGCGAACGCGAGTTTTACTGCTTCGAAGAACGGCACGAAGCCTTGTCAGCCGTTACGAGATGCCCATCGATTGCTTGAAGGCCGAGCGGCGGTCGTCGCTGGCGATCACACCGTCGCGCAGGACCACGACGCGGCGCGCGTGCGCAGCGATGTCGGGTTCGTGCGTGACCATGATGACGGTCTGGCCCGTGTCGGCCAGGTTTTCGAAGACGCGCATGATCTCCTCCGAGGTGGCCGAGTCCAGGTTACCGGTCGGCTCGTCGGCGAGGAGGATCGAGGGGTTGTTCACCAGGGCGCGGGCAATGGCGACGCGCTGGCGCTGGCCGCCCGACAGTTCGTTGGGACGGTGGTTCATGCGGGTCTCGAGTTGCACCTGCTCGAGCGCGCGCTTGGCGCGGCGCTTCCGCTCGTCGGACGAGACGCCGGCGTATACCAGCGGCAACTCGACGTTATGCAGCGCCGTGGCGCGGGGGAGCAAGTTGAACGTCTGGAAGACGAACCCGATCTCCTTGTTGCGCACGCGGGCCAGCTCGTCGTCGCTCATCGTCGAGACCAGCATCCCGTTGAGCCAGTACTCACCGGCCGTGGGGGTGTCGAGGCAGCCGATGAGGTTCATCAGCGTCGACTTCCCCGACCCCGACGGGCCCATGATGGCGACGTACTCGTTGCGGCGAATGGCGAGATCGACGCCGCGGAGGGCGCGAACCACTTCGCCCCCCATGTCGTACTCGCGCTTGAGCCCGCGCGTCACGATGACCCAGTCCTTCCCCGGCGTCTGGCCGGGGTCCATGACCACGGCCTTCCGCTCGGCGGTCGAGCTGAGCGGATGCTCGCCCGTGGTACTCAGCGTCGCGTCGCCAGCTTGGTTGTCGCTCACGTCTTTGCTCCCGTGTCGGGCTTCTTTTCCGGCTTTGGCTCCTTCACCAACGCCCCATCCTTCAACTCGCGGATGGCCTGATAGGTGCCACCAACAATCTTCTCGCCGTCTTTGACACCCGAGACGACCTCGAAGTACTTGTCGCCGGCAATCCCAACCTTAACGGGGCGGAAGGTGACTTTGTTGTCGGTCCCGACGATGAAGACCCCTTCCACGTCCTTCTTGCCCACTTCCTTCTTCTTGGCCTGCCCGGGGGCCCCGGCGGTGTCGGCGTTGAGCTCCTCGTTCTCGCGAACGGTGAGCGCGATGATCGGGATGGTCAGCACCGAGGTGCGGGTGTCGGTCACGATCTTGGCGGTCGCCGAGAAGTCGGGGCGCGTCTCCGCCGGCGGGTTCATGAGCTGGATCTTGACCTCGTAGTCGATCGCCTGCTCCGTGCTCCCGGTGCTGGCCGCGGCCTTCACCGACGAGTTGGAGATCTCGACCACCTTGCCGACGAACGTGGTGTCGGGGAAGGCGTCGATCTGGATGACGGCCGAGTCGCCGAGCGAGATGCGCGCCACGTCGGTCTCATCGACCTTGACCTTCGTCTCGAAGACCGAGAGGTCGGCGATGGTCAGGAGCGTCGCCGCGTCCTTGTTGAACGTCCCCGGGACCGCCGTTTCGCCCTGCTCCACGGCGAGGCGGGTGATCTTGCCCGACATCGGGGCGAGGATCGTGGTGCGCGCCAGGTTGCTGCGCGCTTCACGAAGCGACGCGGCCGACTGGTCGGCGTTCTGGTTGGCCGACTCGAGGAGGGCGGTGTTCACTTCCACCGCGGTCTTGAGCTGCTCCAGCGACTCTTCGGAGATGAGCGCGGCGTTGGTCTTCCGGATCTCCATCGAGCGGTCGTAGTTGCGCTGCGCCTGGATCAGGTTGGCCTTGGCCTGCGCCGCCGATGCCTTGGCCGACGCCACCGCCGCCTCCGCGCGCTGTACCGCGGCCTGGTACTGCGCCGGGTCGATCTCGAGGAGGAACTGCCCCTTCTTCACGATCTCCCCTTCCTTCACCGCCAGGCGCACGATGCGCCCGGAAATGTCGGCGGCGACATCGACCTTGGTCACGGGTTGCACCTGGCCGCTGGCGGTGACGGAGGCGACGAGGTCGCGCTTCTGCACCGTTTCCATGCGGACTTCAGTGGCCTTTTCGCCACCGCGGGCCTTCGCCGCCAACGCCGCACCCACCGCGGCGACTGCGACGATCCCAAGTCCCCACTTCATTCCTTTGCTCATTTCACGCGTCCTCGGTTATCGAAGCGGGCGACCCACCGCCGCTTCAAGCGCGGCGAAGGCCTTGTGATAGTCATAAATGGCGTTGATGCGGTCGGTCTCGGCACGTTCGTAGTCGCTGCGCGCCTGCGTCACGTCGACGAAGGTATTGGCACCCACGCGAAAGCGCTCCTGCGCCAGCGCGAGGGCCTCGCGCGCCGCCACCGTGTTCTGCTCCTGCAGGCGCACCGTCTGGTACGCCGTCACCAGGTTGCGATACGCCGAGGTGACGTCGGCGGTGAGCTTGAGCTCCTGCTCGCGCACGCGGTAGCGGGCGTCGTTGCGACTGGCGGTGGCTTCCTGGATCCGCTGCTCGCGCGTGAAGCCGTCAAAGATGGGGAGCGAGATCTGCGCCGACAGCTGGATCGGCGAGCGCGTCATCTTGAAGGGGAACTGCGCGTTGGCATCGCGAACCGCCGCCGCCTGCGCATCGGTGAAGACGATCGCGGCGCACTGCTGCAGGATGCTGGGAAGCCCGGCCCCGCGGCGCAGCGAGTCCTGCGAGATGCACGACCGCTGTTGCGCCAAGGCGCCGGCACGGGCGTCGGAGATGCTCCCATCGATGTTGCGAAGCTGCTGCGAGAAGCCGCTGACGCCCGAACTGAGCGAGAGCGACGGGAAGTAGGCCGAGCGCGCGCTCGAGACCGAGATGTCGTTGGCGCGCTCACGCGAGCGCAGCGCCGCCAACGCCGGATTGCCGGAGCGTGCCTGGCCCAGCAGCGACGCCAGTTCGACCTTGGGCTCCTCGACCGCGAACTGCGAGGTGAGGACCACGCCCTCCGGCTGCTCGATGCCGACCTGCTGGAAGAGGCGCAACTTCTCGACTTCCACGTTGTTGCGCTCCCTGAGGACGGCGACCTGCTGCTGTCCCACTGCGACTTCGGCGCGACGCACGTCGAGCGTCGTCGCCGCTCCCACCTGCTGCCGGGCGCGAGCCAGTTCGAGTTGCGCCTGCGTGGAGCGGAGGAGCGTATCCTGCAGCGTGGCGCGAGACTGCGCCTGCAGCACGTTGAGGTACTGCGTGATCACGTTGGAGCGCAGGTTGGCTTCGGCGCTCGTCACGTCCGACTCTGCCGCGGCGAGGTTGGCCTGCTGCTGCTTGCGGGCCATCCATGTCGCGGCGCTGATCGCGAGGTCGACGCCGAGATCGGCGCTGGACGACAGCACGTCGGAGGTGGAACCGAATGCCTGACCGGCGAAGAACTGCTGACGCCCTTCGCGATAGCTCGACCCGAACGAGGTGCGAACCGACGGAAGCAGCTGCCCCTTGGCCGCGCGGAGGGCGGCGGCGGCGCGCTGTCGGCTCGATCCCGACTGCAGGTATTGCGGGTTGTTGCGGACGGCCAGCCGAATGGCTTCATCGAGCGTAAGCACGGGACCGCTCGCCTGGGCCGACGCCTGCGCGAGGGGCGCAGCGCCGAGGACGAGCAGGGTGCAGATCAATCGTCGCATGGAATGACGGGTGCGAAGGGAGTGTGAAGTCTGCTGGATGTACGGCGACACAAAATCAGGGGTTTCAGCTCATCCCAACAAACCGCAAACGCCCCGCGGTGACGCGGAGCGTTGTTTCGGTCGCGTGCGCATCGGCACGAGCCGACGGGATGAACCGAATCTCGCGGTTACGGCGCGGGGGGATCGTCGCGCTGGGCGACGAGATTGCGCGCAGGGATGGCTACCTTGAGGACGCGCCCCTTGGCGTCGATCCACAGGTCGCGTGTCGCGCCGCCCGGCTCGGTGAGCACGATGTGACGGGCGTCGAGGTCCTTCGTGCCGATGGTCACGCGCTCGTTGCCGGCGTTGGACACCGAAAGGACGAGCTGCGCATTTCGACGAGGGACGACGATCGCGATGCGCGTGTTGTCGGCGCGACGGGCCAGGAAGTAGTACTGATGGAAGACGTCGTCATCGAGGATGAGCGCCCCATCGGTGACGATGTACTCCTTGGCTGACTCGCCACGCGCGTTGTTGATGCGCGCGCTCACGCGCCCGCGCGTGATCTTCCCGCTCCAGCGCTCGGAGCCGGTCGTGGTGCCGCGACTCTCGATCTGATAGTCCGACGGCGCACCCAGCGAGTCGGAGTGCAGCGCTGGCGTCAGGCGGCGATCACCAAAGACGACCGTGGCGCGCGCCACGAACTCCAGCGCACCGCTGGCCCCAGGGGTACCCTCGATCCGGAAGTCCTCGCGCCCGGAGCGCTGGTTCCCCACGGTGATCGTGAAACTCCCCTGGTCGATGATCTGCGCGCTCTGCGCCGGCAGCGCCGTCGCCGAGGCGAAAAGGAGGGCGGTGAGCCCGAGATGTCGAGTCGTCATGTCGTAAAGGTAGTACACCGCGTGGGTAGACCCGTTCAGGGGGGCGACCCGTCACCCGCTGAGCTGGCGCGGGACACGATCAGTCCTCTTCGGGCGCGGGGGCCAGGAAGATCCGGTCGCGGATTCTCGAATAGATCCGGGCGTAGATCGCCCCCCCTGTCTCGGCGCTCGCCAGCGACGGGCGGCCGATCGATCCGGAACTCGCCGCGGGAACACGCAGCGAGGGACGCCGGTATCGCCTGAGCGCCTCGGGGGTGATCATATAGTCCTGCGCCAGCTCCATCTTCACCAGCGCGGGGGCGAGGAAGAGCAGCAGCGAGGTATCGACCTCGTCGCCATGCAGCGGCCCCACCCCACTCACCGTCAGGTCGGAGAGGTCGATCGCCAGGATGTCCACCACCCGAACGCGCGCCCCCTTCGTGATCACCGTGGACAGCGCTTCCTGATGCCCCTCGTGCCCGTGGGCGGTGAGGAAGACGAACTCGTTGATGCCACCGGTCTCCCAGGCATCGGTGAGGTCGTTGAGGGCGCGCAGGAGCGTCTTGCGGCGCAGCGTCGCGTTGCCGGGGATCACACGCTCGTGATCGGTATTGACGCCGTACTCTACGGTGGGGGCGCGCAAGATCCGCAGCTCGGCGGAGAGGTCGTCGGCCAGACGCTCGACGATGATCGTGTCGACCCCCATGGGGAGATGCGGGCCATGCTGTTCGCACGTCCCCACGGGGATGAGCAGGCGCGGGTCGCGGGCGATGACGTCGGAGACCTCGCCGGGGCGAAGCTCCTTGAGTCGGAGCGGGGTGTTCTGAGCAGCGGGACCAGGAGGCATGGCGTTGTCGTCGGGTGAGCGCACCACCCTCGGGTGGCTGGCATCTGCCGCCGGCGCCATTGTGCTCGGCGCCTGGTGGCTCCGTACCTGGGGCGAACCATACCTCATCGGGACAACGGGAGCCATCGCCCTTGCCCTGACGCTCGCCGTCATTGGCGGACGGCGCCTCCCCAAGCTCGCTGCGGTCGTGGCCCTCTCCTGGCTGGCCGCCGAGGGGTGGATCGCGATGGGGGTCTACGCGCGACTCGATCGCGACTGGGCCGCCTACGAGCAGGAGCGGGCGACGCGCGCCGAGCAGGCGTTTGCCGCGGCGGTACAGGAGGATTTCCCCGCGCTCACCGAGGCGGCAACTCGGGCGCTCGACATCCCGGCTGGGGTGGAGACGCGCTTTCGCGCGTTGGAGGATGCGTTACCATCGCCCGTTCGAGGCGAAGTGTCGGCGGTCGTCTTCGACGGGGACCGGGCGACGACATGGATGGGCGCCGTGCGCATCGATGTCGACTCGCTGGCGGCGCCCACGGGGGTGGCCTGGTCCGAGTTCTACGTCGTCGCCTTTGCCACCGCCGTGCGCGATGGACGCCGCGCTGTCATGATGCGCGTCCTGTCGTCGTCGCCCCCCGCCGACCGCTTGTCGCGCAGCATGAGCGCGATCGTGGCCGCGCGGGAAGAGATCGGCGGGCTGACGCTCTCGCGCCAGTCGCGCGCGGGGTTCCATCAGGTGGCGCCGACGATCGTCCCCGATCTGTGGGTGCAAGCGGCGACGATGGGGGCGGGGCCCGCACGCTTGCGGGTTGAGGAACGCGCGCGCCTGCGCGGGACGATTGCGCTGCTCGTGGCGCTGTTGTCGGTGCTGGCGGTTGCGTGGCGTCGCCCGGCGCCGGCCTGGCGGCGTTTTGCGACGTTAGGCGTCGCGCTCGTCCTCGTCTGGCGCCTCCCGCTCTCGTCGCTGTCGAACCAGCTCCCGCCGTTTGACCCCTCGTACTTCTTTGCGGCCAGTGGCGGCGCCTTCACCGCCAGCGTGGGGGCGCTCGCGCTCACCGGCGCGGTGGCGGTGCTCGCGCTCTTCTCGGTGCGGCGCCTGCGCGCCGGGCGATGGGCGCGCCGGCTGGCGCCGCTGGTGGTCCTGGTCATCGCGTCGTTAGGGCCGTTCCTGCTGCGTGACCTCGCCCGCGGGATCACCCCGCCGTCGCGCGGCATCCCGGCGTCGCTCTGGCTGGCGTGGGAGGTGGCCCTGTTCCTCTCGGCCACCGCGTTGCTGCTGGCGATGGTGCAGGCCGGACGGGTGGCGTTAGGCGGCACGCGCGGCGTCCCGGCCATGGCGGCGCCCGCCATCGCGGCCGCGTCGGCGATCATCGCCCCCTTCCTGTGGTCGGCGCCGGGCCACTGGCCCGCGTGGTATCCGGCGTTGTGGATCGCCGCGCTGGCGGCGCTGGCGCTGGCGCGTCGCACACGCGGCTCCATCCTGCACGCCTCGTTTGTCGCCGCCTGCGGCGCCACGACCCTGGTGTGGGGGGCGGTGTCGCGACAACGCGTGGCGCTGGCCGAACGCGACGTACAAGGGCTCACGCTCCCCGATGCGGAGACGCCGCGGCTGCTCGAGCGCTTTGCCAACGACTTGCAGGGGGCGCCGGCGCCGCGCACGCGCGTCGATCTCCTTCGCCTGTACATCGCCTCCGACCTGGCGGCGTCGGGCAATCCGATGGAGCTGGCGACGTGGAGTGCCACGGGGCTCGAGCCCGACGCCGAACTCGTCGTCTCGGACTTCGAGCGACGCCCCGAAGGCGAGCGCGAGGTGGTGGCCGAGGTGGTCGCCACCGGGCGCGCCATCGTGCGCGAGATGTCGTCGGGGCAGGGCGTGCAACTCGTCCTCGGCGCGCCGGTCGATTCGGCGCGCGTGGTGACGGTGGTCGTCTCGCCGCGCACGCGCCTCATCGCCGACGATCCGTTCGCCGCGCTGCTCGGCCTCGAGGTCCCCACCATCGTGGAGCCGCCGTATCGGCTGGCGGTGGCCTCTTTAGGGCGCGACGCGGCGCTCGATGCCTCGCCGCAGTGGATTCGCATGGGTGACGAATTGCACGGCGACTGGCGCATTGGCGGCACGCGCGGCTTTGTGCGGGCGCACGTGGAGGTCGAGCTGCGCTCGATCGATGCGCTGGTGCAGCGCGGCGCGCTGCTCGTCTTGCTCGATCTCGGGATCGTCATCATCCTCTGGACGCTGGCTGCGGCGGCCGACGGCGCGCTGTGGCGCTGGGCGCGGGTGCGCGTGCGCCGCTGGCGTGCTTCGTATCGCACGCGCCTGACCGCCGCGGTCTTCGCCGCCTTCATCCTCCCGGCCGGCGCCTTTGCCATCTGGACGTACCGCCGACTGCAAGACGAGGATCAGCTCTCGCGCGAGCTGCTCGTGCGCGAGACGCTGCGCGCCGTCGCCGCCACCAGCGACCTGGGGCGGCTGGCGCAGGAGGGCGATCGCCTCGACACCCCGCTCTTCCTGTACAGTGGCGGGCGCCTCACGCGCTCCAGCGATGAGTTGTACGACGCGCTGGCCCCGCTCGGGCGCTACCTCGACCCGGTGGCCGCGCAAGGCGTCGCGTTAGGCGAGGAAGTCGCCGCCAACCGCCGCCTCACCGTGGGTGGCGTCACCACGCTGGTGGGCTATCGCGTCCTCATGGACACGCGCAGCGAGCGCATCATCCTCGCCGCACCGGCGCGGCGCAGCGAGCAGACGCTCGAGCGGCAGCGCAACGACCTCGGCGTGCTGGTGGCCTTTGCCACCGCGCTCGGTGCGCTGGCCGCCCTCTGGCTGAGCGGATTGGTGGCGCGCGGCTTCGCGGCTCCCATCGGCGCGTTGCGCGACGCCGCCATCGACGTGGCCGGCGGTCGCGCCTCGCTCCCGTCGCTCGGCTCACGCCCACCGTACGAGTTCCGCCCGGTGTACGCGGCGTTCCGCCAGATGGTCACCGACCTCGGCGCGTCGCGCCGCGCCCTCGAGGACGCCCAGCGGCGCACCGAGGCGGTGCTGCGCAACGTCGCGAGCGGCGTCATTGCCTGCGATCCGGATGGGACGATCACGCTGGCCAACGCGCAGGCCGAACGGGTGCTCGGCCGCGGCATCCCGTCAGGGGCGTCGCTCGAGTCGCTGGGCTTCCCGGCGTTGCAGGTGCAACTGACGGCATTCGCCCGCGACGCCTCGCGCGGCGACGACGCCGGCTTTTCGCTCGAACATCGCGGACGCGACCTGCGCGCGCGCCTGACGAGACTCTCGCGCGGCGGCGGCGGTGTCGTCCTCACGCTCGACGACGTGACCGACCTCGCCCGGGCGCAGCGCGTCTTTGCCTGGGGGGAGATGGCGCGCCAGATCGCCCACGAGATCAAGAACCCGCTCACGCCCATCCGGCTCGGCGTGCAGCACCTGCGTCGTGCACGCGCCGATCGCCGCGACGACTTCGACGTGATCCTCGAGCGCAACGTCTCGCGCATCCTCGCCGAGATCGATCGGCTCGACGAAATCGCTCGCTCCTTTTCGAAGTTTGGGACGGTTCCCGGAGAGCGTGATCCCGGCGCCCCCACCGATGTCGCCGCCGTCCTGCGTGATGTGGCGGCGCTCGAACGCATGGGCGACTCGGGGGTCGAATGGGTCGTCGAGGATGCCGACGACGCCGCATGGGCCATGTCGCACGGCGACGAGTTGCGCGAGGTCCTCCTCAACCTTCTCGAGAATGCGCGTCACGCCAACGCCACGCGCGTGGTGGCCCGCGTGATCCGAGATACGGAACGTGTCACGCTGGAAGTGGAGGACGACGGCGACGGTATTGCTGCCGACGCCCTCCCGCGCGTCTTCGAACCGCACTTCTCCACGAGGACGAGCGGGAGCGGATTGGGGCTGGCCATCTCCAAACGTCTCGTCGACGCCTGGGGCGGCTCCATCCAGATCGGTCCGGGACATCCTCGCGGAACAAAGGTGCGCGTGACGCTGGTTCCGGCGCCGACTCCGTAACAGCTTTCGGGCATGTCCTCGACTCCATACGACGGCGTACGGGCGGCCCGCCCGTCGGACCTGCCGGATTCGCCCAATCGCGTGTCGTACGAACTCCCGGCGCACCTGCGCTCCTGGGAACTCCCGCCCGAGTGGGCGTGGGGAAGTGAAGGGGTCTACATGGAGTACCGGCACTACCAGGAGATCCGCGACGCCCTCGGGCGTTCGCTCTCGCTGGTGAGTGCCCCCGATCCGGCGCACGTGGGATGGCTGGCGCGCGAGGCGCGCTATCTCGCGCATCGCAATCACCCGGCAATCCCCACGACGTACCACTACTGGGCGCCGCACTCGCACAGCCCGCGCGGGCCCGGCTACCTGCGTCGCTGGATCTCGTCGGAAACGATCGGCGGGCGCGTGCGGCGCACCGGGCCCGAGGAGATTCCCGCGGTCATGCGAATGATTCGCGCCGTGGGATCGACGCTCGCCTACCTCCACGACTCGGGCCAGACCCACGGCGGTCTCTCCCCCGAAGTCGTCTGGGCCTCGCCGTCGGGACGCTTCTGGGTCCTGGGGTGGCAGTGGGCCATGCAGCGGCAGGAGGTTCCCGACGGTCTCATTCCCGACCGGCGCTGGACGCCGATTCCCCCGGAGTGGGCCGATTCCACATGGCTGCCATCGCTGGCGTCGGATCAGTGGCAGCTGGCGGCGACCTGTTTCCTGGCCCTCACGGGCGAACTCCCGCAATCGCACGAGTCGCCGCCCGTTCGGCTCATGCGTCCCGAGTGCCCGCAGGCGCTCGCCAACATCCTCGACCAGGCGCTCGTCCCCGATCCGGCGATGCGGCACCGCTCCATCTCGTCGATGCTGCGTGCCCTCGAACGCGTGAGCGGGACGCGCTCCATGTTCGTGAGTGCCCCCGCCATCCCGTCTGCGCTCAGCGACGAGGGGCGCCTTCGCTGGGCGGTGGGCGACGACTACGAGATCCTCGGCTTCCTGGGGAAGGGGACGTTCGGCAGCGTGTGGCGGGCCCGCGACCTCTCTCTCGAGCGCGAAGTGGCGCTCAAGATGTTGCACCCGGCGGTGGCCGAGGACGAGAAGGCGGTGGCGCGCTTCCGGCGCGAGGCGCGGCTGGCTGCGATGCTGGCGCATCCCGCCATCATCCCGATCTACGACTGGGATGCGCGGGGCGAAGTGACCTGGTACACGATGGAACTGGCGGAAGGCGGATCGGTGGCCGAGCTGGTGGCGCGTGCCGGCGCGCGCCCGTTCGAGGAAGTGGCGCCGCAGGTGGAGGCGATCCTCGATGCGCTGAGCGCCGCGCACGTCAACGGCATCGTGCACCGCGACCTCAAGCCCGAGAACGTGCTCATCGATCGCTATCGTCGCTGGCGCATCACCGACTTCGGCATCGCCAAGGGCGAGGACGAGCAGGCAGGTGCAACGGGGACACCGGCCTTTGCCGCGCCGGAGCAGTTGCTCGGTGAATCGCAGGGGCCGGCGGTCGACTGCTTCGGGGTCGCGGCGATCATCTACTACGTCGTGACCGGCAGGCCGCCGTTTGACGGTCGCGATGCGCAGGCGCTGCTCGCGCAGCAACTGGGCGCGCGCTACGACGAGAGCATCCTGCCGCCCCCAATCGTTCCCTTCATCAAGCGCGGGCTCTCGCCCGATCCGGCGCTGCGCTTCAGCGAAGCCGGGGTGATGAAGGAGGCGTGGCGCGAGGTGGTCGACGAAATGGAGCGCGAGACGCGCCGCGGCGAGACCTGGTGGGGGCGCGTCCTGGGGTGACAACACGACGCCCCGCCAGTGGCGGGGCGTCGGGGACGTGCAACGCGGGCGTGGTGCCTAACGGCGAGTCCGTCGCCTCAGCGATCGCCATCCAGCATGCCACCCAGCACGCCGAGCACCGACCCTTCCTCGCGGCGACCACCGCCGGCGCGCGGCGCGGCGGCGATGATGCGGTCGGCCAGGCGCGAGAAGGGGAGCGTCTGCAGCACCACCCGCCCTGGCCCCGTCAGCTGCATGAAGAATAACCCCTCGCCCCCGAACAGCGCCGTCTTGATCCCCGGCACCATCTGGATGTCGTACCCCACCGACGGCTGCATGGCCACCAGGCACCCCGTGTCGACGCGGAGCCGTTCGCCCGGCGCCAGGTCCAGCTCGACCAGCGTCCCCGAGGCGTGCAGGAAGACGAGTCCGTCGCCCGTCAGCTTCTGGAGGATGAACCCTTCGCCGCCAAAGAAGCCGGCGCCGATGCGTCGCGTGAAGGCGATGGTCACGTCGATGCCGCGCGCGCCGCAGAGGAAGGAATCCTTCTGGGCAATGAGCGTCCCGCCCCACGACTTGAGGTCGACCGGCTGGATCTTCCCGGGATAGGGGGCGGCGAAGGCCACGTCGCGGCGAACCGTCGCCGAGTTGGTGAACCAGGTTACGAAGAACGAGTCGCCCGCGAGACACCCCTTGCCGGCAGAAAGAAGTTGTGCGAACAGCCCCCCCCCCCGCCCCGGCCGGGCGACGCGAGTGGCCCTGCGCGACCCCGGCCTGCCTGACCCACCGGCCC
>CAZLLP010000126.1:0-17116 GCA_964560345.1 uncultured Gemmatimonadaceae bacterium
CGGGCCCCTGGGCGGGGGGGTTGAGCCCCGGGGGACCGGGGGGGGGGGGACCGCATCCTCGCTCCGGCGCCCCGGGAGGCTGGCGGTGGTCCGGGCGCGTCTGGCCCGGGTCGGGGACGAATCGTACGCCCTCCCGCTGACCCACGTGTCCGAGACGCTCCAGCTCTCCCGGGGGGTGGTGAGGACGGTACGAGGACGCGAGGTGATCGTCATACGTGAGGAGGTTCTCCCGCTGCTGCATTTGCGCGACGTGGTCGGGCTCCCGGACGGACGGTCGGGGCACGATGCGTCGGGTTCGCACGTGGTGCTGCTCGAACTGGCCGAACGCCGGGCCGGGCTGGTGGTGGACCAACTGCTGGGCCAGGAAGAAATCGTCGTGAAGCCGTTCGATGCGGTGCGAGGCGCCGTGTCGTGCTTCAACGGCGCCACGATCATGGGCGACGGTTCCGCGGCGCTCATTCTCGAAGTGAGCAGCCTGCTCTAACGCAGGAAGGGAGCGAGTCATGGTGGATCTGCTGAGTCTCAAGCCGGTGCAGCTGGATGCGCTGCGCGAAGTCGCCAACATCGGCGCCGGACACGCCGCCACTGCGCTGTCGCAGATGACGGGACAGACGATCATGATCGCCGTCCCCACGATCAACATCACGCCGCTCGAGGAAGTCCCGCCGTCGATCGCGGCGCCTGACGAGCCGGTGGCGGCGGTCCTGATGAACATGCTCGGCGACCTCACCGGGCGGACGCTGCTCGTCTTCCCGAAGCCGACGGCGATTCGCCTGGGCGAGTTGCTGCTGCGGCGTCCCCACGCCGGCGAGGGCGAACTCACCGAATTGGAGCAGTCGGCGATCAAGGAGGCCGGCAACATCCTCAGCGGTGCCTACATGAACGCGCTCAGCGAGTTCATGGGGCTGCTCCTCCTGCCGTCGCCGCCGTCGCTCGCGATCGACATGTCGCGCGCCGTGCTCACCACCGCCTATCTGCAGTTTGGCTCCGATCGCGACCTCGTCTTCTGCGTGGAGACCGAGTTCTTCATGCAGGAAGCCAACGAGCACCTGCGCGGCTTCTTCCTCCTGCTCCCCGACATGCCGTCGCTGCGCGCCATCCTGCGGGCGGTGCGTCTGGGCTGATCGGGATGACGGTGGTCCTTTCCTCGGATCGCGATCGCGAGGTCCTGCGATCGTTTGCGCACCGGATTGATCCCGGTGACGCCGGGGCGCACAACAACCTCGGCGTCCTCTACTTCAACAAGGGGATGACCGCCGAGGCGGTGGCGCAGTTCACGCACGCCCTCGAGCTCGACCCGCGCATGACGATCGCCCAGCGAAACCTGGAGATCGCCTACTTCAACTCGGGCTTCTACGACGCCCGCGTGCAGGAGCTGCGCGAGCGCCTGCGAACGCACCCGCGCGACCGGGCGGTCCGTTGGGAACTGGGGCGGACCTACGCGCTGCTCGGTGACACGCGCCAGGCCGCCGATGCCTTCGGCACGTTGCTGCGCGACGATCCGGACGATGTCGACGCGATGTTGCACCTGGCGCTGGCCGAGAGCGCCGGCGGCGACGCCGAGCACGCCGAACGCTGGCTGCAGCACGCGGTGGAGCTGGCGCCCGAGCGCGCGGACCTCCACGTCCACCTCGGGCAGACCGCCTATCATCGTGGGCTCAACGACGAGGCCTTCCGTCACCTGCAACGCGCGGTGGAGCTCGCGCCTGACGACGCCGATGCGCTGTACCTGATGGCCTTCGTCCTGGGTGACCTGGGTCGCCACCAGGAGGCGCGCGAGGCCAGCCAGCACGCCATGCGGCTCAACCCGTCGCGGGGAAAGGCGCAGGCCAATCTCTCGCTCGAGCGGTTCGACGCGCGCTCGTACGATCGGGTGGGCGAAGCGCGCGAGGCGCGCGGACTCCCCGACCAGATGCGCGTGGCGGAGGAAGGCCTGCAGGCGCACTTCAACCTCGGCCTCGCCTTTCGCCAGAAGGGCTACCTAGCCGAGGCGCTGCGCGAGTATCGCCTGGCGCTCGACCGCGGCGAGGATCGCATCCTCGTGGTGCAGGCGATGGCCGAAGTGCACCTGCTGCGCAAGGAGTCGGCGGCGGCGGTGCAGCTGTATGATCGCCTGCTGCATGAGCATCCGCACTCGCCCAAGCTGTGGAACGAGCGCGGGATCGCGTTGCACCAGGAGGGGCGTCACGCCGATGCCGCGTCGAGCTACGAGCGAGCCATTGCGGCTGACGAACACTACGTCCTGGCCCTCAACAACCTTGGCGTGGCGCACTTCCACGCCGGGCGCCCCGATCGCGCCTTCGATGCCTTCCGTCGCGCATTGCAGGAAGAGCCGGGCTTCATCAAGGGACGCCTCAACCTCGCGCTCCTCCTCTTCCGGCAGAACGAGTACCAGCGCTGCCTCGAGGCGTATCGCCAGGTGCTGCGCCTGGTCCCCGACCATCCGGTGGCGTGGAACGGCGTCGGCCTCGTGCTCTCGCACTTGCGCAAGTACGACGATGCGCGCAACGCCTTCGCGCGCGCGGTCGAGGTGCGCCCCGACTACGCTGAGGCGCACTACAACCTGAGCTTTGCGCTGTCGAACCTGGGCGACTTCGCCGGTTCGCTGCGCGAGACCAAGCGCGCGCTCGAACTCGATCCCTACTACACGCCGCAGAAGTTCGAGCTGGCCGTCGACCTCGAGTTCGAGGATCCGCTGCTGGAGGTGGCCCCCGACATGGCCGGCGAGCGGCGCGACGGTGCCGTCGAGGACTTCTCGTTCGAGCCGCAGGCGCTCGAGCAGCTCTTCGACGAAATCGCCCCGGCCGCGTCGGGACTCGCCGGGCAGGGGAGCAGCACGCCGTTTGGGGTGGGACTCGCACTGGCCGCCGAGGGCGACCTCGAACGCGCCTGCACCGAGCTGCGTCGCGCCATGGCCGATGGCGCGCCGCGCGACCTCGGACTCGTGGCGTTAGGCGATGTCTTCCTCGCGCACGGCGTGGCGGGCGAGGCGCTGGAGCGCTTTCGCGAGGCACGGGTGATGACGCCGTCGCTCGTGGCGGCCGCCGTGGGCGAGCTGCGCGCGCTGGTGACGCTGCGGCGATACGACGACGCGCTCGAGGTCGCGCGCGAGGTCGAGCGCCAGCGTGCGGACGACGTCGACGTCCTCCTGCTGGTGGGCGAGGTGTACGCCGAGACGGAAGACGGCGGCGCCGCACAGGAGGTGCTCGCGCGTGCGCGTCGACTCGCGCCCATGCGTCCCGATGTGCTCCAGGCGATCGGGCGCGTGGCCCATCACCTCGGCGACGACCTGCTCGCGATCGAGTCGTATCGGCACGCCATCGCCCTCGACGAGGACTTTGCCGCCTGCCGGGTGCAGCTGGCGGAGCTGCTGCGCGCCGCTGGACTGTTCGACGATGCCGAACGCGAGTTGGAAGCCGCGCTGGTGAGCGTGCCGACGTATGCCGATGCCGTCCTTGCCCTCGGCGCGCTGCGCCGCGAGACCGGGCGTGCCTTGGAGACGATCGAGCTGCTCGCCACCTTCCTCGAGAGCGACCCGTATCACCTGGACGCGCTGGCATCGCTGGGCGAATCGCTCTTCCTGGCCGGTCGGCGCGACGACGCGCGCTTTGCCTTCACGCGCGTGCTGCGATTCGACGGTGATCACGTGGCGGCGCTCTATTTCAGCGGCGTCCTGCTGGCCGAGTCGCATCGGTATGACGAAGCCATCGCCCTCTGGGAGCGCGTGGGCGACCTGGAGCCGGCGTCTCCGTTTGCCCGTCGTGCACGCCGCGACACGCGGACGGCGCAGGACCTGAGCCGCATCTTTGTCGGACGCCCGCAGCGCGACGACACGCGCGGCGCAGCGCACGACAGCTCGCGGAGCGCGCCGCGCGACGATGAAGGGAGCGCGCATGGCAATTGAAGCCCCGCTCCGCGAACTCGGCATCCACGACGTCTTCCAGCTCCTCGACCTGAGCCGGAAAACGGGGCGGCTGCGCGTGACTTCCGCGCTTCGCGACAACGAGGGGACCGTCTATTTCAAGGACGGGCGCGTCGTCTCGGCCACCGTGCGCTCGAACCCGCACCCGTTAGGCGCGGTGCTGCTGCGGGCGCGCCAGGTGAGCGAGGCGGACCTCGAGCGGGCCCGCGCCGCGCAACAGGAGCCTGGTGAGAGCCGGCGGCTGGGCGAGATCCTCGTTGCGCAGGGGGCCATCTCACAGCGGGAGCTCGATCGCCAGGTAAAGCGGCAGGTGGAGGCCGTCGTCTTCGAATTGATGTCGTGGCAGGAGGGGTTCTTCTCATTCGTGGAAGTCGACCTCGAGGGGATGGTCGTCGACGCCACCACGACGGTGACGACCGAGGCGCTGCTGATGGAAGGGGCGCGCCGCATCGACGAGTGGGCGCACATCCAGCAGCGCATCGCGCACGTGGGGGTGATTCCCGCGCTCGCTCCGCCTGACGCCGACCACCCGTCGTCGCTCGATCTCCTGCCGCATGAGTGGGAGGTGCTGGCCGCGATCGATGGGGAGCGTGACCTCCGCGCAGTCGCGGCAAGCCTGGGGCGCAGCGACTTCGACGTCGCCAAGATCGCCTTTGGCCTGGTGTCGACCGGCGTGATCGTCGTCCGCGAGCCGGCCATGTCTCCAACGCTCGACAGCGAACCTGCGGAGCTGGCGACGCTGCTCAACGACGCCCGTGAGGCGCTCCGCGACCAGCGCGCCGAAGAGGCGCTGTCGTTCTGCGCGACCGCGATCTCGCTCGCGCCACGTGATCCCGAGGCGCGCCTGCTCATGGCGCGGGCGCTCTTTCTGCTTGATCGCGAGATGGAAGGCGAAGAGGAGCTGCGTCACTCGCTCGAGCTCGATGGGCGTAACGGCACGGCGCTGATGGAAGCGGCGCGGCTGGCCGCACGCCGCGGTGAACTCGGACAGGCCATCGCGCACTGGCAGCGTGTGGTGCTCGTGAATCCCGCGTCGCCGCTTGCCGACCAAGCGCGCGATGCGATCGCCCACGCGTCGCGCCTGACCGCGGTGCTGGAGGCCGTCGATGCCTGACGAGATCGCCCGCCTCAGCGAGGCACTGGCGCGCGACCCGGCCGGGATGGGCTGGGTTCCGCTCGCCGACGCGCTGCGCCGTGCACGGCGCCTCCCGGCGGCCGAGCGCACGGTCTTGCGCGGCCTCGAGCGGCATCCGTACCATGCCGACGGCCACGACGTGCTGGCGCGTATTGCGGCTGACGGCGGTGACACCGGCCGCGCCCGCGACGAGTGGGAGATGGCGCTGCGGCTCGAGCCTCGTCACATCGGCGCGCGCCTAGGGCTGGGGTGGCTGGCGCACCGCATCGGCGACCGCGAGGCCGCCACACGCTGGTGGCAGAGCGCGCACGACCTGGCACCCAACGATCCGCGCGTCGCGGCCGCTGGGCGGCAGCTCCATGGCCCATCGGCAGCTGCAAACCATGGCACGCCCAGCGCCGATCGTGCGCCGGCTCGACGCGCGGCCACCGCTCCGAGCGTAACCGCTGCACCGACGTCCCCGGCATCGCCGACGGGGGCTCGCGCGACGCCCGTCGATGAGACGCCACGTCATGCGAACGTCGGCCCGGCATCGACGGTCTCGCCGGACGAGACGCTCACTGCGCCGTCGGACGCACCACCCGCGCTGTCCGCGCACGCAGCCTCTGCGCCACGAGAGGACGGTGCGGATGATCGCAGCGTCTTTGGCGCCGTCACGCGCGGCGGGGCGCAGTTCGCCCTGCTGGTCGACAGCGACGGACTGGTGCTCGCCGGTCACGCGCCCGTACGGTCCGGGCGAGACCGTGCCGACGCGCTCGCCGCCGAGCTTTCCGGACTGTCGGCCGAGGCGCGCGGAGCGCTTCGACAGCTCGACCTCGGCGCATGGGAGCACCTCCTCGTCGAGTGCGAGGCGAGCACGCTCGCCCTCGCGCCAGGGGAGGTTGACACGGTGATGCTCGTCGCCACGCCGTCAGGAACGCCGGCCGGACTCCCACGGCTGCTGCTCGATCGCGCGCGTCAGCGCGCCAACGCGTGGATGGACTCGTTATGACTGCGCGCGCGCTCACGCCATCGCTCGCGGCACTCGCTCGCCTTCGCGGCGTGCGGGGGCTCGTCGTCACGTCCATCCATGACGCGCTCCCGATCGAATCGAGCGCGCATGTCGACGTCGACGTGGACGCGCTGGCGGCCTTTGCAACCGCACTCTATCGACGGGCGGCGCAGTCCGCCGGTTGCTCGGAGGCTGGGGCGGTGCGCCTCGTGTCGCTGGACGCCGCAGGAGGGCGCCTCATGGCCGCCGCGCGCGGCGAACTGTTGATCGTCGTGCTCACCGAGCGCGAGGCAAACCCGGGATTGCTGCGGATGTCGTTGCAGCACGCGCTGGAGGGGCTGGGCTGAGGGGCGATCCCTCACCAGCGACGCGCCATGCCTATCGTCAACTACGCCTCCCGCGAGATCACCTGCAAGATTGTGTACTACGGTCCCGGGCGTTCGGGGAAGACCACCAACCTGCACTACATCTACGACCGTGTTCCTGACGGGCGTCGCGGCGCGATGGTCTCGTTGGCGACGCAGAACGAGCGCACCCTGTTCTTCGACTTCCTCCCGCTCGACCTTGGGACGATCTCCGGCTTCAAGACGCGCTTCCAGCTCTACACCGTCCCCGGGCAGATCTACTACCGCACCACGCGCAAGCTGGTGCTGACGGGGGCCGACGGCGTCGTCTTCGTCGCCGACTCACAGCGTCGGCAGTTGGACGAGAATCTCGAAAGCCTGCGCGACATGCACGAAGTACTGGCGGAGCAGGGCGTCGACGCGCGCGGACTCCCCGTGGTGATGCAGTACAACAAGCAGGACCTGCCGCGCGAGTTGATTCTCACGCCCCCGGAGCTCGACGACGCGCTCAACTTCCGCGCGGTTCCGAGCTTTGCCGCCGACGCGCTCGTTGGCACTGGCGTCTTCGAGACGCTGCGCAAGACCTCGGAGCTGGTGCTGCGCCGTCTGGGCGCCGGCGCGGGCGCCGGCGTGGGCGCGGGGAGGTAGACGATGATCGACGGTCGCTTCCGCTTCGACAACTTTGTCGTCGGCGCCGCCAACCGGCTTGCGGCCTCCGCGGCGCGCGCGGTCGCCGAGGCGCCGGGCGCGGCGTACAACCCGCTCTTCATCTACAGCGCCTCCGGACTGGGCAAGACGCACCTGCTGGGTGCCGTGGGGCACTTGGCCCGTCAGCTGCATCCCGAGCTAGCGATCGAATACCTCACGCTCGACGAATTCGTCGCCCAGTTGCACCAGGCGATCGCCACCGGGCAGGCCGAGTCGTTCAAGCGTCGCTACGCCGGGGTGGGGCTGCTCCTCCTGGATGACGTGCAGTTCCTCACCGGGCGCGTCGAGACGCAGAGTGAGCTGCTGCGCGTCTTCAACGTGCTGCAGGGGAGCGGGCGACAGATCGTGATGACGTGCGATCGCACGCCGTCCGAGATCGCCGACGTCGACGAGCGCCTGGTGTCGCGATTGGCGGGTGGCCTCATCGTTGATGTAGGCACCCCCGACTACGAGACGCGCGTGGCGATCCTGCGCGCCAAGGGGGCCGAACGTGGGGTGCGCTTTGCCGCCGGGGTTCTCGAGGAACTGGCCCGCACGCCGTCGCACAACGTCCGCGAGCTGCAAGGAGCGCTCAATCGCCTGGTGGCGCACCAGTCGCTGCTCGACGCACCGCTCAACGTCGCCGACGTCTGGCACGTGCTCGGCAACGCGCGGGCAGCCGAGAGTTCGCCGCCTGACGAGTTCGAGAACTTCCTCACCGACCTGGCGGCCACGGTCGCCGAGTCGGTCGAGACCTGGCGCGTCACGCTCGGCGAGCGCATCGCGCGCTGGTCGGGCGAGGGATTCCACACGGAGCGGCTCGAGCGCGAATTGACACGGCGCGATCCGCCCGATCTCGACGCGCTCGAAGCCGACTTTGCCGCGGATGCCGAGCGCCTGCGCACGCTCGAGACCGAGGCCATTCGTCTCGATCCGCATGCCGCCGGACTCCCGATCTTCCGCGATCCCGATCGCATGGCCGAAGCGGAGGACTTTGTGGCGCGGGCCATCGCGCGCCGCGAGCCGCTCCCAGGGCCGCGCATCGGCTATCGCCTGCACGACCTCGTCCGCACCCCGCGCAATCGCATCGCCATTCAGGCGGCGGCGGGGGTGATCGAGGCGCCGGGTCATCGCTACAATCCGCTGTTGGTCTACGGCCCGCCCGGTGCGGGGAAGACGCACCTGGTGCATGCGATCGGCAACGCGCTACGCGCGCGCGAGGACGACGCGCTGTCGGTGGCGTGTGTCGAGGCCGCGGCGTTCATCGAAGAGTTGATCGATGCCCTGCAACAGGGGACGGTCGAGCGCTGGCGCGCGCGCTATCGCGCCGCCGACGTGCTCATCGTCGACGACATCCAGGCCCTCGAGGGGAAGGAGCGCACGCAGGAAGAGTTCTTCCACCTGTTCAACGTGTTGCAGCAGGCGGGGCGGCAGCTCATCCTCACCGCCGATCGTGCGCCCAGCCACCTCACGGGGCTGCAGCCGCGGCTGCGCTCCCGGTTCGAGGGCGGGCTGGTGGTCGAAGTGGGCGTCGTCGATGGTGTCGATCGCTGGGGGCGCACCACGCCGGTGCACGCCGGCGACGAGGCCGCCGCGCCGACGATTGATGCCGTGGTGGACGAGGCGCTCGAGCCGTCGCCCGAGGAGCACATCGTCGACTTCGACGTGCTCGCCCGTGCGTCGCAGCCGCTCGACTCCTTCTTCTTTGACGCCGAGAAGGTCGTGGCCGAGTGGCCCGCCGTTGAAGGACGCGTCGTCGAGGAGTGGCGCTGATGGCCATCCGCGGCTCACTTCGCGAGGCGTCGCTCCCCGACGTGCTGCAACTCCTCGCCATGGGGAAGAAGAGTGGCTGCCTGAGCGTCACCCATCGACACGCCTTCGGCAACATCTATTTTGACCGCGGGCGCATTGCGTTTGCGTCCATCGTCAACCGGCGCGACCGGCTCGGCGACTTGCTCGTGAAGAACGGGCTGATCACCCCGTCGGAGCTCGAGTCGGCCATCGCGGTGCAGGCGCAGGCCCCCGAACGGCGCATCGGGGAGATCCTCATCTCGCAACGCCTGCTCGCGCGCGAGGAACTGCACCAGTACATCAAGCACCAGATCGAAGAGGCCGTCTACTACCTCTTCACCTGGACGCAGGGGACGTTCTCGTTCGAGGCGGACATCCGCCCCGACGCGCAGGACATTCTCGTCTCGATCAATCCCGAATCGCTCCTGCTCGAGGGGGCGCGCCGCGTGGATGAGTGGAGCCTGATCGAGAAGAAGATCCCGAGCTTCGACCTCATCTTCGCCATCGATCGCTCGCACCTCGTCGAGAGCAAGGTGGCGCTCACCGCCGAGCAGGAGTCGCTCGTTCCGCTGATCGATGGGCAATGCGACGTCGCAACGCTGATCGATGAGTCGGGGCTGGGCGAGTTCGAGGTGGGAAAGGCGCTGTACGGCCTCATCACCGCCGGCTTCCTGCATCGCGTCGGACGCACGCGCGCGCCCGAGCCGACGAGCAACGAGGCGCGCGTGACCGAGCATCGCAACCTCGGCGTCGCCTTCTACAAGACCGGGATGCTCGACGAGGCGGTGCGCGAGTTCCGCCGAGTGGCCGAACTGCGCCCCGGCGACGAGCACGGCGAGTTCTATCTCGGTCTCCTCGCGCTGCGACAGGGGCGGCTGGAAGAGGCGGTGCGCACGCTCCGCACCGCGGCGGCACGCCCCGGGGCACGCGGCGCGACCTACCTCAACCTTGCCTACGCGCTGGAGCGCTCGGGCCGGCTGGACGAGGCGCGCCTGACGCTGTCTCGCGCCGAGCAGCTCCTCCCTCACGAGCCGGTGGTGCGCCTGGCCACGGCGGTGCTGGCCGTGCGCCGCAACGACATTGCGGCTGCCGACGAGGCGTTGCGCGACGCCGCGGTGCTCTGGGGAACGAAAGCGCGCCCCGCCGCGTGGTTCCACTATTCTGGGCTCGTGGCGGCGATCCTCGGCGACCTGGAGCGCGCCATCGGCATCCTCACGGAGGGGACGACAGCGCACCCGCACTCGGCGGTGCTCCTCAACAACCTCGCGACCGCGCTCGAACGCCGCGGGCGCTATGCAGAAGCCGCAGCAGCGGCCGAGCGTGGTCAGCTCGAGGACGCCACGCTTCCGCAATTGCACAAGAACGCGGGCGACGTGCACTATCGCGCCGGTCGCTACGACGACGCGCTGGAATGCTACCAGCGAGCGGTGCGCGTCGCCCCAGATCTTGGCGGCGATGTGTGGCTCAAGCTTGGCAACATCCGGTTCCGTCGGCGCGAACGCGAAGAGGCCATTCGCTGCTGGGAGCGGTCGCTCGCGCTCGCCCCCGACAACCCGATGGCCCGCAACAACCTCGAGACCGCGCAGCGGCTCGCCTGACGCATGGGGATCGTGACCACCCCACTCGCGCCCCCTGACGTGCATGTCAACGTGGGCGATGCAGCCGTCCTGTGCGAGCGTGGTGTGCTCGCCAGCCTCGGGCTGGGCTCGTGCGTGGCGCTCATGCTGTACGATCGCGTGGCGCGCGTCGGCGCACTGGCGCACATCCTGTTGCCGCACGAGGCGCTGTCACGCACGCCCGGCAAGCCGTCCAAGTACGCTTCGACCGCCGTCTCGCACCTGCTGCAAGTGATGCGTGAGGTGGCGATCATCGGCACACCGGAAGCGCGCGTGGTGGGCGGCGCCAGCATGTTTGCCGCGCTGCTGAACGGTGGCGGGATCAACATGGGTGAACGCAACGTGGTCGCGACGCGGCGCGCGTTGGTAGCGGCCGGGATCCCGCTCGTTGGAGAAGACGTGGGCGGTGACTTCGGGCGCAGCGTGTACTTCGATGTCGCCACCGGCGAAGTCCGGGTCACGTCGATTCGTCATGGCGAACGCGTCCTCTAGGCGGCGCACCGTCCTGGTCGTCGACGACTCGCCGTTCATTCGGCAGGTCGTGCGCGACATCGTGGACTCGTCAGGCGACTTCGAGGTCCTCGGCGAAGCCGGCGACGGCTACGCCGCGCTGATGCAGGTGCACGCGCTTGCCCCCGACCTGGTCACGCTCGACGTGCAGATGCCGGGACTCGACGGATTGGCCACGTTAGGCTACGTCATGAGCGAGGCGCCGCGACCGGTCGTGATGCTCTCCTCGCTCACCGACGGCGGCGATACCACCATGCGCGCCCTCGAACTCGGCGCCGTCGACTTTGTGCGCAAGCCGGCGCTGGGCGATGCCCTCGACCTCGCAACGTTGCGTGATCGACTGCTCGGCGCACTGCACACAGCGGCGGCGGCACACTACCAGTCGGTGCCGGTTCTGGCGCGCGTCCGTCCGAGCCCGCGTGCGCCGCAACGGGCCAGCGGTCGCGCGCCCACGCACGTCGTCGTCATTGCGGCGTCGACCGGCGGCCCTCGCGCGCTCGCCGAGATCGTGCCGTCGCTCGTTGACACGTCGGCGGCGGTGATCATCGCCCAGCACATGCCGCCCGGTTTCACCGAAAGTCTGGCGCGCCGGTTGGACGCGCTCGCGTCGGTCCCGGTGCGCGAAGCGCGCGACGGCGAGGCGCTCGAAGCGGGACGCGTGTACGTCGCCCCCGGTGGCGTGCACACCACCGTCGAGGCCAGCGCCGGGTCGTTGCGGCTGGCGGTACGCCCGGGACTCCCCGTTCATGGGGTCGCCCCCGCCGCCGATCCGCTGCTCTTCACCGCGGCTGAGGCGTTCGGCGGGCGGGTCGTCGCCGTCGTGCTGACCGGGATGGGACAGGACGGGGCCCGAGGCGCGCGGGTCGTGCGCGACGGCGGGGGCTTCGTGATCGTGCAGGATGAGCGAACGTCAATCGTCTACGGGATGCCGCAGCAGGCGCTGGCCGCCGCGGGGGCCGACATCGTCGCACCGCTCGGCGCGGTGGCCGAGGCCATAACGAGCGGCCTGCGTGCTCGCGGATGTGACGTGGGTCCCTCTGCGCCAACCCGCGATGTCGCTGTCGACGCACGGGCGCAGCTGCTCACGAGACAACCGTGACGCGAAGCGATGAGTATCGGTCCAAGAGATAGCATGTCTCCTGCGTCCACTTCCGCATCGCATGTCGCCCCGGCGTCGACGGCCGAGCCTAACGGCTCGGGCGCGATGCTGCGTTTTCGCGAACGGGTGCGCTCGCGCGCGGGGACGGCAGAACTGCTCGCCTTTCGCCTGGGGCGCGAGCGCTTCGCCTTCGACGTGCGGGCGCTGGACGAAGCCGTCGAGTCGCCGGCCATCGGCCCCGTGCCCACGGGTGGCGCGTCGATTCTCGCGGGGCTCATGCGGCACGGCGAACACTCGATTCCCCTTTTCGACACGGGACGGGTCCTCGGCGTCGACGGCACGCGCGGCGGGAACGTGCTCGTGATGCGCAGCGGAACGCGCCGCATCGGCCTCGTGGTGGACGACGTCGATGACGTGATCACGATCGAACTCGGCGCCATCAAGCCTCCGCCATTCGACGGGGGAGACGACTTGCTGCTCGGCGTGACGTGGGGCGACGACGACCTCACGTCGATCCTCGACGCGCGCGCCCTCATCACGCACTGCCAGCATCGGGTGCCGGAGGGCGCTGCGTGACCCCGCGCGCCCCGACGACTCGGCTTGTCACCTTCGGCATCGGCGACGCGTGGTATGCGGCCGAGATCGGATTCGTCGAGCGTGTGCTGCGACATGAGGGCGTCCACCCGGTGCCGAACATGCCCGCGTGGATGGAGGGGGTGCTCGAATATCAGGGGCGCATCATCCCCGTCATCGACCTGCGCCGCCGCTTCGCACTCGACGTGGGCGAGCCCCGGTCGGTTTCGGGCGGGGGCGGGCGCCTCCTGTTGTTGTCGTTAGGTGACGACGTGGTCGCGGCCGCGGTGGATCGGGTGGTGGATGTGCGGGCGGTCGCCGACGGCGACATCGCCCCGCCGCCGCGTCTCCTGCGTGGTGTCGCGGGAGAGTTCCTCAAGGGGATGGTGCGGCGCGACGACCTGATGGTCCTCGTGCTCGACGTCCCTCGCCTCCTGTCGCCCGACGAGCATCTGGCGCTCGACGGGACCCTGCGTTCTCCCGACGCCGCCGACGTCGTTGCTGCTGCCGGACCCCTCGCCGATGCCTGACGCGACCCTCGCCACGCTGCGCGACCAGTTCCACGAGTTGCGCGCCGCCCTGACCGCCGCCGATGCCGCCTCGCGACGCGACGCGCTCAAGGGGGAGATCATCGGCTTGTACCGCGCGATCGAGCGCGAAATGGGCGAACTGGCCACGCTCAAAGACGACGTCAAGGGACTCGTGCAGCAGTGGAAGTCGCTGGAGGACGCGCATCAGGCGCCGACGACCTCGGTCGCGGCACCGGCGCCGGCGCCCGCCAGCGTTCCCGAACCCTCCGCCGGCGACGCTCCCACACGCGCCGATCACCTCAACGCGTCCACCTACCTCGAAAAGGGGTGGAGCCTCATGTCGTTAGGCGATCACGCCGGTGCCGAGGCGGCGCTGACGCGGGCGCTGGAACTCGCCCCCAACGACCCGCACGGCGAGTCGCTGCTCGGCTGGGCGCAGATGCTCCAGGACAAGTACGATGACGCCCTCCTGAACTTCCAGAAGGTGCTGATGCGCCAGCCGCAGAATTCGCTGGCGCGCATCAACGTCGGCTACATCTGCCTCAAGAAGAAGATCTTTGGCGAGGCCATCGAACACCTGTCCAAGGCCATTCGCCTCGACAACGATCGCAAGGCGACGCTGTACGCCCACTACTATCTGGGACTGCTCTACCTCGAACGCGAGATGTACGAGGATGCGCAGAACTTCCTGCGCAAGGCCATCGCCCTCGGCCCCAACCTGATCGAGGCGTACTACGAGTTGGGGCGGGCGATCTTCTTTGCCGGCGATCGCGACGGCGCCATGACCGCGTGGCGCGACGGCGCGCGCGCGAACAAGTTCAGTCCATGGGGGAAGCGCTGCGCCGAACTGTTGCAGCACGTCGAAGGAGGAGGGGCACCACCGCGCTCCGCCTAGCCACCGCGCTCGCGCGGGCGGCCACCCGCGTGGCGTGCGCGGTGGGCCTGCTGATCCCGCCGTCGCTCGCGGCACAATCGGGGACGCAGCAACTCTCCGCCGGTCGCTTCACCGTCGCGGCCTTCCCCGGCGACGTGCCACTCGCCCGCTCGCTCCTCGCCGCGGCCGTGCGGCAGGACACCTTTCCCGGTCTCCCGCGCCCCGCCGCTCGGCTCCTCATCCAGATCGCCCCCGACCGGGCGGCCTTTCGCAGCTGGATTGGCGACGGCGCACCTGAGTGGGGGGCGGCGTTCGCGATTCCGGATGAACGTCGCATCATCATGCAGGGGAGCGCCGCCCCGTCGACGGCCGGCGATCCGCTGCGCGTCCTGCGTCATGAGCTGGCGCACCTGGCGTTGCACGAGTTTCTGGGCCCCGGCACGCCGCGCTGGTTCGACGAGGGGTACGCCTCGTTTGCGGCTGGCGAGTGGGATCGCGATCAGGTGATCGCGACCAACGTGGCCCTCGCCTGGCGGGGTGTCCCGTCGCTCGAGGCATTAGACTCGGGGTTCTACGCCGGTTCGTCCCGCGCCGACGCGTCGTACGCCCTATCCCATCGGGCGGTGGCCGAGCTGGCGGAGCTGGACCGGACGGGGGGGCTGACCCTCCTCCTGAGATACTGGAAGGAGGAAGGAGACTTTGAGCGCGCGCTGCGCCGCGCCTATGGCCTGACGCAGGGACAATTCGAGCAGCGATTCCGCGACCGTACCCGGCGCCGCTACGGTGGACTGGCGCTGGCGACCGACGCGACGATTGCGGCGGTGCTCATGGTCTTCGTGATCGGGCCGTTCTACTTCATTCGACGTCGTCGGGACAAGGCGCGAATGGCCGCCATGCTCGCGGCGGATGCCGAGGCGGAGCGTCGAGAACGTGAGAGTGCGCTCGAGCAGCTGCTGCGTGATGTGACGCCGACCTCGTCAGACGGGCCAACATTGAGGGAGGATTAAGCGTAAGCGCCGCAGAGTTATGCGCTTGACACTAGCTGTCAGGCGCCCGTATCCTTCCCACCCTTATGGCACAATCGAGCCCGTCGCCGCGTTCGCGGCCACTTTTGTTTTGGGGTATTGCGCTCGTCACGATTCTCGCAGGATTTGCGGATCTGTGGCGTGGTGGCGAGACGATTGCCCCTCTCCTCCTCGTGATCGGCTATTGCGTGCTCGTGCCGATCGCGATCCTCAAGTAGCGCATACCGTCGGCGGGCGAATAGCTCAGTTGGTTAGAGCGCCTGCCTTACACGCAGGATGTCGGGGGTTCGAATCCCTCTTCGCCCATTTCTGCAGGTATCCACGGACCCTGACTTTCGGGGTGGTGTAGGCAATGAACAACCCCTTGGAGGACATGAGAGTGACGGCTCGGCAGCGCCATGGTCGCATCGTTGCGGCTTTACTCGTTGGGTTGGCGATTCAGGGTTCCGCTTCGGAACTCGGCGCCCAGCAGCAGACGTTGCAGCGCGGCCAGACGCCTGGTCCGCGCTTCATGGTCCCTGTGCTCCGCAGCAATGAGCGCAACCTTGGCGCGCAGGTCGCGGATCAGCTCCGCGAGCGCATGGGTGGCGATTTCATGATGCGGACGCTCTGGATCATCCCCAAGTCCGACATCGATAACGCGCTCGAGCAGTCGGGGTACTCCAAGACCGAGCCGCTCAACGCCAACGATGCGAAGCAGCTCGCCAACCTGATTCGTGCCGAGGAGTACGTCGAGGGGACGGTCAGCAAGACCGCCGCCGGCTTCGAGTTCGACGGCTTCCTCTTGCTGGTGCGCGGGGAAGGGATGGTGCAGCCGCTCCCCAAGGTCACCGGCGCCAAGATGGGCGACATCTCGAAGGGGATCTCGGGCGCCATCGATGCCGCGCGCAAGCCGCTCGACGACATCAAGAAGTGCACGCTCAACGCCCGCCAGTCCAAGTGGGGCGAGGCGCTCTCCGATGCGCAGAAGGGGATCAAGGACTACCCCAACTCCGTGATGTCGCGCGTCTGCATTCTCGAGATTGCGAACTCGCAGAAGTGGGGCGCGGACTCGATCATCAAGTATTCGGAAGACGTCATCAAGCTGCACCCGCAAAACAAGCGCGCGCTGGCCCTTGTGGCGGACGCGTACGGCGAGAAGAAGATGGATGAGCAGCAGATCAAGGCGCTCACCACGCTGCTCGCGCTCGACCCCACCAACGCCCGCCTCACCGAGACGGTCGTCAACATCATCGCCGCCAGCGGCAAGCCCGAAGTCGCGCGTCCGATCATCGACGAAGCGGTCAAGCAGAACCCGGGCGACCCGTCGCTCATCCGCCTCCAGTGGCGCATCTACCTGGCGCTCAAGGAGTACAAGCAGGCGACCGCGATCGGCGAAGAGATGGCCAAGGCCGACACGGCCGTCGCCGACACCAGCTTCTTCACGCGTCTGGCCTCGGCGTACCTGCTCTCGGGTGATACCGCCAAGGCGGCGGAAGCGGCTGGGCGCGGCACCGCGAAGTTTGCCGACAACGCCAGCCTCTGGATGCTGCAGGGGCAGTTGCTTCGTCAGGCGGGGCAGGGACCGGCGTCGCTCACGCCGATTCGCAAGGCGCTCGCGCTCGATCCCAAGCTTCCGGGTGCCAACCTCATGATCGCCCAGTCGTTCGGCGACATGAACCAGCCCGACAGCATGGTCGCCGCGCTCAAGGCCGCCGAGGCCGCTGGTGATTCGAAGGAGACCATCGGCGGTATGGCGCTCACGGCCGGCAACAAGATGTACCGTGAGTGGAATGCGCAGAATCCAAAGAACCCGGACGCGGCGGTGCCGATCCTGAGCATCCTCGATTACTCGGACAAGGTGAATCCGTCGCCGACGGCCAAGTTCCTGTCGGGCGTGATCAACCTGGTCATTGGCCAGACGCTGCTGCAGAGCAACGCACAGACCAAGAGCTGCGAAGTGGCCAACCGGGCGTCCGATGCGCTCACCAACGCCAACATGCTCATCGCCACCCGCGCGCTGCTCGGCGTGGCGGGGGC
>CAZLLP010000127.1:0-17001 GCA_964560345.1 uncultured Gemmatimonadaceae bacterium
TGTCCATGGCCCAGACCTCGTTCGGTCGGGTGATCGTCCGGTGCCGCAGGAGATAGGGAAACACCGGATGCGCGCGGTGGCGGCGGCTGGTGCCTGGCTGCGGGCACACGGCGGCAATCCCCATGTGGAGCATCAACGTGCCGATGCGGCGCCGGCCGACACCGGGGAGGTCGCCCCGCAGGAGGCGGCGCAGCATGCGCGCCCCGGCAAACGGGAAGTCCAGGTGCAACACATCGATCTGCCGCATCAGCGCGAGATCGCCAGGCGACGTCGCCCGTGGCGTGTAGTACACCGCGCCGCGGCTGATCCCCAACGCCGCGGCTTGCCGCGTCACGGGGAGCGGGTGCGTCCGGTCGATCATCGCTTGGCGCTCAGCAGGCCGGCCTTGCCGAGCGCGTGTTCTAAAAAATCGTTCTCGAGCGCGAGCTCGCTGATCTTCGCGTGGAGGGTCTTCACATCGACCGGCGGTTCGACGGGCCCTCCCCCGAAGACGCCGGCCGCGCCCGAGAGCAGTTGGTCCTTCCAGGCGGTGATCTGGCCGGGATGCACATCAAACCGTTTGGCCAACTCGGCGAGCGTGCCTTCGTTGCGCACCGCGGCCAGGGCGACCTTCGCCTTGAAGGCCGGGGCATGGTTGCGACGGGGGCGTTTCGACATCGGGGACTCCTCGGTTGTGGCGAACATGTCGCCGGGGGAGCCCGCGGTCCACTCAACCACCCTGTTCAGAAAACCGAGACCACTTCAGATATGTAGCGTGCTGCGCGAATGAGTGAGGTGACGGAGCGTAGTGACAAGGCGGAGGATCGGCGGAGTCTGCCGAGGTCGCTAGAAGGTTGCTACGTAGACCTCGTAGGGCATGCCAAGCGGCAGGGAAGTCTTCTGCGCGAGCATAGCGAGCAACAGGTGACCACGCGATTGCTTGGCAAGCACGAACCCGTTCGTTCGAAGGCTAGGGAAAACACGTTGAGGAGTGGCCCAACTGCCCGCCCACTGTGCTTCCACGAGAACGGTTGTCTGCCGATCATCGGATGTCTGGAAGAGAGCATGCAAGACGTCGCACTGATCAATGGCGGCGTCGAGATTGAGAACTACGCCATCGAGTGGTTGGCTGCTCGTAGGCAACCACGTCGAACCACCATCTAAGGAGCGCGTATGACGAAGGCTGTGATGACCGGCGGGTGTCACATGAAGCCAGACAAGATGGGCAGTACCTTTCGAATCGACGAGGGCTTTGATCTCATAGGCGCGTTCGCCTGGCCCGCCGTCGATTAGAAGTGGCGGCGACCAACTGGTGCCGTCGTCGCGAGAGTGGGCTACGAATACAGAGTTGACGTTGCGACCGCGTGACTGTGAGTTCCCGGCTATGTAACCAAGCAGTAGCCGATCCTGCACAGAGACCAGTGTGGCATATGCCGGGTTATGTGGAAATGGCAACGGCTGAACGCGCCAAGTGGCACCCGTTAAGCGGAGCATGGCGAACGATTCAGCAGCATTCGGTCGCGACACTACCGGCAGCAGTAACGTAGGAGTACCTGCTCCGCTAACAGATATGGGCGCCGGGGATGGATGGTGCCATATTAGCGGGCGTGGTCCGTATACGCGCTCAGGGGATGACCAACCCATACCTGGCGTGTAGGTGGCAGACCATATCCAAGCGAACTCGCGCAAGGGCCATTCTCTGGCAGGCAAAGCTGGAGATAGTTGTGCTGGCTCAACCCAAAACAACCGCGTCTGGCCAGGCGTGGTTGTGATAGCTTTGGGATATGCAAACGAGAAAGGGCCGGCCGGTGCACCTATGTCTTGACCGTCAGCTACTGAAATCGCGGTCAAGGAACCAGGATGAATGACTCTCGTGTCGAAGAACGGGATGGAATTGCCGAATAGCAGATCTCCGTGCGACGATGTAGCGAGCGCGGGAAACGTGGCGACCACAGGCGCGCGGCTTGGTCCCACTCTACGTGGAACTGGCGTGCGCCAAACTCGAGGGTCACACTGAACGTTCAGATCTGTCACGCGTTCGTTGGCGCGCATGGCACCACGGAGAAGAGTCGATGAATCCCCTGAAATGCTACGGGCAGCACTGAGTGCTCCGGCGAACAGAGAAAGCGCTGGCGGCGCTAAACACCGCGCCAAGAGCGTGGCAAGAAAAAGCAGATGCACTTGTTGGCGACTGTGATATTGGAAATGCCTGCTTGATGAACATTTCGGTGGACAGTTGTCTGGCCACTCGTAGATTTACTAGTCCATCCTTGCAGTATTGATAAAAAGTGTTCTGGATACTGCCGAAGCCCGCCGCGATGAAGATGGGTCGCGCAACGAAAGCACGCGGTGTGGCGATAACCGCACGCATGCCGCTCAACGGCTTGGTTGCAGGCGTGGCGGGTGCATCTCCCGCCTCAGTCGATCGCAATCCCGTCGCGGCGGAGTTCCTCCGCCGTCGCCGCACGCGCGACCGTGCCAGGGGGATCCTGATACCACCCCGGATCAGCTTGCCCGTTGACGCGCGCGCGCACCTTGAGAATGCTGAACATCCCTCCCATGTCGATGTACCCCTTCGGGCCAGCGGTCCCCAACATGGGAATCGAATTGCGAGGCACCGGCATTCCCATCGTCGCGTGTTCGCCCATCCCTCCCTGTCCCATCGTCATGTACTCGGGAAGCACGCTGCGTGTGGCCGCATCGATCTTCTCCCCGTCGACTCCTAGAAGACTGAGGCCGCTGTGTCCCATCTGGTTCATCGTGTGGTGCGTCATGTGACAATGCATCGCCCAGTCACCGGGGTTGTTCGCCTCGAACTCGACCGTGCGCGTGGTGCCAACCGGGACCAGCACCGTGCTTTCGGGCCACTGCCCGTCGCGTGCAATCGGTCCGCCATCGGTCGCCACCACGCGCCACGCGAGTCCATGCACATGAATGGGATGATGACTCATCGCACTCAGGTTCCCGAAGCGGATGCGCACGTCATCGCCAAGCTGTATCACCAAGGGAGCCGTGGCGGGAAACGCCTTGCTATTGAACGTGAGCACGTTGAAGTCGAGCATCTCGTTCGGATCGGGACGCGATGTGCCGATCCCGACACGCCACTCACTCGAGAGCATGGCGAAGTCCCTGTCGGGCCGTCGCCGTTCGTCGCGCTGGTGGATCACGAAGAGCCCCATCATCCCCAGCGCCTGCTGCGTCATCTCATCGTAGTGCGGATGGTACATGTACGTCCCGTACTGATGCAGGTCGAATTCGTAGCGATACGTCTCGCCTGATGGAATCGGTGCGTGACTCAACCCGGCCACCCCGTCCATCCCCGACGGAAGAATGATGCCGTGCCAGTGCACACTGGTCGGCTCCGGAAGCCGATTGGTGACGTAGATGCGTACGCGGTCACCTTCAACCGCCTCGATGGTCGGGCCGATCGTGCGACCGTTGTATCCCCAGCACGTGGCCGTCAGGCCGGGGGCGAACTCGTGGCGAAACTCTCCCGTCACGAGGTGGAAGACCTTCACGCCATCGACGACTCGGAACGGGAGCGTCGCACCGTTAGGTGTAATGACCGGCGTATAGTCCCGTCCCGGAACACCCGCGCGGGCACGTCGACGCACGTGCGCCACCGGCAGCGCATCCGGCGTTGCCGCGGGCGCCGCGGGCGGAGGCGGCATCTTGTGCCCAGCATGCTGTGCCTCGGCCATCGTCGCGGCGGCGGCCGAGGCGGCGAGCACGGACAACCCCTGTCCGATCAGGTCGCGTCGGGTCACGTTCGAGTCGCTCATGTCAGGGCTCGTCTCGCATCTCGGGGCGGCTCGCGCCGCGGTCACGGAAGGCCGCCTGTTCGGCCGGGGACAGCGGGGCGAAGGAACCGCCCACCGCACGCTCCAACTCGGCGCGCGTTGACCAGTACTCGCGCAACGACTCCACATACGCCTGTCCGGCGTCGATCTCCGACTGTCGCGCCAGGAGCAAGGTAAAGACGGTCTCCTGCATGGCATTCACGAAGCGCTGCATCTCGGACACGACCGCGCGGCGAAGCGGGAGCACCGAGCGCTGCAGCTGCAACGCCCGAGCCCGCGCCCCACTGAGCCTCGCGAAGTCGCTGGTGACCTCGGCCGAGACATCGACGGCGAGCGCATCGTGCAGGGCCACGGCCTGTCGAAGCTGGGCACGCGCACGGGCCACCCGCCCCTGGCCGCGGTCGAACAGGGGAATGGGCACGTTCACCCCCCCGCCTCGGAATGTGCCATCGGGTTCCCGCTCGTATCCCAACCCGATCGTGCCGTCCGCGAGCAGTGCGAACTTCTCGGTGAACCCCAGCGACCGCGCGACCGACTCGATGTCCTGACGGCGCGCCATGAGGTCCAGGCGACGCGCTTGGGCGACACGGAGCAGCGCCGCAAGGGACAAACTGTCAGTGCCCGGATCCGGGAGTCGCGGTGACACGTTCCACGACGAATCAGCCGCAACCCCCATCAGTCGCTCCAGTCCAGCACGCGCGACCCGCCGCGATTCCTCTGCCCGAACCAACGACAGTCGCGACTCGGCGGCCATCGCACGCTCCTGGGCGAGCGCGAGATCGGACAGGTTGCCCGCCGCGTGCACAGCCGAGGCGGCGGTCGCGCTGGCGTCGGTGACCATCACGACACGCTGCCACAGGTCGACCAACTGCTCGGTTGCCTGCGCCTCCACATAGGCAATGCGTACGTCCGCTACGACGCGCACCACTGCGTCGGCGACGCGCTGCTGCGTCGCGACGAGCGCGCTTGCCGCAATGCGGCGCCGCAATGGACGCTGCAGCGCGTCGACGAAGGGGAGCGCGATGCTCGCCAGCTGCACTCCCCGCCCTCCCCCCCCCGCTCCAAGCACCTCGCCAGTGAACACGGGATTCGCGAGCAACGACGCCTGGACAACGTCTGCCTGCGCCAGGCCGACCTCCTCGAACGTCGCCCGCAGTGCCCGATTCCGCAGCAACGCCACCTGCACTGCGGAATCGACCGTGACCTCCCCACGAAGGACCGCGCGCACCCGCTCGTCGACGAGCGAGTCCTCATGCGTCCCATTGGTCCATCGCACGACGAGCGGTGTGCGCGCGCTCACAAGGCGCTCGACCGCCCCGAAGTCCCCGCGATTCGACGCCGACGCACACCCGACGGAGAGTGCCGCGAGGAGCATACTCGTCGGTCTTCCCGGTGCGCGGAACAGTGCGCGGACCAAGCCGCGCGTGCGGCCGAACAGAACGGTGGTGGGCAGCATCACTGGACGACCGGGGAGCGGAGGGCGAAGCCAATTCGCGTATTGCTCAACATCGTCAACTTGGATCCGTGGCGCGTCGGGCCCGCGAGGAGGTCTGCGTATGGCGCACGACCCAGCGGCTGCCACGGCGCTCGAGCACCGCCGTTCCGCGGCCAACCTGATCCACGGCCTTTCCGCCCATTTCGGCCTTCAGCGAATACCGGAAAAGGGCCCACGCGACGTCCCCAGCGATGTGCACCTCGATGTCGCTCGGCGCATACTGGAAGTTCTTCATCTCCTTGAGTTCGGGCGCGAGGTGATGGTCCCGGTAGTCAGCCCACCCGCGATTGATGCCGGCTCCCTCAACGACCGTGAGGCTATCGCCGGCATACAGTGAATCGAGCGCCGCCATGTCGTTGCGTTCGGCCGCGCTGAACAACGCGCGCACCACGGCCGCGACGTTCCCCGCGTCGGTCCGACGGGTCATGGCTGCGTGATCGTGCGCGGCCTGGGCCTGCGTGACAGAAGTCGCGAGGGGCGTCAAGAGGGTCACACCGATGAGCAGGAAGATTCGCCGCATTACATCGCTCCATGAGAGAAGGAGAGCTGGCCACTGTGTGGACAGCGATCATCGCCCCAGCGCCAAACGGCGCCGCGGCAGAAAAGGTGCGTCAGCGGTCCACCCGAATGCTGGTCGCAGTGCACGGGCCCGACAGAGTTCGACCCAGCGTCAGGCAACGGATGCAGCACCATGACACCAGATCCCCACGCCGCGGCAAGCACGATCACCGCGCCGACGATCGAGCGGCGGGAGACATGACTGTAAATCGGTGGTTCGAACCCAGCCAGCCGCCTGACTCTCCGCTCGAGGAGATCGGCCGACTCGAACCCGACGATGCCGTCAATGGTCTCGCGCGGACTCGGACCACCGGCGAGTGTCACCAGCGCCGAGGCGAGATCCAACGGAAAGCGCGCCGCCGCGATCGAGTCGGCCTCGATCTCGAAGTCGTCGGCTAGATCGTCGGCCACTCGACGGAGCGCGGGGATCCAGAACAACAACGTGGCGAGGAACCGACACGCGGAGAGACGAAGCGGATCGCGACGATTCCTGTGCACGGACTCGTGCATCAGGACTGCCGCCATCTCTTCGACCGTCAGCCGCGAGGGCAGGTCGGCCGCGACGTAAATCCGCGGACGCAACAACCCGGCGGTGAACGCCGGTACCGTTCCGCTCTGCAGTGTCTCAATGCAGTTGGGCGATACGCCGGCCAGCGCGGCCGCTTCGTACAGTGCATCCCCGGGTTGCGTCGGCGACGTCGTCACGTTCCGCAGCACGGTGCGTGCGCGCCACACGGCGCGCGCGCGATCAAGGACGGCCAGGACGAAGCCGAAACCGAGCAGCCAATGAAACAGCCCGTGCACCGGAGCCAGTAACAGGTGCAACGAGACCAGACAGAAGACTCCCAGATGTTGTCGAGACGCTGGGAGCCAATCCACCGCTTTCACCACGTGGTGCCCAAGCACCGGACTCGTGCTCAGAACGATCAGGACGGCGAGCCCGATCAGCAGCGTGCGACGTCGGTGCGCCTCACGCCGACGGAGCGTCGTCGTCAGGAGCGAGTCAGACGACGACGCCCGCATCACTTCGCCGCGCGTCCAGCGTCTCGTTCGCGGATTCGCTGGCGAACCAACTTCGCCAACTCCTCAAGTTCCTCCGGGTTCCGCTCCGCGACGACGTCCACAAACGATGCCGTGATCGCGTCAGGCTGCAACGACAGAATCCCTTCGACGACCCGACGCGAGGCGAATTTCATGAACTGGTCTTCGCGCAGCAGCGCCGAGTAGTGCAACAGATCGTCCCACGTGGTCCGTGCGAGGATACCCTTCGTCACCAACTTGTTCAGCACTGTGATCGTGGTCAGATGCGAGACCTGGTGCTCGAGCACCAGACGCTCATGAATCTCGCGCGCAGGCGCTGGTCGATCGAACGACCACACGGTTCGAAGCACGCGTGCCTCGAGGTCGCCGAGGACCTTCGCCAACCCTTCGGCGGACAGTCGGACAGTGTCCTGCATCTGTGGAGCGTGGGCTCCCTTTCGATCGAGTCGCGGCGGTCGCGGCATGCGGAAATGGGGTGAGGCGTTCAATCACAACATAATCGAGCGATTTAGCCTGCGTCAAATGATCGGACGTCTGCCACACCGCTTCCCTTCCCAATCGCCCGGTCGCCTCACGGGCTGCGTCTCGATACATTCGCGAGGCCCACTCCGTTCCCTTTCCAGCGCCTCACTCGATCCGCCCTGTGCCTATCCCGAATGACGATCCGGCTCGAACCCTCATCGCCCGTTGGCGGGATGACCCGGCCGCGACCTATCGGTCGTGGTTCCTCTGGGAGGAGCGCGTGAAGAACTTCCGCGCCATCCGGCGCGGAGTGCAGGCGGTCGCCCGGGAGATCGAACACGGAACATTCGGGAACGCGTATCGCGGGTCGTCGCTCGAGACGGTCGTGCACTCGATCGCCGAGCAGCGCCAGCTGTTCAAGGGCGCCGATCATGCCTGGCTCTGGAAGCCCAAACTCCGGATCCCCGATATTTATGAGTCCCCCGACAATCAACGGGCGTTCGGACGCTTCCTCGACACGTGCGTCTGCTGCAATACCGAAGAACACCTCCTGACGGCCGTTCGCGCGCTCGACGCTCTCAAGATCAAGGGATTGGGTCCGACAGCTGCGAACCTCCTTTACTTCCTGCATCCGACACTGGCGCCCCCGTTCAACACCGCCATCGTCAACGGATACAACGCGATGACCGGTGCCAGCGTGAAGCTCGGCAACTGGTCGCACTATCTTGCGATGCGGTCAGGCATTCTCGACTTCAATCAGCGCTACCGCGACCTGCTGTCGAACGACCTCGGAGCCGTCGCGGGGCTTCTGTTCGACGTCGGCAGCGGACGCTACCCCGCTCCACCGCGCGACGCGGACACCGGGAGCGCGTCGGATCAGCGTGCCGCGTGGGAGGCGGACCTCGCCCGCGTGCGTGAGGCGTCGACCCGGGACGCCAAGGCGCTCGCGTCGGCGCGCGACAGCGATCGCACCCACACCGAGGTGCAGGGATGGCTCCGTGACCTCGGTCACGCGCTCGGGTACGCCGTCTGGATTGCCGCCAACGATCAGTCGCGTCCCTGCGGCGTGGGACGACTGGGAGACGGATGCGTGGACACGCTCCCCGTTACCCTCGCTATGGCGCCCGGTGCAGACGCCGTCCGCCTGATCGACGTTCTGTGGCTCGAACGCGATGGCGAGGGGCGTCCAACTGGCATCGTTGCCAGCGCCTTCGAGGTCGAGCACACCACGTCCATCTACTCCGGCATCGTGCGAATGCTCGATCTCGCGCTCGGCGCGCCTAACGCCGCGGTCACGCACCTCTTTCTCGTGGCGCCTGACGAGCGGGAGCCGGATGTCCGCGCACAACTCGCCAGACCGGCCTTCAGCCGGATAAACGATCTTCGTGTTCGCTTCCTCCCATACAGCGAGCTGGCGCATCACCGGGAAAGCATGGCGCGATTTGGCACCGGAATGAAGGCCGTCGAGGCGGTGGCGCGAACGCTACCCTGATGGACAAACTCCGAACCATCAGAGTTCCACACGGCGCAACAGTTGCGCGTTGATCGCCACGATGATCGTGCTCATCGACATCAACACCGCGCCGATGGCCGGCGTCAGCACGATCCCCCACGGCGCGAGGACGCCTGCGGCAAGCGGGATCGCCACGATGTTGTAGCCGGCCGCCCACCACAGGTTCTGCACCATCTTCCGATACGTCGCGCGTGAGAGGCTGATGATGCGGGGGACGTCCCGTGGATCGCTCCGCACGAGCACGATATCGCCCGCCTCGACCGCAACATCGGTTCCTGCCCCGACGGCGATTCCAACGTCCGCCGTCACGAGCGCCGGTGCGTCATTCACGCCATCGCCGACCATCGCCACTCGCTTCCCCTCCTGCTGCAGGCGAGCAATGTGCGACGCCTTCTCCTCGGGCAGCACCTGGGACAGCACCGTGTCAATTCTCAACTCCTTCGCCACTGCCTCCGCGACGGCCGTCGAGTCTCCGGTCATCATCACGACCTCGATTCCCCGCTCGTGTAGCCGGCGTACGGCGTCAACCGACTCCGGCCGGATCGCGTCCGCCACCGCGAAGGCCGCTCGCACACCATCGCTCCCGCCGTCGACGGCGGGTCCCTCGTCGACGAGGTACACGACTCCCTGCCCTCGCATCGCCGCGCGCTCCCCGAATAGCTGGAGGTCCAGCGGCACGGTGACCGACAGACGAGCCAGGAGGTTCGGCCCTCCCGCCGAGTATAGTCGCCCTTCGACCGTCGCCCGCACCCCGCGCCCCGGGATCGCCTCGAAGTCCGTCGCGCGCGCGACCACCAGATCGCGCGCGGCGGCGCTGGCGACTATCGCGCGCCCCACCGGATGCTCGCCGTCGCGTTCGACCGCTGCCGCCACGCGCAACGCCTCGTCAGGCCGGAGGCCTTCGACCGTGAGCATGTCCACCACGCGATGTTCGCCTAACGTCAACGTGCCGGTCTTGTCGAATACCACGGCCGTCAGCAAACGGGCCATTTCCAGTCCGCGCCGGTCGCGGACCAGGAGTCCGCTCTGCGCACCCAACGTTGTCGAAATCGCCAACACGAGCGGAACCGCCAGCCCGAGCGCGTGTGGGCAGGCGATGACCAGGACCGTCACGAGACGTTCCACCGCCGTCGCCGCGCTCGCGCCTGCGGCCAACCAGGCCACCAGCGTTACCGCTCCGGCACCGAGGGCGATCCACGTCAGCCAAAATGCTGCACGATCTGCCAGCACCTGCGCCCGAGACTTCGAGCGCTGCGCCTCGGCGACCAGGCGCATGATCCCCGCCAACGCGGTCCGCTCCCCGGTACCCGTCACCTCCACGCGAAGCGATCCGGAGCCGTTGACCGTCCCGGCGATCACCCGGGTCCCCGCGTCCTTCTCGACCGGCACCGATTCGCCGGTGATCATCGATTCGTTGACCGCACTGCGCCCCTCGCGCACCACCCCGTCCGCCGGCACATGGGCGCCAGGCCGCACCAGTACCAC
The DNA here is from genome assembly GCA_964560345.1 of uncultured Gemmatimonadaceae bacterium. GTDB lineage: Bacteria > Gemmatimonadota > Gemmatimonadetes > Gemmatimonadales > Gemmatimonadaceae > SCN-70-22. Next base: position 10,334 of record CAZLLP010000127.1, read on the forward strand.
GTCGCCCGCGTTGAGCGCCTCAACCGACACCTCCTCCTCCCGTTCGGCCCCGCTGTCACTTCGCACGCGAACTGCGCGATCGGGGAGGAGCTTGGCGAGCGCGCCCAACGCACCCTGCGCCTGGGCAATGGAGCGCATCTCCATCCAGTGTCCCAGCAGCATGATCGTGACCAGCGTGGCCAACTCCTCCCACAACGGCATCCCCGGAAATCCAAGCTCCACGGCGGCGCTGAAGACGAACGCGACGCTGATGGCGAGCGCGATCAACGTCATCATCCCCGGTCGCCGGTCGCGGATTTCACCCGTCGCGCCGCGGAGGAACGGCGGGCCGCCGTACAGGAAGACCGCCGCACCGAAGAACGCCGGCACCAGTCGCGCGCCCGTGAACATCGGGGCCTCGTAGCCAAGGGCGCGCTGCAGCATGTGCCCCCAGATGAGCGTCGGAACCGTCAGCAGCAGCGAGATCCAGAAGCGGTCGCGAAACATCGCGACGGAATGACCCGAATGCCCGTCGTGTCCCTCGCCGGCGTCATGATGGTCGGGTGACTCCGGCAATCGCTCGTGCCGAGCGGACGGTTCGTTCGTATGCTCGGCCGATGGCTCGCGTTGCGGCTCGGACGCGGCCTGCCGATGCGCGTCGTGCGCGTGATGCTCGCTGGATGAGTCGGACACGGGAGCGCTCCTCCCTGGCACCTTCGAGTGGTTTCCTTAGGGGACATGCACGACGACCGGCGCAACTAACTGCCAGATGCAAATTGGTGTCACCTTCTCCGTCGCACGCGTCATGCACCTGACGCTCTAGGACCCGTGATCGACAGGCCGAGCGTCCACGGCACGGTCTCGCGAGACGTTCTGCGCCATGCGCCACGCGAACCAACCCAGCATGGCGAGCACCAACGTCGCGCCGAGAAGGAGCGCGGCGAGGTCGGCGCGGGCGAATGCGACGCGACGCCGCGTCCCGCCATCGAACCGCACCTCAGGCAACGTTCCGTCAATCTCCGGTGTGGAGGGTCTCACGCGTCCGCTCCCCCCGCAGGAGAGAGGTCCACCGATACAATGTCACGCCGCGCGCGTGTGCCCGGGAACTGCAGCCGCCAACCGGTCGCGATCATTCCGAGAATGGCAAGTTGAAACGTCACCAGCAGCGTCATGTCCACGGGCTTGTTTCCCGTGAACGAGAACATGTGCACAGCGAGGAACGGTCCAAACATGCGCCAGAACCACGGTCGACGCTGAATGATCTGACCCGTGTTCTGGGCCACGTAGACGTCGGTACGCCCCGGGTCGTCGAAACGGAAGTGATACGTAGCCACCGCGCGGTTGAGGTCCATCCACAGCTGAGGCGCACTCCCGACGAACTTGAACGACGGCCTGCCCACGACCTCCTGCCGCGCGATCTCGCCAGCCACTTCGGGGGCGAGCGCCTTGATCGGGGCACCCGTCTTTGTCGCGAATACAAGCGGCTCCTCGTCCAGCCTCGTTGTCACCAACAATGCGTCGAGCTCTCCGAGCTGACGCCATTCGATCGCCTGCACCGGCCGTCGAAGCTGGGGTAGTGATGACGACAGCCGATCGAGTACGACACCTGGCGTAGCCAGCGACTTTCTCGTGCTGAAGCCACCCACCCAGTCGCTGTTGAAGCTGGCCTTGCCCCGAAACGGATCCTCGAGCGGACCGAGGCTCATCCAGAGATACCCGCCCACCAGGAGCTCCAGGGCAAGGACACCGCCGGCGACCGCGCCAAGCTTGCGATGCCAATTTCGCGACGAAAACAGCGAGAGTCTTCGCTGCCTTTCCCGGGCGGCGGCGGCAGCGCCCGGTCGACGCCACCAGAAGAGTTGGTAGCCGAGCAGCGTCAGCAGGATGACGCCGATGGCTCCGATGAACAGCAGCGTCGTCCACAGCGCCATGTGATCCGAGAATTGGTTCACATGAAGCGCTCGATACCACCAGTTGAACCGTTCCGACTCGGCGTTCAATCGGCGCAGCGTTCGGCCCTCGTCCCGAGAGAGGACCAGCGACGCGACTTGGTCACCGACGATGCTGGCCCGGACCACCGGCAGGCGATCCAGTTGGTAGTACCGATTGTACTCCGTCGTGAACTCGAGCGCGGCCACACGCCCGCCAACGAGCGCCTCGCCGGCGACCACCTCGAGCAACTCGTCGGGGAGCGGATCGAGCCGTGCTGCGGTATGCGCATCGAACACCATCGCTTGCGCGTACGGCGTCGGCTTCACCACATACCACAGGTGCGCCCCGCGCGACTGCAGGCGGAGCCAGTACACGCGCTGGATTCCATACTCTTTCGCGAGCGTGTTCAGAACCGTCGTGGGCTCGACGGTCGCCGCATCGAGGCGCACATCCGCAGAGTTGTACGGGTTCAGCGTGTAGACCCCGGCCAGTCCGTTCGGCGAGTCCATCGTGACCAGCATCATCACTGCGGCAGATACCGCCCAACCGGCGAGCGGCACGGTGAGTCCCAGTCCCAGCCAGCGATGCCACGATGCAACTCTCGCTTTGGCACGTGCGCCGAACATCGGTGCTCCCATGGCCCCTGCGGTAAGCGTAAGAAGGTCGGAGCGCTCTCGCGCACAGAATGTTACTTGCCAACGTGCATTGTTGAAGGAGACCGATCACAGGGGGCGACGACGTCACCCCCTGTGCCGGTCAGGCGCAACCTGCTACCAGTTCACCTTGACGCCAGCGGTGAAGTTCGCGCCAGGCAGCGGGTTGAAGAATCTCCCGGCCCCCGCGTTGATCTGCGGCTGGGAGGAGTACTTCTCGGACAGCACGTTGTTCACCCCCACAAATGGCGAAAACTGCACACGACCGGAGGCCTGCTCCCATCCCATGCGGAGGTTGACCACCTGGTACGCGTCGTTTGTCGCCGTGTTCGCATCATTGAGAAAGAACTTGCCGACCGATTGAAGCTCCACGCCACCAACAAGCCCCTTGCTGTCGCGGTATCGCAGCTCAATAAATCCATTGTGCTTCGGGATGCCGGGCAGTTCATTGCCGGCAAAATTGCTCGTCCCCGCCGCGTAGCGCTCGTACGTGAAATCCGAGTACGTGTACGTCCCGGCCAGCGTGAGCGCGCTGGAGAGAACGACCGTAGTGCCGAACTCCACGCCACTCTGCTTGACCGAGGCAGCGTTCACCAGTGCCGCGAATTGCCCGGTGAGCGGCGGCACCCGAACGAAGCTCACGTTGACCTGCTGGTCGCTGAGCTTCTGTCGAAAGACGGCGAGCTCGAATGTGGCCCGTCCGACGCCTCCCCGCGTCCCGAGCTCGTACGTCCGAATCGTGAGCGGCTCGACCACCTGGTTGGTGACGAACTCCCCGTCCGATCGGGGCGAGTTGCGCAGCTGGCCGATGACCGGCGCCTCGAACGACTCACTGACATTCGCGTAGACCGAGTGCGACGGATCGATGCGGTAGTTGAGGCCGAACTTCGGCGTCACGCGGGTGAATTCTCGTGGGCGCGTGAGTTCCTTGCGCAGCTTGTTCTGCTGGCGGAATCGAATTTCATCGTAACGGACGCCAGCCTGCAACGTGAGATCCTCCCGTAGGGCGAGCTCCTCGAGCGCGTACACCCCGAACGCGGTCGCCTGTTCGTCGAACGCCGAGAATGCGGTACCCGCGCTCGTCGTGCCGGGACGACCGGTCGTGGTGGTCTGGATCGGTGTGTCGTGAAAGTCCACACCGGCGGTAAAGCGATTGCCAAGCGACCCGACCGCGCGCGTCGAGAGCAGTCGCGTCGTAGCACCGCGATTCAGGAAGGCCTGCTGGAGAAACTGCGCCTGGCTGGGCGCGTTGTGAATCGTGCGCGGCACGTAGAAGACTTGCGTCTCCAGCTCCTCGGACGCGGTCAGCGATCGCCGCACGTTCAACCCGAATCGAAACTCGTCGAATCGTCCGAAGTTCGACAGGCGCACTCCGTTCACGCGAATGAATGACGTCGAATCGGCGATGGTCGGAGACGCGCGCATCTCGCCTTCGGTAAGTCCGCCCGGCACGTCCTGCCCGAGGTTGTCGTACGACATCACCCCCGTGATCGTGCTGCGGGCGTCGGGCTTGTAGACAAATTTCGAGCTGAAGCCGGTTTGGTCGAAGTTGGAGAAGTCACGATAGCCGCGCTGTTGCGTGCGCCACGCACTTGCGAGGTAGCTGACGGTGCCGCCGAACGCTTGCCCTGTGGCCTTGGCGTGTACACGTGCGAACCCGAAGCTCCCACCGAGCAGCTGCAATTGCCGGCGTGGCGTCTCACTGCCGGTCTCGCTCGTCATCACGATTACTCCACCCGCCTGGTTACCGTACAGGGTGGACGCTGCGCCGCGCAAAACCTCGATGCTCGAAATGGACGTCATGTCGAGGTTGGCCAGGTCTTGTCCGGAGCCGCCGGCGTTGTTCTTCGGTACGCCGTCGATCATCAGGCGGATGCTGCGTACGCCAAACGTGTTCGACGAACCGGCGCCGCGAATCGCAATCGTCACGCGAGACGCGCCGCCGAGTTGATCCCGGACCACGAGTCCCGGAACAGTTCGCAGCGCCTCCTCGATGTTGGTGTTGCGCCGACCTGTCCCCTGAATGACATCCAGCGGGACCACGCTGACGGATGCCGGTACGTTCGCCAACTCCTGGCCACTGCGGCTCGCCGAAACGACCACCTGGCTGAGTACGGACGGCGCCTCGACAAGGGTAATCGTGACAGACGCTTCACTCCCGATCGCGAGAGTGACGTTCACGACATTCGGCAGAAAGCCAAGCAGCGTCGTACGGAGTCGAAACCGGCCCGCGGCCGAGGCACTCACGCTGAATCGGCCGCCATCATCCGACCTCGCTTCGCGCTCAAGCCGGCCGGCCTCCCCCAGCAACTCCACTCGTGCGCGCGGGACGGGGGCGCCTTCGGCGTTGACGACCTGACCGCGCACCGTGGCGAGGGCGGTTCTTTCCTGGGCTTTGGCGGGTGTGACGAGCGTGGTCAGGAGGGCGACGAAGCCAAGGAGGCTGCGCTGCCAGAAGGGACGCTGCTGCCGGGCGTGTGGGGGCACGGAATCGGGGGAGGAAGTGTGAGCGCACGTGCAGACACGATGGCGAGCTACGCAAGTCGCGCATGGCCATGCATTGCTACCACACCGTCGCTCCCGGTCTTCACGACGGACGGGGGGACCCGGACGACGGCTCTGCTTGATGCGGCGTAAAAGTCACAGCGACGCAGCAAGTTGTCAATCGCGAGTACGAGCGTGAGCCCTGACTGAGCGCCCATGCGACCGGTCGGGAGGCGTTCGACCGGAAGGCTGCGGCCGTCGGGTGATGTGGTTCGTGCATTCGACCGAGGTCAACGACATGTTCGTCAGAACCGAGGTATTGCGAGTGTCGAGACACCCCGTGGCAACTACTCCCCGCCGTTCACGGCGAAGCACGCCGTGGGCGCAGTGGGTCGCGAAGGTACGCACGCCGAGCTGGCCCCTCGATCTGAACTCTCCCCCTGTATCGCTGACCGAGTGCACGCGCTGGCGCGTCACGGTCGGCCAGCGGTCTATCCGGCACAGCAGGGCAGCGTCGCTACATTCCTCGTGAAGGACTGGGCCGCGAGTTTCAGCCCTTCCACCATGGTGAGGTAAGGAAACAGCTGGTTCGCGAGGACGTCGACCGTCATGCGGGCGTGTACGGCCAATGCGGCGGCTTGAATCAGTTCACCGGCTTCGGCTGCGACCGCTTGCACCCCGAGGAGCCGACCACTGTCCGCGTCCGCCACCGGTTTGATCACTCCACGCGTCTCGAAGTTGACGAGGGCACGCGGCACATGAAGCAAGGCGAGAGTTCTCGTATCCGCGTTGATGCCGCGTTGTCGCGCTGCCGCTTCCGAGAGTCCTACCGTAGCGACTTGCGGGTCTGTGCAGATCACGGCCGGCATGCTAGACGGGTCGAGCACCGAGTCTCCGCCCATCAAGTTCACCGCCGCTCGGGTCCCCGCCGCCGCTGCGACGTAGACGAGGTGCGGTTGCGTGGTGCAGTCACCGACCGCGCAGACGTTAGGCACACTCGTGCGCATACGCTCATCGATCACGATCGCCCCGCGAGCATCGCGCACAACGCCAACACGTTCCAGTGCTAGGCCGTCTGGACTTGACCAGGTTTGATGACCACCTCAACAACCCTCATCTTGGGGGAGGAGGTGTTCGATGCCGAAGCAACCGAGAGTGCGGCGGGCCTGTAGTGCCGAGTTCGAGCTCGAAGCCGTGCGCCGCCTGGCGGAGCAGCGCGCGCGCGGTGTGAGTGTCACGCAAGTCGGGCGGGACTCGGCATGCGCCCGGATCTGCTGCGTCTGTGGGCGAAACGGGTGAGCGCGCGCGGGGGCGGTGCCGCAGGATGTCTTCCCGGGGCAGCGTCGGTTGCCGAGTAAGCAGGAGGAAGTCCGACGGCTGCAACGCGAGAACGCCCGGTTGCAGCAGGAGCTCGACTTCCTAGAAAAAGCGGCGGCGTACTTCGCGAAGGCGTCTCGGTGAGCGAGAAGTACGTCCTGATCGCGGCCCACCGAGACGACTACGCCGTGACGATTATGTGCGCGGCCCTGGCCGTGTCGACGAGTGGCTTCTACAGCGCGCAGGACCGGCCACCGAGTGCCCGCGCGACGGCGGACGCCGCGCTGCTCGTCCAGGTGCGGG
>CAZLLP010000128.1:0-16994 GCA_964560345.1 uncultured Gemmatimonadaceae bacterium
GCGCTTGCACCCTGCACAGGCACGAACGAACAGTGCTGGGCAGCGCGGTGTCAGTGCAACGGCGATCCGGGGGGATCGTGGGAGTGCGCTGGCACCACGTTGTCCGGTGCGACAGCGTCCGCGTTAGGCTCGGCGCCGCGACAGGTGGTTTCACAACCGGTAGACGCGCCGTTGCCGGCGCAGTGCGCCGGCGCTGCGGCTACCGGCTCTGAAACCACTGCTACGGCCGAGGCCCCAGCAAGTCCCACTTGTTTCCTTCGCAGTCGAGAAAGACGGCGACCATACCGTACGCCTCACGGCGAGGCGCCGACGTGAACGAGACGCCTGCCGACTGCATGCGAGCGTAGGCGGCATCGAAGTCGTCCACCCGCAGGAACAGTCCGACTCGGCCGGCAAACTGCTGCCCGACCACCGCCGACTGCCCCTCGCCGTCGGCGCGCGCCAGCAGGATCCCCGTCGCGCCGCCACGCGGGCGCACGACGACCCACCGTTTGGGGCGCCCGTCGTTGGTGAGCGAGGGAACATCCTCCACCAGGTCGAACTGCAGGACATTCACGAAGAAGTCGATGGCCGGGTCGTATTCCCGGACGACGAGTGCCACGAGTTCGAGATGCGCCATGGAGAGATGGTACGTCCGGCGGGCGCGCAGCGCGAGCGGGGGCTCTTGACCGACGCTCGTGCCAATCGCGACACTGCACGTTCCCTCGAACCGCTCCGATGTCCCTCTCCCGCCTCAACCCGCGCGACCTCGAGTTCCAGCTCTACGAAGTGCTGGACGTCGAGTCGCTCACCGCCCGCGCACGCTACGCCGAGCATTCGCGCGAGACGTTCGACGCCGTGCTGGCCACGGCGCGCGCGCTGGCGGAGGAACACTTTCAGCCACACCACCGCGAGAGCGATGAACACGAGCCGTTCATGCGAGACGGGCGTGTGGTCACCCCTCCAGCGGTGCGCACTGCCCTGGCGGCAATGGCCGAGGCGGGGTTCATCGCCGTTACGCAGGATGAGGGGGTCGGCGGGATGCAGCTGCCGCACGTCGTCGCCGCGGCGGCGCTGCTCTGGTTCGACGCGGCCAACGTGGGAACGGCGGCCTATGCGCTCCTCACGACCGGGGTGGCGAACCTCATCGCCACGTTCGGGACCGACAGCCAACGCGAGCGCTATCTCGAGTTGCTTCTGACGGGGCAATACTTCGGCACCATGGCGCTCACCGAGCCCGATGCGGGGTCATCGCTCGCCGACCTGCGCACGCGCGCCACGCCGGCCGGTGAGGGGCATCCCGCGGGGACGTATCGCATCAGCGGGACAAAGATGTGGATCTCCGGTGGCGAGCACGAGCTGTCGGAGAACATCGTGCACATGGTGCTGGCACGCATCGATGGCGCTCCGCCAGGGGTGCGCGGCATCTCGCTGATGCTGGTGCCGCGCTATCGGCGCGACGCCGCCGGCGCCCTCATCTCCAACGGGGTGCAGCTCGCCGGGTTGATTCACAAGATGGGATGGCGCGGGACCACCAGCACGATCCTCAACTTCGGCGAGCGGGAGGAATGCATCGGCGAGTTGGTGGGCGAGGCGAATCGTGGGCTGGCCTGCATGTTCCAGATGATGAACGAGGCGCGCATTGGCGTGGGGCGCGCGGCGACGGGGATGGCGTACGCCGCCTACCGGCACGCGCTCGACTACGCGCGCACGCGGCGCCAGGGACGCCTTCCAGGGGAAAAGGACCCGGTGCGTCCCCCGATCGCCATCATCGACCACCCCGACGTGCGCCGCATGTTGCTGGCGCAAAAGGCGACGGTCGAAGGAGCACTCGCCCTCGTGCTCCAGTGCGCGCAACTCGTGGACGAGGAGCGCACGGCAGTTGACGACGCGTCGCGTCGCGAGGCGCTGGCCCTGCTGGAGGTGTTGACGCCGGTCGCCAAGGCGTGGCCGGGCGAGGCGGGACAGGAATCGATCTCGCTCGCCATGCAGACGTTAGGCGGCTACGGCTTTGCCCGCGAGTATCCGATCGAGCAGTTCTATCGCGATAACCGCCTCAACCCGATTCACGAGGGGACCAACGGGGTGCAGGCGCTCGACCTGCTGGGGCGCAAGGTGCGCCAGGACGACGGCGCCGGCTTCCGCGCGCTGCTCGCGCGCATGCGCACGGTGGCAAGCGATGCGCAGAGTGTCGACGGACTCTCGGCGCTCTCCGCACAACTCGACGAGGCCATCGCGCGCCTCGAACGCGTCACGACCTCGTTGCTCATGGCAAGCGCCAGCAGCGATCCGGCGCGCGCGCTGGCGAATGCCAGCGCCTACCTCGACCTCGTGAGTCGGACCGTGATCGGGTGGCTCTGGCTGCGACAGGCACTGGTGGCCTCGCGCGCGCTGACGAGTGCCCACACCGCGCACAACGAAACATTCTATCGAGGCAAGGTGCAGGCGGCGCACTACTGGTTTGGCTGGGAGCTGCCGCGCACCGAACAACTCGCGGAGTTGCTGGTGCGCGGAGACGCGACGCCGTTCGAGATGCAGGACGGCTGGTTCTAGCGACTAGCTCCTGGCCGCGGTACCGGCGCTCTCCAGCAGGCGGTACCGGCGACCGAGCCACACCGTCAGCAGCAACCAGCCGGCGGCAAACGGCACCATCGTGAAGGCCAGCCCCGACGCCGTAAGGCCGAAGACCGCCATCCACGTGTACGACCACGCCCCCACCTGGTCCCCCAGGCGATAGACGAAGGTGTCGCTGAAGTTCTTCGCCTTGTACTTGTCGGCGCGCGGCAGGACGGTGAAGAGGGCTTCGCGCCCGGGGCGCTGGATGGCGAAGTTCCCTGCGCGACGCGCCACCTGGAAGACGATCAGCACCGACAACACCGGCGCGATCCCCAGGATGCCGAAGCCGAGCATCGTCAGCACGGGGAGGAAGGCCAGCGCCACGCCGACGCCGAGCCACTTCATCACGCGACCGGTGAGAAAGAGCTGCGCGATGAGGGTGAGGGCGTTGGTGATGAGGTCCATGTTGGCAAAGACGCGCGTGCGCGCCTCACGATCGTCGCCAAACGCCACCTTCACGATGTCGGCCTGCTGGAAGTACAGGAAGGTCGACGAGATGGTGTAGAAGAGGATCAGCGTGGCGATGCCGAAGAGATACGGCGACGAGAAGGTGTGCTTGATCCCGTCGAGGATGCCGCCACCGATCACTTCCTTGGACGCGTCGCGTGTCGACTCCGAGGCCCGCTCCCCTTCGGCCACGGCAGCGGCGCGCATCGTCCCTTCGTGCTTGTCGATGACCAGCGCCGCCTGCACCGCCAGCTCGAGGATGACCGCCGAGACGAGCATCAGCCCCACGCTCCCCACCACGCCGATGAGCGACGAGGTGATGGTGGCGCCAAGGATGGCGCCTAACGTGCCGCCGACGGCGACGAAGCCGAAGAGGCGCTTCCCCTGTCCCGGGCGAAAGAGGTCAGTCGTGAGCGACCAGAAGACCGAGACGACGAAGAGGTTGAAGACGCTGGTCCAGATGAAGAAGACGCGCCCCGCCCAGATGGCCTGCGCCGGGTCGGCGACGCGGAAGTAGAGATAGAAGGCGACCAGGTTGAGCGCGAAGAACCGGTATGCCCACGACACGAAGCGCCGACGCGTGAGGCGCGTGACGACGGTCGTGTACAGCGGGTGCGCGAGCAGCATCCCCGCCAGCGTCCCGGTGAACAACCACGCCAGGTTTTCGGCGCCGCTCGCCGCGCCGATGTCGTCACGAATGGGACGGATGACGTAGTAGGCACAGAGAACGAGGAAGTAGTACGCCGTCGACCAAAGGAGAACTGCGCCTTCGCCCTCGCGTGCGCCAACAGCGGCGCGTAATCGCGCCGACAGCCCGTTCGTGCTGGTCATGGATGGTCCCGAGTGCTCGTGAGGGGGCGATACGGCGGGGAGATTGCCTAACGTCCGCGCGGCGGTGCCGGCGGGAGCGCGTCGACAAACTGGATGATGCGTTGGCGCATGGCCGCATCGGGGAGGCGACCGACGCCGCCGCCGATGTTGTCCAGCATGTGCTTCGCCTGGCTCGTGGCCGGTGTCACCGCGGTGATGGCCGGATGCGAGACGACAAACTTGAGCAGGAGTTGCGCCCACGTCGAGGCGTCGAAGTCGGCGGCCCACTCGGGGAGCGGACGATCGCCGATGCGGCGGAAGAGCGACGTGCGCCCGAACGGGGCGTAGGCGAGCACTGCGATCTTCCGCTCCTGCGCCAGCGGGAGGATCGCCTCTTCCACCTGACGGTTGTCAGCCGCGTAGTCGATCCCGATGAAGTCGAGCGGTTCGCTGCGCATCACCTCGAGGAGCCCCGGGTACTGCGGCTCGAACGTCGTCGTCACGCCGATGTAGCGCACGCGTCCCTGGCGCTTGAAGTCCTTGAGGACCGCAAGCTGCGTGGGAACGTCGGACATGTTGTGGACCTGGATCAGGTCGATCTTGGGGCGCTTGAGGATCTCGAACGAACGCTCCACCTGCGCGCGCGCGGCCGCTGGATCGGTGGTGCCACCCGAGCCGCGCCCGGCGGCATTGAGCTTGGTGGCCCAGAACATCTTGTCGGCGATCCCGAGCTCGTTGACGATCTGCCCGGCCACCTGTTCGGAGACGCCGTACCCCGGCGCGGTGTCGAACAGCGTCGCCCCGCGATCGGCCATCGCCCGAAAGACTTCCTTGAGCGCGCTCACTTCCTCACTGCGCGCGACCGACGCAAAGGTGGCCGAGCTGCCGAGACCGATGACGGGGAGCAGCTCACCCGTCGACGGGATCGCTTTCTTGATGAGCGCTCCCTGCGTGGAGGCCCAGAGCGGTTCGAGCGCCTGCAGCAGTCGCGGCGCGAGGGCGAGGGCAGCACCGCTACCGGCTGCCGTGCGGAACCATGCGCGACGGTTGAGCATCTGAGACTCCCAGGGGGTGCGTGCGAAGGTGAGGGCAATGACAGCGCCCAATAGTACGCGTGAGAACCAACCTCCGCTGCCCGCGGGACCAACCGGCGACGGGTCGCTCGCGGGCACCCACTCACGAATCGCCGGGCAGAAGAGCAACGTATGGCGATCGTCCGATCGTCACAGGGTCCATCTCTCTCGCGTCGTCGCCTCCCATGCGCCTGCGTCTCCTCATCGCGTTCGTCGTCGCTGCCCTCACTCCCGGCGTGCCGACCGTCGCCACCGCCCAATCGCTCCCCGACTCGACGGTGCGTCGCATCGACCAGCTCTTCGCGCGCTTCGACACCACGTCGCCCGGATGCCTGGTTGGCGTGGGACAGAACGGTGCCGCCGTCTTCAAGCAGGGCTACGGCATGGCCAACCTCGAGTACAAGATCCCGCTCACGGGGGAATCGATTTCCGAGTCGGGGTCGGTCGCCAAGCAGTTCACCGCCGCCGCCGTCGCCCTGTTGCAGCTGGACGGCAAGCTCTCGATCGACGACGACATCCGGAAATACCTCCCCGAGGTCCCCGACTTCGGCACCAGGATCACCATCCGCAACATCCTCACGATGACCAGCGGGCTGCGCGACCAGTGGGCGCTGCTGGTACTCATGGGGCGCGGGCCGGGGAGCCAGGTGCACACCAACGCGCTGATCCTCGACCTCGTCTCCCGGCAGCGGGAGCTCAATTTCACGCCGGGGAGCGAGTACCTGTACAGCAACACCGGCTACGTCCTCGCCGCCACGATCGTCGCGCGGGTGAGCGGGATGTCCTTCGCGAAGTTCTCCGAGGAGCGCCTGTTCAAGCCGTTAGGCATGCGGCACACCCAGTGGCGTGACGACTATCGCCGAGTCGTCCCCGGGCGGGCAACCGCCTACGCCTTCGAGCGCGGTGCCTGGGTGCAGGACATGCCCTTCACCATGGTGCACGGCAATGGTGGGTTGCTCTCGTCGCTCGGCGACTTGCTCATCTGGAACGACGCGCTCACCAACGGCCTGCTCGGGAAGCCGGAGCTGACGCGACTGCTCGAGACGCAGATGCACCTCAACGACGGGCGCACGCTGACCTACGCGTTAGGGTTGCAGGTGGCGCCGTGGGCGCCCGGGGTTCGCGAGGTGTCGCACTCCGGCGCGACCGCTGGCTATCGCACCTTCCTCGCGCGCTACCCCGAGGCCAAGGCGTCGGTGGCCGTCTGGTGCAACGCCGCGCCAGCCAACGCCGTGCAGCTCGGGCGCCAGGTGGCGGCGCTCGTCGTGCCGCGCGCCAACGCGGCGGTGCGCACCGCGCCGGCCCCCATCGCCGAAGGGGAGCGCGCGCTCATCGTCGGTCCGTATCGCGATCCGCGCACCGACGAATGGCTGTCGATCGGTAGCGTGGGCGAATACGCGCGCGTCATTGGCCCGGCGGCCGATTCGCTGCGAGGCGATGGCACGCCGGGGACCTACGTCGTGCCGTCGGGGATGAAGCTGACCTTCACCCCGGCCGGAGCGAAGGCCACGGCGCTGCGCATCGAATCCCCGGACGGCGAGGTGACCGAGATGCGCGCCTCGCCCCCGCCGGCCGCGGGAACGGTGACGTTAGGCGACTACGCCGGGGTGTATCGCTCCCCCGAACTCGACTCGCGCATCACCATCCGCCTGGACGGCGCCAACCTGCGCGCGCGCCTCGCGACGGACGAGGAGTCGACCCTGATTCCGTTCTACAAGGACGGCTTCCGCATCGGCGGAGCGACGCTGCGCTTCGTGCGCGATGCGAGCGGGAAGGTGACCGGGCTGCGCGCCTTTGCCGGGCGGGCGCGGAATGTTCGGTTTGACCGAGAGCAATAAGGCGGACGGGAGACGGGAGACGGGAGACGGGAGACGGGAGACGGGAGACGGGAGTGGGGTCAGAGCGTTGCTCTGACCCCGGTTCTGAGCCCGGCTCTGAGGGCGGCCCGCCATTCCGAAACGCTGCGCGTCGCGACACTTTCGCCCACCCTCACCTCACATCCCCACGCCGACATGTCTTCGTCCCGCCGCGACTTCCTGCGCACTGCCTCCATTGCCGGCGCCGGGCTGGCGCTCGCACCTGCCGCGGCATCCGCCGCCTCTGCCGCGGCTGCGCGCGCCGGCACTTCTGATTCGTCGCCCGCTCCCGCTCGCACGCCCCCCTCGTCGATCGCCCCCAAGAAGCTCCTCATCTTGGGCGGCACCGGCTTCATCGGCCCCAACACGGTCAAGTACGCCCTCGCGCGCGGACATGAGGTCACGATCCTCACCCGTGGACGCAGCGCCACCAAGGTCGAGGGGGTCGAGCACATCATTGCCGATCGCGAAGGCGACATGTCGATGCTCTCGTCGCGCAAATGGGACGCGGTGCTCGACAACAACGCGCGCGACTATCGCTGGGTGCAGCGCTCCGTGAAGGCGCTCCGCAACTCCACGCCGCACTACCTCTTCGTCTCGTCGATCTCCGCCTATCGCACCGAGCCGTTCAGCTACGCCAACGGCGAACGCGTGCGCACCGAACCGGTTGATGAAAGCCACGAGCGTTTCGCGCCGGCCGCCACCTTCAAGGACGGCGACGAGGCGCCCTACGGCCTAACGAAGGCGATCTCCGAGAACCTCGTGCACGAAGCCTTCCCGGGGGGCGCTACCGTCGTGCGTCCGGGGCTCATCGTCGGCCCTGGCGATCCGACCGATCGCTTCACCTACTGGCCCGTGCGTATCGATGAAGGAGGCGAGGTGCTCGCCCCCGGGAACCCGAATCACTCGTCGCAGGTCATCGACCAGCGCGACCTCACCGAGTGGATCGTCAGGCTCGCCGAGGATGGCACCAAGGGGGACTTCAACGCCACGGGGCCGGCGACGCGCCTGACGATGGCCGAGATGCTGGCCGGATGCCGCGCGATCACGTCGTCCCCCGTCACCTTCACCTGGGTCCCCGAGTCGTTCCTGGCCGAGCAGAAGGTGCAGATCTGGGGGGAGATGCCGGCGTGGGCTCCGGGCGATCCGCTGATGTACGTGAAGGTCTCGAAGGCGATCGCCGCCGGACTCACCTACCGGCCGTTTGCCGTGACCGCACGCGACACGCTCGAATGGGACAAGGCGCGCCCGGCCGCCGAACGCGCCAAGCGTCAGGCGGGGATGAAGCGTGAGCGCGAGGCCGAGATCCTCAAGGCGTGGAAGGCGCGGGCGAAATAGTCCGTCGCGTGGCGCGGGCCGCGTTAGGCTGCTGCAACGAGGTGGCGCCATCCTCCGTGGATGGCGCCACTTCTTGCCTTACTGCCCCAGTTCCAGCACCACGACGGTGTCGATGTCGTCCTGTCGCAGCGCGCTGATCCCGCCGAGCAACACCCCGCCCTTCCCCGGCTGCAGGCGCACCACCCCGTCGCGCCCCAGCACCGACGCGCGCTTCACCTTCGCGTCGAGCGGGAGCCAGAGGTCGTCGTCCTGCCAGTCGAGGATGTGGACGTAGACCTTGTTGCCCTTCCGGGTCGTCACCCCCCACGGCCGCGGCGGCACCGGCCCGCCACGCGTCCCGTACACCGACTCGCCGTTGGTCCGCAGCCACTGCCCCACCGCCCGCAGCCGCTCCACGAACTCCGGCTGGATCATCCCGTTAGGCATGGGGCCCACGTTGAGCAGGAAGTTGGCGTTGCTCCCTGCCGCGCGCACGAGGTAGCGAATGAGGTCGCGCGAGCTCTTGTAGCGGCGGTCGGTGATGTCGAACCCCCACGATCCGTTCATCGTCTCGCACGACTCCAGCGGGAGCGACGACATCGCGGCCTTGTTGAAACCGGCGCTGTTCTCTCCCGGAAGGTCCTTCTCGATCATCTGGAAGTCCTCGCCCGGGTTGGGGGTCACGTGATGATTCGAGCCGATGAGTGCCGCCGGTTGCAACTGATGAATCAGGCGATAGGTCTCGTCCAGGCGCCAGTTGGCCTCGGGCTTGTCCCACATCCCGTCGAACCAGATCCCGCCGATGGGGCCGTAGTTGGTGAGCAGCTCCTTGAGCTGCCCGTTCATGTAGTCCAGGTAGCGGTTGAAGTCACCACCTTCCGGGCGCCCGCTCTCCCGCCCCGTGGAGCCGACGGGGAAGTAGTCCGGGTGATGCCAGTCCAACTGCGAGTAGTAGAAGAAGACCTTGATCCCCTCCTTGCTGGCGGCGTCGACCAGTTGGCGGATGGGATCGCGACCGTACGGCGTGCGCTTCACGATGGTGTAGTCGCTCACCTTGGAGTCGAACATCGCGAAGCCGTCGTGGTGTTTACTCGTGATCGTGATGTACTTCATCCCCGCCGCCTTGGCGAGCGCCACCCACGCCGTCGCGTCGTACGCGGTGGGATTGAACGACGGCGCCAGTCGCTCGTAGTCCGAGGCACGAATGGAGCGATTGTTCATCACCCACTCGCCAGCCCCCATCTGGCTGTAGACCCCCCAGTGCACGAAAAGGCCGAATCGCGCATCCTGGAACCACTGCCGTGACGCGAGGTTCTCCGGGGTCGGCGTGTACCCCGCCTGCGACAACACGGGGGAAGCGGGCACCACACACGCCACCAACGCACAATACAGCAACCGTCGGAACCGTGCGCTCATCGTCTGCTCCGTTCGATAGTGAGTGCTGCTCATCGCTTCGTGGCTTCGCTTACCGCGCGTCACCGATCGCCGTCGCCAGCACCGACTCCGGCGTCCACTCGGCCGTCGGGCGCGCCGCGCTCAACCGCCCGCGACACATCACCGCCAGACGGTCGCACATCCCGAACAGCTCGGGAAGGTCGGAGCTGACGAGCAGCACCGCGCACCCGGCCGCGGCCTGACGCGCGATCACTTCATAGACCTCGGCCTTGGCCCCGATGTCGATCCCGCGCGTCGGCTCGTCCAGCAGCAGCACGCGCGCCTGGCCGTGCAGCAGCCGCGCGATCGCCACCTTCTGCTGGTTGCCGCCGGAAAGCGCGCTCGCCCGCTGCCACGGCGAACGCGCCCGCACGTGCAGTTCGCGCATCCAGTGCCGGCTCCGTTCGGCCATGCGCGGGAGGTCGAGGATGCCTAACGCCGACGCCTTGAGTTCGGGGCGGGTGGCGCAGACGTTCTCGGCAATGGGACGCGTGATCGACAGCCCTTCGCCCTTTCGATCCTCGCTCACGTACCCCACCCCCGCGCGCACACGCTCAGCCGTCGATGCCCGCGTGAGGTTCACCCCGCTGACCTCGACCGTGCCACTGGCAGTGTGATCGAGGCCGTACAGCGCGCGTAGGAGCTCGGTGCGACCGGAGCCTAACAAGCCGGCAATGCCGAGTATCTCGCCCTGTCGCAGCTCGAACGTCGCGGCGCCGAGTTTGGGAGGGGAGGAGAGCCCGGCGACTTTGAGTGCCACGTCGCCCGGCGGGGTGCCGGCGCGCACCGGATAGAGCCCGCGCGCCGTGCGGCCAACCATCGCCGCGATGAGCGCGTCGTTGTCGGTGTCGGCGATGGCGCCCGTCGCGACGCTCCGTCCATCGCGCAGGACGGTGTACCGGTCCGCGATGCGCCGCACCTCCTCGAGGAAGTGCGAGATGTAGAGGATGGCCACTCCGCGTGCCTTGAGGCGCCGGATGAGCGCGAAGAGATGCTCGACGTCGCTCCCCTGCAACGAACTCGTGGGCTCGTCCATGAGGAGGACTCGCGCGTCGGCCGCCAGCGCGCGGCAGATTTCGACGATTTGCCTGGCCGGGAGGCTCAGCTCGCGCAGCAAACGATCAGGGCGGATCTCAGGGTGCGGGAGCTCATCGAGCAGGGCGCGCGCGCGTTCGCGCGAGGCGCGGGCGTCGATCCACCCCCAGCGCGACGACTCGCCGCCTAACAAGACGTTCTCTGCCACCGTCAGGTGCGGACAGAGCGACAGCTCCTGGTGGATCAGGGCGACGCCGTGGCGCCGGGCGTCGAGCGGATTCTCCGGGGCGTAGGGGGCGCCGTCGAGCGCCAGCGTCCCGGCATCTGGGCGCAGCGCACCGGCGAGGACTCCCATCAGCGTGCTCTTCCCCGCTCCGTTTTCACCGATCAGCGCGTGCACCTCACCCGGACGCACCGCCACGTCGACGCCATCGAGCGCGAGCGTGGCCCCGAAGCGCCTGACGATTCCCGTCACGCGGAGGCCTTCGCCCGTCCTTGCCCGATCGCTCATCGTCGATGGCGCGCGCACGCGACCTGCTCAGCTCCCCTTGAGATACTTGTCGATCGGTGGGTGGATGATCTCCTGCACCTCCGGCTTGTCGAGTGTCTCGGGGGTCACCATCACGACGCCGGTATCGATCTTCTTCTCGAACGGCTGCTGGCGCAGGTGCGCGACCATCGTCCTGACCCCCAGGTAGCCCATGCGCATCGGGTTCTGCACCACGATCCCGTCGAGTTGTCCCGCCTTCATCGCGTCGAGCAGGACCTGCGTGGCGTCGAAGCCGACAAAGCGGATCTTGCCAGCCTTCCCGATGTCCTGGAGCGCGAGCAGCATTCCGACCGTCGACGACTCGTTGGCGGTGAAGATCCCCTGCAGGTCCCCCCCAAAGCGATTGAGCAGGTTCTCCGACGCCTGCTTGGCCGTTTCGCGCGTGGCGCCGGCGTACTGGTTGGAGGAGACCACCGTGATCCCAGGATACTTGGCCGCTAACCGCGCCAGAAAGCCGTCCTCACGCGCCGTGGTGCTCGCCGACCCTTCCTGCAGGCGCAGGACGAGGACCTTCCCCTTCCCGCCGAGCAGATCGCCGAGCCGATCGGCGGCCAGTTCGCCACCCTTGGTGTTGTCGGTGGCGACGTAGCTCACGATGGCGTCGCTCTCGAGCCCCGAGTCGATGATGACGGTCGGCACGCCGGCGGCCTTGGCCTCCTCGACCGGACGCGAGAGAGCGCGCACATCGAGCGGGGCGAGGACCATGCCGTCCACGTGCTGCGAGGTGAACCCTTCCACGACTTGCACCTGCTGGTCGCGATCGTCCTCGCGCAGCGGCCCCTTCCAGATGAGCGTCACCGTGTCTCCGGCAGCCGCAAGCTCCTGCCCGGCCTGCTCGGCGCCGGCATGGATCGCCTTCCAGAATTCGTGCGTCGTCCCCTTGGGGATCACGGCGATCGTCAGGCGCTTGGCGGCGCCCGACGCTCCCCCCTTCTCCGCCCCGCTCCCTGCACACGCGGCCAGCGCCAGGGCGGCAACAAGCGCTCGTGAGGCACGGACGACTGCAGTAGTGCGGGTGTGATGCATGCGGCTCATAGCGTGAGAACTCCCTTCACGAAGTCAGGATGCCGATAGGCGCCGGCAAACACCTCCGGCAATGCCTCCAGCGACGAATAGCGATGCGTGACGATGGGCGCGACGTCGATCACGCCGTCTTCCAGCAGTTGCAACGCACGCACGTACGTGAGCGGGCGACCGTCGGCGGCGTGCCCTCCTGACGCCCCCACCGGCGACACCAGCGTCGGCTCCAGGAACTGCACCTGATTGAGGACGCTCAGATCGACGCCGGCATGCCCATGCCCGTAGAGCAGGATGGTCGCCTGCTTGCGCACGAGCCCGGGGATCATGGTGAAGACGCCGCCCGCGCCAGACGCTTCGATCAGCAGCTCGGCGCGGCGTCCACTCGTCCGGGCGGTCACTTCGTCCGCGAGATCAACCGTGGTCGGATCGATCGTCTCGGCGCCGAACCGCTCGGCGAGCGCGCGCCGCACGTCGCTCGGTTCGCTGACGATCAGCCGACCGTTGAAGCCCGCCACGCGCCGCAAGTACTGCACAAAGAGGAGCCCGGCCGGCCCGCCGCCGCAGATGAGGATCGTGCGCACCGCGCGGTCGCCGTTGGCGCCGATTGCATAACGAGCCGCCGATCGCGACACGAGGTCGGCGGCGTGCAGCACGCACCCTAACGGCTCCGTGAGCGCGGCCAGATCGGGGGCGATGCTCCCGCGAATGCGCACCGCATTCACCCCGGGGACCGTGACGTACTCGGCAAAGCCTCCGGGGAGCCCGGTGATCCCGTGCTCTCGGTACGATTCGCACTGATGCGAGTCCCCGCTCTGGCAGTACTCGCATCTCGGGTCGCGCCACTCGCTCACGCAGCAGCGTCCCTGATCCATCACCACGCGGTCGCCCGGCGACAGGTCGCGCACCGCACTCCCACACTCGGCCACGACGCCGGCAATCTCGTGCCCGAGAATCTGCGGCGCCTCCTGCAACGAACGCAGGCGCCCGTGCTCGTCGGCGTTGTAGTTGGCGTGGCCCTCGGCGATGTGCACGTCGGTCCCGCACAGCCCGACCGCCTGCACCCGCACCAGCACCTCGTGCGGCGCGGGGTCAAGGCGCGGGACGTCGCGCATCTCGAAGCGATTCACGTCCACCAGGACGGCCGCCTTCATCGTCGAGGTGCTCATCGCGCGCCTCCCGCGCGGGCGCCTAACGCCTGCGCGCGCTCGCGCCACACCGCGCCGCCGGGAAATTCGTGCGCCGCCAGGCTCGCCGGCTTCATGGTGATACTGTAGCCCGGCGCCGTGGGCGGGAGGTACCGACCATTGCGCATCACCACCGGGTCGACGAAGTGCTCGTGCAGGTGATCGACGTATTCGATGATGCGATCGTCGAGCGACGCGCTCACGCACAGGTAGTCGAAGATCGCCAGGTGCTGCACGTACTCGCAGAGCCCCACGCCGCCGGCGTGCGGGCAGACGGGAACGCCGAACTTGGCCGCCATCAACAGCACCGCCAGCACTTCGTTCACGCCGCCCAGACGACAGGCATCGATCTGACAGAATCGAATCGCGCCGGCCTGCATGAGCTGCTTGAAGACGACGCGGTTCTGGCAGTGCTCGCCGGTGGCGACGCCGATCGGGGCGACCGCGCGCGCAATGGCGGCGTGTCCCAGCACGTCGTCAGGCGACGTGGGCTCCTCGATCCACCACGGGTCAAACTGCGACAGTGTGCGCATCCACTCGATCGCCTGCCCCACGTCCCACACCTGGTTGGCGTCCATCATCAGCTTGCGATCGGGGCCGATGACGTCGCGGATGATCGACGCGCGTCGCACGTCGTCGGCCAGGTCGCGCCCCACCTTGATCTTGAAGTGCGACCACCCCTCGGCCACACCCTCGCGGCAGAGTTGCCGGATCTTGTCGTCGGGGTAGCCGAGCCAGCCGGCAGAGGTCGTGTAGGCTGGATAGCCGTCGCGCACGAGCTGGGCCTCGCGCTCGCCGCGCGTGGCATGGTGGCGCTGGAGGAGTGCCAGCGCATCGCCCGGGGTGATCGCGTCGGTGATGTAGCGGAAGTCGACGCAGCGCACGATTTCCTCGGGCGACATGTCAGCGAGCAGCTTCCATAGCGGCTTCCCCTCCGCCTTGGCCCAGAGGTCCCACACCGCGTTGACGAGTGCCGCGGTCGCCAGGTGAATCACGCCTTTCTCCGGCCCCACCCAACGCAGTTGCGAGTCACCGGTGATGCGCCGCCAGAACGCCCCCATGTCGGCGGTGATGGTCGCCAGCGACATCCCGCGCACCAGTGGCGCCAGCGCCTCGACCGCGGCCACGCACAGCTCGTTGCCGCGCCCGATGGTGAAGGTGAGGCCGTGCCCCTCGATCCCGTCGCCGGCGTCGGTGCCTAACACGACGTAGGCCGCCGAGTAGTCGGGGTCGGGGTTCATGGCATCGGAGCCGTCCAGTCCCTGGGAGGTCGGGAACCGGATGTCGTGCACCTCGACGCGGGTGATCGTGCGCGTCGGCATCGTCAGCGTGGTGGCGTTAGGCGGTGGCGTTTCATGCTGCGCTCACATCTTGAGCGAGACGAAGCCGCCGTCGATCGGGACGTTGCTCCCGGTGATGAACGACGCCGCATCCGAACAGAGGAAGAGCGCCAGCTCGGCAATCTCCTCCGGCTTTCCCATGCGCCCGATCGGCTGCGTGCGCGACAGCGTCTCGAACATCTCGGCTTCGCGCCCTGGATACGACTTGGCCAGAAAGCCGTCGACAAACGGGGTATGCACGCGTCCGGGGGCGACGCAGTTGCAACGGATCTTCTCGTGGACATAGTCGCGCGCCACCGAGTACGTCATCGTGAGCACCGCCCCCTTGCTCATCGAGTAGGCAAAGCGATCGGCGATCCCGACCGTCGACGCCACCGAGGCGATGTTGAGGATCGCCCCACCGCGCCCCTTCATCGCCGTGACCCCGGCGCGCAGGCAGTTATAGACCCCCTTCACGTTCACCGCATACACGCGGTCGAGATCGGCCTCGGTGGTCTGTTCGACGTTCCCCACATGCGCCACACCGGCACTGTTGACGAGAACGTCGATCGGTCCCAGTCGCTCGACGACCTCGCGAAAGGTGGCGTCGACCGCCTGCTGGTTGGTCACGTCGCACGTCAGGTGCAAGGCGCGCCCGCCATCGGCCACGATGCCATTGACCGTCTCGCTTGCGTCGGCGGGACCGAGGATGGCCACACGGGCGCCGCGGCCGGCGAAGAGGCGGGCGATGGCCTGCCCGATGCCGGACGCACCGCCGGTGACGATGGCGACGCGACCGTCGAGCGAATGCGGGTGAGCGTGCTCCTGCGTTTGCGAGTGCGTCATCGTCTGAGTCGTGGCCATGTGAAGCCGTAGAGATCGACCGCATTCCCCCCAAACACCTTGTCGCGGTCGCCGAGCCATTCATCCAGGCCAACGCTCATGCTCACGAACGACCGCCAGGTCTCGACGTCGCCCGCGAGCGTGCACACGGGCCAATCGCTCCCGTACATGACCTGATCGATCCCGAAGGTGTCGATGGCGTGCGTAAGGTAGGGGGCCAGCACCTCGTGGGTGCGCTGCCCTTCAGACGCTTCCGTCAGCAGCCCGGAGAGCTTGCAGTAGACCCTGCCCGTCGAGGCGAGCGCCGCGACGTCCTGGCTCCACATCGCGAAACCGCTGTCGCGAATGGGGGGCTTGCCGCAGTGGTCAAGCACAAAGCGCACGTCGGGGCAGCGCTGCACCAACTCGGTCACCTCGGCGAGTTGCGAGGCCGTGGCGCACAAGTCGAAGGGAAAGCCAAACCTGCCAACGGCCTGCACGCCAGCAACAAATGCGGGATGCAGCGCGAAGCCCGGCGGATGTCCCTGGATGTTGTGCCGCACACCGACGACGTACTCGTGAGACTGACATTGCTCGAGCCGGGCATCGCGCGATGCCTCGTCAAGCAAGTCGACATAGGCCACGATGCCGGCAATGCGTTGCACGTGCGGCGCAAAGCGCTCGATCCAGTCGACTTCGTCATTGGCACGACTTGTCTCGACGTTGGCCTCCACGACAATCACCGCGTCAACCGATGCTCCCTCGCCGGAGAGAAAGCCGGGATAGTCATCCGGGAGAAAGGCGCGCTGCAGCGGCGGCATGCTGCCTAACCACGGGTAGGGGAGTACGCCCGGCTCCCAGAAGTGCACGTGGGCGTCGATTGAGGGGACGTAATCGGCGCTCATGCCGTCACCGCCGTCCGCTCCGCCCACGCCAGTCGCGCCCGGTCGAGCGCCACCGCCAGGACGATGATCACCCCGATGATGATCTCCTGGATGTAGTTGGGCCACCCCATCTGCTGACAGCCGTTGCGCAGGAAGGCCATGATCAGCGCACCGATCAACGAGCCGGCGATGCTCCCTTCACCACCGTTGAGGCTCCCACCGCCAATCACCACCGCGGCGATGATGTCCAGCTCCACACCGTTCGCCACCGTGGGGTCGCCCTGCCGCAAGCGCGAGACCTGCATCACCCCCGTGAGACCAAAGAGGCACCCGGCCACGCTGTACATCGCCAGCTTGAGACGCGTCGTGTCGATCCCACACGCACGCGCCGCCGCCTCGTTGGAACCCAGCGCAAAGATGCGTCGCCCAAACACGGTGTAGCGCAACATCAGCGCGGCCACGATCGCCAGCACGATCACCACCCACACGCCGATCGGGAGGATGAGCCACGCGGGCTTGGGCATCGTCACCACCAGGTCGTTGACCCACGTCGGCGGCACGTTCACCGTCTGCTCGTTGGCCAGCCACTTGGCGGTGCCGCGCGCGGTGCCAAGCATCCCCAGCGTCACGATGAACGGGACGACGCGC
>CAZLLP010000129.1:0-16954 GCA_964560345.1 uncultured Gemmatimonadaceae bacterium
CGACTTCAACAACATCCTGACCGTCATCCAGGGTCACACCGAGCTGCTGCGCCACGGCAGCGCGCGCTCCGCCGACGACGAGGAATCGCTGGGCGCCATACATCAGGCGAGCGACCGCGCCCGCGGCATCGTGCGCCAGATCCTCACCTTCAGCCGCCGACGGCCGCCGCAGCGTGTCGCGGTCGACCTCGGGGCGATGCTGCGCGAGACCGGCGCCATGCTGCGGGCCAGCATCCCGACCACGGTCAGCGTCTCCATCACCGATCAGTCGGAAGGGGCCCGCATGATCGGCGACCCCACCGAGATCCATCAGCTCCTCCTCAACCTCGGCGCCAACGCCGAGTACGCGATGCGCGGCATGAGCGGCGGCACGCTCGCCTTCACGCTCGACATCATCCCCGCCCCGCGCGGGAGCGGATCGGTGCACGAGTGGAGTGCCGAGCGCTGCCTGCGGCTGCGCGTGCGTGACACCGGCGTCGGGATGAGCAGCGAGGTGCAACGCCGCATCTTCGAACCCTTCTTCACGACCAAACCCGTGGGCGAAGGGACGGGGCTCGGACTATCGGTCCTGCATGGCATCGTGACGGCGCACGGCGGAACGGTCACGGTATCCAGCGACGTTGGGAAGGGGACGACTTTCGAGATCCTCTTTCCGGCCCTCGCCCCCGCCGCGGTCCCTTCTGTCGGCGAGCCGCCACCGCTCATGCCACCATCCTCGTTCACCCCGACGCGCGAAACGATCCTGATCGTCGACGATGAAGTCTCCGTCGCAACGGTCACCGCGCTGCTTCTCGAGAACGCCGGGTATCGCTGCCTCCGTCGCCATGCGCCTGACGAGGCATTGCGCCTGTTCGAGGACGGTGTGACACCGATCCATCTCGTCATCACCGACCAGACGATGCCGGGGATGACCGGTGACGTGCTCGCGCAGCGCATCCACCAGCTGGCCCCGCACGTCCCAATCCTCATCGCCACCGGATACAGCCAGAGGCTCCTGGACTTCGACCTGTCGGCCCACGGCGTGGTGGGGTTCCTGGAAAAGCCGTTTCTCGAGGCCGAACTCCTCAGGGCGGTCGCCGAAGCATTGCCCGCCAATCCTCAGAGACCATGACCGACCTGCTCGCGGCCCGTTCCCAGATGGCCATGTCGCTCGCCTTCCACATCATCTTCGCGATGGTGGGGATCGGGATGCCACTGCTGATGGTGCTGGCCGAGTGGCGGCACCTGCGCACGGGAGAGGCGGTCTACCTCGACCTCGCCAAGCGGTGGGCCAAGGGGACGGCGATCCTGTTCGCGGTCGGCGCGGTGTCGGGAACGGTCCTGTCGCTCGAACTCGGGCTCCTCTGGCCCGGCTTCATGAAGTTTGCCGGGGCCATCATCGGGATGCCGTTTTCGCTGGAAGGCTTTGCCTTCTTCACCGAAGCGATCTTCCTTGGCGTCTATCTCTACGGGTGGAACCGCATCACGCCGCGCGCGCACCTGTGGGCCGGGGTGCTGGTGGCGGTGAGTGGCGCCGTGTCGGGGGTCTTCGTGGTGATCGCGAACGCCTGGATGAACGCCCCCGTGGGCTTCGTCATGCGCGACGGCGCCCCGGCGGATATCAACCCGCTGTTCGCAATGACGACCCCGGCGGCGTTTCCGCAGACGCTGCACATGACGCTGGCGGCCTACGCCGGGACCGGCTTCGCGGTGGCGGGGATCCATGCCTTCTTCCTGCGTCGCCACGCGCGCGCGAACTTCCATCGCAAGGCGTTAGGCATCGCCCTGCGCATGGCGATCCCGGCTGCGCTCCTGCAACCGCTGTCGGGCGACATCTCGGCCAAGGCCGTAGCCACGTTGCAGCCGGCCAAGCTCGCCGCCATGGAAGGGCAGTTCGTCACCGAGCGTGGCGCCCCGCTGCGCATCGGCGGGTGGCCCGACCAGGAGGCCGCCGAGACGCGCTGGTCCGTCGAGATCCCCAAGGCGCTCTCGATTCTCGCGTTCGGGGACCCCAATGCGGAGGTGCAAGGGCTGGACAAGGTCCCGCGTGAGGACTGGCCCCCCGTCGCCATCGTGCACGTCGCCTTTCAGGTGATGGTGGGGCTGGGATCGTACATGCTGCTCGTGTCGCTCTGGGCGCTCTGGTGCCGATGGCGCAAGCGCGATTTGGCCGGCGAGCATTGGTTGCTCCTGGCGATCATCGCCGCCACGCCGATGGGATTCATCGCCACCGAGGCCGGCTGGGTGGTGACAGAGGTGGGGCGCCAGCCGTGGATCGTGCAGGGAGTGCTGCGTACTGCCGACGCGGTCACCCCCATGCCGGGGCTCATCGTCCCGTTCCTCCTCTTCACTGCGCTCTACGTCTTCCTCGGCGTCATCGTCGCCTATCTCCTCATGCGGCAGTTCGCGGTGGCGCCAACGCACACGGGGACGTTCGGGCGTCCGACGCCACCGGCCGGCGCCACGCCGCAGCCGGCGGGGGACTGACTCATGGAGACGGCGACGACGTTTCTCACCCTCCCTGGCGCGCTGGCGGCCATCATACTCGCTGCCCTCAATGCCTACGTGCTGCTGGGCGGCGCCGACTTTGGTGGCGGCGTGTGGGACCTGCTGGCCAGCAAGCCGCGCCGCGAGGAGCAACGCGCGCTCATTGCGCACGCCATCGGCCCCATCTGGGAGGCCAACCACGTCTGGCTCATCCTGGTGGTCGTCCTCCTCTTCACCTGCTTTCCCCCGGCCTTCGCCGTCATCGTCACGGAGCTGCACATCCCGCTCACCATGATGCTGTTCGGCATCGTGCTGCGCGGCTCGGCCTTCACCTTCCGCACCTACGATTCCAGCGCCGACGACGTGCAGCGTCGCTGGGGGCTGGTCTTCTCGTGGTCGAGCATCCTCACGCCGGCAGCGTTAGGCATCTGCGTCGGGGCCATGTCGGCCGGCGCGGTGGGGAGTGCCTCCTCCACCCCCGGCGCCTCCTTCCTCGCGCGCTTCGTCCTCCCGTGGACCAATCCGTTCGTGCTCGGCGTCGGGCTCTTTGCGCTCGTCCTGTTCGCCTTCCTTGCCGCCGTGTACCTGACGGTTGAGGCCGAGGGTGACGTCGCGCTGCAGCGCGACTTCCGGCGCCGGGCCATCGGGGCGGGGCTGGCGCTCTTTGCCTGTGCGTTCGGGACGCTCGCCCTCGCACGCGAGCATGCGCCGCGCATCCTGGTCGGTGTCACACAGTCGCCAGCCGCACTGCCGTTGCAACTGGCGACCGGGGTCACGGCGCTGCTCGCCTTCTCGGCGCTCATCGTGCGGCGCTATCGCGTCGCGCGACTGGCGGCGGGGGCGCAGGTCTCGCTCATCCTCTGGGGATGGGGGATCTCGCTCTATCCGTACATCATCCCCGACACGCTCACCATCCAGGACGCCGCCGCACCCGCCATCACGCTGCGGCTCACGCTCGGCGCGCTTGCCCTGGGCGCAGTGGTTCTCATCCCGTCGCTGGTGTATCTCTTTCGGGTCTTCAAGACGAGCCCTTCCGCCTTCGCCTCGCTCGACGAGTCATCCGATTCGTCGCACTAGCGGCGCCTCGTGCATGCGACGCACGACGTTCCTTCTCGTACCAACCGATCATGACCGCCTCCCCCGTGCTCTTCGGCGTCGATCGCGTGGTCGAATACCCGCCGCTCCTTCCGTCGGCGACGCGCGTGGGGTTGGTGACCAACCAGGCGGCGCGGCTCGCGAGTCATGCGGACCGGCAGGGACGCGTGGCGCTGCTCGAGGCGGGGGTCCCGCTGGTGCGACTCTTCTCGCCTGAACATGGTCTCAGCGCGCAGGGCGAGGACGGCGCCCCGATGCGCGATGCCATCGATCCAGCCACTGCGCTGCCGATCGTCTCGCTGTACGGTGATCGCTTTGCCCCGCCTGACGAGTGCGTCGCGGACCTCGACCTCGTCCTCTTCGACGTACCCGACGTGGGGGCGCGTTTCTATACCTACACGTGGACGCTCTCGCACGTGCTGGAGTCGTGCGCCCGCGCGCGCGTCCCGCTCGTGGTCCTCGATCGTCTCAACCCGTTAGGCGGGGTGTTGTCGAACGTCGAGGGGCCGCTGCTCGATGAGGCGACGTGCGCGTCGTTCATCGGGCGCTGGCCCATCCCGATTCGCCATGGGCTCACGCTGGGCGAATTGGCCATGCACTGGGCGCTCACCCGCGTGCGCGACGCGCAGGTCGAGGTGATCACCTGCGATGGCTGGTCGCGCGCCCAGCAGTGGCCCGCGCTTGGTCTCCCATGGGTCCCCACCTCGCCGGCAATGCCGTCGTTCGAGTCGGCGCAACTCTATCCCGGGATGTGCCTGTTCGAGGGGACCAACCTGAGCGTCGGGCGCGGCACCGACGCCCCGTTCCAGCGCATCGCCGCCCCGTGGCTCGATCCGTCGCGCGTGATCGATGCGATGGCGGTCTGCGATGAGGATGCGGTCACCCTGCACGCCGACGTCGTGACGCCGACGCAGCACCCCCACATCGACCAGGCGTGTGCCGCCTTGCGCGTCGAAGTCACGAGCGCGGAGCGAGTGCGCCCGGTGGCGTTTGCGCTGCGGCTGCTGGCGGCGGTCATTCGCACCCACCGCGAGCACTTCGCGTGGACCACGTATCCGACGGCGGCCAACCCCAGCGGAGAGAACCACTTCGCGCGATTGGTCGGCGTGCGCACCATTGCGCCCATGCTCGACGATGCCTCGGTGCCGATGACGCGCGAGCTGGCGGCGTCGCTCACCAATCCGGGCGATTGGGCCAACGCCGTGCGCGAGGCGCTGTTGTATCGCTGAGCGGTGTGCCTAACGCGCCGGGAGGGGACAGGTCGCCAGGCGCAACGGCTCGTCCTTCCCTTCGCTGGTGAGGACGAGGCGCCCGGTCCCCTTCCCGATGAATCCGACCCCTTCCCCCTGCGTCTCGGCCAGTGCCGCCAGGTCGCACAACGCCGGCGCCGCACCACGACGCGGCAATCCGGTGGCCGAATCGAGCGCGAAGGTGGCCACCCAGGCGTAGGTGCGCACCGCGAGAAAGCGACCGTCGGGCGATCGCGACGCATCGGTGACCAGTCGCTTGCGTCCCCCGCCGTCGAACTCGGGGAGCGAGTCGACGAGCGTCGCGGTTGCCCCGTTGGCGTCACCCCACGCCGTCGCCGGAATGCGATAGAGACGCGCACGCGTCGACTTGGCGCCGCCACCCTCGCCGGTGGCCTTGGTGATGAGGACAATCGCGCCGTCGGTTGCCACGTACATCGCCTCGACGTTGTGCGAACCATCGGGATATCGAGCCGACAGCAGCGTGGCGTGCAGCGAACCGCGCGTCCCCACCGACGTGCCCAGCGGCTCCTT
Source organism: uncultured Gemmatimonadaceae bacterium (assembly GCA_964560345.1). Classification (GTDB taxonomy): domain Bacteria; phylum Gemmatimonadota; class Gemmatimonadetes; order Gemmatimonadales; family Gemmatimonadaceae; genus SCN-70-22. The sequence goes on from CAZLLP010000129.1 coordinate 5,343, forward strand.
CACCCGATAGATCTCGATCGCGGAGCGTGCCTTGCCGTTGTCGCCCACGTCGCCCACGTACACGCACGACGCGGCGCGCGCCGCGGCGTCGTTGCCGCATGGCCCGACGGCCAGCGCCTCCCAGTCGCGGTTACGCGCACCGCGAATGGTCCAGCGCCCGCGGCTTGCTCCCGTCGAATCGATCGCGAAAAGGTCGGCGTCGTGTCCGGAGTCGTTGATCGTGTAGAAGACGTCAGGCGCAACGGCGCTGACTACGGCCGCCGAGCGTTCTTCTGTGGAGAGAGGGTCCGCCAGCCGCACGGTGGCGACCGAGGTGGCGGCCGGCGCCGCAGCGGCGCTGCCTTTTGATCCCCCCTTGTCCGCTTTACTCGCGGCGCGACGCGCCTGCTTTTCCTGCGCGGTCAGTGCCTTGCGTCCCCCTTTCTTGCCGCGCGCGCTCGACGGTGAGCCGTCCTCGTTGGCTGCGCCGGAATCGTCGCGCGCCTGCGCCCCCGACTGGCACGCCGCGAGCGCGAGTACGGCGAGCACGACGAGGCTCGCGAACCCGCGCGGCAGGCGACGGTTGAGTCGATCGGGAAACGGCGGCATCACGCGCAGTGTGGATGTGCAACCAGTGGCATGCTAGGCAGGGTCCACCTCGTCGTACCCCGCCGCCCACGAACGGACCGGCGACTCCAGCGGCACATCGGTACGACGGAGCAGGAACAGCACGACGTCGCCGTCGCCGCTGAAACCACCCGCGCCGCGTGTTCCATCGCCGAGCCCTTGAATGGCCTCGGGGGCGCACCTAACGAAGCCCAGGTGCTCCGCCACCCGCACGGCGCGCGTGTTGTGCGCATCGCAGCGCAGCGCGACCGCCTCCATGTCTCGGCGAAAGAGCGCTTCATGACAGAGCGCCGCCGTCGCTTCGCGCGCCAGGCCAAATCCCTCCACGTCCGCGCGCAGCCAGCATCCCACCTCGAGCGTATCCTCGCGACCGGTGCGATGCAGTCCCGCCCCCCCGATGATCACCTCGCCATCGGCGGTGAGGATGGCAAACGGCCAGTCGCGATCGGCATTGAAATCGCGCTCGAAGCGACTCAGGCGCATGAACAGCTCGGCCTGCGGCGACGGCTCCTGCCGCGCCCACGCCATCCACGGACGCAGGTGCTCGAGACTGCACGCGATCGCCTCCGCCAGCCCCGGCGCGTCGTCGGGACTCCAGCGGCGAATCACGAGGCGCGCGGTGCGCAACCGTGGAGCGAACGACACGACGAAGGCGAGGGACGGCAGAAGGAGACGGACTTGTGGCCGCGACCACGCCACGCCAGGCGGCGATTCGCACACGGCAGGTGGCGCTGCGCTTGACTGGCGCGGAGCCCCGGAGAGCTTGTACGCATGACACGCCGAGGGCAAGCAAAACGTTGGAGGCACGCGGGGGGAGCGCTCGTGAGCGCACTGCTCGCGATGGGGTGCGCCGAGCCGCACGAAGCCGCGGTGCCGTACTCGGGCAATCCTGCCGATTTCACGTGGGCGCTCCCGGCTGGCTGGCCCGTGCCAACGGTCCCCAGCGACAACCCCATGTCGCCCGCGCGGGTCGAGCTGGGGCGGCGCCTGTTCTACGACACGCGCCTCTCCGGCAACGGCGCCTTTGCCTGCAGCTCGTGCCACCGGCAGGAGTTCGGCTTTGCCGACGCGCGGAATATTTCGTTAGGCAGCACCGGCGAGCCGCACCCGCGCAACTCGCCGACGATCGCCAACAGCGCGTACTTTCGCGTCCTCACGTGGGCCGATCCGGTCACGCCAGATCTGGAGCACCAGGCGTTGGTCCCGATGTTCGGCGACCGCCCGGTCGAACTGGGGCTCAAGGGGATGGAGGGGCAACTGCTCGATCGCCTGCGCGCGGTGCCACTCTATCGGACGCTGTTCCCGGTGGCCTTTGGCGAGAGCGCCGACCCGTTCACGATTGACAACATCACGCGCGCCATCGCCGCGTTCCAGCGCACCGTCGTGACAGGGAATGCGCCGTACGATCGTCAGTTGCGTGGCGAAGCGGGGGCGATGAGCGCTGCGGCGCTGCGCGGACAGCAGCTCTTCTTCTCGCCGGCGCTCCGGTGCGCCGAGTGTCATCGCGGGCCCCTGTTCACCACCGCGTCGACGTTTGACGCCGATGCCGCCAGCCGTCCCGCCTTTGCCAACAACGGCTTGTACAACATCGGCGGCAACGGGAGCTATCCCGCGAACAATCGCGGGCTGCTCGAGCGCACCGGTCGCGCCGAGGACATGGGAAAGTTTCGCATTCCGTCGCTGCGCAACCTCGCCTTTACCTTCCCGTACATGCACGACGGGAGCATCGGATCGTTGGAGGATGTCGTCGAGCACTATGCGCGCGGCGGGCGCCTCATCACCACAGGCCCCCTCGCTGGCGACGGACGGCTGTCGCCGTTCAAGGATCCCCGCATCGTGCCGTTGTCGCTGACGGCGCAGGACAAGAGCGACCTTGTGGCCTTTCTGCGCTCGCTGTCGGATTCGGCGTTGGTGACGGAGAGGCGATTTGCCAATCCGTGGAATCTGCAGTAGGGCGGAAGACGGGAAGACGGGAAGACGAGTGACTGCGGGGTGTTAGGCAGGGACTCCGTGGTCCTTGTCGATGCGGTGCGCGGGGATACCGGCATAGGTGGCGTTCGCTTCTAGCCGGGCGTGCTTGGGGACGAAGCTCAGGGCGCCGATGCGGCAGCCGTCGCCGATCTCCACGTCGATGCCGATCACCGAGCCCACGCCGATTGTCACGCCGCGCCCTACACGCACCGTGCCGGTCTTCACGCACCCATCCTCCACGGTATGGCCGGAGAGGTGCACGTCGTGACCGATCACCGAACCGTCGCCGAATGACAGGCAGTCGTGGTCGATGATCGCGATGCTGTTGATCCAGACATCGCGTCCCACGTGGGCGCCGTTGAGACGGACGAACAGGCCCCACAGCGGCGTCCCGCGGAATGGTGTCCCCACCAGCAGTCGCACGGCGTGCGTGCACATCCCGCGTCGCGCCCAGTTCAGCACCGGCCACCCGTACTCGGCGATCGGCATCACCTGCCCTGCCGGCGTGCGCCACCCCAGCAGGCGGATCGCTACGGGGGTGATGAGGGCCAGCGTCAGCGCGCTCAGCAGGTAAATCGGGAGCGTCCCTACTGCGAGAACGACGACACGCAGCCAGACTGCATGCGGGAGGTAGGGAGTCGCCCAGGCGTAGAGCAACGCCGCCGGCACGACCGCCACTCCCAGCAGGAGCGACTGGACGACGATGTAGCTGAAGACCGCCCAGAGGAATCGGATTCTGGCGGACGTCATCGCTCGAACTCCTGGTTCGAACTCGGTGGGCGCGAGGGCTCCAACGACGGTGAACAGGGCCGCCTCCACGACGATGCCTGACATGCTGCAGGAAGGCCAGAGCGGTTTCCCCGACGCTGCGCGAGACGCCCATCATATTGGCGACCCGGCGTCGGTGGGTGCGTATCACATCGAGGGACACGGGCCGCCGCTGGTGCTCGTGCCCGGCATGGACGGGACCGGTCGACTCTTCTATTCGCAGATCCCGCGTCTCGCCCCCAACTACCGTGTGGCGACGCTCAAGCTGCGGGACAGCGCCGACCGGATGGAGATCCTCGTTGAGGACCTCGCGCGACTGATACGTGCTCTCTCTCCCACCGGTGAGCCGGCGATAGTCTGCGGCGAATCGTTTGGGGGGACGCTCTCGATGTCGCTGGCACACCAGCACCCCGAGTTGGTGAAGGCGCTCGTCGTCATCAATTCGTTCTCGCGATTCCTCCCGCAGCATCGCCTCGACGCGGCGCTCGTCTCGCTCCGCTTCATCCCGTGGGGCGCGATGCTCCTCGTGCGCCGCTTCACCTCCGCTGGGATGCATTCGCGGTACACACATCGGCACGAGATCCGCCGTTTCCTGCAGGAGATGCGGTACACGACCAAGGAGGGGTACGTCAACCGCCTGCGCATCCTCAAGCGATACGACATGCGCCCGCACCTCGCGGAGATTCGCGTCCCGACGCTGTACGTCGCCTCCACGCACGATCACCTCGTCCCGTCGCTCGAGCAGGCGCGCTACATGATGGCGCGCGTCCCCAATGCCTCGCTCGAGATCCTGGAGGGGCACGGCCATATCTGCCTCATCGCCCCGGGCGTGGATCTGGGGGAGATCATCGCGCGCTGGGGTGGGGCGACGCACCGTCACGCCGGGGCAGAAGTTCGCTGATCCTTGGCCACGTCTCCCTCGTGAAGCGCGCCGGCTCGCGACGGATCCCGTGATAGTGAGCCGAATGCTGATTGACACATTCGGGATTAGGCCCTAGACTCACGTCCGGTCGTTCATTACTTGAGAAGTATTCTCAAGTAATGGCCGTCACTGTCACTAGACCCGCAGGACTCGTCCCGACTGCAGCGGGACAGAGGAGATCGTGTTCCGTCGCATTCGTGTGGGGATAATTCCGACTAAAAATGTCGGATTAATTCCCGCCCTCTCACTCGCGGCGAGCCAGTGCCGCCATCGCCACCGTTCATGACACCCGTCCCTTTCGGCGCGGTCTGCTCCACCGCCTGCGCCCTGTCGTGCCTTCTTCGACCCTGTGTCGCCTCGGCCCAGTGGGCCTTCGACGCGCCTCGCACTGTCGCCCATGCGTCGCTTCCCGTCGCGGCCGATTCCACCATCCGATTCCGCCTCGACATCGAGTCCAAGCCGTTGGCCGAGGCGTTGAACGACCTGGCTCGCCAGACGGGGCTCCGCATCGCGCTCGACTCGTCGATCGTGATCAGCGGAAACGCCCCGCGACTCGCCGGCCAGATGACCGCACCGGCAGCGCTTCGGCAGCTCCTCCACGGCACGGCGTACCGCGCGCGCTTCAGGGATGCCGATGTCGTCGTCATCGGGTCGATCGCCGAGCGGTTGGCGCAGGCGACGTCGCAGTCGCTGGACCGCGTGGTGGTGAAGGCCGACGCCGCACGGCGCGGCGCGTACGCACTGCGCCGCTCGAGCAGCGCCACGCGCACCGACACCCCGCTCATCGATGTGCCGCAATCGGTGACGGTCGTCGGCGCCTCCCTCATGGCCGATCAATCGATGCAATCGATGGCCGACGTGGTGCGCTATATCCCCGGGGTGACGATGGGGCTTGGCGAGGGACACCGCGATGCGCCGACGATCCGCGGGCAGGCGTCGACCGCCGACTTCTACGTGGACGGCGTGCGCGACGACGCGCAGTACCTGCGCGACGTGTACAACGTCGAACGGGTGGAGGCGCTCAAGGGGCCTAACGCGATGACCTTCGGGCGCGGCGGCGGCGGCGGCGTGATCAACCGCGTCTCGAAGGAGGCGCAGTGGACGCCCCGGCGGTCGCTGACGCTCGAGGGCGGGTCCTTCGACCACAAACGAATGGCCATCGACGTCGGCGACGGCGTGGGCGGGGCGCTCGCTCTGCGGCTCAATGCGGTGCGAGAGGACTCACGCCAGTTTCGCAACGCCTCGGATCTCGAGCGCACGGGGATCAACCCGACCATGACGCTCCTCGCCGGCCAGACGATGGTTCGCCTGGGCTACGAGTATTTCAACGACCATCGAACGGTCGACCGCGGGATCCCGTCGTTTGCCGGTGCCCCGTCGCGTGCCGACATCCGCACCTTCTTCGGCGATCCGTCGATCAACCGCTCCCGCGCGACGGTGCACGCCGCCAGCGCCACAGTCGAGCGCGAGCTAACCGGTGGCCTACAGCTCCGCAGCCGCACGCGCGTCGTGCGCTACGACAAGTTCTACCAGAACACCGTCCCCGGTGCGGTGGGCGCAGATGAGGCGACGGTCACGCTGTCCGGCTACAACAACGCGACCGACCGCACCAACCTGTTCAACCAGACCGACATCATCGTCGGCGCCCGCACCGGGACGCTGCGACACACGCTGCTGGTCGGCGGCGAAGCCGGGCGCCAGTCGACCGACAACTCCCGCGAGACCGGCTACTTCAACGGCACCGCGACGTCGTTCACCGTCCCGTTCTCGTCACCCACCATCACAGCGCCGGTGACGTTCCGCCAGAGCGCGACCGACGCCGACAACCACGTGACCGCCACCGTCGCCTCGGTCTACGCGCAGGACCAGGTGGCGCTCGGCGCGCACTGGGAAGGGATTGTCGGCGTGCGCTACGACCGGGTGGCGATCGACTTCCGCAACAACCGGCAGGTGCAATCGCTGCGACGCGTCGACGGCATGGTCTCGCCGCGCGCGGGGCTCATCTTCAAGCCCGCGAGCCGCGTTTCTACCTACGGATCGTACAGCGTCTCGTTCCTTCCCAGCTCGGGTGACCAGTTCGGCGCCCTCACGGCGACAACAGAGACGCTGCGTCCCGAATCGTTCGTCAATCGCGAGGTGGGGCTCAAGTGGGACCCGCGCGCCGACCTCTCCCTCACCACGGCGCTCTATCGACTCGATCGCACCAACACCTCTGCGCCATCGCCGAATGATCCCACGGTCCTCGTGCAGACGGGACGCCAACGCACCACCGGGATGGAGCTCGGTGTGACCGGGCACCTGACGAGCGCCTGGCAGGTAGCCGGTGGATGGGCCACGCAGCGTGCCCGTATCGTGAGCCGCACCTCGGCGGCCCGGGAAGGGGCAACCGTACCGCTGGTCCCGCAGCACACATTCTCGCTGTGGAATCGCTATCAGGCCGCCTCGCGTGCCGGCGCCGGAGTGGGCGTCATCTACCAGGGAAAGAGCTACGCGGCCATCGACAACAGCGTGCGTCTCCCTGGCTTCACTCGGGTCGATGCAGCGCTCTTCTTCACGATGACGCGCTGGTTGCGCGCGCAGGTCAACGTCGAAAACGTGCTCGACGCGCGCTATTACCCCACTTCGCACGGCAACAACAACATCATGCCGGGGGCGCCGCGCACCGTGCGGTTCACGCTCGCGACGGCGTCGTGAATCGCTGTCGCATCCTGTGAATGCGCCGAGGGGCGCGAGAGCCGGTTGGCTCCCGCGCCCCTCGTCTTGCATGCGGCAACGTGCGTGCGTGGCCTACTCGAAGCCCGGCGGCCGGCGCTGCCCGCCAGGTCCCTGCTGCGGATTGCGGATGCGCTCCGGAACCTTCGCCCACTGCTCCGGGGTGAGAATCGCCTCCGCCGACTTGAGCGCCGCGCTGCGTTCCTTCTGCGCCGCTTCCATCTTCGGGCGGATCTTGCCGAACAGTGCCCCCATGTCGGGGTTGGCACCGGCATCCTTCATCAGCTTCTGGAACTCCTCGCCTAACGCCTTGTTCTTCGCGGCCAGCGAGTCGCTGAGCGGTTGGAGCTTGGCCACCTGCTCCGCCGTGAGCGCGATCGAGTCCTTGAGCGACAGGATCGACTGCAGCGGGTTGGCGTTCATCCCGCCCATCCCGAAGCCACCACCAGGTCCGCCACCCTGGCCACCCTGCGCCCCTCGCTGCCCCTGAGCCCCCGGGCCACCAAAGCCACCGGGGCCGCCAGGGCCACCACCGCCAATCATCCCGCGGATCATGTCGCGGAAGCGATCGGGGCCTAACGTGTAGCGCGCCTGAATGCCGAGCTGGAACGGAACGGTGATGCCGTTCTGCCCGGCACGGTTGGCGCCGAAGCGCTCGTTCACTTCGTACTTGTAGGCGTTGGTGGCCGGGTCGAAGCCGCGGACGTACAGGAGCGTGTTGTCGGTGCCGCGGAACTGCCCCCAGCCGCGCAGGTTGTCGGTGCCGTGCAGGAGCTGGTCCAGGCCGCCTAACGTGTTGACCGTCAGCACCGAGATGGCGAGGCGGCGATTGAGGCCGAGGAAGTTGGGTCGCCAGTTGAGCTGCAGGTCGAGCGACGGCTGCCACGGACCGCGGCAGGAGTTGCGCCCGGCGATACCGCCCAGCTGCTGGTTGAGGCACGACTTGACCGCGTCAGGCGCGTTGTCGAGCAGGCGCTGCATCCCGGCGGCAACGGCGGGGTCGGCCGCGACGGCCGGAGCAAACAGGAACGCGCGATCGTTGCGCGAGCCGTCGCCATTGATGTCGGCGCCAACCATCGGCGTGAACGGCGAGCCGGAGCTCATGCGCCCGAACGCCGTGACCTCGATGGCCTGGTTGAACGGATAGGTGATCGTCCCAACGATGGTGTGCCGGCGATCAAAGTCGCTCGGCGCCCACTCGCGAATGTTGGGGTTGCCGGCCGTGGTAGGGCCGCCAAAACTGCTGAAGCCACCACCGCCGCCGAAGCCGCCGAACGGCCCACCGCCGCCACCACCGTTGGCCCCCTGGTCCTTGGTCTGTCCCCACGTGTACGAGAAGTTGAGGATCGCCCCCTTGGAGGTGATCCCGCCCATCGACACGGTGACCTGCTTGGAATCGCTAGAGAGATCGGAACCGGTCGCCAGCACCTGCCCGAAGGCATCATTGCGGCGCGAGCCCAGCACCGAGACGGCGCCGGTGAGCGGCACGATCGTCGTCGCATCGACAAAGACCGGGCGCCCGCCCTCGCTGGCCAGCCCGAACTGCGGCGTCGAGCGCAGGTTCACGTCGGTGTAGCCGGTGAGGGCCACGCCACGCGCATACGAGAAGTCGACGTTGAGGTTGTAGCGCTGCGCAAAGCGATGCTGCACGCCCAGCGACGAACGGATGGAGCGCGCCGCCGAGAAGTCGTTGTCGAAGACGGTGACGTTCGGGCGCGACGTGGGGAGGAACTGGTTGCCGCCGGTGGCGCACGACGTCGGGATCGACGACGGATCGAGCGAGAAGCCGTTCCAGTTAGGCACCGGAACGCCGGCGCCGATGCAGACCAGTTGCGACTCGTTGTCGGGGAGCCCGGTCGCGCCGGCAGCCGACGCGACGAGGCCGATGGACGGTGCGGAGCGGAACTCGCCGACGCCGCCGCGGATGACCCACGTGGGCGGAGCGAAGCGCCCCTGCTCCGGCATCCCTAACGAGTAGGTGAAGCCGATGCGCGGGCTGATGCGGAACTCGGTCGGGACTTCGTCGGTGCGGAAGCCGAAGGCCTGCTGCACCGCCGGGTTGTAGGTCGGCGTCGAGCCGAAGTACGACCCCTCGGCACGCGCTCCCATGGTGAGCTGGAAGGCTCGGCTCACGCGCCACGTGTCGCCGAGGTAGATGGCGGCGTTGGCCCCGGCTCCCTCGCGCAGGCGCGGGGTGAGCGTGCGGGTGTAGGTGGCCGGCGTCCCGTTCTCGAAGTCGGCGAGCGAGTTGAAGCTGAACGTCCCCCACCGGTTGGTGGTCACGTCACGTTCGAACGACTGCAGGTTGAAGAGCGCGCCGAGCTTGAAGCGGTGCGCGCCGCCCTCGGAGAGCCACGACGTCTCGTTTGTCCCTTCGAAAGCGTTGGTGCGCCCCTTTTGCGGGAGCCCGGTGTTGCCGCCAAAGGTGAGCGTCGAGATGCCGGTCTCTCCATCGCCCAGGTCCGACGCCACCTGCACTCGGCCGAACGGCAGGGTAATGAAAGGGTCGCCGGCGTTCTTGTTCACCGACGTGTAGAGCTTGAGCTCATTGAGGAAGCGCCCGCCGATGTTGCTGGTGAGCGTGGCGGCAAGGCCACCCCCCCAGTTGCGCGAGTCGCCGCCGGTCTGCGGCAATGAGAGCGTTCCGATGCGTGTCGGATCGGAGTTGCTGAACGAGTAGTCGCCGCGGATGGAGAGCGACTGGCCGCCTTCGGTGAGGTAATCGAGGCGCAGGATCCCCGAGTAGTTGTCAGCGGTGCGGTCGTTGGCCACGACCGCCCCGGGACGGAGCCCGGCGATGGTGGCCAGGTTGAAGAAGCGTGAGACCGAGTCGGGGGCGACACCGAAGCGCGACAACGTCGCGGCGTCGGCGTTGCCGAGGTTGGGGACGATGTCTTCGCGCCGGCGGAGCTGGAGGGCGCTGAAGAAGAAGAGCTTGTCCTTGACCAGCGGGCCGCCGAAGCCGCCCGAGAACTGGTTCTGGTTGAAGCCCTGCGCGAGCGGCGACGTGTCTTCGCCTTCGACCGACAGCGTCCGGTCGCGGAGCGAATACGTGAAGTTCCCCTGCGGGGTGTTGGTCCCGCTGCGGGTGGTCGAGGCGATCTGGCCGCCGGAGAACTGCCCGCGGGCCACGTCGTAGCCGGAGGTGATGACGCGCGAGTTGCGCACCGCTTCCTGCGGGACCTGCGACGAGCCGAACGAGAGGCCGTCGAGGGTGATGTTGTTGGCGGTGGGCGCCTGCCCGGCGACCGAGAAGCCGGCCGAGGCCGAGTCGCTTCCGGTGATGCTGACGACGCCCGGGGCGGTGAGGGCGAGGTTGGTGAGGTCCGAGGCGTCGAGCGGGAGGCGCGCCGCCTGGTCGGTGTTCATGGCCCGTTCCACCGAACCTGGGGTCGGGCGGTCGCCTTCGCGCGGGACGTTCTGTCGCGCCTGGACGGTGACCGCGGCGAGGACCGTCGGGTTTGTGGTCATGCGGATGGTGACCGTCAGCCGGTCTTCATCTGCCTGCCGCGCGACCATCACGGTCTGGGGTGCGAGGCCGAGTGATCGTGCGATGACGCGATACTGTCCCCCACCGTCGGGGAAGAGGACCGTGAACTTGCCGGCGGCGTTGGTGCGGGCGCGGCGGGTGACGTTCGACTCGATGGAGGTCACCTCGATGGTGGCCGCTTCGAGTGGGGTATTGGTCTCCGCGCGGATGACCGTACCGGTGATGATGTCAGTGGTGGCGCCCATCTGGGCGCCGGCGATCGTGGGCGAGCTGGCGGCGAGGCTGGCAACGCTGGCAATCGCGATCAAGGCCCGGCGCACCAGCGGTGCGCGCAACAGGCCGGACAAAGTCTGCACGAGAAAGACCCTCGGGTTGTACATCTCTGGGGACCGGCGTTTGACTGGCCGGTACGGCGATTGTTAACGCGACCGGCGACGCCGTTGTTGTCGATTCGGCCAGTCGGGGGCGCTAAGCTTCTGTGCTGATTGGGATTATCGGCGGGGGGTTGCTTCAAGACGTCCGATCCCACGCCCTCGACCATCCGTCCCGTTCCAGTCGCCGTACGTGAGCAGAGGGTCGACCGAGACCGGCGCCCTCGACACCTTCCGGCACCGGGCCTGTCCATGAACTCCGAATTCCTCACGTACTTCCGGCTCGGCGTCGGCCATATCGCCGACTTGCGGGGCTACGACCATATCCTCTTCATCGTGGCGCTCACCGCCGGCTACGCCCTGCGCGACTGGCGTCGCCTGCTCTGGCTCGTCACCGCGTTCACGGCCGGGCACTCGATCACGCTGGCGCTGGCGACGCTCAATCTGGTGCGGGTCCATGCGCCTACTATTGAACTGCTCATCCCGGTGACCATCGTCGTGACCGCCGGGTATTCGCTGCTGGCGCGTCGCCGGTCGGAGGCGTCGGGTGAGGCTTATGCCCCCGAACGTCATGCACTCCTCTACGGACTTGCCGGGTGTTTCGGCCTTATCCATGGGCTGGGCTTCTCCAACTTCCTCCGGGCGATCCTGGGCGGGGAGGAGTCGATCCTGCTCCCGCTCTTCGCCTTCAACGTGGGGCTGGAGATCGGGCAGCTGGCGATTGTCGCCGTCGTCCTGCTGGCCGGGACGCTGGCCTGCGACGTGGCCGGCT
>CAZLLP010000130.1:0-16883 GCA_964560345.1 uncultured Gemmatimonadaceae bacterium
TCGTCTTCTCGTCTTTCCGCTGTTTGGTCTTCTCGCTTTGTCCCGCTGCGCGGCGACGCGCCGCGGAAGGATGGGGGCCGCGTGCACGTCACCCACAATGCGCGCCTGCTCCACGGCGTGCGACGATGCGTACCCTTCGGCCGGGCTGGCCCGCTCGGGGCGGCCGATGTAGCGGATGATTAGTGCGTTGCCGGCCGAAGCGCGCAGGCGCGGGGCCACGTAGCTCCAGGCTCCCATGTTCTTCGGCTCTTCCTGCGCCCACACGATCTCGGCGATGTTGGGATACAGGTCCACCACGCGCGACACTTCCTCGTGCGGCCACGGGTAGAGCTGCTCCACGCGCACCACCGCCAGGTGCGACGGGTGATCCTTCGCCACCAGCTCGTAATACAACTTCCCGGTGCAGAAGACGAGGCGCGTGACATCCTCGCGGCTGGTCACCTGCGGATCGTCGAGCACCGGCATGAAGCGCCCCTGCACCAGGTCGTCCAGCCGCGACGACGCGGCCGCCAGGCGCAACATGCTCTTGGGCTGCATCAGCACCAGCGGACGCTTGATGGGGATGCGCGACTGGCGACGCAGGATGTGGAAGTACTGCGCGGGCGTCGACGGATACGCGACGCGCATGTTCCCCTCGGCGCAGAGCTGCAGGAAACGTTCGAGGCGCGCCGACGAGTGCTCCGGCCCCTGCCCTTCGTAGCCGTGCGGCAGCAGCAACGTGACGCCCGAGTCCTGTCCCCACTTGGCGCGGTCGGCGGCGATGAACTGGTCGATCATCGGCTGCGCCATGTTGGCAAAGTCGCCGAACTGCGCCTCCCACAGCACCAGCGCGTCGGGTTCCGCCGTGGCAAAGCCGTACTCGAAGCCCAGCACCCCGAGCTCGTTGAGCGGGGAGTTGTAGATCTCGAATCGCCCGGTGGCGTTGGGAATGTGCTGCAGCGGGCAGTGCTTCCCGCCAGTGTTCACGTCGTTGAGCACGGCGTGCCGGTGGGTGAACGTCCCGCGCTCGGCGTCCTGCCCGGTGAGGCGGACGTGCACCCCTTCCGACACCAGCGCTGCGAACGCCAACGCCTCGGCGTGCCCCCAGTCGATGCCGCCCGCCGCGCCTAACGCCTCGCGGCGCCGCTCGAGCTGCTTGGCGAGGCGCGGATGCGGGGTGAAGTCCGACGGCCAGGTGAGCAACCGTTCGTTGAGCGCGATCAACGTCTCGGCGCGCACGCCGGTGTCGATGGTCGGGATCGACGACGGCGTGGGGCGCAGCGGCTCCGGCTCATCGTGATCGAGGTCGACCGACTTGCGCGACTCGGCCAGGATGTCGTCGAACCGGTCCTGCAACGCCTTGTCGATCGACTCCACCTGCTCGGCCGAGACGACGCCGTCGGCGACGAGCCGCTTGGCCCACACCTGGCGTGCGGTGGGGTGCTGGCGCACGCGCGAGTACAGCGCCGGCTGCGTGTAGGTAGGCTCGTCCCCTTCGTTATGCCCCCAGCGGCGGTAGCCGACGAGGTCGATGAGGAAGTCCTTGCCGAAGGCAGCGCGATACATGATGGCCAGCCGCACCGCGGCGACGCAGGCCTCGGCGTCGTCGGCGTTCACGTGCACGATCGGGATCTCGAACCCCTTGGCCAGGTCGCTGGCATACCACGTCGAACGCGAGTCCGACGGGTTGGTGGTGAAGCCGACCTGGTTGTTGGCGATGATGTGGAGCGTCCCGCCCACCCGGTAGCCGGTGAGCTTGGACATGTTGAGCGTTTCGGCCACGATCCCCTCGCCGGGGAAGGCGGCGTCACCATGAATGGCGATCGACAGGACCGACGACTCCCCGCCACCTAAGGCAGCGATGCGCGCGCGCGCGACGCCCATCAGCACGGGATTCACGATCTCCAGGTGCGACGGATTCGGGACGAGCATCACCCCCACCGTGCGTCCATCGGGATACTGCTTCCCGGTGATCGCCCCCAGGTGGTACTTCACGTCGCCCGTCTCACTGCTCCCGAGTTCGGCGTGCCTGCCATCGAACTCGTTGAAGATGGTCGCGTACGGCTTGTCGAGGATGTGCGCGAGGACGTTCACCCGACCGCGATGCGCCATCCCGATCACCACTTCCTGCGTTCCCAGCTTCGACGACTCGTCGATCGCGGCATCGAGCATCGGGACCATCGCGTCGGTCCCCTCGATGCTGAACCGCTTCATGTTCACCCACGCACGGGCGATGAAGCGCTCGAGGCCATCGACCTCGGTGAGGCGCTCCAGCGTCGCCTGCTTTTCCTCGGTGGACATGGCCAGGCGCAACCCGTCGTGCTCGAGCACGCGGCGGAACCACTCGCGCTCGCCTTCTTCCTCAAGATGTCCGAGTTCGATGGCCAGGCGCGACGAGTAGATCTCCCGCAGGCGCGCGGCGGCATCGGCCGCGGTCTCGCCCGCCATCCCCAGCGCCGCCGCCGGCACCTCGGCCAGGTCGGACTCGGCGATGCCGTGGTATTCCGGCGTGAGCTCCACCGCCCCCGCCGGCGCCGAGCCTAACGGGTCGAGCGGAACCGCCAGGTGACCGTACTGCCGCACGGCATGCGCGAGCGCCGCGGCCCCGGCGACCTTTCGCAGGTAGGCCGGGTCGCTCGCGGACGGCGCGCTGGCCGCGAGCGGCGCAGCCATCGGCACCCCGGCACCGCCGAGCAACTCGGCCATGCGGAAGTACTGTCTCCACGAAGCCTCCACCGACGCCGGGTCGCGCCGGTAGGATTCAAAGACTTCGGCGATGAACGCGTCGTTGTAGACGCCGGTGATGGGGTCGCTGGACATGGGTCGGAATTTAACGCGAGGAACGCGACGAGGCACCGACGCCGGCGCCTCCGATCTGCTATGACAACCCGGGAACCTGCCCCACCGCGAAGGTCACCGGGATCCCGCCGTTGCTCGTCTTGACCGCATCGCGAAGCGTCAGCCCCAACTGCCCGGTGAGTCTGGGGTCGGCCGACACCACCGCCACGCGCCACCCCGCGAAGCTCTCGCGCAGGACCGCACCCGTTCGCGCGTAGAGGTTTCGCAGTTCACCGCTCCCGCTCACCCGCACGCCATAGGGGGGATTGGTCACGACGGCTCCGGGGCGGTGGAGTCCGGGCGGCGGCGTCAGGTGCGAGACCGCGCGAACGATGAAGGTGATGTCGCCCTCGACGCCGGCCCGCTCGGCGTTGGCCATCGCGGCCTCGATGGCCCCCGCGTCCCGGTCGGAGGCGATGATCGGCGCCACCGCGGACGGCAGCGTACGCGCGCGCGCCTCGTCGCGCACGCGCGCCACGACCGATGGATCGAGGAGCGGCCAGCGCTCGAAGGCGAAGGGGCGTCCGCGCCCGGGGGGCAATCGACGCGCCAACATCGCCGCCTCGATCGCCAGCGTCCCCGAGCCGCAAAACGGGTCGACCAGTGGCGTCCCCGGCTCCCACCCCGAGGCCATCACGAGCGCCGCGCCTAACGTCTCCCGCAGCGGGGCCTTGCCCGAGGCGAGACGATAGCCGCGCTGGTGCAGCAGCGCCCCGGAGCTATCGAGCGAGATGGTGCAGCGGTCGTTGAGCAGGCGCACGACCACCAACTGCCGGTCGTCGTCGTTAGGCTCGCCGGACTCACCGGCGGCATCGCTGGCACCAACGGTCACGCGCCCCACCAATGGCGCGAGGACGCCAGCCACCCGCTCGGCCACCGCACCGGAGTGATACAGTCGCGACTTGCGGCACGTCACGCGCAGCGTCACGTCGCGCCCGGGGGCGATCCACTGCTTCCACTCGATGCGGGCCGTCCGCTTCTCCAACTCGTGGAAGGTGGCGGCGCGAAACTCGTCGACCCGCACCAGCACGCGGCTCACGCTGCGCAGGTGGAGGTTGGCGATGGCGAGCGTCCGCAGGTCGCCGTCAAAGGCGACCCCCGCGGGCTCCACCTCGCCAACGGCGATCCCCAGCCGCCCCAGCTCGCCGGCCGCAAGGTCGGAAAGTCCTGGCGCCGTCACGGCGAAGGCGGAGTAGCGCGAGGTGTCGAGTCCCGTAGTCACGGGAGTGAAGCTAATCCCTGCCGAGGCTACTTCGTGCGCTGAATGCGAAGTTGGCGCCGCAACTCGCCCCACCAGTCATGCACCACCACCACCGACGCCCCGCTGCCGGCCTCGCGCATCGCAATGACGCGGGTCCCCGCGGCCGCCGCCTCGAGGTCGGAGAGGTTGCCGATCCCCGGACCATCCGCCGCCACCAGAGTCCGCGAGCGCACCACCACGCTGCGTCCCGGGGCGAGCGTCGCCTCCAACACGGCGTTGCCGTTGCGGTAGTACAGGCGAGAGCCGTCGCCCGACCAGACAGGTTGCGTCCCGCCGTCGGTGGAGATCTGGACGGCTCCGCCGGGCCCGGGGAAGTCGCGCACGTACACCTGCATCTGCCCGCTCTCGTCCGAGGCGTACGCCACGCGCCGACCATCAGCGGCAAAGCGCAAGGCGATCGGCGCGCCGTTGTTGGCGATGAACTGTGTCGCGGTCGTATCGCCACTCGTGCTGGCGTAGAAGACGCCCCCGGTCGTCTGCGCCGCCATCGGCGGACGGCCGAACAGGATCCACCTCCCGTCCGGGGAGACGGTGGCCGAGCCAATCATCCCGCGTCGCGTGGTGAGGCGCGTGGCCGGAAGCGTGGCATCCGCCGGACGACGCCAGACCACGAGGGAATCGCGATCGGCAGTGCCATACAGCAGCTCGCGCCCTCCTCCCCCCCACGCGGGGGCGCTGATGCGCGCGGCATTGGCAATGATGGTCGCCGATCCGGTGGCGACGTCGTAGACGCGAAGCTCTTCTCCCGCAGGGGCGGCGACGACCACCGCGAGGTGGCGCCCGTCGGGGGAGAGTCGCGGATGACTGTACGCCCCCGCACGCAGCCGCAACGGCGTCACCTCGCCCCCCATGCCTACTTCCACGAGCTCGCGATCGCGCGTGCCGCGCACGTAGAGCAACGTGCCGCTCGACGACAGCGCCGCGCGCATGGAGTTGGCCGGGCCAGTCATCACGCCATCGAGCACCGGCGCCGACTCACCCGCCACGGCGGCCATCTTCTCGTTCAGCGGCACTGCCATGATGCGCCCCGCCGCCGCGCCATATACGAGTTCTCCCTCGATCATCCCGAGCGGGAAGCCGCCTGACGCGGCGAGCGACGTCACCTCCCCGCTCGACACGTTCCCAACCGCGAGATGCGCCCCCTCGAGCGAATCACGCCCCCATTCGGCGAAGGCGATCATGTCGTCGCCTAACGCGCGCGGCCATCCGCGACTGATCCCGGTTCGGGCAGATGAGGCAAACAGCGCCGCGGGCGTGCCACCGGTCGCCGGCACCGCGTACAGCGCCCCGCCCATCGAGAGCACGATGCGATCCGAGTGCACCCACGTCACGCCGAGCACCATGCGCAGGTTGCTGGCCAGCGTGGAGGCGGTGCCCCCGGCGATGGGGATCTTTCGCAGTTCGGTGCGCGTGGCAAAGGCGAGCCACCGACCGTCCTCCGAAAACGCGGCGTGCATCGCCCCTTCGGTCCCGGGAATCGGCTCGGGATCAAGCTGGTCGATGGGGCGCACGTACAGCATCGCCTCGTTCCCCTTTCGCCCGGCGTAGACGATCTGCCGTCCGCTCGGCGAAATGGCGAAGGTGGCGCCGAAGCCGTCGACCGGCCCTTCGCCCACGGGAAAGCCCATCGTGAAGCGCACCGGCGTGCGCACCACTTCGGTGGGACGCGAGCGCCAGAGCGCACCCGCCACCAGCGTCGCCGCCAGCGCCGCGCCGCCTAACGCCAACACCAGCGGGTCTCGCCACCGGGGCATCGTCGCTGGGGGGACACGCGGGCTCTCGACGGTGATCGCGTGCACGAACGCGCCACGCCCCTGCAGCGCCTCGGCAAACTCCTGCACCGACGCGAAGCGGTCAGCGGGAATCTTCGACAGGGCACGCTCGACGGCCATCGCCACGTGCGCGGGGACGCTCTCGCGCGCCAGGCGTACCGCGCGCGGACGCTCCGTCACCACGCGCGAGATGATGGCCTGCGCGGTGCTCCCGGTGTGCGGCGGCTCGCCGGTGAGCATCTCGTACAGCACCGCCGCCAGCGAATACTCGTCGGAGCGGGCGTCGACCAGGCGGTCGGCGGTCGCCTGCTCGGGCGACATGTATTGCGGCGTCCCTAACGAGAGCCCGGTCTGCGTGACGCGCGCGCCGCCGGCGTTGGAGACCGCCAGCGCGATCCCGAAGTCGCCCAGCAGCGGCTGCCCCTCCTGCATCAGGATGTTGTCGGGCTTGAGGTCGCGGTGAATGATCCCCTGCTTGTGCGCATACTGCAGCGCGCCGGCGACGCCCACCGCCAGCCGCACGGCGTCATCGACCGGGAGCTGCCGTTCGCGCTCGAGTCGAGCGCGCAGCGACTCGCCCTCGATGAACGGCGTGACGTAGAACAGGATGCCGTCGACCTCCCCACTATCAAACAGCGGGAGGATGTTCGGATGCTGCAGGTTGGCCGTGACGCGGATCTCGCCGAGGAACCGCTCGGCGCCCAGCAAGGCGCCGAGTTCGCGATCGAGGACCTTGAGTGCCACCCAGCGCGCATGACGCAGGTCGCGGGCGCGATACACCGTCGCCATCCCGCCGCGACCGATGAGGCGGTCGACTTCGTACCGGTCGGCCAGCACGCGGCGCAGCAACGTCTCGAGTTCGTTGGCCAACCGCGATGCACTTCCACCCGGGGTGTCGGGCGGCGTCTGCACCGTCCCGTGCCCCGGCAACCGATCCCGCCCTCCGGACCTTTCGTTCACCCGTGCATCTCCTGACCTCGTACCCTTCGACGCGACGCTTCGCCCCAGAAAGGTAGACACCGCCTCGCACCGATTGTTACTGGGAGTCACGCGATTCGCGGAGTCTCCCTGACACATGTGTCGGGTTCCATATTCCGCTCGTCGCCCGAAGATTTCCCCGCAGGTCGTCGATCTCCCTTACGCGAGCGCACGCCATGGCTTCCAATCGTCGTGATTTCATTCGGTCAACCGCGATCGCCGGCGGGGCGCTCGGACTGGGCCTCACCCGCACAGCGACGCTTGGAGCGCAGACACCATCCGACACGGCGCCAGCGTCGGCGCGCGCAACGCCGCGCGCGCCGCGACCGCTGCGCATTCTCATCCTCGGCGGCACCGGCTTCATCGGCCCGCACCAGGTGCGGTACGCCAAGGAGCGCGGGCACACGGTCACGTTGTTCAATCGCGGCAAGACCAACCCGGGACTTTTCCCCGACGTCGAGAAGCTGCAAGGCGACCGCGCGGTGGGTGACTACTCGGCGCTCAAGGGGCGTGAATGGGATGTGGTGATCGACAACCCCACCACGATTCCGCGCTGGGTGCGGCAGGCCGCCGAGGTGCTCAAGGGACACGCAA
This sequence comes from uncultured Gemmatimonadaceae bacterium, assembly GCA_964560345.1. GTDB lineage: Bacteria > Gemmatimonadota > Gemmatimonadetes > Gemmatimonadales > Gemmatimonadaceae > SCN-70-22. The sequence continues at coordinate 7,423 of CAZLLP010000130.1, forward strand.
AGCAGTTCGTCTTTATCTCGACCATCTCGGTCTACGAGAAGAACGACACGCCGGGGGCCGATGAAACCGCGGCGGTCGCGAAGACCGCGGAGCCGGAGAGCGAGGACGGGCGCAAGTACTATGGCCCGCTCAAGGCGCTAAGCGAAGGAGAAGCGCGCAAGGCGTTCGGCGAGCGCGCGACGATCATTCGTCCTGGCCTCATCGTCGGCCCCGGCGATCTCTCCGACCGCTTCACCTACTGGCCGGCGCGACTGCAACGCGGCGGTGAGGTCATGGCGCCGGGTACGCCCAGCGACCCGTCGCAGATCATCGACGCACGCGACCTGTCGGAGTTCATCATCCGCTGCTGCGAGAACGAGACATACGGCACGTTCAATTGCACCGGCCCGCGCTCGCCGCTGACGATTGCCGAAATGCTTGGCGGCATTCGCGCCGCGATGGTTACCGACGCGTATCTCACCTTCGTCGCGGCCGACTTCCTGGCGGAGCAGAAGGTGCGTCCGTGGAGCGACATGCCGGTCTGGATTCCGCCGGTTGGTGAGACGGCCGGCTTCATGAAGCGCAGCATCGATCGGGCGCTCAAGGCGGGGCTGACGTTCCGCCCCCTTGCCGACACGGTGCGCGACACGCTCGAGTTCTATCATCAGCAAACGCCGGAGCGGCAGGCGCAGCTACGCGCCGGGATGGATCCGGCGCGTGAGAAGGAAGTCCTCGCCCTCTGGCACGCACGCAAGAACGCGTAAGTCACCCGCTCGGTCATCATGCTGCTCAACGCCATCAAGTCGCTGCTAGGGGGCGTCCGCCCCGGGACGCCTAACGCCGGGGCCGGAACACCCGACGCCGAGGGAGAGGCCGCACGCCCGGTGGACCAGGTGCACCTGGCGGCCTGCGTCCTCCTGCTCGATGTCGCATATGCCGACGGGACGTTCTCGTCAGACGAACGCGCGCACCTGGAATCGACGATGGCGCGGCACTTCGCGCTCACCAGCGAGGAAGTGCAACTGCTCATCGCCACCGCCGAGCGTGAACGGGCGCAGGCCATCGACCACTTCCGCTACACCAACGTGCTGCATCAGCAGTTCGACATCGGACAGAAAATGGTCCTCGCCGAGGTCATGTGGGGGCTGGTGCTCGCCGACGGATCGGTGGACGATCACGAGCACTATCTGACGCGGAAGATCTCCAACCTTCTGGAGTTGGAGCCGGGGTACCTCTCGACGGCGAAGGCGAGGGCGTCGGAGGGACAGAAGACGGGAAGACGGGAAGACGAGAAGACGAGTTAGGGCGGCGCCTGTCGCCTGTAGAACGCCGACGACCTGTCGTCGGCGTTTTGCGTTTGGGGCGTGCCTCGCTCCGCTCCCCTTGACACACAAGGGGAGCGGGCGCACCTTCCCTTGCGAGACAAGGGGACCGTCTCCGCGTCGCCCGCGTTCCACCGTCACCTTCTCGCTTCGACCATGGCCTCCGACGCCGACCTGCTGCGCAGCACACTCGACCTGCTCGTCCTCAAGTCGCTCACGTGGGGGCCGCGCCATGGGTATGGCGTCGCCGAGTGGGTGCACCAGTCGACCGGAGGACACCTGCTCATCGAGGAAGGGACGCTGTATCCCGCACTGCATCGCCTCGAGGCGCGCGGGTGGATCGAGCCGGAGTGGGGCGTGTCGGAGAACAACCGTCGGGCCAAGTTCTATCGGCTCGCCGCCAAGGGACGCACCGCGCTCCGCGCCGAGACCAGCACGTGGGAGACGTACGTGGCCGCGGTCGCGCGCGCGCTGGCGCAGACCTCACCGGTTCCCGCCTGATGGCCTGGCGATTTCGACTCCCCACGAGCAAGCAGCGACTGGCGCGCGAGCTCGATGACGAGATGGCGTTGCACCTGGAGCTGCGCACCCGCGCGCTCGAGCAACGCGGTCTCTCCCCGCAGGCGGCCCGACTCGAGGCGGAGCGACTGTTCGGCAACGTGGCCGCCATTCGCGAGGACTGCCTGGTGATCGACGAAGCGCATCACACCACACGCTCGCGGTGGAACGCCTGCGCCGAGTTGGGACAGGACATTCGATATGCGGGCCGCGCCCTGCGGCGTGATCGCGTCTTCGCGCTCCTGACGTGTGGCATCTTCGCGCTGGGGATTGGAGCCGCCACCGCGTTGTTCTCCGTCTACGATGCCGTCGTGCTGCGTCCACTCGATGTCCCGGCGCCGCGACGCGTGATGTGGGCGTCGATGCTCGATGCGGACGACAACGACGGGGTGAGCCCCGCGCTCTGGTTCGCGTGGAGCGAACGCGCAAAGCGCTTCTCGTCGCTGGCGAGTGTGCGCACCACGGCGAGCACGCTCACCGGCCGCGGCGTTCCGTCGCGAATCGAAGGGCTGCTGGTGAGCGAGGGTTTCTTCCGCACGCTCGATGTTCCCGCCTCGTTAGGGCGGCGCCTCGATGCACGCGACTATGCCGACGACGCCGAACCGGCGGTGGTGATCGGCACGTCGCTCTGGCGCCAGCACTTCGGGAGCGCCCCCCCAATCGTGGGAGCGGCCATCACGCTCGACGGGGGGTCGCGCACGGGGGTCGGCGTGTTGCCACCATCAGCCGAGGTGCTGGGGGCGGCGGGTGCGTTCTGGCTCCCCGAGCGCCTGTCGGACGGGCTGCGCACCAATCGCACGCCGTTCCTCTCCGTCGTGGGACGCCTGCGCGATGGCACCAGCATCGAAGCGGCGGAAGGCGAGCTGCAGACGATCCTCGCCGCGATCGAGACGCGCCCCGATCGCGACGCACGCCCGCTGCGCGCGCGTGTCATACCACTGGTCGACTACCTGACCGCGCCGTTTCGCGACCGTATGCTCCTGTTGTTCGTCGCCGTGCTTTGTCTGCTTCTCATCGGGGCGGTCAACGTGGCCAATCTGCTGATGGCGCGCGGGGCCGGGCGCGCACGCGAGATGGCGTTGCGCGCCTCACTCGGCGCCTCGCGCGGCCGCCTCGTGCGGCAACTCTTCACCGAACATCTCCTGCTCTCGGTTGTTGGCGGCGCCGTCGGGATAGGTGTGGGAATCTGGGTGATGCGCGGGCTCGTCGCGATTCTCCCGGACGACCTCCCGCGCGTGAGTCGCACGCAACTGAACGGGGCGTCGGTCATCGTCGCGATCGGGTTGACGATGCTGGCCGCGCTGGTCGCGGGACTCCTCCCGGCGTGGCGCACGGCGGCGGTCGACCTGCGAAGCGCGCTGCAGGACGGCGGACGCGGCTCGACGGCCGGAGGCGCGCATGATCGCCTGCGCCGCGCGTTCGTGGTGGCGGAGATGGCGATGACGGTGGTCCTGCTCGTTGCGGGAGGCCTCCTCGTGCGCAGCGCACAGGCGATGCGCGGCGTCGCGCCCGGCTTTTCGGCCGACAGTGTGGTCACCGCGCGCTACGCCCTCCCATCGCTGGCGTATCCGACGGTGGCAAACGTGCAGGGCGGGCATGCGCGACTGCTCAACGCGGCGCGCGAGCAACTCGGCGAGCGTGTCGCGATTTCTTCCAAGATCCCGCTCGACGGCAACAGCGGCGGCGGCAGCGGCTTCCTGGTGCATGGCCGCCCCGCTGGGCGCGGCGGCGAGGTCAACGCCGGGTTGCGCCTGACGACACCCGGATATCTCGCCACGATGGGACTGTCGCTCGTCGAGGGGCGCGACTTCACCGACAGCGACCGAAGCGACGCGTCGCGGGTGGTGATCATCAGCGAAGGGTTGGCGCGACGGCTTTCGCTCGGCGGTCGCGCCGTGGGCGCACGCCTGGCGGGGACGTCGTCGCCCTTTCGTGACAGCACCGGCGCGCCCTTCCCGTGGGAAGTGGTGGGCGTCGTGCGCGATCCGCGCGATTGGGGGCTGCGCAACGACCCGCAGCCGCAAGTGTTCATCCCGCTGGCGCAGACGCCGTCCGAGATCTGGGAGTGGGCCGGACGCGAGGTGCACCTCGTGGCGCGCTCGTCGCAGCCGGTGGCAGCGGTCCGCACGGCACTGGCCGCCGCCGTGTCACGCGTGGACCCGACGCTCGCGCTCTACGACGTGCAAACGATGCAGCAGCGGCTGCGCGCGTCGATGGCGCTCGAGCGGGCCAATACCATCCTGCTCGTGGCGTTAGGCGCGGCGGCGCTCCTCCTGGCGGTCACCGGCCTGTACGGCGTGGTGAGCTACGGCGTGCAGCAGCGAGGCGCCGAGTTCGGCGTGCGCATGGCGCTCGGCGCGACGCCGCGCGACCTGGTGGTAATGGTCGCGCTGTGGAGCGGACGGCTCGCCGCGGCGGGGCTGGCACTGGGGATCCCGCTGGCGCTGCTCGCGTCGCGCACGCTGCGCAGCCTCCTGTTTGGCGTGCAGAGCTTCGACCCGGTGACGCTGGCGGCCGCCTCGCTCCTTGTGGCGGTTGTGGCGGGGGCGAGCGCGCTGGTGCCGGCGCGGCGCGCGGCACGTACGTCACCCAACAGCGTCCTGCGCAGCTAGCGCGGACGCTGCCGGGCGGCGGCTCACGACGCCAGCGCCGCCGCCCGGATGTGCTTGGCCGTGTCGGCGTAGTGCCGCAGCCGCACCACGCGGCCGTCGGGACCGAAGGTCCAGAGGTGGATCTCCTCGTCGCGAAAGTGCCGCCCGTTAGGCAGGTCGGCCTCGAGCACGAACTCAACCGCCACCTGATGGCCACCTGCCATCATCGACAGCACCGAGAACTCGCGAATGCTCCAAGTGCCGATCAGTTCGAAGAAGGCGGCGACGCCGGCGTGGCCCCGCCGCGGGAGGAGCCATGGGACACCGGCGCGTTGCGCGAGGTTATCGCTCCACGCCTCCCATTCCACATCGGGCGAGAGGACGTCGAGAATGGCAGGGACGTTGCCCTGCCCGAAGGCGGAGTAGATCGCCTCGACCGCTTGAAGTGGAGACGCGAAGGGTGCGTGGCTCATGGACGACATCGCTGTGGAGGATGTGGAATCCCGGCAGACACCCGGAGCTACGTCGCCCGATCGTGACCGGATTGGCCGCCGCGCGATTCGCGATGCACCTTGAGGGAGCCCTCACTCACCGCGCACACCCATGTCGCTCTCTCGCCGTTCGTTCGTCGTTACCGCTGCCACGCTCGCCGCGGGAGCCGCCAGTGCGCACGCCTCGCCAGCACTGGACGTCCCTCTTGCCGCGTCGCTCGACGACGATCCGCTCGGCGTGCGCGGTGATTTTCCCGCGGTGCGCGAGTCGCTGTACCTCAACTCCGCCTACATCGCGCCAGTCCCCACGTCGGTGGTGGCGGCCGGACGCGCATTCCTCGAGCGCAAATCGACGCGCCCGATTTCCCTGGGCGAAATGCTCGCCAAGACCGACGTGGTGCGCGGGCAGTTTGCCAAGCTGGTCAACGCCTCGGCCGACGAGATCGCCTTCCTCTTTGCCACCAGTGAAGGGGAGAACATCGTGGCCAATGCGCTCGACCTCAAGGCGGGAGACAACGTCGTCATCGACGCGTTGCACTATGAAACGGAGTTCGTGCTGTACGGCCACCTGCGTGACACGCGCGGCGTCGAGCTGCGCATCGCCCCGCATCGCGATGGCACCGTACACCTGCGCGACTTTGAGCCGCTGGTCGACCGGCGCACCAAGCTCGTCTCCGTGGCCTGGGTATCGCACCAGAATGGCTTTCGCCACGACATGCGCCCGCTCGCCGACCTGGCGCATGCACACGGCGCACTTTTCTACACCGACGCCATCCAGGCCGCCGGGATGATTCCCCTCGACGTGCGCGCGGCCGGCGTCGATTTCCTGTGCTGCGGGACGTACAAGTGGGTGCTTGGCGGATTTGGCGTGGCGCCGTTCTTCATTCGCCGCGAGCTGCTCGATCGCATTCGCCTCGACCGCTTTGGCGCGTTGCACGTGGCGAAGGAGCTGCCTGACAACCGGTTCGAGCTGCACGCCGGTGCCAAGCGCTTCGACTACGCCACCCTCCCCTTCGCCGAGGTCTACCAGTTGGGCGCCGGGCTGCAGTATGTGGAGAAGGTCGGCGTGTCGCGCATCGAGCGGCACACGGTCGCGCTTGCGCAGTCGCTCCGCGCGGGGCTGGTCGCGCAGGGGTATCGCCTCTTCACCCCCGAAGGGACACAGAGTTCGATCGTCACGTATTACATCGATCGCGATCCCGCCGAGGTGAAGCAAGCGTTCGACAAGGCCAACGTGATGGTGAGTGTGCGCGATGCCAAGCGGCAGGTGCGTGTGTCGCCCGCGCTGTTCAACACGCAGGGCGAGATCGACCGCTTTCTCGAGGTGACCAAGTCGCTGGCATGAGCGCTCCCATTCGCGTGCACCGCCTGTCGTCGCCGTTAGGCGAATGGGAACTCGCGCTGGGCGAGCCCTCGGCGGCGCTGCGTCCGTATGTGCAGGGGACGTACGCGGGATCGGTGGAACGCCTTCCCGGAACGCTGACGCGGCTCGAGGTCCCGCACCCGGGGATCGTCTGCATCTTCAACTTCGGCGACGCGTATCGCGTCACCGATCCTCGCGCCGGGCGCAACGGCGAATGGCTGGGGAGTTTCGTGGCCGGACTGTACGACTCGTACGTCCACGTGGACGCCCGCGGCACGTCGCAATGCGTGCAGTGCAACCTGAAGCCGTTAGGCGCGCTGCGGCTGCTCGGACTCCCGCTCGAATCGCTGACGAATCGGTCGGTGTCGATGGAGACCGTGCTGGGCTCCGCGGCGCGCGAGTTGGCAGAGCGGATGGCGGAAGCGCCATCGTGGGAAGCGCGCTTCGCACTGCTCGAAGCGGTGTGGCTCGCACGTCTCGCCCGGGCAAACGAGGTCCCGCCGATCGTGCGGGAAACCTGGCGGGCGCTGACGCGTGTCGATGGGAATGTTGAAGTGGGCGCGGTGGCGCGCGCGCTGGGATGCTCGCGCAAGCGCCTGACAACGCAGTTTCGCGCACATGTCGGGCTCCCGCCCAAGGTGCTGTCGCGCATCTTGCGCTTTCATCGCGTGGTAGAGCGACTCGTCGCCACCGAGGGAAAGCGGCTCTCGGAAGTCGCGCACACCTGCGGTTACTACGATCACGCCCACTTCGACCGGGATTTTCGCGACTTCGCCGGGTGTTCGCCGTCCACCTACTTCGCGATGCGCCATCCGACCTTTGGCGCCGTGCTGCCCGCGGACTGACGCGCGCGACCCGGAGCGTTCGCGGTCGCGAGGCGTCCCATTCGTACAAGACGGCTCCCAGTGCCCGCCATATCGTTCGGGCGGTTCGTCCCCCTCACCTGGAGCCTTCGCATGTCGAGCGACACCGCTGCCCACGGCATCTACCCGTCTCTCTTTTACCATGACGCGCCGGCCATGATCGAGTGGCTGGAGCGCGCCTTCGGCTTTGAGCGCCGGCTCATCGTCCCCGGCGACGACGGCACCATTCGCCACTCCGAATTGTCGTTAGGGCAGCTGGTGGTGATGGTCTGTTCGCCGCGCGCCGACATGCGCTGGGAGAGCCCCAAATCGCTGGGCGCCACCCACGCCGGGCTTTGCGTGCATGTGCGCGACCCCGACGCGCACTATGCGCTCGCCATCGCGGCGGGCGCCGAGGTGCTGTTTCCGCTCAAGGACACCCCATACGGGTCGCGCGGCTACACGGTGCGCGACCCCGAAGGAGTAAGCTGGACCTTCGACACCTACATCCCGGGAGCATATTGGGACGGCAAGGACGGGACAGGCAGCGCCTGAGCCGTTCCCCGCTACGCCATCTCGAATTCCTTCGCGAAGGCGACCGCGAAGGAGAAGGTCTTGGCCCTCGAGCGCGTCTCCATCATGTCGGCGACGCGCTCCAGGCGCGCGGGGATGGCGAGGATCTTCTCCTGCGCCTTTCGCCCAGCCTCGTTGAGACCGCTCACCGCGTCGATCGCCCAGTACTTGATGGCGTCCTGCACGATGCGCAGGTAGTCGCGCGGGCCGTAGATGTCGGCGCGGCGTATCACGTCGGCCATTTCGCGGAAGTGCGGCATGCTCACCCCCGGCATGTCGATGGACGGCATGATGTGCGCGGCCGATTCGAGCGCCCGGTTGGGGTCGCGCGCGAGCACCCGCTCGAAGATCGCCCGGTAGAAGACGTAGTGACGCGCCTCCTCCTTGGCCACGTTGGACAGCACTTCCCCGATGAGCGGCTCGTGCTCGCTGGCCACCTTGCCGGTGTTGGCGTGGCTCACCTGCGTGGCGCGTTCCTGCAACGTCGTGTAGACAAAGACGCGATACGGATCCTTGTCCCACGTGGGCTCGAAGCCGGCCCGCAGGTACTCGAACTGCATCCGCTCCATCACCGGATTGTCGAGGATGCGCGAGTCGCGCGTGTAGTCGTGAAGGATGGCGCCGTGCCGATCCTCCTCGGCCGTCCACAGGTTGTTCCACTTGGCCCAGATGGAGTCGGGCCCCAGGTACTGCGAGATGAGGCGATGGAAGTGCGGAAGCCCTTCCTCGGTGAGCGTATTGAGGCAGAGCGCCACCCGCGCGGGGAGCGAGATCCCCTCCGCCCGACGCCGAAGCTGCCTAACGAACTCGTCGGGATCGGTTTCCGGTTCGGGCTGCAGGAGGTCGCTGGGGAACCAGAGGACGCGCTTGGACTCGTGCGCTTCCATGAGGATCTCGACGTCGTGGGCAAGGTCATTCAGCACCTCGACCTTGGCCATCGTCTCATACTCGGATATCGGCTTCATGAGCGCGTGCTCGGGCTGCAGGGTCGGCGTAGGGCCCGGCGCTCATGGTGCGGCGTCGAGCCTGCGGGAGAGGGGCCCGCCGTGCCGTTCCGGGCTCACGCTACGTCGCGTTTCTCGGCTCCGCCACTGCGGCGTTGGCCCGCGGCAATCTGGCCCGGTGTTGCCTTGGGAATGGCAATCCGCCCTGCGGGAGGCGACCTTCCATGGATGCTGCGCCGACACACCAGGCGCACCGCGCCGATTTGCCCGCGCGTTGATCTCTCCGATACCAAGGACGCTTCGTGACCTTTGCCTCGCTTGACCTGCACCCCAGCCTGCTGAAGGGGCTCAAGGAACTCGGCTTCACGCGCCCCACGCCCATCCAGAACGACGCCATTCCGCACGCCATCGCGGGACGCGACCTCCTGGCCTGCGCAGCCACCGGGAGCGGGAAGACCGCGGCCTTCCTCCTGCCGATCCTCCACACGCTCATCGCCCGCCCACGCGGGACGACGCGCGCGCTGGTGCTGACCCCGACGCGTGAACTCGCCGCCCAGATCCTCGAAGACCTCAACGACCTGGCCGTGCACACTCCGATCACCGCGGCGTCGATTTACGGCGGCGTGGGGATGGGACCGCAGGAGCACGCGCTGCGCAGCGGCGTCGATGTCATCATCGCCACGCCCGGGCGCCTGCTCGAACACCTCAACCACCCGTACGCGAGCCCCGCCCATAACCAGCACCTCGTGCCCGACGAGGCCGACGGCCGTTGCGCCCGCGAGGCGCGCGCCGAGGCCG
>CAZLLP010000131.1:0-16816 GCA_964560345.1 uncultured Gemmatimonadaceae bacterium
CGAGCGTTGGCCGGCGCGCAAGGCGCGCCGGCACTCCCGTCTCCCGTCTCCCGTCCCCCGTCTCCCGTCTCCCGTCTCCCGTCCCCCGTCCCCCGTCTCAATCCCGCCACTCCACTTCCGGCGTGCGATAAAAGTTCACGCCGAGCGCCGTGAGCCGCGCCCCGTGCGCGGCCAGGCGCGTGCGGAACCCCTTCCACGCGCGCACCTCCTGCGGGCTCCATCCCACCTCGGCCAGCGCGACTAACCGCGGAAAGCCAAGCCACTCGAACTCGGTGGCTCGCTCGATCGTCTCCGACCAGAGCGGACCCTCGACGCCGAGGATCGCGCGCCCGCTCACGCCGGTCAGCAGCGTCTCCGGGTTCCACTCGTAGGCGTCGCGCAGCGTAATCACCGCGGCCCAGGTGTAGCCCAGCACGTTGCTGCTGTCGTACTTCATGTCGAAGTAGGTGCGGTGCGCTGGGGAGAGTACCACCTGTCCGCCGCGCGCGGCGTGCACGTGCGACGAGTCGCTCGCCTTGGTTCGCGCGGGGCGCCAGTGGTGGACCACGGTGCTGGCGTCGAGGCGCGCCGCGGCGATTTCGCCCCACCCGATCGCGCGCTTTCCGCGCGCGCGCACGATCGCCTCCACGCGCTCCACAAAGCGCAGGTAGTCGTCGTGCGTGAGCTTCTCCACCTCATCGCCCCCCAGGTGGAAGAAGGGGCCAGGCGTGATGGCGCTGATCTCGCGCACCACGTCGTCGATGAAGCGATAGACCGTGTCGCGTGAGGCACACACGGCGCTGAAGCCCACCTTGGTCCCGGTGTAGAGCGGTGGCGCGGTGTCGTTGCAGTTGAGTTCGGGGACCGACGCCAGCGCGGCGTTGGTGTGCCCGGGCATGTCGATCTCGGGGACGATCGTGATGAAGCGCTCGGCCGCATAGGCGACGATCTCGGCGTACTGCTCCTGCGTGTAGAAGCCCCCTGCGCCGCCCCCCACCTGGGTGCTTCCGCCCACGCGCGTGAGCGCCGGCCACGACTTGATCTCCAGCCGCCACCCCTGGTCATCCGACAGGTGCAAATGCAGCGAGTTGAGCTTGTACAGCGCCATCGCGTCGAGATAGTGCTTCACCCCCTCGACCGGGAGAAAGTGCCGCGCCACGTCGAGCATCGCCCCGCGCCAGGCATAGCGTGGTTGGTCCTGCACGTCGACGCCGGGGACCACCAGGACGCGCTTTACCGCGCCACGATGCTCCACCGCCACGGGGAGCAGTTGCCGCAGCGTCTGCGTGGCGTTGAACAACCCAGCCGCCGTCGCTGAGGCGAGCGTGACACCGTTGCGATCGGCGCGCAGCGTGTAGCTCTCACCGCCGCGCCCGTCGGTGGCACCGCGCAGCACCATCGCCCCGGGGGGAGCCATCTCGCCAATCGAGAGTCGGACGACGCGGCGGTTCACCTGCGGCGGCGCGAGCAGCGACGCCAGCGAGCGCGCCACACGCTCGGCGCCCTCGGGGGCATCGGCGGCGATCGCCAGCGGCGTGCTATCGGTGACGATGAACGAATCGGCAGCGATGGCCTGCGCGCGCACCGGCGCCGGGATGAGCGTCGCGATGCGCGCGGAGGCTGGCGCCACGGGCGGGCGCGTGCGCGCGCGAGAGGCACGCGCGCAGGCTGCGAGGGCAAACAGAAGGAGCGCCGCCGACGTCAGGCGGGACACAAGGCGAGTCGAGCCGTGCAGCATGAGTTGAGCGTGGTGAAGGATGCGGCAATACTATGCGTCCGTACCGGTGGCGCCATCGGATCACCGCGTTCTTCGCTCGCTCCCTTCGTCTTTGCGCCTTTATGCCCCCCGCACTGCAACTGCGCCTCAAGAAAGGGAGCGATGGGCGCATCGCCTCGTTCGCCCTGCATCGCGCCGACGGCAGCTTCACTGTCATGCGCAATCCCAACACCTTCTTCCCCATCCACGATCTCACGCACTACGCCGTGGAGAACCTGCTGCGACATCGCCGCGGCTTCTACGGGCTGGTCTGCGAGGGATGGAACTTCGAGGACTTCGGCACGCCGTGGCCGCGCGGCCGACTCCCGGCGGACATGGATCCCGCCGAGTTCCTGGTCGGGATGTTCGACCTGGAGCGGGCCACCGGGCACGTGATGGCGCTCGACGACGTCAATGCACAGCTCCGCGGCTACGTCGATGCGCACCCCGGCGTGACGGCCCTTCCCCTCACGCAACGTGAGCTCGATAGCATTCGGGAACGCGTGCTGGGGTACAGCGCGCGTTGGAAGGCGCTCCCTCCGGGGGACACGCTCATCCTCGACTACACGGCGGGTGAAGACAGCGAGGGGTGAGCCCTCGGTCGTCCCCCACTCCACTCACCGGTCGCACCCCTCATGCGTCACCGTCGCCGTTCGTCCCTGGTCGCACTGCGCGCGGCACTCACCGTTCTTGCGGCTGGCAACGCGCTCCCTGCCGCGCCACTGCGCGCACAATCCGCCGCTGCCGCCGCTCCTTCGATCGCCATCACGCATGCCACCATCGTCGACGTCGCCTCCGGGCGCCTGACGAGCGGCCAGACGATCGTCGTCAGCGGCAACCGCATCGTCGCGCTCTCGCCCGACGCCGCGGCGACGATTCCCACCGGTGCACGGGTGGTCGACGCGACGGGGAAGTTCGTCATCCCCGGGCTGTGGGACATGCACGTGCACGCCACCGGACCCCGCATCGATCGCCTTTTTCTCCCCGTGCTGGCCGCCAACGGGATCACCGGCGTGCGCGACATGTGGGGGCGCTTTGCCTGGTTCGACTCAGCACGCGCGCAGACGGCGCGCGGCGACCTTGTCGCCCCGCGCATCGTCGGAAGCGGCCACATCCTCGATGGTGCCCCCGCCATCTGGCCGGGGTCGACCGGGGTGAAGGACGCCATCGAGGCGCGCCGCGTGGTCGACTCGCTTGCGGCTGGCGGCGCCGCATTCATCAAGGTCTACTCGCGCCTCACGCCTGACGAGTTCCGCGCTGCCGCCGAGCAGGCGAAGGTGCGAGGACTCCCCTTCGCGGGGCACGTCCCGTCGCTGGTGGCGGTGGGCGAAGCGTCGGACCTGGGGATGAAGAGCATCGAGCACCTGCAACAGCTCACCAGCGCCTGCTCTCGCGACGAAGACGCCATGCGCGCCGAGTACACCGCGGCGCAGGGGTCGCCCAAGGGGTGGGACTCGGCGGGCGTCGTGTCGCGCATGCAGGCGCGTCGCGTGGTGGACACGTACGACGAAGCGCGCTGCCGTGCGCTCGCCGCGCGCCTCAAGAAGAACGGGACCTGGATGGTCCCCACGCTCACCGTGCTGCGATCGATCGCCTATCTCGACGACACCACGCTCGCCGCCGACCCACGCATGGCGTACATGCCGCGCTGGTTCTCGGCGTCGTGGAATCCGCGCAACGACTTCCGCTTCAAGATGCTCACCGCGCAGGACTGGGCGCTGCGCAAGGAGGTCTTCGCCGAGCAGCAGAAGATCGTGACGTTGCTGCACAAGGCCGGCGTGTCGTTCCTGGCCGGGACCGATCTCTCGAATCCGTACATCTTCCCCGGCTTCTCGCTGCACGAGGAACTGCGCAACCTGGTCGCCCTCGGCTTCACCCCGCTCGAGGCGCTGCAGAGCGCCACGATCAACCCGGCGCGCTATCTCGCCGCCACCGATTCGTTAGGTGCAGTGGCCAAGGGGAAGCTCGCCGACCTCGTGATCCTCGACGCCAACCCGCTGCGCGACGTTGCCAACACGGAAAAGGTACACGCCGTCCTGCTCAACGGCCGCCTGGTCGATTCCACGCTACGCCAGTCGTTGCTTGACGAGGGAAAGAAGCGCGCCTCGGGTCGCCCCTAGTCAGGAGAAGACGAGAAGACGAGAAGACGAGAGGTGCGGAGAACGTGTCCTTCTGTGAATCCGAGTGCCCTTGCCCTCACTCGTCCTCTCGTCTTCCCGTCTTCTCGTCTTCCGAGCGAACCACCTTCTTCCCAAAATCGCCCTCCACTCGAACAAGCGCCGCAACGACAAACCCCGGAATCGTCGACCCCAGCACCCACAGGAAGAAGTGCGGATACCCGAGCTTCTCCTGCAGCGCGCCGGCAAACATTCCCGGGAGCATCATCCCGAGCGCCATGAATCCGGTGCAGATCGCGTAGTGCGCCGTCTGCTGCGTTCCGCGCGACACCATCATCATGAACAGGATGTACGCGGTGAAACCGAAGCCGTAGCCGAACTGCTCGATGGCGACGGCCGCCGAAATGAGCGTGAGGTTGGTCGGCTGCACGTAGGCCGGCCAGACGAAGAGCGCGTCGGGGAGGTGAATCGCGACGACAAAAGCCCAGAGCAGGCGCTTGAGGCGGTGTCGGATGGCGAGCCACCCCCCAAACAATCCGCGGCCGGTGGGCGCGAGCACCCCGACCGTGCCGTAGGCGACGCCGACTTCGCTTGTGGTGAGCCCCAGCCCGCCGTCGGCACGCGCGTCGAGCAGGAACGGCGTCACCAGCTTCACCAACTGCGCCTCGGCAAAGCGATACAGCATCAGGAAGGCGAGAATCGCCACGATGCGCGGGCGCTGGAAGAACGAGACGAAGACCGAGAAGAACGACGGCGCCGCCGCGGCGGCCGGCGCGTCGTCAGCCGCAATGATGTCGCGCGCCGCCCGGTCGCTCGTGGGACGCGGCAGTGCGAAACGATGATATGTCGCGAGCGCCGCCATCACCGCCGCCAGCGCCGCGAAGGTGATGATCCACGCGCGCCGCGGCTCGCCAGGCGAGAGCTTCTCCAGTTCCCCCGCCAGCACCACGAACGCCCCCTGCCCGGTGATCATCGCCAGGCGATACGATGTGCTGCGCACCCCCACGAAGGCAGCGGCCTCGTGCGGCGGGAGCCCCAACATGTAGAAGCCGTCGCAGGCGATGTCGTGCGTGGCCGAGGTGAGCGCCATCGCCCACATCACAGCCAGGGTGATCGTGAAGAAGGCCGGCGACCCGAGCGCCAGCGCCACCGCCACCAGCGCCGCTGAGACGCCAAACTGCGTGGCCAGCGTCCACGTGCGCTTGGTGCCGTACAGCTCGACCACCGGGCTCCACAGCGGCTTGATGACCCACGGCAGGTAGAGCCAGCTCGTGTACAGCGCGATGTCGGAGTTGGAGATGCCGAGCCGCTTGTACATCACGACCGACACCGTCATCACCACGACGTAGGGGAGCCCCTGCGCGAAGTAGAGCGAGGGGACCCAGAGCCAGGGTCTTCCTGTGGGGAGACTCGGCGGGGGGCTGGGTGGGGCGGACGTCGTTGGGGCGGGCACGGGCTTCCGGGAGGACGGGAAGACGAGAAGACGAGAAGACGAGTGAAAGCGGGTGGGCAAGGCTAGCGGTGTGGCGGTCATCTGGCGAGCGCGACACGCCCGGTGGTCACGGTTCGTCCCACCTCGTAAACGCTCCCCCCACCACAGGTGTCAGACCGATAAGCGCCGAGTCCCTCCCACCGAGGGTTGCATCTCGTCTTCCCGTCTTCCCGTCTTCCCGTCTTCCTCATGACGTCCGTCACCCTGACCGACCTCCAGCTCGCCATCGTCCGCATCCTCTGGGCGCGCGGCGCATCGACTGTGCTTGAAGTGCAGGAAGGGCTCCTCCCGGAGCGCTCGCTGGCGCAGACCACCGTGGCCACGCTCCTCACGCGCCTCGAGAAGCGTGGCGTGGTGAGCCATCAGATGGTCGGGCGGCAGTTTCGCTACAAGGCCGAGGTGACCGAGCCCGAGGTGCGCCGTTCGATGGTGGGTGAGCTGACGTCGATGCTGTTTGACGGGAGCCCCGCCGCGCTCATCTCGCACCTCATTGTCGAGCGCGACATCGAGCCCGGCGATCTGGACGAGGTCAAGCGCCTCATCGCCGCCGCCGAAGAACGGGTGTCGGCGAATGGACACTAACGCCCTCTCCGCTTCGCTCTTCCTGTTCGCCGGCTCGGCGACACGCGCGGCCAACGTGGTGGGGGCGTGGCTCCTCACCTACGCCGTGCACAGCACGGTCCTCCTGTTGGCAGCGTGGGGGCTGGTGTCGGTGCGGCGGCTCCGCTGGTCGCCGGCCGCGCAGCACGCCATCTGGAGCTCGGCGCTGGTCGCCGGTGTCGTGACGGCCACCGTGCAGGTGGCTTCGCCGATGCCGACGGTCGGCGGGGCATTGCAACTGGCGGAAGCGGGACGCCACACCGTGGCGGCGGTGCAGGTCACGCAACGCGCCAACGGCGCTCCGCTCGCCCAGCGCCTGGCCGGCATCGCGCCGTTTGACCTCCCTGCCGGCACGGCGCTGCGAATGCCGAGTGCGTCGCAGGCGTCGTTCCGCCTGATGGTCTTCACCATCACGCGCGCCATGATCGGTGTCGCGGTGTGGGGCGTCGTCGCCCTCGCGCTGCTCGCGCACCTCGCACTCGCCCGGCGTCGCCTGCACCACCTGCTGGCCACGCGCGCCGATGCCTCCGACTCGCTGGCCGCCGCAGCGCTGCGACACCTCGCCGAGCGCGCGGGGGTGCGTCGCCCGATTGCCCTTTCGACCAGCGATGCGCTGCCGGCGCCGGCCGCCATCTCCAGCCACGAGATCGTCCTCCCGACGCGCGCCCTGCACACCCTCACCCTGGCCGAGCAGGAAGGGGTGCTGGCGCACGAGCTGGCGCACGTGGTCCGCCGTGACACGGGCTGGTGGCGGCTGGCGAGGTGGATCGAGCGCCTGGCCTGGTTCCAGCCGCTCAATCGCGTGGCCCGTCGCGAGATGCAACTGTCGGCGGAATTTGCCGCCGACGCCTGGGCGGTGCGCGTGACGCGACAGCCCATCACCCTGGCGCAGGCGCTGGCGCGCGTGGCCAGCTGGCTCACCGCCGACCCCTCCCCCGCCGCCCGCACCAGCGCCGCCTTCGCCCCCGGGGCCGATGGCTCGCCGCTGGTCGAACGCGTGCGTCGCCTCACCACCCCCACCCCTCCGCGCGATGGACTCGGCGGCGGCGCCGCGCGCTCGGCCATGCTGGTCGCCGCCAGCTGCGCCCTCGCCCTGCTGCCGCGCGTCGACGTCGCCCCGTTGCGCAAGGCGGAGTTTGCGCGCGACGAGCGCTTTGAACTTCGTCTCGCCGGTAACGAGCGCAACCGTCGTCACCCGCTGCCCCCACTTCCCGCGCAACCGATGCTCAAGCCCGGCATTCGCATCCTGCGCTTCAGCGACAGCACGATTCGGTTGCTGCCGGCGAGCGCGAGCGACAGCATCGTGCGCCTCCCCGGGCGCGCACGGGTGATCGTCCTCGCGCGCGAGATTTCCTGAGCGCACGCACCGCGTGGCGCGATAGCTTCCGAGGTCACTCGGTCGCCCTCGTGCATTCAACGCCCATGCGTGCGCTCGTCTCCACCTTCGCCATCACCATCCTCCCCGTTGCCCTGACGGCGTCGGGGACGGCGCTCGGCGCGCAGCCGTCTGGCGCCTGCGTTGCGCCGGCGTCGGTTTCGTTTGCCCCGCCTCGCCCTCGGCCGGGGACGCTGGTCAGTGTGCACCTGGCGGGGCATCGCGATGTGGCGCCAGCTGCCATCGCGGCCGGCGAGCCGTTGCACTTTCGACCGGACTCGTCGGGCGGCTGGCGCGCCCTCGCCGCCATCCCCATCGACTCCGCGAAGTCGTTAGGCGTGCGCTTCGCCTGTCCCGCCGCGGGCGACTCCATCACCGTCAGCATCCCGCTCGCCAGCGCGTCGTATCCGCTGGAGAAGCTCACCGTCGCGCCGCAGTTTTCCGCCAAGCCCGACTCGGCGCTCGAGGCGCGGCTGCAACGCGAGGCCGCGCGTGCCGCCGCGGTCTCGCGCGCGTCGCATGAGACGCCACGGCTCTGGGTCGCCCCGTTCCGCGCCCCGCGCGATAGCCGCGTCACCAGCAGCTTCGGGCGCGGGCGCGAGTTCAACGGCACCGTCACGTCGCGCCACATGGGGACCGACTACGCCGGCGCGGTCGGCGCCCCCATCCGCGCCGCCAACCGCGGCATCGTGCGCCTGGTCGACTCGTTCTATCTGGGCGGCAACGTCGTGTACGTCGACCACGGCGAGGGATTGGTGACGGCGTACCTCCACATGAGCCAGCACCGCGTGGCCGAGGGGGACACGGTGGAGCGGGGGGCGGTGCTGGGGCTGGTGGGGGCCACGGGGCGCGTGACCGGGCCGCACCTGCACTGGATCGCGCGCTACGGGCGGGTGTCGGTCGATCCGGGGTCGTTGTTGCGGGTGACGGGAGCGCGCGTTGCTACGCGCCAACAGAGCCCTTCGCGTCGCCGCTGACGGGCAATTCCCCCATCCGCATCTCCACATTCCCGACCCCACATCAGCGGCGCGACGCTAAAGCTGCAGGGCAGATGAGACCGACACTCACGAGGGTACGCCCTCGTTCGATCCTCTCCGGCTCCGACCATGCGCCCATCCCTGCGACACGCCGTTGTCCTCGCGCTCCTCGTCTCCCCACGCCTCCTCGCCGCCCAACACCACGAGGAGAAGGCTCCGCCCAAGCAGAAGGAGTCGAACGGGGCCGTGGCCGCCGCATCGGGCAAGCCCGCCGCCCACGCGGCGCCCACCACTCCCGCCAAGGGCGAAGGACATGGCGATGCCCACGGCGCCGCCCCCGCGGCCTCGTCCTCGTGCCGTTCGCTCGCGTCGGTGACCACCGGTCGCCCCGTCGTCCCCGAGACCGCAGGCCCCGGCTTCGCCTCCTTCATCGATCCCACCGCGCGCGTTGAATCGCCGGAACGGGTGATGATTGGATGCCGCTCATACATCGCCCCCTTTGTCTCGCTCGATGGCTCGCAGGGCCCCATCGCCATCGGTGACGAAACCGACCTGCAGGACAACGTCGTCATCTCCGGCAAGCTGGTGATGCTCGGCGACCGCGTGATCGTCGCGCACGGCGCCACCATCGTTGGCCCGGCCACCGTCGGCGCCTCCAAGGGGAAGCCGGCCTTCATCGGCTTCAATGCCTACATCGACGGTGCGATGATCGAACCCGACGCCTTCATCGGGCACCTCGCGCGCATCGCGCCAGGCGTCGTGATCCACGGCGGGACCAAGGTCCTCCCCGGGAAGTTCATCAAGTCGCAGGAAGAGGCCGATCGCGCCGAGCTGGGGAAGGTGACCAAGGTGACCGACGCCGATCGCCAGTTCATGGCCGGCGTGCTGCATGTGAACACGGCCTTTGCCGCCGGCTACACCGATCTCTTTCACGACTCGCCCAACCAGGTGAAGGGCGTGGGGCGCGACCCCGGCCACTCCGACTTCAATCACGACGCCGACCTCCCGACCTTCGGCGGCAAGCCCGAGTCGCACCCCGACGCCGATCGCTTTCGCATCATTGGTGCGGTGAAGCTCGACGATGCGTACGACGTGCTCCTCCCCAAGATCGGGCGCAACGTGGCGATTCGTGCTGACGAGGGAGAGCACTTCCACTTCGGCGTCGTCGCGCGCCTGCAGGACCGCGTCACCTTCCACGCGCTCGAGCACACCGATCTCGACGTCGGCCAGCGCGATGACTTCGGCTACCACGTCGTGGTGCACGGCGGCCCCGATGACGGCGCCGAGCCGCACGAGATCATGCAGGTGGGCGACGACGTGACGGTGAAGGACTGGGCGGTGCTCTTCCGCTCCAAGGTGGGCAACGGCGTCGTGATCGGCGTGCGCGCCTACGTCGACGGCTGCCACCTCGCCCCGGGGACCGTCGTCCCTGATCGTGCGATCATGATCAAGGACAAGATCGTTGGCTACGTGGAGTGGTAGATCGTAGTTCGGCGCCGCATACTGTGGGACCACCTCCACCGGTCCTCCAGCATGCGGCGTCGCGATTTCACCAAGACCTCCCTCTCGGCTCTCGGTGCGCTCTCTCTCGGGCGCGTCGGGGGCCTTTCCGCGTTCGGCGGGACACCTCGCTCCGCATCGGGGGGCGTCACTGCGCCACCGAGCGTGAACGGCGATCGCCTCAACGCGCACCTCGCCGAGCTGTCGCAGTTCGGGAAGAATCCGTTCGGCGGCGTGTCGCGCGTGGCGTATTCCGATTTTGACAAACAGGGGCGTGAATACGCGGTTGGGCTCCTGCGCGCCGCCAACCTCACGGTGACCATCGACGCGGCCGGCAACATCTGGGGGCACCGCGCCGGCTCCGATCCGTCGCGCAAGCCGATCGTCTTCGGTTCACACATCGACTCCGTCCCCGAAGGGGGGAACTTCGACGGCCCGGTCGGCTCACTCGGCGCCATCGAGGTCGCGCAGACGCTGCACGAGAAGGGAATCACCACCAGGCATCCGCTCGACGTGGTCCTCTTCCAGAATGAAGAAGGGGGGACGGTCGGCAGTCGCGCGCTCACCGGTCACGTGAGCGACAGCGACCTCAAACTCCCCAGCAAGAGCGGCAAGACGATCGGCGAGGGCATCACCTTCATCGGAGGCGACCTGTCACGCCTGGCCAGCGCGCGCCGGCAGCCGGGAGATTTTGCTGCCTACGTCGAGCTGCATATCGAACAAGGCGGTAACCTCGACGCCGAGAAGTTGGATATCGGAGTGGTGGAAGGGATCGTCGGGATCGGCTGGTGGGACGTGACCATCGAAGGTTTCTCCAACCACGCCGGCACCACGGCGATGAACAATCGTCGCGACGGAATGCTCGCTGCCGCGAAGTTCATCGAGATGGTGAACCGGGTGGTGACGAGCGTCCCCGGACGACAAGTCGGGACGGTCGGGAAACTCCAGGCCTTCCCCGGAGCGCCTAACGTGATTCCCGGCAAGGTGCTCCTCTCGCTCGAGCTGCGCGACCTCGACGCGAAGAAGCAGGCGATGCTGTTCGAGAAGATCCGCGCCGAGGCGACGGCGATCGGGACGGCGACCGGGACCACGTTCGCCTTTGCCAGCACGCACGACTCGGCGCCGGCGTTGTGCGACCAGCGGGTGCAGCAGGCGGTGGAGCGTTCGGCCAAGACGCTCACGCTCACGAGCCGTCGCATGCCGAGCGGGGCGGGGCACGACGCGCAGCACATGGCGACGCTCTGTCCGTCGGGGATGATCTTCATCCCCAGTGTAGGGGGAATTTCGCACTCGCCCAAGGAGTTCTCGCACGCGAAGGACATCACCAACGGGGCGAACGTGCTGCTGGCGACCATTCTCGACCTCGACGCTGCCCCGTGGACGTGAGCGCCTTGCAGGTGCAACGAACTCGATGTGACGGCGTCGCGGCCGCGCGTCGCCGCGCGTGTGCAGGCGAAAGCTGCTCCGCTCATGCGAGTTGTGCATGTACGCTAAACGGCGACAGCGGTCGCCCGACGCAATTCCGGGGTTCTCCTCTCTCACGCCTCCATGGGGGAGGTGCTAGCGTGTTCCCATGGTCATTTCATCCATCCCGCCGATGACGGAGCGCCGACTCTCCATTCAGGAAGAGCTGCAGCAGCGACGCCCCTTCCAGTCCAAGCGCGAGGAAGTCCTCCTCGCCCTCATGCGCACCGCCGCGGTGGTCAAGCGGCCGGTCGCCAAGGTGGTGGAGGCGCACGGGCTCTCGCTCGCGCAGTACAACGTGCTGCGCATCCTGCGCGGCGCTGGGGCGGAAGGGCTCCCGACGCTCACCATCCGCGAGCGCATGATCGAGGAGGCGGCTGGGATCACCCGTCTCATCGACAAGCTCGAAGCGGCCGAGCTGGTGCGTCGCGACCGCGGCGCGTCGAGCGACCGGCGGCAGGTGTTCTGCTGCATCACCGAGAAGGGGCTCGAACTGCTGGCGACGCTCGACCCGCCGGTGACCGCGGCCGATGACCAGACGCTGGCCCTGCTGGACGATGCGCGCTTGGACGAGCTGCTGCGTGTCCTGGAAGAGGTCCGCGAGAGCGCCCGTGCGCCCGGCGCGACGACACTACCGGCCGTCGTGGCCCGCGCCCAGGGAATCGTGCGCCGGCGGTAACACTTCCGGGGGATCCGACGTACTAGGATGGCGCCACCTCATCGGTGGCGCCGTTTCTTTTTGTCTCCCCTCGGTTCATGCCCTTCGTTCGCCCTCGCCGCGCGGCCGCCCTGCTGGTGGCGCTGACTGCCGTCTTGGTCCCGTGCATCGCCGGATCGCAAGAGACCGTCGGCGCCGGCACCGTTTCGCCGGCGTCAGCTGCAACGCGCCCGCGCCCCGCGCTCACCAATGAGCGCCCCGCGCTCACCAACGCGCGCAGCGCGCTCACCAACGCGCGCGCCGTGCGCATTCGCACCGCCCCGGTCATCGATGGGCGCGATGACGACGTGGCCTGGCAGGAAGCGCCGCCCATCGACGACTTCAAGCAGTTCTCCCCCGTGGAGGACGGCGAAGCCTCGTTGCGCACCGAGGTGCGCGTGGCGTACGACGACCGCAACCTGTACGTCGTCGTGCGCGCCTTCGATCCGCACCCGGACAGCATCGTCTCGCTGCTCTCGCGCCGCGACGTGCGCACCAACTCCGACCAGATCAAGATCATCATCGACGGCTACCTCGATCGCCGCACCGCGGTCGAGCTGATGGTCAACCCGGCCGGCGTCAAGCGCGACGCCGCCATCTACGGCGACGTGGTCGAGGACATGTCGTGGGACGGGGTGTGGGACGGCGCCGCCGGCATCGACTCATTAGGGTGGGTGGGCGAGTTCCGCGTCCCGTTCAGCCAGCTCCGCTTCAACGCGGGCGCGCGCGCCTTCGGTTTCGGCATCTGGCGTGACATCGCCAGGCGCAACGAGCGCGTGGCCTGGCCCGCCTACCGCACCTCGCGCCAGACACTCGTCTCCCAACTCGGCACGCTCGACGGCATCGCCGGGATCCAGCGCGGCAGTCGCCTCGAGCTCCTCCCCTACATGGTGACCAAGAACGTCACCGAGGCGGGGCCAAACGGCTGGCGGCATCCGCAGAAGGTCACCGCCGGGGCCGACCTCAAGTACGGCATCACCGCCAACGCCACGCTCGACGCCACGGTCAATCCCGACTTCGGGCAGGTGGAGGTCGATCCGGCGCTGCTCAACCTCAGCGCCTTCGAAGTCCGATTCGAGGAGCGACGCCCCTTCTTCCAGGAAGGGGTCGGACTCTTCAAGTGCGGCGGTCCGTGCGAAGGGATCTTCTACACGCGCCGCATCGGGCGCACGCCGCAATTGCGCGGCTCGTCGCTCGATCCGTCGGGCACATCCATCCTCGGCGCCGCCAAGCTCACCGGGCGCCTGAGCAACGGCATCGCCCTTGGCGTCGTCGAAGCCATCACCCGCCGCGAAGAAGGGGTCAACGGGACCACCATCGAGCCGCAGACCAACTATTTCGTCGGGCGCCTGGTGAAGGAGATGCGGCAAGGGCGCTCGCAGCTGGGGACGATGTTCGGCGCCGTGAACCGCAACCTCGACGCCAATACCGAACCCTTCCTGCGTCGCGCGGCGTACACCTCGCTGCTGCAGGGATTCCATCGATTCGCGAGGGATCGCTGGGAGCTGATGGCCTACACCGGCTTCAACCAGGTGTCGGGGTCGCGCGCGGCCATCACGCGCACGCAGCTCAACAGCGTGCACTTCTACCAGCGCCCCGACCATGAGGAGCGCTTCGACAGCACACGCACCTCGTTAGGCGGGAATGTGATGGCCGCCTCGCTCTCCAAGATCGGCGGCGCCGTGCGATGGAACACGTACCTGCGGCGCGCCTCCTCGGGGCTCGAACTCAACGACCTGGGCTTCGTCCCCACCGTCAACGACATGTCGATCCGCAACGACATGTCGTGGCAGGCGCTCAAGCCTGGGGCGTTCTACCGGCGCATGTTTGTCAACCTGGCCACCGAAACGCACTGGACCACCGGCGGGCTGCCCAGCGGGAATCGCGTGACCGTGCAGGGGATGTGGGAGCTGCCGAGTTCGTGGAGCACGAGCATGTACTACACGGTCTCCGACCTCGGCGCGTCGCACTGCGTGGCGTGCGCGCGCGGCGGCGCGGCGATCCGGCAATCGGCCAAGCACGACGTCAACTGGTCGCTCTCCGGCGATCCGCGCCTTGCCTTCGTCCCCAGGGTCACGCTGGCGACCGGTATGGGCGACGGGGGGCGCTCATACGGCTACGCGGCGGTGGTCGGCGGTGACCTGCGCATCGCCTCGCGCTTCTCGATGGGGCTCGACGGGCAGTACATCCATCGCAACGACGACCAGCAGTGGATCGGCAACTACGGCGCGATGCTCAGCGACACCACGCACTTCACCTTCGCGCACCTCAACCAGACGACGCTGTCGATGACCGGGCGCGTCAACTGGACCGCCTCGCCTACGCTGTCGTTGCAGCTGTACGCCCAGCCGTTCGTGAGCAGCGGCGACTTCGAGAACTGGCGCGAGATCGCCAATCCGCGCGCGGACAGGTACGAGGATCGCTATCGCCCGTTCGGCGGTCGCCAATCGCCCGACGGCTTCAGCTACAAGCAGTTCAACTCCAACGCCGTGATGCGGTGGGAGTATCGCCCGGGCTCGACGCTCTTCCTCGTCTGGCAGCAGGGACGGCTGCACGACCGCGTGAGTCGCCCGGGCTTCGAGTTCGTGCGCGACTATCGCGACCTGTTCCGCGCGCATCCGGACAATACGTTCCTGGTGAAGGTCGCGTATTGGGTGAATCCGTAGGGTAGACGGGAGACGGGAGACGGGAGACGGGAGGAGGGGCGCGGGGCGTGCTCGGTCGGCTGAACCACACACTCGCCGTGCGCAGCGCGTCACAGTCGCGGCGCACGGCGGTACATATGATGGCCCTCGCTCCCGGTCGGAGAGTGTCGCGTTAGGCGACCCCGGCCTTTACCCAGAGGAGGGACCCATGAAAGTCCCACGCTTTCGGCGGGGGTGTCTCGCGGCCGCGTGTCTGGTGGCCTTGAGCGCCATGCCGAGTGAGGGGCACAGTCAGGTGGCGTGCCGGGCGGGACCGCTGCGTGCGTACCGCGAAACGTCGGGCACTGCATCGCTTCACGTGCGCGACTCGTTCACTGCCGCGTTGGCGTCACAGACTCCGCTGGGTCTCAGCTTCTGGGCCGACGTTGTACCGGTCGATGGTCTCTCGGGCTCTACCGCCCCTGACGCCACGAGTGCTGGTGCGACGATGAGGCGAGGCACTCGGGTCGCGTTAGCGGGAGTGAGTGAGGGGCGACACGTGGTGGACCATCCCGACGTCGAGCGGTAGCAGCGCGCCTTCCGCATCGCTTGCCTCTCGTCCGATCGCAGCACGCACCACCGATCTCACCCGCACGCACCACACGGATCGCTGGTTCACCGGCGATCCCTCGCCGAATCCTTCCGGGCGGCGAGGGGTCGCCTGTGTAGCGTCAGCTCATCGGCACTCAGAGTATCACGGCCGCGCTGAGAGCGCCGGCCATCGCTCGATCCACGGCCGCGCGCGCTCCAGTTGCCCCGCGACGCGAAACAGCGTCGCATCGTCGCCAAAGCGCCCCGCCAGCTGCACGCCGATCGGCAGCCCCTCGCTGTTCCACCAGAGCGGCACCGACATCGCCGGCTGCCCCGTCACGTTGAACAGCGGCGGATACGGGATGAAGTCGAAGACGGTCGCGGCCGCCTGCGTCACCGCGCCGAGCTTCTTCATCAGCCCACCAGCACGCAGCGCGCCAAAGACCTTCAGGATCGTCTCCTCTCCCGGCTTGGGCTGCAGCGCCCCGTGCTTCACCGGCGGCGTCCCCAACGTCGGCGTGAGGAGCAGGTCGTACTGCTGGAAGAACGCGCCCACCGTGCGCCCCACACGCTGCAGGTAGCGCTGCGCACTCGCATAGTCCCCCGCGCTCACCGAGTTGCCCAACATCGCCAGCCCCCAGGTGGCAATCTCCACGTCCTCGCGTGACGCCTCGCGCTTGAGTCGCACCCTGGCGTCGCGCAGGTCGGCCACCACTTCCCCGCACACGATGGTGATGAACGCCTCGCTGAACCGTTCGCGATCGAGCGCCGGCGCCGCCGACTCCACGTGATTGCCTAACGACTCGAGCAGCCGGGCCGCGTCGTGCATGGCCGCCGAGCAGTCGGGGTGGATGCTGTGCCCCAGCATGGGGGAGTCGGTGCAGGCGATGCGTAGTCGCCCGGGCTCGGTGGTCACTTCCTCGAGGAACGGTCGCGCCTTGGGGGGCGCGGCGTATGGTGCGCCCACGTCCTCGCCGTCGATGGCGTCGAGCATCGCCGCCGAGTCGCGCACGCTGCGCGTGAGCACCCCCTCGCTCACCGCCCCTCCCCAGATCTCCCCTTCGTCCGGCCCCGTGGGGACGCGCCCGCGCGTCGCCTTGAAGCCGAACACACCGCAGCAACTCGCCGGGATGCGAATCGAGCCGCCGCCGTCGCCGCCTGCTGCCATCGTCACCATCCCGCTCGCCACCGCCGCCGCCGCGCCGCCGCTCGAGCCGCCGGTGGTGCGCTCCACGTTCCATGGATTGCGGGTGATCCCCTTGGCCTTGGGCTCGGTGAAGGGCGTGAGCCCAAACTCCGGCGTGTTGGTCTTCCCCAGCACAATTACCCCCGCGCGCCGAAAGCGCGTCATCAGCTCCGAATCATGCTCGGCGCGCCACCCGGCATAGAGCCGCGAGCCGTTGGCCATCGGTTCGCCCGCGTAGCTGGTGAGCAGATCCTTGATGAGGAACGGCACGCCGGCAAACGGCGCGTCAGGATCGGCCAGCGGCTTCTGCGCCTGCGCCCGCGCCTGCTCGAACATCGGATGGATCACCGCGTTGAGCGCCGGATTGAGCTGCTCGATGCGTGCGGTCGCGTCGCGCACGGCCTCCCCGACGGAGAGCTGTCCTGTGCGGATGGGGTGTGCGAGCCCTAGGGAGTCGC
>CAZLLP010000132.1:0-16806 GCA_964560345.1 uncultured Gemmatimonadaceae bacterium
CCGCTACCCGTTCAAGCGCTCGGCGCTGATGCCCGACCCGGTATCGCGCACCGACAGCCGCACGCCGCCTTCCTCGCGCGCCGCGGCGATGGTCACGCTCCCTGCGGTGGTGTGGCGCAGCGCGTTGTCGACCAGGTTGGCCAGCACCTGCCGCAGTGCGGTAGGGTCGGCGTGTACCGTGGGAATCTCGGACGGGAGCGCCGAGATGAGCGAGATCTTCTTGCGGTCGGCGGTGGCCCGCGCCCCTCCAAAGATCTCCTGCACCACCGCGCGCAGGTCGACGTCGACGGGGTTGGGGCGCCACCCGCCCGACTCGATGCGCGACAGGTCGAGCAGGTCGTCGACGATGCGCTGCATGCGATGGGTGTTGGCCAGGATCGTGGCGCTGAAGCGCGCCCGCTCGGCGGGGGGGAGCGTCTCGTCCTGCAGCGTCTCGGCAAAGCCGCTGACGACGGTGAGCGGGGTGCGCAGCTCGTGCGAGACGTTGGCGACGAAGTCGCGGCGCACCTTCTCCAGGCGTCGGATGGGGGTGACGTCGAGCAGGGCCAGCACGGCCCCGCCGCCGTCGAGCGGGCGGGCGGTGAGCGTGACGGCGCGCTCGTTGAGCTGCGTCTCGAGCGCATCGGTCGAGACGCCGGTGAGCGCGGCGCTGAGCGCGTCGCGCAGCACGCGATCGCGCGGGAGGCGATCGGCAGAGAAGGGGAGGGGGTCCTTCACACCTAACAAGCGGCGCGCGCCGGCGTTCATGTGCAGGACCTGCTGCCGCCCGTCGAGCGCAACGACCCCTTCGTTGAGCGCTTCGGTGAGGGCGCGCAGCAAGGCGTCGTCGGCCTCGAGCGCCTGCACGCGGGCGGAGAGCTGCTCGGCGAGTCGATGGAACGCCGAGGCCAGTTCGCCGACTTCGCCAGGCGCAACCAGCGACGGACGGCGCGTGAGGTCGCCGGCGGCGATGGCCTGGGCGTCGTCGCGGAGTTCGAGGATCGGACGGGTGACCGAGCGCGCGAAGATGACCGCCAGGAGCAACGCGGCGACGGTGGCCAACAGCGCCGCCGACAGCACGTCGCCCTGCACCCGTCGCACGATGCCGCGCTGCGTCGCGGTGGAGATGGAGACGCGGGTCACGCCGAACGTCGCGCGCAGCGCGGAGTAGAGCTCCTCGTCGCCGGCCGATGGGGAGGGGCGCACCGACGACCCCTCGCCGGTGCGCATGGCGGCGACGACTTCGGGGCGGGTGCGGTGGTTCTCGAGGCGCCCTAACGCGGGCTGGTCGAACTCGGAGTCGCCGAGCACCACGCCGGCGCTGTCGATGAGCGTGACGCGATGGCCCAGGGCGTCACCCGCGGCGTCCGCGAGGGAGTCGGCATCGAGACCGGGGTGCCACGAGGCGGCGATGAGGCGCGCCTCGCGCTGCAGTTCGACGGCGGTGTCGTCGCGCAGGCGCACGCCGAGCCGCCAGTCGAGGGCGACCACGACCAGCAGCACCAGCACGCCAATGACGAGGAGCGAACCTGCGAGGAGCTGTCGGGAGAGCCTCACGCACTACGTGGTTGGGCCGCCTTCAATCTATACCCAAAGCCACGGACTGTCTCGATCAACTCGCCGGCCGATTCGAGCTTGGTGCGCAGGCGCTGCACATGCATGTCGACGGTGCGCGTCTGGATGTCGGGGGCGGCGTCCCACACGGTCTCGAGCAGGTGGGCGCGCGCCTGCACGCGTCCGCGACGCTCGGCCAGCGTGAGGAGGAGCTTGAACTCGGTGGGGGTGAGCTCGATGTCGCGCCCGTCGACGGCCACGCGATGCGCGGCGCGGTCGATGGCGATCGGCCCCACGCGCAGCGTGTCCCCCGGTTGCTGCTGTCCCTGCTGGATGCGGCGCAGGATCGCTCCGACGCGCA
Source organism: uncultured Gemmatimonadaceae bacterium (assembly GCA_964560345.1). Lineage (GTDB taxonomy): Bacteria > Gemmatimonadota > Gemmatimonadetes > Gemmatimonadales > Gemmatimonadaceae > SCN-70-22. The sequence goes on from CAZLLP010000132.1 coordinate 1,895, forward strand.
GGATCAGCTCCTGGGGCGAGAAGGGCTTGGTGAGGTAGTCGTCGGCACCTAACGACAATCCCTTGATGCGATCGGGTTCGTCCTTGCGGGCGGTGAGCATGAGGACCGCCACGTCGCGCGTGGAATCCTCCGCGCGCAGTTGCTCGAGCACCTCGAATCCCGACATCCCCGGGAGCATCAGGTCGAGCACGATGAGTGACGGACGCTCCTGGCGGGCCTGCGCGACGGCGTCGGGACCGGAGGACGCGGTGGAGACACGGTAGCCAGCCTTCACGAGGTGATAGGCGACCAGGGCAACGATATCGGGTTCGTCGTCCACAACGAGCACGCGCTCGCCGCCGGTCATTGGGCGAATGGTCATCCGCGCGCCCCTTCGAAGCGCCGATGGATTTTGGCGATGATCATCTCGATCGCGATGGCATTGTGCCCGCCGCGCGGCACGATCACGTCCGCGTAGCGCTTGCTGGGCTCCACGAACTGCAGGTGCATCGGGCGCACCGTCGTCATGTACTGCTCCAGAATGTCCTCCAGCGGACGTCCCCGCTTGGCCATGTCCCGCTTGATGCGTCGCGCGAGCCGGATATCGGCATCGGCGTCCACGAACACCTTCACGTCGCAGAGATCGCGCAGTCGCTCATCCACGAACAGCAGGATCCCATCCACCACGATCACGTCGGCCGCCGGCACGCGCTTGGTCGCCGGGCTGCGGGTGTGGGTCACGAAGTCGTAGATCGGCTTCTCGATCCCGCTCCCCGCGCCGAGCTGCTGCAGGTGCTCGACCATGAGTTCGATGTCGAACGCATCTGGGTGGTCCCAGTTGATCTGGCGCCGCTCCTCGATCGGCAGGTGCGCGTAATTGCGATAATACGCGTCCATGTCGATGAAGGCGACCGAGGCGTTGGAGAGTTGCTCTGCCACGCGCCGCGCGACCGTCGATTTGCCCGACCCCGTCCCCCCCGCGATGCCGATGATGAGTGGCTTCACGGGACTAACACCGCCGTGTGTACGTGCCGTGGATGTTCATCCAACGCGGCACGGAATTGAAGCGAGAAGGGCGTCACGGTTTGGTATCGAACGGTGAAAGTGTGGACGGGGAAGGGGCCGCATCGCGCGACGAGGGGTGCCGCTGGGGGCCAGTGCCAGCGAGGGCTAACTGCAAGCTTGCGAAGCGGTTCGATCCGGTCAATCGAGGATCGGGGCGCTCCCCTTGGACCCGAGGGGCCGCTAGCTTCTCCCCATGCATCGCCTGAACGTTTTCGCCGTCACGATGGCCGCCATCGCGACGTGGTCATGCGCGTCGTCGCCCGCCGCCTCGCCGGCCCGGCCTGGCGCCTCGGGAGCCTCCGCGGGAGCCACCACGTCGAGCGCGGATTCGACCGAGATCGTCATCGCCGCCACGACCGACGTGCACGGGCGGCTGCGTGGCTGGGACTACTACGCCGACGCCGCCGACAGCCTGCGCGGGCTCACGCGCTCGGCCACCATCATCGACTCGGTGCGCCGCGCCCGCCCGGGGCATGTGGTCCTGGTCGATGCCGGCGACCTGCTGCAGGGGAATCCGCTCACCTACGTGGCGGCGCGCGTCGATTCCGCAGCGCCGCACCCAGTGATCGCCGCGATGAACGCGATGGACTACGACGCGGCGGCGATCGGCAATCACGAGTTCAACTACGGCCTCCCGACGCTCACCAAGGCGCTCGCGCAGGCCAGGTTTCCGTTTCTCGCCGCGAATGCGTATCGCCCCAACGGCACGCGCCCGTATGAGTCGTCGCGCATCGTGGAGCGCGGCGGTATTCGCGTCGCCATCGTCGGTGCCACCAATCCCGGCGCCAACGTCTGGGACCGCGACAACCTGGCCGGCAAGCTGACCGTTCGCGACATCGTCCCCGACGTGGCGCGCGAAGTGAAGGCGGTGCGCGGGCGCGCCGACGCGGTGGTGGTGGTGATGCACTCCGGGCTTGGGGAGTCGTCGAGCTACGACACCGTCACCACGCGCCTACCGAGCGAGAACGTCGGGGCGCGCATTGCCCGCGAGGTCCCCGGCGTCGACCTGATCGTCATCGGGCACTCGCATCGCGAACTCGCCGACACGCTCATCAACGGCGTCACCATCGTGCAGCCGCGCAACTGGGCGACGTCGGTGGCGCTGGCCACGCTGTCGATGCGGCGGCAGGGAACGCAGTGGCACGTGGCGCGCAAGCGCGGCGTCATCGTGCGCGCGGCTGGTCACGCCGAGCACCCGGCGGTGGTGGCCGCCACGCAGCGTGCGCACGACGCCACGGTGCGCTGGGTCAACCAGACGTTAGGCACGACGCCGGTGGCCTGGCGCGCCGACTCGTCGCGGGTGAGCGATGTCCCCCTCATCGACTTCATGCTCGAGGTGATGCGTTCGTCGGCCAAGGCCGATCTCGCCTCGACCGCGGCCTTCGACATCGGCGCCTCGCTCGACGCGGGCCCCATCACGGTGGCCGAAGTCGCGCGCCTCTATCCGTACGACAATACGCTGCGCGCCGTCCGCATCACCGGACGCCAACTCCGCGAGTACCTGGAGTTCAGTTCGCGTTACTACCGCACGGTCGGCTCGGCCGAAGCGGCGCGCGGGGTGATCGACCAGACGGTGCCGGGCTACAACTTCGACATCGTCTCTGGCGCCGACTACACGCTCGACATCTCCAGACCCATCGGGAGTCGCGTCACGCGCCTGGAAGTGAAGGGGCGCGCGGTGACGGACGCCGATACCTTCACGCTCGCGCTCAACAACTATCGCCAGACGGGGGGCGGCGGGTACGCGATGCTGCGCGACGCGCCGGTGGTCTTCGAATCACAGGAAGAGATTCGCGATCTGCTCATCGCCGAGGTGCGCCGCCGCGGGACGCTGCGCCCCGAGGACTTCTCCGTCCGCAACTGGGAGTTGCTCCCGGCGACGGCGGCGAGTGCGGCATATCGCGCCATGCAGGGCTCGGCGTTCGACGCGAGTGGTACGACGCGTCGTCCCGGAAGCCACCTGTCCAGCGGGCGCTGGTTGCGCATCATCTCGACGAACGACTTTCACGGCGCCTTCGAGGCGCGCGCCGACGGCAACGGCGTGCCGCGCGGCGGGGCTCCGTACCTGGCCAGCGCCATCCTCAAGGCGCGCGCCGAGTGTCCACAGGCGACGTGCACCTCGATCTGGCTCGACGGCGGCGACGAGTTCCAGGGGACGCCGGCGTCCAACCTGACCTACGGTGCGAGCGTCGTCTCCCTTTTCGGGCGGCTCGGCCTGTCGGCATCGGCGTTAGGCAACCACGAGTTCGACTGGGGGGTCGACTCGCTGCGCGCCCGCATGCGCCAGGCGCCGTACGCCATTCTCGGCGCCAACGTCACCGATAGCACCGGCGCCGACGTGCCGTGGATCCGCAACGATACGCTGATCGAACTGGCGGGAGTAAAGGTCGGCGTGGTGGGTGTGGCGACGGTGGAGACGCCGACGGCGACCAAGGCGACCAACGTGGTGGGGCTGCGCTTCGTGAATCCGGCCCGGACGGTCGATGCCCACGCGCGTTCGCTGCGAGCACGCGGGGCCGACGTGGTGGTCGTCATCGCGCACGCCGGCGCCTTTTGCGACCGCGGCAAGCCCGATAGCTGCAACGGCGAGATCGTCGACCTGGCCAACGCGGTCACGGAGAAGATCGACGCCATCGTCAGCGGGCACACCCATTCCGGCGTCTTCACGCGGGTGAAGGGGATCCCGATCGTGCAGGCCTTCTCGCGCGGCTCGGCGATCGGGATCATCGACCTCCCGCTCGCCGGCGCCGATGCGCCTCCGGTGGTCGTGCGCAACGTGCAGCGCGACTCGGTCGCGCCCGATCCGGCGTCGGCGGCGTACACCGACTCGGTCGTGGCGCGCGCGAACGCGGTGTACGACGTCCCGGTGGCCGAAATCGCCGAGCGGATGAATCCCGGCGCAGCCGGGACGTTAGGCAACTTCCTCGCCGATGCATATCGCGCCGAGGGGCGTGGCGACGTCGCGATCATGAATCGCGGCGGTGTGCGCGCGCCGCTCCTGGCTGGCCGCACCACGCTCGGTCGCCTGTTCGAAGTGACACCGTTCGGCAACACGCTCGTGCGCGTGCACCTGCGTGGCGCCGACCTTCGTCGCCTCATCGAGGAGATGGTGGCCGAGCCGCAGATCAACATGCACTTGAGTGGGGTGCGCGCCACGTACGATACGACGCGCCCCCCGGGTCAGCGCATCACGCGCCTGGTCTTCAACGACGGGCGTCCGGTCAACGCGCGCCACATGTACCGTGTCGTGACGCTCGACTTTCTCCTGCTGGGCGGGAGCGGCCTCATGATCGCGCCCAAGGCACGAAAGGTCGAAGACCTCACGCGGGTCGATCTCGACGCGCTGTCGCACTACGTGCGCACGCGTCCCCAACCGGTGCGCGCTCCCAGCGACGCGCGCCTCATTCCGCTATCAAAACCATGAGCGCCACCGTGCGCGTGTACGTGAACGGCCGCGGCGTCGATGCCCCGGCCTCCGGAACTCCCGTCGACGCCGTGCGCATTGCCGATACGGCCCTGGCCGATGCCGTTGCGGCTGGCGAGCGACTCGTCACCGACTCGCGCGGACTTCCGGTCGAGGCGAACGCGGCGCTGTACAACGGCGCCATCTTCCGTGTGATTGCCAACCGGCAGCGCCCCGGCGCTGGCGAGGACGCCTGAGCCGCATGCCGCGCGTCATCACCCGCACGCTGCTGGAGCAACTCCCCAAAGCCGAACTGCACTGCCACCTCGACGGCTCGCTGCGCCCGGAGACGATGCTCGACCTCGCCCGCGAGGCGCGCGTCGAGATGCCGCGCGACGACGCCGAGGCGCTGGCCGACTACATGCTCGTCTCCGACGCGCGCAACCTCGAAGACTACCTCACGCGCTTTGAAACGACACTGGCGGTCATGCAGACCGCCGAGTCGCTGGAACGGATCGCCTACGAGCTGGCGGAGGATGCCGCGAAGGAGGGGATCCGCTACATCGAGATGCGCTACGCCCCCATCCTCAACATCAAGGGGGGGCTCACGTTAGGCGAGTCGGTGGAGGCACCGTTGCGCGGACTGGCCAAGGCACAGCGCGATCACGACATCGTGGCCCGGGTCCTGGTCTGTTCGCTGCGCCACCTGTCGCCGGCCACGTCGCTCGAACTCGCGCGGCTGGCCGTCGACTACAAGGAGCAGGGGGTCGTGGGCTTCGACCTGGCGGGGGGCGAGTTCGGTCACCCGGCCTCCGACCACGCCGAGGCGTTCCGTTACGCGCAGGAGCACGGACTCGCCTGCACCTGTCATGCGGGCGAAGGAGACGGCGCGGGATCAGTCTGGCAGGCGGTGCATACCTGCGGCGCTTCGCGCATCGGGCACGCCACGCGCCTGTTCGAGGACCCCACGCTCGTGCAGGAGGTGCAGGACTCGCGCATTGCGCTCGAGATCTGCCTGACGAGTAACGTGCAGACGCACGCGGCGCACTCGTACGAGACGCATCCGCTGCGACAGTACTTCGATCAGGGGCTCAACGTCGTCCTCAACACCGACAACCGGCTCATGAGCGGGACCAACCTCGTCGACGAGTACCAGCACGCCGCCGGCTCGCTCGGCTTCGACTTCGACGAACTGTCGACGATGGCGCTCAACGGCTTCTCGAGCGCCTTCCTTCCGGACAAGGAGCGCGAGGCGCTGGTCCAGCGCGCCCGTGCCGAGATCGAGGCGCTGCGCCATGCCTGAACTGACGTCCATCGCCGAGACCCTCGCCTCGGCTCAACGCGTGCTTCGCGCGCGACTTCCGGTGCAGTCGCCGGTCGCGGCGATCGTGTTAGGCTCGGGACTCGGCGGGCTGGCGTCGCGTATCGAGGGGGCGACGCGCGTCCCCTATCGCGACATTCCCGGCTTTGCCGAACCGCGGGTGGAAGGGCATGCCGGTGAACTCCTGCACGGGACGCTTGGGGGGCGCGAGGTGTTGGCGCTGGCCGGGCGCTTCCACATGTACGAAGGGCATGAGGCCGAACACTCGGCGTTCCCAATTCGCGTGGTGCATGCGCTCGGCGCGCGCACGCTCATCCTCTCCAATGCGGCGGGCGGCATCCGACGCACGTTCTCGCCGGGGCAGTTGATGATCGTTGCCGACCACATCAACCTGATGTTCCGCAACCCGCTGCTGGGGCGCGTGGTGGCCGGCGACGATCGTTTCCCCGACATGTCGGACCCGTACGACCCGGGGTTGATCCGCCAGTTGCACGCGTGCGCACGCACGCTGGGGATCCGCCTCGAGGAAGGGGTCTACTGCGGGCTGCTTGGCCCGACCTACGAAACGCCGGCCGAGGTGCGCATGCTGGAGCGCCTGGGAGCCGACGCGGTCGGGATGTCGACCGTCCCCGAGGTGGTGGTGGGGCGGGCGATGGGGATGCGCTGCGCCGCCGTCAGCTGCATCACCAACCCGGCCGCCGGCACGAGCCCGCACCCGATCAACCACCAGGAGGTCATCGAGGTGACGCGCGCGGCGGCGTCCGACTTCGAGCGGTTGGTGACCGCGCTCGTGCAGTCGCTAGAAGGTGAAGCCTAGCGAGACCGGGATGAACTGCGCGGTCGTCTTCTCGCCGCCGGTGGGGGTGATGCTGAACTGGTGGAAGCGCGCCTCCACGAAGAGTCCCATCGAGCCGCCAAATCGAACGCCGGCGCCGCCGTTGAAGCCGAAGCCCGACTCCGTCACGCTCGACGAGACGCCGCCGGTGTCGTCGAGCTTGATGGTCTGCGAGTAGAGCCCCAGGCCGCCGATCACGTACGGTCGCACCGAGCCGGCACGCCCCGCGAGAAAGAAGGGGGCCGCAACGCCGGCGTACAGCACGCTGTTGGTCCACGTCTGGTCGGTGGTGCCGCCCCCCGCTGAAATCGCTTCGTCGGTGAGGTCGGAGCGCATGTACATCACTTCGGCGCGTACCGCCCACGGCCCCTCCGCCACCGGCTGATACTGCAGGTGGCCGTTCACATTCCACCCCGTCTTCACGTCGTTGGCAAAGTCGCCCACCGGTACGGCACCGCCGCCCCCCAGTCCCACGCTCAAGACGCGCGGCGCCCGCTGCTGCGCACCGGCGACCATGGGAATGGCCACGAGGGCCAGGGCCAACGCCGGGAGTCGAATGGAGGACGCGAAGAAAGCGCGCATGCGGACGAGTCCAAGGGTGGGTGGTGGAGCGACGATACGGGCGACACGATGGCGCGAATCGGATCGTGCGCCTGCACGTTGACGCTCCGTGCCCGCGCCCGCAATCGGTCGACGACCCAACAGATGAGCGTGCAACGCCCCCCGCGCCGTGACCTCGCGCACGATGGCGGGCGCAAGCGTGCAACAGCGCCCGCGGATTGCAGCTAGCGAGCGCGCGCCGGCGTCACGGGGAGCTGCGCCAGCCGCGCCTTGAACTGCTGGTAGCGCTGGGTGTCGCGCGTGAGGCGATCGAGCTGCGCCTTGCTGTACTGGGCAATCGTCGCTTCGGTGGCGCGCACGCGGTCTTCCTCCATCGGGTGCGTGCGGAACCACGAGTCGATGCCCCCCGACGGATGGTCGTTTCGCTCCTTGATGAGGATGCGGAACATCGCGGGGATGCCGCGCGGGTCGATCCCCGCGCGCATCGTGTAGCGAATCGCTTCCTGGTCCGAATCGGCCTCGTCGGAGCGCGAGAACGACGCCATCGCCAGATTGCCGGCCATCCCGACCGCCACGTCACCGCCGTTGGTGCAGACAGGGGTGAGGATGCAGCCGAGCATCATCCCCATGCTCAGCCCCTGTCCCTTCTGCATCTGCTTGACGCTGTGGCGGCGCGTCACGTGTCCGATCTCGTGCCCGAGCACCCCCGCGAGTTGATTCATCTGGGTGGTGCGCTGGATCAGGCCGCGATTCACGTAGACAAAGCCGCCAGGAATCGCAAAGGCGTTCACGTCGGGGCTATCGACGATGTAGAAGCGCCAGTCGAGATTTCGGTCGTCGGCAATGCGCGCAATCGAATCGCCGAGCACATTCACGTAGCGCACGACCTCGGGATCGGTCACCAGCGGCAGTTGCGCGTTGACCTGTTGCGAATAGTCGGTCCCCAGCTCGATCTCGCGCTGTGTCGAGATCGCGCATCCGCCCAGCGCGACGAGCGCCAGCAGCAGCGAACGACGGGGGAAGGATTTCAGCATGCGACGGCGATGACGAAGCAGGGGCACGCGAGGCGGGGCAGGGGCGAAGGATCAACCGGGCGCGTCAGGCGCCCAGCACGGACTTGGGCGATGATACACCGCGAACGGGGAAATCGATGCGACTGCTGACCCTGGCTCGGGACCTCTCCCGGCGGAAGGCGCGGGAGCGCGAGGGGCTGTTCGTGGTGGAAGGGATCCGCGCTGGCGAGGAGCTGGCGAAGTCCAAGCTCGAGGTGACCGGGGTGCTTGCCGCGCCACAGCTTCCGGAAAATCCGCGCGGCGCGTCGTTGCTCGAGGCGTTCGCGGCAAAGGGGGTCACGGTGACCTATGTCACCGATCGCGAATTCCAGAGCGCCGCCGAGACGGAGTCGCCGCAGGGGTTTCTGGCGGTGGCGCGCATGCCAGAGGCTGGGGAGATCGTTGTGCCGGCGGTCGGCAACTGGCGCCCGCTCATCCTGGACGCCGTGCAGGACCCCGGAAACGTGGGCACGCTCATTCGCACTGCGGCCGCGATGGGGGCCAGCGGCGTCTTCGCGCTCCCGGGAACGGTTGACGTATGGAACGCCAAAGTCGTCCGTAGCGCGATGGGGGCGCACTTCCACTTTCCGGCCCGCCCGGCGGAGTGGGAGGCGTTGCTCGACGTCTGTACCCAAACGGGGACGGCGTTGTGGGGGGCCGACATGGGCGGGACGGATGTCGCGTCGCTCACACCGCCGGCCCGCTGTGCCCTTGTCGTGGGAAATGAAGGGAGCGGGCTCTCGCCGCACGTGCGGGGAGCGCTCTCCCAGGTCGTCTCGCTCCCCATCTCGCCGATCGTCGAATCGCTGAACGTGGCGGTCGCCGCCGGCATCCTCATGTACGCGTTGCGCCTGCCCCCTCGCCCCTGAACGACGTGAACGTGAACGCCTTGCTGCCCCTAGTCGGAATGCCATCGCCAGCGCCTTCGTCGGCGCTCGCGCCTTCGTCGGCGGTCGCCCTGCGCGCGGTCACCCCGCGCGCGGTTGCCCTGCGCGCCGTCACCCTGTGATCGACTCCTTTCTCGGCACCCTGGCCTTCGTATTGGGGGCGTGCGTCGGGTCGTTCCTCAACGTCTGCATCGGGCGCTGGCCGCATAACGAATCGGTGGTGAGCCCGCGGTCGCGCTGCCCGCGCTGCGCGCACGAGATCGCGTGGTACGACAACATCCCGATCGTGAGCTGGATTCTGCTGCGCGCCAAGTGCCGCGGCTGCGCCCTCCCGATCTCGGCGCAGTACCCCATCGTCGAGTTCGTGGTGGGGCTGCTGTGGCTCCTGGCGGCGTGGCACTTCGGGGTCACCTTCGCCGCGCTCAGGGTGGCGATCTTCGCCACGATCATGCTCGGCATCGCCGTCACCGACGCCAAGCACTATCTCATTCCCGACGGCTTCACCGTGAGCGGGCTGGTCTTCCTCATGGTGACGTCGCTGGTGGCGGTCTTTCGCGGTGAACCCGGACCGTTCGCCGAGCCGTATGATGCACTGGTGGGGGCGTGCGCCGGGGCTGGCGCGGTCGCTATCGTGGGGTGGCTCGGGGAAGTGGTGCTCAAGAAGGAAGCGATGGGATTTGGCGACGTAACGCTGATGGCGGTGGTGGGCGCGGCGGTGGGACCGGCGCGGTCGCTCCTCGTGCTCTTCATCGGCGCCGCGTTAGGTGCGATCACCTTCCTTGGCGTGGTGTATCCTGTGGTGCGGTTGCGAGGGGCGCCGCGCACCGAGCAGATCGATCTGGGGCTCGAGGCGGCGCGCGGTGAACTGCCGGAGGTCCCGTTCGGTGTCTTTCTCGCGCCGGCGGCCGTGCTCGTGCTGGTGTGGGGCGAAACACTCATCTCCTGGTATACGACGCAATTCCTGGGGGTCTGATGGATGAGGGCGATCTCGGTCGGCCGATACGCGGGGCACTGGGGCGCTACACCCGCGACCTCACGCGCGAGGCGCGCGAAGGGCGTCTGGAGCCGGTGCGTTGCCGCGACGAGGAAGTCGCCCGCGTCATCGACATCCTGCTGCGCCACGGGAAGAACAACCCCGCGCTCGTTGGCCCGGCCGGAGTAGGGAAGACCGCCATCGCCGAAGCGCTCGCGCAGCGCCTCGTCACCGGCGACATGCCGCTCGCGTTGCGCAACACGCGATTGCTGGCGCTCGACCACGTCGCGCTCCTGGCCGGCACCGCCTATCGCGGACAGTACGAGGAGCGGATTCGTGCGCTCGTCAGCGAGACCTCGGCCGATCCCGACGTGGTGCTCTTTGTCGACGAGCTGCACAACCTGATTGGACAGGGGACGGCGATCGGCGTGGCGATGGATGCCGCCAACATGCTCAAGCCGTCTCTGGTGCGCGGCGACTTCCGAGTCATCGGCGCCACCACCAGCGAGGAATACGACCGCTGGATCTGCGGAGACCCGGCGCTCGAACGGCGCTTCCAGCGCGTCATCGTGCGCGAGCTCACCTCCGAGGAGACGTTGGAGGTGCTGCGCGCGCGTCTGGAGCGCCTGGAGCGACACCACAACGTGGTGATCGCCGAAGACGCCGTGCGCGCCTCGGTGGAGCTGACGGACGTGCACATGCTCGACCGCCGCCGCCCCGATCGCGCGATCGACGTGCTGGACGAGGCGTGCGCGCACGCGCAGGCGGTCACGCGCTACACGCCGCGCGCCGAGGCGATGATCCTGCGACGCCGCGAGCTGCTGCGCGAGCGCCCCACGCGCCGCCGTGAGGACGAGCGTCCGTTCGGGGCGTCGCGCGAGAGCGGCGGTGGCAGCGGCGACGACGACTCGTTAGGATCAGACGGACTGGAGACTTTTGCGCGTGACGGGCTCTCCGCGCTGCAGCGGTTTGGGGCGGAGCTGGAGTCGATCTTCACCGCGACGCCGGTGACGGTCCCGGAGCGTCCCACGCCGCGTGCGGCGCCCGCGGATGTCACGGAGCGGACGGCTCCCGCGGCCCCGGTGCCGCAGGCGCCGAGCCTGGCGGTGCTGGAGGTGGAGCTGCGGACGCTCCTGATCGAGGATGGTGTGGTCGTGCGCGGGCTCGATGTGGCGCGCGTGGTGGCCCTGGCAACTGGACAAACGGTTCGATGGAGCGAGTAATGGCACGATTCGGGTGGGCGGTGTTGCTGCTGGCGGTGGTGGCGTGTGGCGAGAAGAAGCCCAAGGATCCGGTCGCGGCCAAGGTCGCCGACGCGATCCCGCGCCTCGAGGAGGCGACGGGGCTCAAGTTCAAGACGCCGCCCAAGTTCGAGGCGCGCACCAAGGAAGAAGTGCGCGCCTTCCTGGAGAAGCGCTTCGCCGAGGACATGCCCGACGAGGAGCTGCGAGGGAGCGAGCATTCGTACAAGCGACTGGGATTGCTCCCCGACACGCTCGACCTGCGCAAGTTCATGCTGGCGCTCCTCACCGAGCAGATCGCCGGTTACTACGACCCGTCGACCAAGGTGCTGTACATCGTGCAAGGGGCGACCGACGAGATGGTCTCGGTCACCGTGTCGCACGAACTCGTGCACGCGCTGCAGGACCAGTATCTCAACCTCGATTCGCTGCAGAAGGTCAAGCGGCGCAACGACCGCCAGATCGCCGCACAAGCCGTGATCGAGGGGCAGGCCACGTTCGAGCAGCTCGCCAGCATGCTGGGGAGCGGGACGATGGTCGCCAACCTCCCCGGCGGATGGGACCGCGTGCGCACACTCATTCGCGAGAACAACTCGTCGATGCCGATCTTCTCCTCGGCGCCGACGCTCGTGCAGGAGACGCTCCTCTTCCCGTATCTCTCCGGCGCGGAATTCATGCGCAACTACAAGGAGAAGCGCGCCGGGAAGCAGGTCTTTGGCGAGATGCCGGTGTCGTCGGAGCAGGTGATGCACGACGATCGCTACTTCGTGAATCGTGACGATCCCACCATCGTCACGCTCCCGGCGCCGAGCGGCAAGCTGCTGTACGAGAACGACCTGGGCGAGTTCGAGACGCGGCTCTTCTTGTTCGAGCACCTCAAGGATCGCGACGCGGCCTACCGAGGGGCAGCCGGCTGGGATGGCGATCGTTATGCGCTGTTCGAGACGGGGAAGGGCGAGGGACTGGCCTGGGTGACGGTGTGGGACACGTCGGTCGACGCCGCCGAGTTCTTCGACATGGTCGATACGTCGATCCTCAAGCGTTTTGGCAACGTGAAGCCCGCTGAGGCTTCGCAGATGACGCGGGTCTACTCGGCGCGCGGTCGCACCATCGCCGTGACCGCCGGGGATGTCGGCGGGCGCCCGGTGGTCATGTACGTGGACGTGCCGGCCGGAGCGAGCATCAACGTGCTCGATCTCTCCAAGGTCACCCTCGAGGAATAGCGTGACCGAGGCGACCCGCCGCCCGGCCCCCGCGCCGGACGCGCTCGCCGTGCCGCAGCCGTTGCGCCCCGAAGACGAGGCGCAACGGATCGTCCGACTGCGCAACATGAAGCGGTGGGCGCTGGCGCTGCTCGTCCTTGCCACCATCATCTTCGTCGTCGCTCGTTACTTCGAGGGGCAGTACCCGTGGCTGGGGATCGTCCGGGCCACCGCTGAGGCGTCGATGATCGGCGGGCTCGCCGACTGGTTCGCGGTGACGGCGCTGTTTCGTCACCCGTTAGGCATCCCGATCCCGCACACCGCCATCATCCCGGCGCGCAAGGACCGGGTGGGGACGACGCTGGGGGCCTTCGTCCAGAAGAACTTCCTGCACCGCGACGTGATTGTCGCCAAGCTGCATTCGCTCAATGCGGCGCAGCGCATGGCGACGTGGATGGTGGAGCCGGAGAACTCGCGCCGGATTGCGCGCCAACTCGCCAAGTCGCTCGCCGCCGCCGCCAACGTCCTCAAGGACGAGGACGTGCAGGAGGTCATCTCCAAGGCGGTGATCTCGCGCGTGCAGAAGACGCAGGTCGCCCCGCTCATCGGGCGAGCGCTGTCGGTGCTGACGGCCGGCAATCGCCACCAGGCGCTGCTCGACGACGCCATCCGACTCCTGGCCAAGGGGATCAGCGAGAACCAGGACCTGATTCGCGAGCGGGTGGAGAAGGAGAGCCCGTGGTGGATTCCCGGCGCGGTCGACGACAAGATCGCCGGGCGCATCGTGCGGGCGCTCGAGCGCACCATGCAGGCGGTGCACGAGGACCCCAACCATCCGCTGCGGGCGCGCTTCGACACCGCGATCGACGAGTTCATCGTCAAGCTGCAGGCCTCGCCCGAGGTGATCCTCAAGGCCGAGCAGATGAAGGAGGACCTGCTGCACGCCGACGCCGTGCGGCAGTTCAGCGCGTCACTGTGGAGCGACGCCAAGGCCTCGATCGCGCGTCACGCCGAGAACCCCGACGGCTTCAACCCCGAGACCATCGAACGCGGCCTCACCGCCTTTGGCAATGCGATCCTCTCCGATCCGGTGCTGATGGAGAAGGTCGACTCGTGGCTCGTCGAGGCGGTGGTTGCGATCGTCGAGCGCTATCAGGACGAGGTGGGTGCGCTCATCGCGGGCACCGTGAAGCGCTGGGACCCACAGGCCACGTCGTATCGCATTGAACTGGCGATCGGGCGGGATCTGCAGTTCATCAGGATCAACGGGACGCTCGTGGGGGGGCTGGCGGGAATGCTGCTCTACGTGTTGCAGCGCATGATGTGAGAGCGGGCGTTTGGAAGTCGAGAAGACGGGAAGACGAGAAGACGAGATAACGACCCTGGAGCGCCGGACTCGCGCGGTGCACTCCCCAACTCGTCTTCCCGTCTTCCCGTCTTCCCGTCTTCCCGTCTTCTCTAGCTAGAGAGACTCTCCGGCTGCGCGGCCCCCATGCTGCGCGGCGCGTCGTCGATCGGTTCCACGCTGTCCGCCAGCTCCGCCTTCGGGTGCTCCATCAGCGCCAGGCGGAACACCTCGTCCATCGTGCTCACGAAGGTGAACGCCATGTTGCCGCGCACCTCGTCCGGCACGTCGCGCAGGTCCTTCTGGTTGCCGGCCGGGAGGATCACCTCGCGCAGTCCGGAGCGATAGGCGGCCAGCGTCTTCTCCTTCACGCCGCCGATTTCCAGGACCTTGCCGCGCAGCGTCACTTCGCCGGTCATCGCCACGTCGCGCCGCACCGGGCGGCGGCTCAACACCGAGCCGATGGCCAGCGTGACGGCCACGCCGGCACTGGGGCCATCCTTGGGGACGGCGCCAGCGGGGAAGTGGATGTGCAGGTCGCTCTCCTTGAAGTCCTGCGTCGTCACGCCTAACAAGTCGGCGCGCGAGCGCACGAACGACAGCGCGGCATCCACCGACTCGCGCATCACGTCGCCCAGTTGCCCGGTGACCGTCAGCTTCCCGGTCCCCACCATGCGCAGCGCCTCGATGGTCATGATGTCGCCCCCCATCGAGGTCCACGCCAATCCCGTCACCGCGCCGATCTCCGGCTCCTTCTCCGCTTCCTCCGCCGAGTGACGCGGGGCGCCGAGGTGCTGTTCGACGAGGGCGTTGTCGACGACCCACGCCCCTTCTTCGCCCTCGGCCTTCTTGCGCGCGCGCTTGCGCATGATCGTCGCGATGTTGCGCTCGAAGTTGCTCAGCCCGGCCTCGCGCGAATACCGCGACGAGATGAAGCCCAGCACCCCGTCGGTGAACTGGCTGTCCTTGTCGGTGATCCCGTGCTCCTCGAACAGGCGTGGCAACAGGTGGCGCCGCGGGATCCGGACTTTCCCTCCCCCGGTGTAGC
>CAZLLP010000133.1:0-16781 GCA_964560345.1 uncultured Gemmatimonadaceae bacterium
TTTCGCGCGAGAGCGAGGGCTGCGCGCCCGTCTGCTTGGGATAGCGCGCCATCTCGCGCTCGACGGCTTCGCGCAGCGCCGGCACCTGCACTCCCATCTTCTGGAGCACCGGGACGACGATCCCCTCGTCCTGCCCGAGCAGGGCGTGCAGGAGATGGAGGTCGTAGACGAGCGGATTGCCGTTGCGCCGAGCGAGGGAGAGGGCCTCGTTGAGCGCTTCGGTGGACTTAACCGTCAGGCGATCGGGGTTGATCATCGACGCGTGGGGTCGGCGTGAGGGCAGAGCGAGAGGAAATCCAATCGCTGCACCATGTAGAGGCAACGGGGGTGCCGACCGAATGCGGCCGAATTGGCTCGTGCGGTACGACGGGCGTGGCGATGACGTCGCAGGTCATGCCGACTTGGCGGTAGGCGCGCGATGGGTGCGGACGAAAGAAAGTGGTGCGCGGGGTGCTATAAAGCGCAACGCCGCGGCGTCCCAAGGAAGCCGCGGCGTTGCGCGTTGGTGCTGCGTGCTCGAAATCACTCGTGGTGCTGCCTGCGCTGGTTGGTCGCTACTTCATCACGATCATCTTTCGGAAGATCGGCTTGCCGTCGATCTCGAGGCGATAGACGTACACGCCTGAGGCGACTTCGCGACCGTTCGTGAGGTACTTGCCGTCCCAGTACGCCGTGTACTGGCCACACGTGAGCAACACGTTGCTGAGCGCTTGCCCGCCTGCCACGCTCGACGACCCGCCCTGAAGAACCGGGGTGGCGACGAACTGTGCGAGGACGTTGTAAATCTTCAGCGAGACGCGGTACTGCCGTCCGGCATCGGTGCATTCTGGCGCCCCACCAATCGAAAACGGAATCGTCGTTTCCGGGTTGAAGGGGTTGGGAAAGTTCTGCCCAAGGGTCGACCCTGTGACCGGATCACGACTCGATTGTTGTGTCGCCTGGGCCGCTGCGGACCGTGTTACCAACGCGCAGAGAGCAAGCACAACGAACCGTGCTGCCCATCGTAGCGTCATGTGTCCTTCTCCAACTGACAAAGTAGAAGTGCGGGAGCTAACTCCTGATAGCGGTTTACGTTCCAGATCTTGGCGCGAACATAGGAATTGGCGGAGGTCGTGTCAAGAAAGCGCTCGCCGCAGTTACGTCGCCAATACCCTACCCTCGAGCCGCCGTTCCGTGATGCGGTGCCGGTCACAGTACTCGAGCAGCGGGATCAGATACTTCCGTGACGTCCCGATGATCTCGCGCAGTTCCGCCGGTCCATACACCCGACCCGGTTCCATCCCCTGCCGAAGCCGCTCGATCAGTTGCCCCAGAGTATCGGCAGCGTAGTAGCGATCGGCCTCCACCTGGACGACGAACCGTTCCCGTTCGAGGATACGCAGCAGCGGGACGGGATCGTTGCCCTCGCGTTCGCTACGGAGTTCCGACACGGTCGGCGGTTCGCTCCCTGACGCGCGAAGCCGTTCGAGCAGCCAGTCGCGCGCCTGGACGACGGCATCGTCCATCACCGGTTCCCACCCCGGCAGCCGCACCCCGCCACCACCCAGCTCCAGCGCGTCGCGCCCGGCGGCCCGGGCCAGCGCCAGTGTCGCGACCTCCTCTTCTGTCACCACAGCGGCCCGAAGGGTTGCTCGCGGCATCCATGCGTCCAGCGCGTGCTGCCGGTGGTAGGCGCCGACCGCCTCGAGGATGCGTGCTTCGAGGGCGTCGACGACCGAGCGCGCATACAGTCGCCCCTCGCTGCTCAGGAGCCCGTCCGCGCCCCTCGCCAAGGCCTCACAGTCGTCGGCGGGGGCCCCGAGCCGGATGGGAAGAGTCCTCAGCAGGAGCCCGTGCTCCCCGCCCTCCTGGACGAGGTGCTGAAGCCGAGCCTCGAGCGCGAGCCCGGGGGCCCACGGGCGCGCGCGGCGCTGCGCCGGCGCAGGATCGACGATGATCCCTCCACCGATGGTGGTGGGGGGCGACGGGAGCCGAAGGACGAATCGGTCGCCGGCACGAGCAACAATCGGCGTGTCGAGTACCAGTCGCGCCCCTCGCGTCTCCCCGGCGGCGAGCGCGCCCCCGGCGGCGACCACGCGCGCGCCGACCTCGGTCGTCCCCAGATGCAAGCGGACCCACTCGCGCGGGCGCAGCGCGCGGGGGACGTCGGGGAGGAGCGCCACGTCAGCGCGCAGAATGCGCGACGGCGTCCACGCCCCTTCCTCGACCAGCACTCCGCCGCGCGAGACGTCGGCCAACCCGACGGCCGCCAGCGCGATCGCGCCGCGCGTCCCGGGATACAATACGGGGGCGGCGCTGCCGTGGCTCTGGACTCCCCGCGAGCGTACAGCGCGATCACCCGGATACAGCCGGAGGGCGCTCTCAGCGCTCACGGTTCCGCTCCACACGGTCCCCGTCACCACTGTCCCGGTCCCCTTCACGCTGAAGGCGCGGTCGATCGGCATGCGAAAGAGGTCGCGCGACGATCGCGCCGGGAGCGCGAGCAGCTGGCGGCGTAGCTCGCCACGCAACACCTCGATCCCGAGCCCGCTCACCACCGACGTCTCCATCACGGGGGCGTTGGCGAGCGGCGTCCCCTGCACCACCGCGAGCACGTCCTCGCGCACGAGGGCGGCCCACTCGTCGTCGATCGTGTCGCGCTTGGTGAGCGCGACGACGCCACCACGCACGCCGAGCAGCGAGAGGATGGCGAGGTGTTCGCGCGTCTGCGGCATCACCCCTTCGTCAGCTGCAATCACCAGCAGGGCGAGGTCGATCCCGGTGGCGCCGGCCAGCATCGTGCGCACGAACGCTTCGTGTCCCGGCACGTCGACCAGGCCGACGATCCCGACATCGTCGAGCTGGAGCGGGGCGAAGCCGAGTTCGATCGTGATCCCGCGTCGTTTCTCCTCGGGGAGACGATCGGTGTCGACGCCGGTGAGGGCGCGCACCAGCGCGGTCTTGCCGTGGTCGATATGCCCCGCCGTTCCGATGATCATCGTCCGTCTCCGACCGCGTTCCCCATCCCCCGTTCCCACGTCTCGAAGGCGCGGAGTGCGCGCCCGTCGCCCAGGTGCTGCTCGAGGAATTCGCGCAGCAGGCGCAGGTGCGCGCGCCGCATGGCCTCGTCGGCGACGGCACACGCCTGCCCGCTCGTCCAGGCGCGCAATGCGTCGCGCGCGGACGGAGGGAGCGACCGTCCGCGTGGCAATGTCCCCACGCAATTGGCGCAGGCGCTGCCGCCGGCCGACTGGGAGAAGCTCACGACTTCGTCAGACGCAATCGCCGCGTGACAGCTGCAACAACTGTCGATGGCCGGGGCGAAGCCTAACGTGGCGACCAGGTGCCACGCGCCCGCGATCCCCACATCACGCGCCTCCGCCGCCGACGCCGCGGCCAGCGCATCCAGGGCGGCGGTGAGTGATGCATACAGGTCGCCGGGTTCGTCGCCATCGGCAAAGCGCATCGTCAACTCGGCCAGCGCCGACGCCGCGGAGAAACGCTCGAGGTCCTGCGAGAGCTCCACGCGCGCACCGGTCAGGTCGAAGCCGGAGAGCTGCTGCAACTCCCGCCCGGGGCGCGTCTGGATCTGCGCCACGCCGCTGGCGAACAGGTCGAGCCCTAATCCGAATCGGCGCTGTGACGAGCGCGCGCCACGCGCGATCACCGACTGGAGGCCGGCGTCGCGCGTCGCGAGGCGGAGGATGCGAGAACTCTCGAGGTAGTCAAACGCGTGGAGCACCACCGCGTCGGTCGTTACCAGCGGCATCCCCCAAGATAGTCGGCGGGGGCGCCGCGTCGCGCACGCCGCGGCGCCCCCGACGTCAGGGCGCGCCGCGGCCGCGCGGAGGGCTTAGTGCATCGTCCCGACCCGGAATCCGGCCAGGATGACGCGCCCCGGGGCCCGGAAGTTGGCGATCTCCTCGTACCCGGCGCCGAAGGCGTTCTCGACCCGCAGCGTGAGTGCCGCAGTGCGCCAGAAGCCGGCGCCCGGAGCCAAGGCGTATTCGCCGCCAACATCGGCGCGTGTGTACGCCGCCAGTTCGACCGCCTTGGCCGGGTACGAGGCAAAATCGCGATCGTCACGCACGCCGACGCGCGTGACGGAGAGGTCGAGTCGCGTGCGCGGAAGGCGTTGCAGCTGGGCACCCGCCGACAGCGTGAGCGGCGGACGGCGCAGCAGTCGTCCGCCCTGCACGTAGGTCGCGCCGGCACCGGTCTGGAAGCCGGCATCGTCGACCCGCGTGCGCAGCGCGGTCGCGTGGCCCCACAGCGATACCCCGCGCGCAGCCGTCGCCCGCAGCTCCGCCTCGACGCCGCGCGACGACGCCGCCGCCACATTGAAGTAGTTCGGGGTGGTCGGTGAGACGTACGTGTACTGAATCAGGTCGCGGAATCGCTGATCGAAGACAGTCACCGCGAGCTGCAAGCGGTCCTGCGCAAACGACTGGTCGACGCCCAGCTCCCACGCGCGCGAGCGCTCGGGGGTGAGCGCCGAGTTCCCGACCGAGAACGCCGTGGAAAACGTCTCGAGGAACGTCGGGGCCTTGAAGCTCGACCCGAGCGCGGCGCGCGCCCGCGCGCCGGTCCACAATCGCGTGGCAACTCCCGCGCGTGCGGTGCGAAAGACGCCGTAGGTATCGTTGTCGTCGTAGCGTCCGCCGATGGAGAACGAGGTACGCCCGACCTCTCCCACCCACTGCGCCACCGCCGCGCGCGTGATCCGCGAGGCCGCGAAGCGATTGCGCGACATGTCATAGTTGGAGCTGTCCGCGCTACGCTGGCGCTCGCCGGCGTACTCCAGGCCCAGCGAGATCGCGTGCCCGTCCAACGGTCGCACGATCACGCGCGCCTCGGCGCCGCGACGGCGTACTGCCCCCAACGCGCGATACGCGTAGAAGCCCAGGGTGTCTGCCGGCCCGTCCGATAGGTCGACCGTGCGGCCGTGCAGCTCGAGTGCGGAGAGCGACACGATCCCCTCGACATGCGCCCCGAACGAGCGCGCGAGCTCGGCCGACGACGAGAAGCGACGCTCCCCGCGCCGCGCGTTGCGATCGACGACCGCGCCAGCGCCGTCGGTGGGATACTGGAAGGCGTTGTCGCTGTGGCGCAGCGCGAACATCGAGCGCACGCCGCCAATGACCGCGTCGCCGCGTGCGCTGGCTACGTCGTTGCGATACGCGTTGTTGAACGCCAGCATGCCATCGCTCGCATGGTGCGCGAGGCCGAGCGTCACGCCGCCGAGCGCACCGCGCGTGCCGACGCTCGCTTCGCCGACCCGCGCGCCGTAGGTGCCGGCGCGGGCGGCGATCGACGACTCCATTCGCTGGTGCGCCTGACGAGTGAAGACCTGAATGACGCCGGTCACCGCATCGCTGCCGTAGAGCACGCTCGCCGGTCCGCGTACCACCTCGATGCGTTCGATGTTGTCGACGGTCAGCGCGCCGATGTCGACGGCTCCACCGGGATCGTTCATCGGGACTCCATCGACGAGGAGGCGAACGTAGTCGCTCTCGCCCCCCCGAAGGAAGAGTGAGGTCTGCGCCCCGTTGGACCCGGTGCGCACCACGGCAAGGCCTGGTACGCTACGCAGCGCATCGAGCACGTGCGTGACGCCGGCCGCGCGCAACGTGGCACCGTCGAGCAACGTCACGGCCGACGTAGTCACGCTGATGGGACGCGCGAGACGGTCGGCCGTGATGACCACAGAGGGGAGGCGTGTCGTGTCCGTCGACGCTTGCGCGCTCGCGAGCGCGAGGGGGACGAGCGCACTCGCGCAAGCGTGCACGGCTGCGCGTGTGAGGGAGCGGAGCACGCTCCGGGCACCGAGGTCGCGGGCGCCAGCCAGGGACGATTGGCGGGAGCACGGCGCGTCGAGGCGCCGCATGTTGCGCATCTCTACAGGCATGAAGGACTGCATCGTTAGGGAAGTGGAGCATGTCGCTTGCGGAGAGGGACCAGCGTCGGTGCACCGACGGCCGGATCACGCGAGACCACGAGTGGCCACTCGTAGACGCGCTCGAGCGTCTCGCCGCGCATCACGTCGCCAGGAGTCCCATCGGCGGCCACGTGGCCGCGTGCGAGCAGGACGACCCGGTCGGCGAATCGCGCGACAAGGTTGAGTTGATGACTGACGACGACGACACAGCGACCGGCCTGGGCGAGCGCGGCAAACAGCTCGAAGCAGGCCATCTCGTGCGCCACATCGAGGAACGTCGTGGGTTCGTCGAGCACGATGGCGTCGGTGCCCTGCGCCAGCGCGCGGGCCACACGCACGCGCTGCCACTCCCCGCCCGACAGCGTGTCGGTGCGCCTGAAGGCGAGGGCGGCGACATCGGCAGCGCGCAAGGCGCGATCGACGGCCTCGCGGTCTGCAGCAGTTGGTGGTGACCACGCGTGCTGCCACGGAAAGCGGCCGAGTGCGACATACTCGCGCACGGCCAGCGGAAAGGCCGGCTCTTCGCGCTGCGACACGACGGCCACGCGCCGGGCGAGCGCCTGACGAGACATCAGCGGAGCTGCCGTCCCATCAACGGTCACGCGCCCGCCCAGGAGCGGAAGGCGCCCCAGCAGCGCACGCACCAGGGTGCTCTTGCCGCTGCCGTTCGGCCCCACCACCGCCGTGAGCTGTCCGGGTGCCGCCGTGAACGATACGCCGGCGAGCGCCTCACGCTCGGCGTCAGGATAGCGCACGCGCACCTGCTCAAACGCGATCATCTCGCGCCTCGCAGGCGCCAGAGGAAGAAGGGGACGCCAAGCAGCGCCGTCACCGCGCCTAACGGGAGTTCGGCCGGGGCGCGCACGGTGCGCGCCGCCAGGTCAGCCGTGACCACGAGGATCGCTCCGCACAGCGCCGCCGCCACCAGGACCGGACGCGCGCGCCCGCCCGTGAGCGAACGCGCCAGGTGGGGCACCATGAGCCCCACAAAGCCCACGAGTCCGGCGACCGCCACGGTCGCCGCTGCGAGGAGCGAGGCAAGAATGAAGAAGAAGCGTCCCGCCCTTGTGGCATCCACGCCTAACGACTCGGCGGTATCCCCGCCGAGGGCGAGGATGTCGAGCCAGCGCGCGCGATGCACGAGGGCGGCTCCCACCAGACCGAGCATCGTCGCGAGGAGGACCACATCGCGCCAGCCAGCGGCGGCGACGGAGCCCATCATCCACCACAGTGCGTTTCGGGTGACGTCGGGAGCGGCGGTCGCCATCACGACCATGATGGCGGCATTGGCGAAGGCGCCCATCACGACCCCGGACATCAGAAGCAGGCGTGTATCGCCCACACCGCCGGCGGCATGCGCGATGGCCAGCACACCGGAGACGGCGACCAGCGCCCCGCCAAACGCGGCCAGCGCGATCAACGGCGGCGCGCTCGTCCCCGCGGCGACGGCCAGCACAGCGCCCACCGCCGCGCCGCCCGACACGCCCAGGAGATAGGGCTCGGCGAGCGCATTGCGCAGCGTCCCCTGCAGCACGCTCCCGCTCATGCCCAGTGCGGCGCCCACCAGCATCGCGAGCACGACACGCGGGAGGCGCACAGCGCGCACGATGGCGACGGTCGCGGCGTCTGTCCCGTCCCCGAGCAGGGCGCGCCAGACATCGCCAGGTGCAATGCTGGTGGCGCCCAGCATCAGCGCGAGCAGCGCCGTTACCGCCAGGAGCAACACCAACCCGCCCCACCAGGCCCGCCGCATCAGGGGAGGACCACGTCGGGATGGAGCAGCCGGGCCAGTGAGCGCGCGGCCTCGCCGAGTCGCATCGAGGGGCGGGCGACGAGTGACGTGTCGTACGCCAGCACGCGTCCTTCGCGCACCGCGCGCAGCGAGCGCCAGCGCGCGTCGGCATTGAGTCGCGAGACTTCGAGCGGACCGGCAAGGATCGCGTCCGGGTCGCGGCGCACGAGATCCTCGAATGACACCTGCGGCGACGGCTCGGGTAGGTCGGCGTAGACATTGTGCCCGCCCGCAATCTCAACGAGCTCGGACATGAAGCTCCCGCCGCCGATCGCCATGAGCGGGTTGTCCCACACGTGCAGGAACACCGACGTGCGCTGCAGGTGCTGCGTGGCCTGGCGTACCCCCTCGAGCGTGCGTCGCACGCTGTCGATGGCCACCCGCGCCACGTCGCGACGCCCCGTGAGCGCGCCGAGGATGCGGACGCATCGCTCGAAGTCGGCGATGCGGTCGACGCGCAGGGCAACGACGGGAATCCCGGCGCCGGTGATCGCAGTCGCGGCAGCGCGGTTGTCACCGCTGGCGTACAGCAGGACGAGGTCGGGGCGGGCGGCGAGCACCTGCTCGACGCTGGGGCGAATCGCGTCGCCCAGTGCGGGGACGTTCCGCGCCGCCTCGGGCCACTGGTCCCAGCGTGACCGGCCGATCACGCGCCCCCCTTCGCCTAACGCGAAGAGAATCTCGGTGGTGGTCGGGTTGAGCGAGACGATGCGGCGCGCCGGCGCGGCTTCGGCGATGGTCGTACGGTAGTCGTCGCGCGTGACATCCGCCGCGCCGCTGTCGGCGGCATTCGCGCGCTGGGCAGAGACCGACGCCTCGCGCTCCCCGTCGGGCGAGCGCTCACGCGTTTCGCACGCCGCGCTCGCCACGCAGAGGACGACTGCCACTGCGCACGTCAGTGCACGCGCACTCGCGTAACGCATCCTGCCTGTGCCTGCAACGAAAAACGCGGACATCCGCACCTTAGGTGGTGGGGAATGCCCGCGAACGCACGCACGCCAACGATGGCGTCACGTACCCCACGAGCCCTCCCCCGAGGGCTCATTTGTGTGGCACGGACGGCAGTCGTCTCCTGGCTCCGGGCCGTCCATTCGCCTTCCCGACCGAAGTCAGTGGCGTGATGAATAGACGTGTGTTCGCCCGATACAGTGGCGGGGCCGCACCGGCATCACACCGGTTTCCGTCTCCGCCGTCCGCAAATCAGTTGTAGGGCCAACCTACCGGACTGGAGTCCGACGCGCAAGCGCGTCCACGAGTTCGGCCTGCTTCACGTTCCGATACCCCTGAAGCTCCTCGCGGATGACCCCCGACAGCGCGGGTTCGCGCGCCAGCAGCGCATCCACCGACGCCACGTGTCGCGCGAGGACGAGCACCTCATCCTCGTCGTGAGGTCGCGCGTGTGCGCGCGCCGTCGTCGCCGCGTTCGCCTGCTGCGCATCGGTGGAGTGCGCGATACGCGCCGGTCGCGTGTTGCCGCTCGCCCCCGACGGCGCGGGACGTCCCGCCACGGTCGACGCCTGAGCCACGGGGCGCCGTGCCACCACGAGGATCACGCCTAACGTGACGAGTGTCAGGACCAACGGCAGCACCCACGTGGGCACCGAGGTCCCGCCGATGCCGCCCGCGGCTCTCAGCGTCACCACCGCACTCGCGGGCGCGCTCTGCCCCAGGTAGCGCGTGAAGTTCTTGCCATCAACCGAGACGCCCCCCTGGCTCTTGAGTCCACCGCCGTCAGCGGTCGCCCCCGGCTCCTCCAGCAACACCTCGAGCACCGTCACCGCGCGCTCGAGCGGGACCGAGACCGGAAACGCCGATGCCGGGAGATCGTACGTCAGCACGAGCTGCCGCAGTCCGGGCGACAACGGCGCAAAGATGTCGGCGCGCCCCGACCGCACCTCGACCGCGCCATCGGACAGCTCGCCCTGCGACGCCCGCACGTTGGACGCACCCTCTGGAAGCAGCAGCGAATAGGTCGGGCGGTTGGCCGCGCCGGCGACGCGCGTGAGCACCGTGTCGTTCTCGATCTCCAGCACGTCGATCACCGCCCGCACGCCGTCGGCGTTGGGCGACGACACCACGAGGTGGCGTCCTTGCAGCTGCAAGCGCACGTCGCTCGACGTGGTGTCATACACGACGATTTCCGACGGTGCGCCCGCCGGCTGCCCCGGCTGCATCGGCGACGAGAAGTACGCGATTCCGCCGTAGCGCGCCGATGCGAGATACATCGACAACGAGTCGGGCGTCGCCACCTTGAACGCGAAGGCGCCGGAGGCATCGGTCACGATCGAATCGATCGGCCCCGCCTCGCGAGAGTTCACGCGGTGCAACGTGACCTGCTCGCGCGCCACGACGCGCAGGCCATCGAGGGTCTGGCGCACCACCTTCCCCTTGACCGAGAGCGGACCCTGCGCTGTCGCGTCGCGCGCGCCCGCGGCGATCGCCGCGAGAAACCCTAGCGCCGCAATGCCGGTGCCCCTCGCGAACAGACGAGGGGTCATGCCAATGGTCGATCGCGCGCGCGCCAGGCGAGGCGCCGACGCGCGCAAGCGCTGGGCAGCTGGTGTCACCGGCTGAACGTCCCGGTCAGAGGTGGAATTTCCCGAAATCCTCGGGTCGCAGGCCGGAGAGGTACTGCTTGAGCTGCTCGGCGGTCATCT
Source organism: uncultured Gemmatimonadaceae bacterium (assembly GCA_964560345.1). Lineage (GTDB taxonomy): Bacteria > Gemmatimonadota > Gemmatimonadetes > Gemmatimonadales > Gemmatimonadaceae > SCN-70-22. The sequence continues at coordinate 10,367 of CAZLLP010000133.1, forward strand.
CGTCGGTGCTCTGCACCGGCGGGACCTCGGGGAGCATCCCCTCCTCTTCCGTCTCGCGCGACTCCTCGCCCGGGAGCGCCAGCAACGATTCGTCGGCGAAGATGGGGGCGGGAATGCGCAGCGCGATGGCGATACTATCGGACGGTCGCGCGTCGATGCGGTACTGCTCGGCGTCGCGGTCGATGTGCAGTTCGGCGAAATACGTCCCCTTCTGCACCTTCGTGATCTGCACGCGCCGCACTATCCCGCCCAGACCCACGATCAGTGCCTTGCACAGGTCGTGGGTCAACGGACGGTCCTTCTTGACTCGGTTCATCTCGAGGAGGATCGACTCGGCCTCGGCCTGCCCGATCCAGATCGGGAGGACGCGCTCGCCACCCGTCTCGCGCAGGATGACCACGTACGTGTTGGTGCTCCCGTCCAATCCCAGGCGAGCAACCGCCACCTCCACCATCGTGCTCATGCGCCCTCCTCGTGGGTGCGAACTATCGCACGGCGCGCTTCAGGTCAGCAACCTTGTCCAGCCGTTCCCAACTGAACGTCGTCGCGGCCTGTTTGCCGCGCCCGATCTTCTGCGGCGTGCGACCGAAATGACCGTACGCGGAAGTCGGCGAGTAGATCGGCTTGCGCAGGTCGAGCGCGTGCATGATGTCACGCGGCGTGAGCTTGAAGACATCGCGCACCGCCTGCGTGATCTTCGAATCGGGCACGACCCCCGTCCCGAACGAGTCGACCATGATCGAGACGGGCTCGGCGACGCCGATGGCGTAGGCGAGTTGCACCTCGACGCGGCTGGCCAGCTTGGCCGCCACGATGTTCTTCGCCACCCAGCGCGCTGCGTACGCCGCCGAGCGATCGACCTTGGACGGATCCTTGCCGCTGAACGCGCCGCCGCCATGACGCCCCATGCCGCCGTACGTGTCGACGATGATCTTGCGTCCGGTGAGCCCGGCGTCGCCGTGCGGGCCTCCGATGACGAAGCGACCGGTCGGGTTGATGTACTTCTTCATGCGCTTGGCGCGCAGTTCAACCGGAATCACCGCTTCGATGATCTCCTTGGTAACGCCGGCATGCAGCTTGGTGTTTGAGACCGTGTCGGCATGCTGCGTGGAAATGACGACCGTCTCGATCTCGACCGGGCGTCCATCCTCGTACAGCACGGTGACCTGCGATTTGCCGTCGGGACGCAGCCACGGCAGCGTGCCGTCGCGACGACGCTCAGCGAGCGCCTCGGTGAGGCGATGCGCCAGCGTGATGGGAAGCGGCATGAGCTCCGCGGTTTCGTCGCAGGCGTAGCCGAACATCATGCCCTGGTCGCCGGCGCCGCCGGTATCGACCCCCTGCGCGATGTCGCGCGACTGGCGGCCGATCGCGTTCAGCACCCCACACGAGTCAGCGTCGAAGCCGATCCCGGCCTCGGTGTAGCCGATGCGCTTGATGGTGTTGCGCACCACCTCCCGCAGGTCGACCCACGCCGACGTAGTGATCTCACCGAATATGGTCGCCAAGCCGGTGGTCACCATTGTCTCGCACGCGACGCGCGAGTGCGGATCGCTCCGCAGAAGCTCGTCGAGCACGGCATCGGAGATGGCATCGGCCACCTTGTCAGGGTGTCCCTCGGTAACGGATTCGGACGTGAAGAGGTGACGTTCGGCCACGGAGGTCTCGCGCGGTTTGGCGTGGGAAGGTGCCGATCAGGCGGGAAACAAGGCACCCGCTAGCTCAACATTAACGATACGAATTGGAGCGAAGCAACGGACAATCCCCCGCACTCACCGTGCCACGCCCCGACACGGCGGGTGGCCGCGTGCGGAAACGAACGCGGGTGGCGCTACTGGAGGACGTTGTCTCGCAGGAAGGCGGCATCGCCGAACGCCGCCAGCAGGCGATACTTGAGCTGGCGCTCGGACTCGCTGGCGGTGCGCGCCTGCATCGCCGCGGTCACCGCTTCGGCGGCGAACGAGGTGCTGAGTCCGCGCACGATACGCTTGACCAGGGGCACCGCACGCGGATTGACGCTGAGCGTGCGCAACCCGAGCCCGATCAGGGCGAAGGCCATCAGCGGCTGCGACGCCATCTCGCCGCAGACCGACACGTCGAGTCCATGCGCCGCCCCGACCTCCACCGTGCGCTTGACCAGCCGCAACACCGACGGGTGCAACGGCGTGAAGCGGCCGGCGAGATTGGCGTTGCCGCGGTCCACGGCCAGCGTGTACTGCACGAGATCGTTGGTCCCGATGGAGAAGAACGCCACGTCATCGACAAAGGCATCGGCCCCCACCACGGCGGCTGGCGTCTCGATCATGATGCCGAGCGGCACGGCGCGCTTGAAGGGCACGCCGCGGCGTTCGAGCTCGTCGGCGCTCTCGTCAAGCAGGCGCCGCGCCTCGTGCACCTCGTCGAGCGAGACGATCAGCGGGAGCATGATGCGCACGTCGCCGTGCAACGCCGCCCGCAGGAGCGCGCGCAGCTGCACTTTGAACAACTCGGGCGCGTCGAGACACATGCGGATGGCGCGCCAGCCCAGGAACGGCTTGGGCTCCGACGGCAAGCAGCCGATGGGGATCTTGTCGCGGCCGACGTCCAAGGGCCGGCACACGACCGGTCGCCCGCCAAAGGCCTCCACCACGCGGGTATAGGCGCGGTACTGTTCGTCCTCGTCAGGCATGGCGGCGCGCCCCACCACGAGGAACTCGGTGCGCATGAGCCCCACCCCTTCGGCGCCGCTGTGCGACGCCTGCTCCGCTTCGTCCGGCAGGTCGACGTTGGCGCGAATGGTGATGCGCACGCCATCGGTGGTGATCGCATCGCCCTCGGCGCCCTTGAGGAGTTCGGCCTCGGTCTGCGCCTCGGCGAGCGCCCGATTGCGGAAGGTGTCGATCTCCGCGGCGCTCGGGTTGACGACGAGAATGCCGCTGGAGCCATCGAGCACGACGTACTCGTCGCCGCGCAAGCGCGTAACCGCATCGCGCAGGCCCACCACCGCGGGGAGGCCTAACGAGCGGGCGAGGATCGCCACGTGCGAGGTGCGCGTCCCCGACTCGGTGGCGATACCGGCGATGGCATCGCGATCGAGCTGCACCGTCAGGCTCGGCGTCAGGTCGTGCGTGACCAGGATCGCGTTGGTCCCCTTGGGGACGTCGACCGGATCGTGGTCGGGGAGTCCGAGCAGCACGGACAGGACGCGGATGTGCACGTCGGTGAGGTCACCGACGCGCTCGCGCATCATCGCCGAGGTGGCCTTGGCAAACTGCTGCCGCCACTCGAGGAGCACGAGGTCGAAGGCCTTCTCTGCCCCGAGGTTCTGCCGGATGTACGACTCGACGCGAAGCGCGAGATCGTGATCCTCGAGGATGGTGATCTGCACCTCGAAGATGGCCGCTTCCTCGGGGCCCGCGTGCCGCTCGGCGCGCTCGCGCACGGCGCGCAGGCGTTCCTTGGCCTTCTCGATCGCGTCGTGGAAGCGCTCGATCTCGCGGTCGACGTCTTCGTCGGGAATGATGTGGTGCGGAACGTCCGGCACCTCCCACCGCAGCAGGTGGACGGGGCCGAGGACGATGCCCGGTGACGCCGAGATCCCGACGATGGCGCGATCCATTCCGTCAGCTCTCGCCGAACTTGTTGGAGATGAGGAGCGCGATGGCCTCGACGGCCTCGACGGCATCGGGGCCATCTGCCCGCAGTTGCACCTGCGAGCCGCACTCGGCCGCGAGCATCATGACCCCCATGATGCTCTTGCCGTTCACCTCGAGATCCTCGCGCGAGAGCGTGATATGGCTCTTGAACCGGCCGGCCGTCTTCACGATCTCGGCCGCCGGCCGTGCGTGGATCCCGTTCTTGTTGACGATCTCAACGGAGCGTTCGACCATCAGCGGAGCACCGAGTAGAGGGCGAAGAGAGCGAGCACGCCTAACGACCACTTCCAGGCCTCGATGCGGCCATGCAACCGCGTGACGAGGAAACCGCCCACCAATACCGCAGCCAGCACCTCGCCCTGCACCACCCGCCCGCCCCCCACCAGCCGCTGCACCACGAGCGGGAGCGCCACCCCCGCCACGAGCGCCCCTGCTCGCGCGAGGTGGAGCGGGCCATGCCGCAGGACTGGATTGCCAAGCGCGCTGGCCACTCGCAGCCCGTCCCGCCACCCCACGTTGATTCCCCACACCCGCAGCGCGAGGTGCCCGGTATTGTAGGATATCAAAAAGGTCAGCACCGTGCCTCCCGCCCCGGCGCCAAAGGCGAAGGTGAGCAGCGCCACGAGGGCGCAGAGCGGGAGCCACGCCGCCCACACCAGGCGATCGCCAACGCTCCCCAGCGGACCGCACATCGCCGTGCGAAAGCGCTCGATCTTGGCCGGATCGACCCCTTCCAGTTCGGCGCGCGCGAGCGCCCCGACGGCGACCGCCGCGAGGTAGGGGTGCGCGTTGAAATACTGGCTCTGCCTGGCGAGTGCCGCACGATAGGGCTCGCCGCCGACGCCGCCGGGGAGGCGGCGCAGCGCCGGCTCCACACAAAAGCCGATGCCGTTCCCCACCAGCGTTTCGTAGTTCCACGCCCCCTGGATCGCGAGCATGCGAAAGAGGATCGCGACACGCGTGCGAAAGGGGAGGAGCACCGTCGCTGTGGTCGTCATCGCGCCACCCCGAGCAGGAGGGCGCCTAACACGAGCCCGCCGAACATGTACCAGCGCGCCCCGGGGACGACGTGAAAGACCTTGTGCGTGGCCGCCGCGGCGACGATCCCGGCCAGTGCCATCAACACGCCGCGGGTCACGGTGTCGGGCATCTGCCACTGCGCAATGGCGAACTGCAGCAGCGGCACGCCCAGGGCAATACCGGTCGCCGTCATGAGCCAGCCGCGCGCGAGGTCGGCCGTCATCCCGTAGAGCTGGAGGCCGATCACGGTCCTCCGAGAGCCGCGCGCCACGGCTTCGTGTCGCTCGCGCGCCCATCGCGCGTTGAGTCGTCGCAACTGGACCATCGACCAGCCACCGACCCACGCCCATGCGAGCGTGACGACAACCGCCAGCAGCAACGCTCCCGCCCCACGCGCTTCGGGGAGTGAGACCAGCGCGCCCCCTACCGCCGACGACGAGCCCCACTCGGGATAGCGTGACGCTCCCACGGGAAGCGACTCGAGCGCAAAACACTCCAGCGTGGCCCCAAGGAGCAGCCCCGCCTCGGGGGCACCGAGAAAGGCACCGGTGATTGTCGCGGCCACCAGCGGACGCGAGAGCATCGCCTGCGGAAACGACACCACATCGAGCCCGAGCACCGCCCCCAACAGGGCAACGGCCCCGATTTCGATCGGATTCATCGATTGCCCTCGCCCGCCAGCACATCGTCGAGCGGCAGCGGACGCGCAGCCGGGACATCCTGCGCCGTGACCGCCACGCCTCCCTTGGCCAGCGCGCGCAACGCGGCCTCCTCGGCGGGCGACAAAAAGACGTAGCGAAGGCGCTGCACGCGCCCCTGCTTGTGATGAATGCCGCCCAGGTTCACCGAGGGGATCGCGTGCGTCGCCTCGACCAGCTGCGCCATGGTCGCGATGTCTCCCGTGAGCAGCAGTCCCGGGCGCGGGTCCTGCTGATGCTTCGTCAGGTTCCGCGCCGCCGTCTCCACCGATTCGAAGAAGACATCCATCTCCGGTGGGACGCCCATGCGATAGAGCTCCTGCTCCCAATCACTGGCCGCCACCTCTTCGTCCACCAGCACGATGAAGCGCAGATCGAGCGGCTGTCCCCAGCCCACGACGACCTGACCGTGGATCAGGCGATCGTCGATGCGATAGAGCTCAAGCCCCACGCGCCCCTCCCCCAATGGCGCCGCTGCCGGCGACGGTGAGGGCCTTGCGCCCCTTCTCGACGGCCTCGTGGGCCGCGGCCACGGGATCGGCCGACTCGGTGAAAACGAACTCCAGGAGCGCGGCGAGGTTGACGCCGGTGACCACCGCGAGCTCGGGGCGTTCGCGTTGCAGCCGGCGGGCGGCCATCGTGCAGCTCCCCGCCGGAAGATCGGTGAAGATCACCGAGGCCGGGGCCGCCGACACCTGTTCGCGCAGGACGCGCTCGACGTCCTGGGCGCTCAAGCCGCGGTTCGAGATCGCGACGAAGACGTCGTCGCGCCCCGTGATCTGCACCACGGCCGAGACGATGCCCGTCGCGAAGTCGCCATGCCCGGCGACGATGGCTCGCGTCCCCTCAGCGCTACTCATCGTCCTGGATCAGGTAGCGCCGCACATCGGCGGCCTTCTGCTGCATGTGCCCCATCAAGCGCTGGTTGAACGATTCGGCCGGATTGATCCCAGCATAACGCAGCAGATGGTTCATGGCGATCACCTCGGCGATGACGGTGATGTTCTTCCCCGGATTCAAGTACACGGTGATGAGCGGGAGCTCCACGCCAAGAATGGTCGT
>CAZLLP010000134.1:0-16624 GCA_964560345.1 uncultured Gemmatimonadaceae bacterium
CGGACGAGCGACAGGTGCCGCTCCTCGCGAGCCACGGCCAGCGACGCCAGCTTCACGCCGACGCCCCCGCCATCTCGTCCACCACGCGACCGTCGAAGATGTGAATGGAGCGATCGGCATGACGCGCATACCGCGGATCGTGCGTGACCATGCAGATGGTCGCCCCGCCGCGATGCAGCTCGCGGAGCAGCTCCATCACCGCCTCGCCATTGGTAGAATCCAGGTTCCCCGTCGGCTCGTCGGCGAGGAGGATCGCCGGGTCACCGGCCACCGCGCGCGCCACCGCAACGCGCTGCTGCTGACCGCCGGAGAGCTGCGAGGGATAGTGCTTCACGCGATGCGACATCCCCACGCGCTCCAGCGCGTCGTGCACGCGCTTCTTGCGCTCCGCCGCCCCCATCCCCCGATACGTGAGCGGGAGCTCGACGTTCTCGTACACCGTGAGGTCGCCGATCAGGTTGAACGCCTGGAAGATGAAGCCGATCTGCCGGTTGCGAATGCGCGCCCGGTCGGCAGCCGAGAGGTTGGACACATCCTCGTTGCTCAGGATGTACGACCCGCCGGTCGGCGTATCGAGCAGCCCAAGGATCGACAGCAGCGTCGTCTTGCCGCACCCCGAGGGACCGTTGATCGCCACGTACTCGCCGGGACGGATGTCGAGGTGGATGTCGGCCAGCGCATGCGTCTCCACCTCGTCGGTGTAGAAGATCTTCTGGATCCCCGTCATGCGGATGAGGGGTTCCGCGGCCGGCAGGTCGTTAGGCATGGTCATCGCTCGATTCTCACCCGGTTGACGTTGTCGAAGCGCGACATGTCGGAGATGATGACACTGTCGCGGGTCTGGAGGCCTTGCAGGACCTCGATGGTGCTCACCGACGCGCGGCCCAGCTTGACGCTGATGCGCGTGGCGCTCTTGCCGTCGGCCTCAATACGGAACAAGCCGATCGCCTGTTCCGGCTGCCCGTACGCCGGGCGTCCCACATACATCACGTTGTCCAGCCGCTCCAGCTCGATGATCCCGTCGACCGACAGGTCGGCACGGGCCCCCTTGGGGAGTTCCCCCTCGAGCGCGATCTCCACCGTGACCGTCCCGTTGGTCGAGATCGGATCCACGCGCATCACCTTGCCGTTGATGATCCCGTTGCGCGTGTCCACCGTGGTCTTCTGCCCCAGCACCACGTCCTTGGCCTGCGTCTCGGGGACGCGCAGCACCGCCTTGAGCCGCCCGGGCTGCGCCACCGTCGCCATCACCTGTCCCGGCACCACCCACTGCCCCAGTTCGAGCGGGAGCGTCTGCAGCTCGCCGTCCAGCCCCGACATCACGCGCATCGATGCCACGCGCTCCTGCTGGAAGCGCGCGACCGCGCGCATCTGTTCGAGGTTGGCCTTGGCCTTCGACAACTGCTCCGACATGGCCGAGGTCAGGATGTCCAGGCGTTGCACCTCCAACTCGAGGCGAGTCTCCAGTTCCTTGGCCAGGTCCTTCGCCCTGTCCACCTCGTTCTTCGATGACAGCCCTTTGGCGTCGAGACCGTCAATCACCCCGGCGTCGCGCAATGCGTTCGCTCGCAGCGTCTTGATCTGCGCGACCTGCGAGGCCTGGTTGAGGCGGTTGGTCTCCAGCGTGGTACGCAGCGTGACCAGGTCCTGCTCGGCCTGCGTGAGCTGTCGCTGGGCCTCGAGTGCCTGAAGCTGCACTTCCGGGTTGGAGAGTTCGAGCAGGACCGTGCTGGCCGTGACGCGCGAGCCTGGGCGCAGCGGGCGCGCTTCCACGCGCCCTGCGGTCACGGCCGCCACGTAGCGAATGTTCTCTGGAACCAGCGTCCCCGGCGCGCGCACCTGCCGGATCATCGTCCCGCGCTGCACCGAGTCGACCCACAGTTCGCTGCGCGAGACGCCGGGGGGGCGCGCCTCGAGGTTGCTGAGCGCGACGGTCGTCGCCACCACGGCCACCACGCCGCCGGCGATGAGCAGGTTGCGCTTCGTCTTCTTGGGAGGTTCTCGCTTGATATCCACGAAAGCTTGATCGTCGGGGGAGTCGGCGTATTGGACAACGGCGATGTGCTGCCGCGTTTGTTTGGGTTGTAAGGGAAGACTCATGCCGTGCGCGCCCCACCGGCGCTCGACAGCCAAGTCGTGATGCGGGAACGCGTTAGGCGAATCGCCGCCGACGCGGCTTGCGGCGCACATGTGCGGACGTGGGACGCGGTGTCCGAAAACGGACACGGCGATCCGCGAGAGATTCGTCGTCGGGCGGGGCGAGACACGCCGGATACCGGCACAAAAAAACGGCCCTCGAAGGGCCGCGGCTGCTCACTGCTGGCTCGAAGCGGCGAACGCCGTCGAGGTTACTGCGCTTCGCCGGCGCTGTCGGCCAGGGTGATCAAGCGCCGTGCGCTCTGCCACTTGCGAAGGAGCGACGGGCCGAGGGAGGCGAGTGATGTCTCGATGACCTGCCGCTTGGACGTGCTGGCGTGAATCACCTTGCCGTCGCCGGCGTAGATCCCGATGTGCGTGATGCGGCGCGAGGTGCCAAAGGTGAGTAGGTCACCCGGGCGGAGCTGAGAGGTGTCGCGCGCGACTTCACGTCCGAACTTCGACTGCTCGTGGGCGGTGCGCGGGAGCGAGAAGCTGAGCGCCCCCATCACGTAGCGAATCAGCCCGCTGCAGTCGAAGGCCTTCCCCGGCGTCTGCGCCCCCAACCGGTAGCGCGCGCCGATCTGCGAGCGGGCGACCGTGAGCAGCGAATCGCGCAGGACCGACTCATCGCTCTCGCTTGCAGCAGTGAGGAGCGGCGTCCGCGGCAACGTACTCGGCTCGGCCACACGCAGGGTGAGCGAGTCGCGCAGGCGCTGCGCCGATTCGCTGAACGCCGCAAACGGCTTCTTGCGCACCCGCCGTCCCTTCCGCTGCGCCGACGCCTCGTGCGAGAGCACGAGCGAGAGCGTGAGCATCAGGGCGAACAGGCGGAGGAAGCGGTGCATGCGGGGAGTGCGAGTGATCGAGCGGTCTTTCGAGCGAAACGGCAGAGCTGGACGGTGAAGCTACCTCTTGAGACCAGTAGCGTAAGAGGACGCACGTCACACGGACGCCTGTCGTGCTGGCCAGGTGGTCAGCCCGAACGAATCACGCGCTGGATTCGTCCTCGCCGCGGTAGACACATCCCGACGTACACGTCTCCCGCACCTGGATTTCGGCCAGGGTGGGCAACGTGGGGACGAGCGCTCGCCAGATCCACCGGGCGAGCACTTCGCTGGTCGGATTCTCCAGCCCCGGGACGTCGTTGAGATAGCGGTGATCGAGCTGCTCGTGGATCGGGGAGAACGCTCCCTTGATGTCAGCGAAGTCCATGACCCACCCCGACACGGCGCCGACCGGCCCTTCGACCGTCACGCGCACCATGAACGAATGCCCGTGCAGCCGAGCGCATTTGTGGCCGGGCGGGACGTTCGGGAGACGGTGGGCGGACTCGAAGGTGAACTCCTTGTACAGAAGCATGGAAGACGGGAAGACGAGAAGACGAGCTGCAGCCTAGCGCAGGCCGAGCTGCTTGTGTGTTTGCACGCTCAGGTGCCACTGCGGATGCGCCAGGCAGTAGGCGATGGCGGCTGTGGTGTGTTCCTTCACCTGCGGGCCGTCCATCGGCTGCAACGAGAAGTGGCGGAAGGTGAGCGACGCGAAGCGTTCGGGGGGGGCGTCGGCCTGGGGGAAGACGAGCTTGAGCTCATTGCCTGCCGTCAGGCGCAACGGGGCGTTCCCCTTGGGGCTCACGCAGATCCAATCGATCCCCGCCGGCGCGGGCTGCGTCCCGTTGGTTTCCACCCCGATCTCGAACCCGGCGCCGTGCAGGGCGTGCACGGCGGCCTCGTCGAGCTGCAAGAGCGGTTCGCCCCCGGTGCACACCACGTACGGATGGCCGCCGCTCCCCACCGGCCAGTGGCGACGCACCGCTTCAGCCAGCTCCGCCGCCGTCGCGAACTTCCCGCCGTCGAGCCCCACCCCCACGAAGTCCGTGTCGCAGAAGCGGCAAGTGGCGCTGTCGCGATCCTCCTCGCGCCCGGTCCACAGGTTGCACCCCGAAAAGCGACAGAATACCGCCGGGCGGCCGGCGTGCACGCCCTCGCCTTGCAGCGTGTAGAAGATCTCCTTGACCGTGTACATCAGATACCGGACGGGTGGCGAGAGACCGGAGACGGGAACGACGGTTTCGCCGCGTCGGCGTAGCGGGTCGGATCGGCCACGCCGGCTTCGGCAAAGCCCTTCTTCCGCAATTGGCAGGCGTCGCAGTGGCCGCAGGCGGCGCCGTCGGGGGCGGGGTCGTAGCAGCTCGTGGTGATGCCGTAGTCCACGCCTAACGACATGCCCAGCTCGATGATCTGCTGCTTGGTGAGGTCAATGAGCGGGGTGCGAATGGTGACCGGCCGCGTCCCCTCCACACCGGCGCGGGTGGCCAGGTTGGCCATGCGCTCGAAGGCGGCGATGTACTCGGGGCGGCAGTCGGGGTACCCGCTGTAGTCCAGCGCATTGACGCCGATGAAGATGTCGGCCGCCCCCAGCACCTCGGCCCACGCCAGCGCGAACGACAGGAAGATCGTGTTGCGTGCCGGGACGTATGTGATCGGAATGTCGTGACCACCGCCGTCGAGCGCCCGGTCCTTGGGCACCGCCAGATTGGAGGTGAGCGCCGACCCGCCAAACATGCGCAGGTCGATGTCGGCGATCACATGCTCGGCGACGCCGAGTTCGCGCGCGACGCGCTGGGCGGCGGCGATCTCGGCGCCGTGGCGCTGGCCGTAGCGAAACGAGAGGGCGTGCACGGCAAACCCCTCTCGGCGGGCCAGCGCGAGGAGGGTCGTGGAGTCGAGGCCGCCACTCAGCAGCAGGACGGCGTGGGGGAGGGATTGTCTAGGCACGTTGTGACGCTGGTGTTAATGTCTCGAAGCTAAAGGCCATCGCACCAATGGTCGACCGCTCCCGGCGACGTAGCATGCCGGCACTGCCGCCGACGATCATTGGAGATGGCGTGTAGTGGCTCGTCCCCTCCGCCTTCACGCCGCGAGCGCATGATCGTGCATCGTCCCCGCCTGGTTCGCTCCTCCGCCCTTGCCGGCGCTACCCTGCTCGTCGCGACCCTTGCCACCGGGTGCGCCCGAAAGGCCGAAGTCGCGCCAACCCCCGTGACGGCCACGCCCACCGCCCCCGATGGTCGCACGGTGCTGAAGGCGATGAACGACCGCTACATCGGCAAGTGGTACATGACGCTGACCTACAAGCAGAACGTCAGCATCATCGGCCAGAACGGGCGCGAGACGCGGCAGGTATGGAACCAGTACGTCACGCTCCCCGGGCGCCAGCGCATCGATTACGTCCCGCTGGCCTCCAAAAGCGGCGTGCTGTACGCCGACGGCAGCCTCTATTCGTTCACCAACGGCAAGCCAGCCAACACGCAGCGCGGCTGGCATCCGCTGCTCGTCCTCACCGGCGACGCCTACACGCAGATGGTCGACACCACGGCCATGCAGCTCGATTCGCTCGGCTTCGACCTCTCGATCGCCCGCAAGGACCGGTGGGATGGGCGCGAGATGTGGGTGGTGGGGGCCGCGGTCGGCGACAGTACCAAGTCCCAGTTCTGGGTCGACACCGACTCGCTTCTCGTGCGGCGCATCCTGGTACGCGAGACGCGGGCTGGTCGCACCTCGATGAACGAGACGCGCTACCTCAACTACAAGGCGGTTGCCGGCTATCCGGTCGCCTTCAGCATGCGAGCCTATCGCGACGGCCGGCTCTACTTCCGCGGCGAGTCGATGGGGGTGAAGGAAGGGGAGCGTCTGCCGGTGGAGCTCTTCGAGCCGCAGAGCTGGGCGACGTCGCAGCTCAAGCGTTAGGCAGCCACGGCGCGTGGGGGCGCCTCAGCCGCTAATCTTCTCGGTGGCCGGCCTACGCGGCCTCGGACCGTAGCGCGCCCACCAGCTCGCGGAGCTGCATGCTTCCCTGCAGGAGCTGCGTCGAGGCAGAACTCATCTGCTCGCACGCCGCACTCTGCTCCTGCGTCGAGGCGCTCACCTGCTGCGCTGCTGCCGCGTAGCCTTCGGCGGTGCGCGCCACCGATTGCACGCTGCGCGCGGCCGATGCCACGATGTGTGCGTTGCGCTCGGCCTTTTCCGCGGCGCCACCGGCGGCGCTGCGCGTGCGTCCGGCCGCATCGGTGATGCTGTCCAGCGCCGCGTCCACGTTGCGCGAGACCCCTTCGATCTCTTCCACCTGCGAGACGCCGGCTTCCATCGCGCGTGTGGTCGACCCCACGCGCGCTGTGACCACGCGCGTGAGGCGCACCACGTCGTCGGCGGCCACCTGCGCCTGCTCGGCGAGCTTGCGCACCTCGTCGGCCACCACGCCAAAGCCGCGACCAGCGTCTCCGGCGCGCGCCGCTTCGATCGCGGCGTTGAGCGCCAGCAGGTCGGTCTGCTCGGCGATGCGTCCCACCGAGGCCACCAGCTTGTTGATGTCTTCGGCCGTCTCGTTGAGCGCATCCACTTCCGACGCGGCCTCGCGCACCGTTTCGCGCACGGTGGTGAGGATCCCTAACGAGCGCGCCAGCTCCAGTCGCTTGGCGCGCGCCGTCTCCTCGATGGCGGCGGCGAGTGCGGTCAGCTCCTCGGCGCTCAGCACGACGTCGTCGGCGTTGGTGCGAATCGCGCGCAGCGCATCGTCGATCGCCCGCAGCTGACGCACCTGGCTCTCGGCCCCGGTGGAGATCTCCGTCATCGACGACGCCATCTGGTTGGCCGACGCCGAGATCTGTTCCGACACGTTGGCCAGGTCGCGTGCCGAGTGCGCGACGTCGTTGGCGGTGTTGGTGCTGACGGACACGACGCGCGACAACGACGCCGATGTCGAGTTCATCGCATCGGCCAGTTCGCGAAACTCGCCGGGCAGGTCGCCGTCCAGGCGATTGGCAAAGTCACCGGCGCTGAGCGCGCGCGCCTGCTGCGCGAGTTGCCTCAGGGGGCGCGCGATCCAGTTGACCGTGCTGAAGACGATGAGCAGCCCCAGCACCACGGCGATTCCCATGATGATCAGGACCCACGTGCCGCGCTGCTGGGCGTCACGACGGAGCTTGAGCGATGCGGCGTCCACGCCGCGAGCCTTGAGTGTCGCCAGTTGTCGCACGTCGGAGAGGAGCGCCTCGACGCCGGTGCGCGCCGCGCTCCCTTCGGCGGTCGCGGCCTCGCGTCGCCCGAGGTCGGCCAGTCGATGCGCCCGTGCATACCGCACTTCGATGTCGGAGAGTCGCGCGTCGATGGAGGCCACGAGCGCCATCTCACGCGCCCCCTGACCGTGCAGGAGGTTCATCGCGCGTTGCGCCGCGTGCGCTTCGCGCGCCAGGCGGCGAAAATCTCCCTGCGCCGAGCTGTCGCGTGTTTCCAGGTAGCGCTGTGCCGCCGCCAGTTCCTGCGTGACCGCTCCCGAGAGCCGCGACGAAAGCTGCGCGTCCTGCTGCACCGACTCGAGCGTTTCGCCGATCACGTCGGACATGCGCATGATCGCCGCACGCCCCGCCAGGCCGGCGGCGCAGAACAGCCCGACCAGCAGCGCGAAGCTCACCAGCAGGCGCTGGCGAATGCTCTGGAATCGCACGACGCGATCGATCATTCGCCGCTCCCTCGCTCGACCACGAGCGCACCCTTGCGCACGCGCGTCATCACGTAGCCCTTGCCGACCACGTCGCCGGTGGAGAGGAACGAGATGGGGCCGGTGACGCCGGGAAAGGCGGTCTCGCGCGTGCGCGTGGCGAGCCAGTCGCGCACGCCGCTTCTCGACGCGCCGCCTTCGGCGATTGCGCGCGCGACGAGGCGCGTGGCGTCGTAGGCCAGCGCGGCGTTGCCGTCAGGTGCCATGCCAAACCGTCGCCGGAAGTTGGCGGCGAACTGCTGGACGTCGGGGCGGGGATCCTGCGGCGTGAATGGCGCGCCGACGTAGGCCCCTTCGGCCAGCGACGTGTCGCGCACGATTCCGGTCCATCCATCGCTGCCGAGGAAGGCGGTCGTCACGCGCTGGCGCCGTGCCTCGCGCAGGATCGAAAGTCCCGATGCTTCTGTCCCGGCGACAAAGACCACGTCGGGGGCGCGCCCGGCAATCCAGGCGACAAACGGTTCGAAGTTGGCGTTCGCGTCGGTCGGGATCGGATCGTTGGCGACGATTGTCCCGCCGAAGTTGCGTTCGAACGACTCGGCGAGCCCGCGACCGTACGCGTTGTTCTCGTAGAGGATCGCGGCGCGGTTGAACCCCTGCGCGCGCGCGTAGCGCGCGAGATCGAGCCCGTTGACCGAGTCGCTGGAAATGACGCGAAAGACCCACGGCGAGACGTCGGTGAGGTCGGGGGTCGATGCGGTGGTGGAGACGGCGGGAAGCCCTTCGTCGTAAACGCGGGCGGCGGCGATCATCGTCCCCGAGTTCACGTGCCCCACCACCGCGACGATGGCGGGATCGTTGACGAACTCCGAGGCAATGCTGACCGCGCGCGTGCCGTCGCCCTTGTCGTTGCGCATGGCGACGCGCAGCGGGCGCCCACGGACGCCCCCTTCCTGGTTGATCTGCTCGATGGCGAGGTCGATCCCTCGCTTGTTCATCTCGCCGTAGGCCGCGTCCCAGTTGCCGGCAGCTGCAATCGTCACCCCGTCGCGCGGCGAGGTGCAGGCGGTCAGGGCCGAAAGCGCGACCAATGCCGCGAGCGGCACGGTCGCGAGGACCTGGCGAATCGAACCGGAAAATTGACGAGGGCGTCCCACATGCGTTGGACGCCCCCGGGGTGGCTCGGGCAACCTCGCCGAGCGCCGTGATTGTGACCTGCGTTACCTGCGCGGCGCTGGCTCCTGCTGGCTCAGGCAGTGCAGCGTCCCGAGCCCCCACACGAGGTCGACCGAATGAATCCCCACGATCGCCCGATCGGGGAAGCACTCGGCCAGCGTATTGAGCGCCACGCGGTCGTTGACGTCGTTGAACGTCGGCACCAGGACCACGCCGTTGCCGATGTAGAAGTTGGCGTAGCTGGCCGGGAGGCGCTGCCCATCCATGATCACCGGGCGCGGATACGGAAGCGTCACCACGCGTAGTTCGCCCTTCGCCGCCAGCGAGAGTCGGCGCAGGTTGTCCGACGAGCGCAGGTGGTTCTCGTCGGCCGGATCGTTCTCGTACGCCAGGATGACCGTCCCGTCGTCGATGAAGCGCGCGATGTCGTCGACGTGTCCGTGCGTGTCGTCGCCGACGCACCCTTCGCCCAGCCAGATCGTCTCGCGCACGCCCAGCGTCTCGCGGAAGACGGTCTCGTAGCCCTCGCGCGTGAGTCCCGGGTTCCGCTCCTGGATCGGCGAGAGGAGACACTCCTCGGTGACGAGGAAGAGCCCCGTGCCGTTGGTCTCGATGGCGCCGCCTTCCAGCACCACGCGCCCGGCGCCGTCGGGACGCTGCGGTTCGAAGCGCGCGAGTCCGGTGATCGACTCCACCGCGTGCCCCACCTGCGCATCGAGGGCGTAGTTGTCGTACTTGGCCCAGGCGTTGAACTGCCAGTTGGCCAGGACGACGTTTCCCTCCGCGTCATGCACGCCGGTCGGCGCCGAGTCGCGCAGCCAGACGCGGTCGTTAGGCACGACGTGCAGGCGATAGCCGGCCGGATTGCAGTCGTTCGCCTCGAGCTTGGCGAGCGCGTCCTCGCGCACGTCCTCGTTGGGGCAGAGGATCTCGACGCGCTCCCGCGTTTGCAGCGCCCGCCCGATCTCGGCGTCCCCCCCAGGAATGGGCGCCAGCCTTCCCGGCCAGTCCGGCTCGTGATGCGGCCAGGCAATCCAGGTCGCGGTGTGCGGCTCCCACTCCGCGGGCATGCGAAAGGGCGGGACGGGAGACGGGGGACGGGAGGCGGGAGATGTCATTGGCTCAGCGATCTCCCAAGTATCGCGAAAGGATTCCGCCGTACGCATCCACGCGGCGATCGCGCAGGAAGGGCCAGTTGCGCCGTGTCTCTTCGATCAGTTTGGGGTCGCAGGTCGCCACGAGCACCGACGGATCGGTCCCCGCCTCGGCGAGTACGCGCCCGAACGGATCGTAGATCACCGACTGTCCGAAGAACTCGATGCCGTCGGTGCCGGGATGCGCCTCGAAACCGGCGCGATTGGGGGCGGCGACAAAGACGCCGTTGGCGATGGCGTGCGACCGCTGGATGGTGCGCCACGCCGTCACCTGTGCGTCGCCGAACGTCGCCTTCTCTCCGGGATGCCAGCCGATGGCCGTGGGATAGAACAGGACGTCGGCGCCTAACAAGGCGGTGATGCGCGCCCCTTCGGGATACCACTGGTCCCAGCAGATCAGGACGCCGATCGTACCGTAGCGCGTCTTCCAGACGCGAAAGCCGTTGGCATCGCGCGAACGCGCCGGATCGCGCATCGCGGTGTCGGCGGCGTCGCCCGGCGTGAAGTAGTACTTCTCTTCAAACAGCGGATCGTGCGGGATGTGCATCTTGCGATACACGCCTAGCAGCGTCCCGTCCGCATCGATGATGGCTGCCGAGTTGCGATAGAGCCCAGCGGCCTGCCGCTCGTAGATCGGGACGACGAGCACGACCTCGAGTTCGCGCGCGAGTGCCTGCATGCGCTCGGTGGTCGGCCCGGGAATCGGCTCGGCCAGGTCGAACCAGTTGATGTCGAGCGACTTGCAGAAGTACGGCGCGTTGAACAACTCCTGCAGGCAGATGACTTGCGCGCCGCGCGCGTGGGCGCTGCGGACGCCGGCAATCGCGCGGACGACGTTCTCCTCGATGTCGCGCGAGCCGGCGATCTCCTGCACGAGACCGACAGTGAACGGGGCGTTTGGCATGCGCGGAAACTACTGGCCTCACCCCTGTCCACCAACGCCCTGAGTCTCCACGGTCCCAACGGCCACGCGCCGTTACTGCACCAGCGCGATCACCACGTCGTTGACGTTGGTCCCGGTCATCCCGGTGCGCAGCAATGCCCCGGCGGCGTCGAGCGCGGGATGCGCGTCGTGACGCTCGAGCGCGGCGAGCGGATCGCTCCCGCCGAGCGCGATTCGGGTCCACGTATGGCCGTCGATGATGGCCCCCGCCGCGTCGGTGGGACCGTCGCGCCCGTCGGTTCCCGCGGAGAGTATTGTGATGCCGCGTCCCTCCGCGCCGGCCGCGTGCAGCGTCTGCGCAGCCGAGAGGGCGAGTTCCTGTGCGCGACCGCCGAGTCCGTGCGATGGCCCGCCGAGCGCCACCGTGGTCTCGCCGCCCCACACGAGGGCGAGCCGGCATGGCGCACTTAGGGAGGAACTGGGGCGGCCCTCCAGGTCGGCGCGCGCCGTGATGGCGGTGCGCGCGATCGCTTCGCCGGTGGATCGCGCCGCGCCGGTGATGGGCGTGGGTGCGACGCGCGCGACGATGCCACGCGCGCTCGCGTCGCGCGCGACCGCCGCCAGCGCGTCACTGTTGCCAAGGATCACGCGAGGGGCGACGTCGCGGAGGGCCTGTGTGCCGGGTTTTGGGGTCTCGGCGATCTCGCCCGACAGCGTGCGGTCGAGATAGTCGCGCACCTCGTCGGGGATGGCGGGCCACAGGCGTTGCGCCTGCGCCAGTTCGACGAGTTCGGCGGCGTACCAGGTGTCGCCGCTGCACGGTCCCGAGGCGATGGAGGGCGGATCGTCGCCGATCACGTCGGAGGCGAGGAGCACGGTGACGCGGGCGCCGTTGAGCGCCACGGCCAATCGCCCGGCGCTCCAGCGCATCACGCGCTTGCGGAAGGCGTTCATGACACCGATCGGAGCGCCGGCGCGATGCAGTCCGCGAAAGAGGTCGAGCATTGCGTCGACCGAGATGCCATCGGTCGGTGCGGCCATCAGCGACGAGGCCCCCCCCGAAATGAGCACCAGCACGTCGTCGCCGGGCTGCACGAGACGGACCACATCACCGATGGCTTCTGCGGCGGCGAGTGAGCCGGGGCCGGGAAGCGGGTGGTCGCCGGTGACGACGGTGAGTGGCGCGACCTCGGCCCCGGCCTCCGAGGTGACCACGACCCCGCCCTCGGGCGTGCGGTTTCCCGCGGACAGCGCTTCGAGCGCCGCGCGCGCCATCGGAACCGCCCCCTTCCCGGCGGCGATGATCCACGGGCGGGCGCCTAACGTGACGCCGTCCAGCGCGGCACGTGTCGCGGCGCGCGGGTCGGCGCCGCGCACCGCGGCGGCAAAGAGCTGCTCGGCGAGCTGACGGGAGGCAGACATGGGAGAAACGTACAACGCCCCGGCAGCGGCTGCCGAGGCGTTGCACCTGTCAGGGCTTGCCACCCGAGGGCGGCGAGAGCTTGTCGATCACGGCTTCCAGCTCGGTGTAGGCCTCGGCCGACGATTGCCGGAAAGGCTGCGCCTTGTAGGCAATCTTGCCGTCGGGTCCAATCACGTACAGCGAACGGTTGTCCACCTTGTTGGCGGGGAGGTAGGCCCCGTACTGCGTTCCCACGGCACCATCGCCATCGCTGGCAAAGATGAACGGGAAGTTTGCGTCCTTCATCCACGAGATGAGCGCGGTGTCGGGATCGACGCTGATCCCGATGAGGGTCACCTTCTTCCCCCCATTGAAGAGCGTGGCGTACTGATCACGGTACGCCTCCATTTGGATCGTTCAACCCTTGGTCCGCGCCTTGAAGAAGAAGGCGAGCACCACCGTGTTGCCCTTGTACGACGAGAGCTTGATCGCCTCGCGCATCGGGCCGTCCTTGGTAACGCCGAGCAGGGTGAAGTCCGGAGCGACGTCTCCCACCTTGGGTCCCGTCTCCGCCTGCTGCGCGCCACCCGTCGACGGCACCCCGATGGTCAGTGCGATGGCAGCCGCCATCGTTCCGATCCTGACTGAAGTGATTCGCATGTCCATGTCCTGGCAGGTGTGCCGGAAAAGTGCGAGCGAGGTCACACACCGCGCAACACACGAATGGCGGGGATCGCGTGTGGCGTGACCGGGAGAGGACACCCGATTGTCCGTACCGGGGACACCCCCTCGCGTAAGTCGTTGTGCACCATCGCGACGCGTGCGGCACAGGGAGTGCCATGCATAGGGTTACCCACAACGCCCCATCTGGAGGGTCCCATGACCATCTCGCGTGCTTTCGTATCTGTCGCTGCCGTCGCCTCGCTTGCGGTCCTTGCCGCCTGCGGAAAGGACGAGACCCCTGCGCTGGACCAGGCGCTCCGCAACGACCTCTCGCTCGCGTCGCAGGTGCAGCCGTACCAGCCGCAGATGTACGTCTCACCGCAGGAGCAGGGGTACGGCTACGGCGCGCAGGGCTACTACCCGCAGCCGCAGTACCCGCCGCAGTACTATCCGCAGCCATACTACCAGCCGCAGCCGGTGGTCTACCGTCAGGCGCAGCCTCGGGTCATTCGCCGCGCGCCGGCTTCGGCTCCCGTGTATAGCAGCGCCGGTGGTTCCGGGGGCGGTGTGTATGGTGGCGAGGAGCGCGTGATCAAGAACACGAAGCGTGACGCGATCATCGGTGCAGCGGCCGGCGCGGCGATCGGCGTGGCCAGTACGCGCAACACGCTCAAGGGGGCGATCATCGGGGCGGCGGCCGGCGGACTGCTGGGCGCCGTGGTGGGCGAGAAGATCGACGTGCGCCGCCCGAACTAGGGCGACCGGTCGACAGTGTGCGCGACGGCGCGGGCCACCAGGCTCGCGCCGTCGTGCATTGGGGCCGCGCGCATCGCATACGCTCGCCGTCCACCTGCGCGACACGCGCTTCGTCGTGCCTCAGCTCGCCTCAGCGCGCCACCGCCAGCCGCAACGCGCCCGGATGGCATCGCACCGTCACTGTCGTCCCGCGCGCCTGGTGCAACTCACCGTCGGCGTCAAACAGGGGCGGGGCATCGAAGGTGAGCGTTACCGCTGTCACGCGACGACTGCTGACCTCGCGCGCGCGCACGTGCGACCCGCGCGTGGCGCCGGCAAAGACGAGCGCGCGACGCAGCGGCGCCCCGTCGGCCACGCGCACAACGTCCAGCATCCCGTCGTCCACCGTGGCCCCCGGGGCAATCAGGAAGCCGCCGCCAAAACGCGGGCCGTTGGAGACGATCACGGCGAGGTGATGCTCCGGTGTCGTTGCGGCTGACGGAGCGCCGGCCGCCCGTTCATAGGCGAGCGCCGCCCGAAAGCCGGAATAGCCAAAGAGCATGCGCGCCGCCGTCAGCAGGTACACGGCGTGCCCGCGCAGCCACGTCACCCGCTGCGTCCCCTGCAGCACCGCCGCGTCGAAGCCGAAGCCGGCGCAGTTCACGAAGTGCACGCCGTCGCACTCCCCCACATCGATCGCCCGCTCGCCGGTGCCCAGGGCGATGGCCAGCGCCGAGTCGAGGTCGTGGGCGGGGACGCCGGTGGCAAAGGCGAGGTCGTTCCCCGTCCCGGCCGCGAGCAGGGCGAGGCGCGGACGGTGGGCGCTCTGCATGATCCCGCGCACCACGTTCCCCCATGTCCCGTCGCCGCCTAACGCCAGGATCGTCTCTGCCCCCGCGTCGGCCGCCTCGCGCGCGAGCCGCGTCTCGTCGCCGGCACGGCTCGTCAGTTGCAACGCGTGCGGGTGCGCGCGCCCCAGCGCCGCCTCGAGCCGCGGGATGAGCCGCGCCGCCCGCCCGCGCCCGGCGGCGGGGTTGGCGATGATCACCAGTGAGCGCGAAGCGGCGGCCGTCATGCGCCCTAAACAAACACGGCGCCACTCCCGGGGGAATGGCGCCGTGCGGCGGTGCGGACCGGCGGCCGTTCGTGCCGCCGACCGCGCGAGCGACTACCGCCCGCTCACCAGCTGCCGCAGCACGTAGGGAAGGATCCCGCCGTTGCGGTAGTACTGCATCTCCTCCGGCGTGTCGATGCGCGAGCGCGCGGCAAAGCGCGTCTCGGCTCCGTCAGCGGCACGGGCCACCACGGTGAGCGTGGCGCGCGGCGCCATCGTGTCCGACAGCCCCTCGATGGTGTACGACTCGAAGCCGGTGAGCCCCAAGGACTGGCGAGTGGCCCCGTCGGCGAACTCCAGCGGGATCACCCCCATCCCGACCAGGTTCGAGCGATGGATGCGCTCGAACGATTCGGCGATCACCGCCCGCACGCCCAGCAACATCGTCCCCTTGGCCGCCCAGTCGCGCGACGACCCGGTCCCGTACTCCTTGCCGGCGATGATGATGAGCGGCGTTCCCGCCGCCTTGTACGACTCGCTCGCCTCGTAAAACGAGGTCGGCGGCGCGTCGGGCGACGTGCGCGTCCACCACCCTTCCATCCCCGCCGTCAGTTCGTTCTTGAGGCGGATGTTGGCAAAGGTGCCGCGCATCATCACCTCGTGGTTGCCGCGACGGGCGCCGTACGAGTTGAAGTCCTTCTTGGGCACGCCTAACGACAGCAGCCACTGCCCGGCCGGGCTCTTCTCGGCGATCGAACCCGCCGGGGAGATGTGGTCGGTGGTGATCGAGTCGCCGAACATCCCCAGCACACGCGCCCCGGCGATCGGCTGCACCCCGGGCGGGGTCATCGTCATCCCGGTGAAGTACGGCGGGTGCTTCACGTACGTCGAGGCGTCGTCCCAGGCGTAGCGCGACCCCGTGGGGATGCGGATCGCCTGCCACTGCGCATCGCCGGCAAAGACGTCGCCGTACTCGGCCTCGAACTGCTCGCGCTTCACCGACGACAGCACCACGTCGGCCACTTCCTGCGCCGTCGGCCAGATGTCCCGCAGGAACACCGGTCCGTCAGCCCCAACGCCGATCGGCTCGCGCTCGAAGTCGATGTCCATGCGCCCGGCCAGGGCGTAGGCCACGACCAGCGGCGGCGAGGCCAGATAGTTGAAGCGCGTCTGCGGATTCACACGCCCCTCGAAGTTGCGGTTCCCCGAGAGGACAGCCGCGACCGTCAGCTTCCCGTCGTCGATCGCCTTGACGATCGGGTCGGGGAGCGGCCCCGAGTTGCCGATGCACGTCGTGCAGCCGTAGCCGACGATCTGGAAGCCTAACGCGTCGAGCGCCGGCTGCACCCCGGCCTTGTCGAAATAGTCGCGCACGACCTTGGAGCCCGGCGCCAGCGACGTCTTGACCCATGGCTTCGACTTGAGTCCCTTGGCCGTCGCCTTCTGCGCCAGCAAGCCCGCGGCAAGCATGACGCTCGGGTTGGACGTGTTGGTGCACGAGGTGATCGCCGCGATCACCACCGCGCCATCCTTGAGCGAGAACTTTTCGCCACGCCACTCGCAACTCACGCCGGCGCTCTCGTGGACGGGTCCTTCGCCTTCCATCACCGCGACCGCCGCGCCTTCGGCCTTGGCCTTGGCCGCGGCCTGCTGTTCACGATGCGCGCGCAGCGACTCGGTGTAGTTGGCCTTCACCGACGTAAGCGGGATGCGATCCTGCGGACGCTTGGGACCGGCCAGCGACGGGACCACGGTCGACAGGTCGAGTTCGAGCGTGTCGGTGTAGACCGGGTCGGCCATTCCGTCCTCGCGGAAGAGCCCCTGTGCCTTGGTGTAGGCCTCGACCAGTTGCACCTGCTCCTCGCTGCGGCCGGAGAGGCGCAGGTACTTGAGCGTCTCGTGGTCCACCGGGAAGAAACCCATCG
>CAZLLP010000135.1:0-16573 GCA_964560345.1 uncultured Gemmatimonadaceae bacterium
GTCAATGCTGGGCACCTGCGCGAGGACCTGTACTATCGGCTGAGTGTCATGCCACTGACGCTTCCGCCGCTGCGCTCGCGCTCTCGCGAGGACCTGGTGGAACTCATTGCGCGCCTGATGGACGAACTCGCGCCGCATCTTCCCAGTGCACCGCGCGAGGTGACCGAGGCGGCGCTCGATGCGCTGTTGCGCTATGCGTGGCCGGGGAACATTCGCGAGTTGCGGAACGTGCAGGAGCGCGGCATGATCGTGGGGCGCGGCGCGTCACACCTGGAACTCGCCTCGCTCCCGGCCGAAGTGCGCGGCGCCCCGCAGGGGGGGACCGCGGCTGACCGGTTCGAGGGACGGTTGCTGGCCGACGTGGAGCGCGAGCACATCGAGCGCACGCTGCGGCAGCACGAAGGGAATCGCACTCACGCGGCGCGCGCGCTCGGGATCTCGCGCGCGACGCTCATCAAGAAGATCAAGGAATACGGGCTCCCCGCTGCCGCGGGGTGACCGCACGAGCGAGGGACGTCATGAGCACGCAGCAGCACGAGCGCGACGCGATGATCTGCCGGGCCTGCGGGAACGAGGAACGCGCCTCGGAAGGCTACCCGTGCAGCGAGTGCGGCACCTTCATCTGCGTCATCTGCAACATGAAGGGCATCACCACGTGCAAGGCGTGCGCGAGCAAGTCGGTGCCTAACGCCCCACCGGCGCCCTGACGCGCCACCGTAGGGGCCATCGGCGCGCTGACGAGCGCCGCGTTGTCCGCGCTCAGGAGACGAGCGCGCCCGACGGCGTTGGCGCCACAAACTGCGGAGGGGCGGCGCGGACCATCAGTCCAACCTCCCCGCGCGGCGTTTCGTTGAGCGCGATCCGCATGGTGTAGGAGCCGGCGGTGTCGAGCGGAAGGTCGATGGCGGCGATGAGCGGGAAGTCCATCTCCCCCGCTGCCGGAGGGACCGCCTCGACGTCGAGCTGGCCGTCGGACGACCACAGTTCCACGCCGTGCGGATTCACCCAGCGCAGCCCGACGTTGTGACGCCCCACGTCGGCCGCGCCCCCTTTCAGTCGCACGACCAGGTGCGCCCGGGGATGGATCGCGGGGAGCGAGGCGACCTGCACGGCATCGAAGACGCCAAGGATGTTGAGCTTCCCTTCCTGGGACAGGTTCGCCGCGTCGGCGAAGAGCGCGAAGGAGACATGCATCCCCAAACTTATGGAGGGCGTCTACCTTTCGGCATGGCTGTCAGCGCTTCTGGAGTCGTCGCCACTGGCGACGCTGTGCCGCTGGAGACCGAGGCGCGCTGGGTAACCGACGCCCTCCTGCTCCTGATGGCGACCATCTGGGGGATCAACTTCTCCGTCCTCAAGTACGGGACGCAGTTCATCGCCCCCCTCGCCTTCAACGGGACCCGTATCCCGATCGCCGCCGCGGCCCAACTCGGGATCGCAGGGGCCATGCGGCTCGAACCCGTTCCGCGGCGCGTGATGTGGCGGCTCATCGCGCTCGGCGTGCTGGGCAATGGCGTCTACCAGATTCTCTTCATCCTGGGCATTGTCCGGTCGCGTGTGGCGACGGCGGCGCTCATTGTGGCGGCGACTCCCGCCTTCATCGCGATCCTCGGCCGACTGCTCGGAACCGAGACGCTCACGACACGGCAGTGGGGCGGGATCGCGCTGCAGATCGTGGGCTGCTCCACTGTGGTGATGGGATCGGCGCGCGGCGCCACCGGGAGCGATTCGCTCGCCGGGGGGATGCTCCTGTTGGGCGCGGCGCTGAGCTGGGCGATCTACTCCGTGTCGTTGCGTCGCATCGCGACGCAGGTGCACACGTTGCAGCTGGGCGGGTACACGATGCTGGGCGGTGCGCTGATCACCTGCGTTGTCGCGGCCCCGGCGATGATCGCCACGCCATGGACCACGCTTCCGCTCGGTGCGTACGCCGCCGTCTTCTACTCGGCGATCCTGGCGATGGTCTTTGCCTACATGTTCTGGTATCGCGGGCTTCGCCTCCTTGGCCCCACGCGAACCGCTGTCTACTCGAACCTGCAGCCGATCATCGCCGCGATCGTGGCGTACTTCGCCTTTCGAGAGGTCCCGACGGCACCACAGCTGGTCGGCGCCATCTGCGTGATCTCCGGCCTTCTGCTGACGCGGCGATAGCGCGCTCGTCTTCCCGTCCTCCCGTCCTCCCGTCTTCCGCCCTCATGAAGCTCGTCCTGTTCGATATCGACGGAACGATTCTCTCCACCGAAGGTGCAGGGCGTCGCGCGATGGAGGGGGCGCTGGTCGCGGCGTTCGGGAAGCCCGGGTCGTCGACGTATCGATACGACGGAAAGACCGACATGCAGATCGTGCGTGAGCTGATGCGTGAGGAAGGGATGGACGACGACGCGATCGAGGCGCGGCTGCACGAGGTGCTCGACGACTACCTCGTGCGTCTCGACCAGGAGCTGGCGAGCGAATCGCGGCGCCTCCTTCTATATGATGGCGTGGTGGCGCTGCTCGATGCGCTCGACGCGCGCGAGGATCGTCATGTCGGTTTGCTCACGGGCAACGTGGTCGGCGGGGCGGAGCGAAAGCTGCGCGCCGTGGGAATCGACCCGGGGCGGTTCTGCATTGGAGCGTTTGGCTCGGACCATGAACATCGCCCGTCGCTCCCGGGGATCGCGCTGGAGCGGTCGCGCGCGAGCCTCGATGCGTCGTTCTCCGGCGACCGCCTGGTGATCATCGGCGACACCCCGGCAGATATTCACTGCGGACGCGGGGTGGGGGCGCGGGCCATCGCGGTTGCCACCGGGCACTACTCGGTGGATGACCTCGCGGCGCACGAGCCGGCCGCGGTCTTCGCGGACCTTCGCGATACGGCCGCCGTCATGCGGGCGATTGACGATGCGTGAGGTCGAGTTGAAGGCGGTGGTCCCCGACGAGTCGGCGGCGCGTCAACGGCTCGCTGCTGCGGGGGCGCTCCTCGTCTTCGACGGCGCGCTGATCGACCGGCGCTACGACACCGCGACGCGCGCACTCACCGCCCGCGACGAGGTGCTGCGCCTTCGTGTGCAGCGGCGTGCAGACGGGGAACGCGCGGTGGTCGAGTTCAAGGGGCACGCCTCGATCGTCGACGGTTACAAGATCCGCGAGGAGACGGGATCGTCCGTCGGTGACGCCGCCGCGTTTGCCGCGATTCTCGTGTCGTTAGGCTACGAGGTCACGCGCGAGATCGATCGTGAGGTATCGGTCTTCGTCGTCGAGGGGGCGACCGTGCGATTGGAGCGCTACCCGCGCATGGACGTCCTCGTCGAAGTCGAGGGAGATCCGGCGCAGATCGAGGCGGCCATCGCTGTCCTCGCCCTGCCACGCGAGAGCTTCACCGCCGAACCGCTCATCGCCTTCGTGCAACGGTTCGAGGCCCGCACCGGGACGCGCGCCGCCATCTGTGCGCGCGAACTGGCCAACGACTATCGCTATCGCATCGATGATGCCTGAGCGCACCGGACGGCTCGCCTTTCGCGCCGCAAGCGCTGTCGGTCGCTGGCGCGGTCGCACGCTTGGGGGTGCCGTGACACTCTTCGTGGAGCAGGACGAGGTGGTCGTCCGGCTCGAGGCGAGCGGCGATGAACTGGTGACCCCGATGCACGCCCTGTCTGGGGCGGCGTGGCGCGCCGGCGTGCTCTCATTGCACCTGCCGGATGAGGCGCTGCAGCTCTCCGATGGCGAGGCGCTCGACCGCGCCTGGTACGCCCTCTCGCAGCGTGCCTGTGCCTTGCCCGAGGTGGCGCGAAACCTTCGCGCGTTGCGCGCCGAACATCATCGCCATGCGGTGGCCCGCGAACGCTTCTTCGCCCCGCTCCTGCAGGCCCGGCGCCGGCTGGAGGGAGAGGAACCGGTCGACTGGCGGGTGGCCGGCTTTGACGCCGACACGCTGACCGAGCGCCTTCGCGCCATGCTCGCCGCCCTCGCGCTCGAACGGCACGGCGACCGCGCGCCGCACCGACGAGCACTAGAGGCCGGGCTGCTCGACGCCTGTGAGTCGCTCTTTGTCCAGCTCCAGCGGGTGGGGGAGGGCGGGCGCGCGGTGCACGACGCCGACGACGCTCGGCGGTTCACTGAGTGGAGGGAGTGGGCGCAGGAGGTGCGCACCCTCTTCGCACAGGCCGATCGCGCCTGGGGGACGATCGCTGATGTGCTCTCGGACGCCGATCGCGGCACTCTCCCGACGAGGGGACGATGAACGGTCGGGGAATCCCTCTCAGCAAAGCCCCATCCTGTCTGCAGTATTTCGCGCCATGGTCGTAGGCCTCGGGATGGACCTCATCGACGTGGAACGTGTGACGCGCATGCTGGAGAAGGATGGGCAACGGGTGACGACGCGCCTGCTCACCGAGAGTGAGTGGTCGTACTGTGCCCAGAAAGCGCTTCCGGCCGAGCATGTGGCAGTTCGACTCGCAGCGAAGGAGGCGGCGTTCAAGGCGCTCTCCGGGAGCGAGGACGCCCGCGGGATCGGCTGGCGCGAGATCGAGGTCAGCCATGACGACCATCGCCGTCCCAGGCTGACGTTCCATGGAAGGGCGGCCGCGCGAGCCCGCGAGCTCGACGTCACGCGCACACTCCTGACGCTGACGCACTCCCGCCAGACGGCCGGCGCCGTCGTCATTCTCGAGCGCGACGTCTAGCCTCCAATGGCATGTGCCGATAATTTTACTCGGAATGCGATTGAGAATCATTCTCAATCGTGTGAGAGCCACGGTGACCGCGTGTCACCGCTGGCTATTCCACTGATCCCTCACCGGCGCTCGCCTGCCTCTCGCCTGACGAGACAAGCGATCCCCAGCCGAATCGACGATTCCGTGCAGAACCCCTCAGCCGTGTCTGGTTTTCATCGTTGGTCCGCGCGTTTCGTCGTCGCGCTGGGACTGCTCGCGTCTGTTGCCGCGCCCGGCGTGTCGCAGGAGCGACCGGCCAAGCGCCTCGCCAGCATCGTTGGCGTTGCGGTGGAAGAGTACGCCAAGGCGATCGACCCCCAGGGCAAGCTCGTCTCCGACATGGAGTACGAAGAGGCGGTCTCCTTCCTTGCCGATGCACGCGAGGTGGCGCAGCGGTTGAGCGGGGACAAGGCGGTGCAGGCGCAGGCGCTGCTCGATTCGCTCTCGGCGCTGGTCAAGGCCAAGCGTCCGCCGGCTGATCTCGATGCGCTGCATGGACGGTTCATGACGTCGTTAGGCGCCGACGCGGCGCTCGATCTCCCGACACGACCGATCGATCTCGACGCCGGTCGGGCGATCTACACCCAGCACTGCGCCTCGTGCCACGGCGTGACGGGCAAGGGCGACGGCGATCGGGCCACGGGGATGAACCCGCCGCCTCCCGCGCTCGGCGATGCCGCCACCATGCGCGACGTCTCGCCGGCCCTGATGTTCCGCATCTCCTCAGTGGGCATCGCCGGGACGCCCATGAAGGGGTGGGCCAACGAACTGACGCCCGACGATCGCTGGAACGTCATCTCCTACATCAACACCATGCGTGCGCCGCACGCCAGCGCGCCGGGCGAGGGGATCTACGCGCAGCGCTGCGCCGGATGTCACGGCGCCAGCGGGGCCGGCGATGGTCCGCTGGTAGCGGCGCTCAGCAAGATCCCGGTGGATCTCAACTCGTTTGCCTGGCAGGCCGAGCGCAGCGACGCGCAGATCATCGAGGCGGTGCGGGCGGGGGTCGCGGGGACGGCGATGCCGCCGACGCGCGACCTCGACGAGTCGGAATACGCGACGCTCGTGGCGCATGTGCGCCAGTTGTCGCTGCGCAACCCAGCGGTGCAGCTGGCGGGCGCCTCCGATTCCCTCGATGGGGCGGCGGTCGCCCGCAAGGTGATGGCGATCCTCGACGAGGCGCTCACCGCCGCGCGCGGCGGTCGCCGCAGCGAGGCGGGCGACCTGGCCTTCGATGCCTACATCGCCTTCGAACCGCTCGAGACGCCGGCCCGTGCTCGCAATCCGGGGTTAGTGTCCACCATGGAGCGGCACTTTGCCGACTTCAAGGGGGCGGTCAAGGCGAGCGATGCGCGGTCGGCCGAGCGGTCGCGCGACGCGATTGCGGCCGGCATGCCGCAGATCATCGAGATGACCAAGCCGGCCGCCGGCTTCTGGGGGGCGTTCTTCCAGTCGTTCCTCATCATCCTGCGCGAGGGCTTCGAGGCGATCCTGGTGATCGGCGCGATCGTTGCCTTCCTCATCAAGACGGGCAACCGCAAGCGGCTGCGCGACATCTGGATTGGTGTCGGGGCGGCGCTCGCCGCAAGCGCGGTCACGGCGGTGATCCTGGCGACGGCGCTCAAGGCGCTCCCGGCCACGCGCGAGATCATCGAAGGGGCGACGATGCTGATTGCCGTGGCGGTCCTCTTCTCGGTGAGCTACTGGCTCATCTCGAAGGTGGAAGCGGCCAAGTGGCAGGCCTTCATTCGCGACAAGGTGAACAACGCGCTCAGTCACGGTGGCGGCACCGCGCTCACGGTCGTCGCCTTCCTCGCGGTCTATCGCGAGGGCGCCGAGACCGCCCTCTTCCTGCAGGCGCTCTTTGCCGAGGGGGCCGCGCTCCCGCTGACGCTGGGGATCGCGGTGGGCTTCGTGGCGCTGGCCATCATCTTCACGCTCTTTCATCGCTACGGGGTCAAGATCCCCCTGCGTCCGTTCTTCGGCGTGACCAGCGCGCTGCTGTACTACATGGCCTTCGTCTTCATGGGGAAGGGGATCCGCGAGCTGCAAGAAGGGAACATCATCCCGATCACCATCCTCCCGGGGTGGCCGTCGGTGGAGGCGATGGGGATCTTCCCGAGCGTCGAGACGCTGCTCGCGCAGTTCGCGCTCGTGGCGCTGTTCGTCTTTGCCCTGGCCAAGACCTTCTGGCCCAAGCGCTCGGTGACGCTGCCCACCGTGCCGCCGTCGCGGCGCCCGGTGAGCGAGCCGATCGAAGACCGCGTGAGCGCACTGGAGCGCAAGGTCGAGTCGATCGAACAGTCGGTGGCGAGCGAAAGCATCAACCGTTAGGCGGCGTTTCCCCCTGTGACAACGCCCGCGGCTCATTGCCGCGGGCGTTGCTGTTCTCGGATGCTGCGTGACCGGTTGGATCGTCGGACTCTGCCCGTCATGCCGCGCCACGTCCTTCGAGCGGCACGGCGCGCGTGCCACGCGAGCCAGGACTCAGGCGGTGGCGGCGTAGATGCCGGGACGCCCCGGACCGGTGCGGCTTCGCATCACCATCACCACCACGCCGATGGCGGCGATCGCCAAGCCGATGACCTGCGCGGCGGTGAGCGGGCCGAAGAAGCGGTCGTCCTTGGCGCGGAAGAACTCGACGATGAAGCGCTCGATGCCGGCGAGCACACAGTACATCCCGAAGAGCCAGCCCTCGGCGTGCTTGTGGTCGCGGAAGCGCCAGATGATGAGGAACATCACCAGCGCCATTCCCGTCTCGTACACCTGCGTGGGATGCACGGTGAGCACCGTGTCGGGCGTTGCGCCTGGCGGAATCGGCGTGCCGAACATCTGGTTCATGATCCCCGCGGTGCTCGGCGGCGATCCCTCCGGAAAGGCCACCGCGAAGCGCGAGGTCCACGGGCGGCCGTAATCGTCACCCACCGCCCAGCACCCGGTGCGCCCGACGGCGTATCCGGCGGCGATCGCCGGGCCGGCGACATCGCTGAACCGCGCGAACGAGAGCTTCTTGCGCGTGATGTACAACCAGCAGAGGAAGACTCCGCCCATCAAGCCGCCCCAGAAGACGAAGCCGGCGCGCGTGAAGAAGTCGCGCCAGTCGTGCGTGATGACGAGGATGTAGTAGAGCTTTCCGCCCAGCAGCATCCCCATCACCGACGCGAAGACGATGTCGGGGATGGCCTGCGCCTCGAGGTCGTGCCCGCGCCGCGTGAGTTCGCGCTGCGTGACGATCTGCGAGATGATGAACCCCATGAGCACCGCGATCCCGAACCCGGTGAGCGAGAGCGGGCCGATGTTGATCTGCCAGGGGTGATGTACGATGTGATCCATGAACGCGGTGGCGCGATGTGGCGAATCAGCCGGCGAGGCCCGGGAGGGGCATCGAGGCGTACGCGTTGAGGGTCCAGTCGCTCGTCGTACCCCGCTCGGCGTGGAAGAGCGCGGCGCGGGCAATCATGGCGGCGTTGTCGGTGGCGAGGCGCGTGGAGGGGGCATACACCGTCGCTCCCACATCGCCGAGCCGCCGTTGCATTGCCTGCACGAGCGCGCGGTTGCAGGCGACGCCACCACCCAGCACCACGCGGCGGCGGCCATGTTCCCGCGCCGCACGATACGTCTTCTCCACCAGCGTGTCCACCAGCGCGTCCTGGAAGGCACGCGCGATGTGGGGCGCGTCGGCGGCAAGGTCAGCGGAGTCGCGCACGGCGTGCAACACCGCGGTCTTGAGACCGCTGAAGGAGACGTCGTAGAAGTCGGCGTCGCCCGGGTGCTGATCGCGCCGCAGCATGGGACGGGAGAAGCGGAAGCGCGTGGGATCGCCGGTGGCCGCGAGCTGCTCGATGGGGCGGCCGCCCGGATACGGAAGGCCGAGGAGCTTGGCGACCTTGTCGAAGGCTTCGCCCGCGGCGTCATCGCGCGTGGCGCCCAGGATGCGATACTCGCCCCACGCGGCCACGTCGAGCAGGAGCGTGTGTCCGCCGGAGACGAGAAGGGCGGTGAAGGGTGGAACGGCGTCGGGCGACTCGAGGGAGGTGGCAAAGAGGTGCCCCTCCATGTGGTGCACGCCTAACAACGGCTTCCTCGCGCCCAGCGCGAGCCCCTTGGCGTAACTCACCCCCACCAGCAACGCGCCCACCAGGCCTGGGGCATTGGTCACGGCGATGGTGTCGATGTCGGCGAGCGTGCACGACGCATCGCGCAGCGCCTGCTGCACCACCGGGACGACGGCCGTGAGGTGAGCGCGCGAGGCGATCTCGGGAACCACGCCGCCAAAGACGCGATGCACGTCCTGCGACAGGATGACGAGCGATTGCAGCTGCACGTCGTCGCCACGGCCGTCCACTACGCTGGCCGACGTTTCGTCGCAGGAGGTCTCAAGGGCCAGGATCCGCATCAGCGCGTCCCGCGCGACCGACGGTGTCGCGCGGTCGCGAGCGTGGGTGCGATCACGGTGTGGAGGTCTCGTTGTCGCCCAACAACTGCGCGACCACGGCGCGATTGGCCGGCGAATCCCAGTCTGCGGCGCCGAGGCTCAACTTGCGAATGCGGCCGTCGCGTCCGATGAGGAAGGTGGCGGGGATGCCCTGCGTCTGGAACGCCTGCTCGATCTTCCCCGTCCCCTCGTGCAGGATCTCGAAGGTGAGCTCGTGCTCGGCGACAAAGTCCAGGATGCGCTGCTCATAGCCGGGATCGTCGACGGCGACCGCCACGACCTTGAGGCCCTGGTCGCGATAGCGATCGTAGAGGCGCTGGATGCTCGGCATCTCGATCACGCAGGGGCCGCACCAGGTTGCCCACAGGTTGATGAGGACAACCTGTCCCTTGTAGTCGGCGATGCTCTTGATGCGCGCTGAGCCATCGAGCGTGGCGGCACGGAACTCGGGCGTCCGGGCGCCGATGCGCACCTGCTCCACGCCGGTGTTGCCTAACGTGGCGCCATAGACGAGCCCCGCGCCAAGCAGCGCGACAATGAGACCTACCAACTGCCACTGTCGCGCGGTGCTCACACCGACTCCTGGCAGAGCGCGCGCAGCGCGGCGATTTCGGCCTTGGGATCCTTGGCGGCGAAGATGGC
Organism: uncultured Gemmatimonadaceae bacterium; assembly: GCA_964560345.1. Lineage (GTDB taxonomy): Bacteria > Gemmatimonadota > Gemmatimonadetes > Gemmatimonadales > Gemmatimonadaceae > SCN-70-22. The sequence continues at coordinate 9,769 of CAZLLP010000135.1, forward strand.
ATTCCCGGCCACGAACGTGTCGGCGCCTGCGCGCCAGCAGCTCACGATGGTGTCGCGCGAGATGCCGCCGTCGACCTGGATCATCGCCCCGCGGTTTCCCGCCTCATCGAGGAGGGTGCGCGCCTGGCGGATCTTGTCGAGCGAGCGCGGGATGAACTTCTGCCCGCCGAACCCCGGGTTCACCGACATGATCAGGATCATGTCGACATCGGCCGCGACATCGACGAGCGTGGAGATGGGGGTCGACGGATTGACCGTCACGCCGGCCTTGCACCCCAACTCGCGGATGCGGGCCACTTGGCGGTGCAGGTGCGGCGCCGTTTCCTGGTGAATCGTGATGATGTCGGCGCCGGCCTTGGCGAACGAGTCGAAGTACTTCTCCGGCTCGAGCACCATGAGGTGGGCGTCCAGCGTCATCGTGGTGACCCGGCGGCAGGTCTCGATGACCTTTGCGCCGTAGGTGAGGTTGGGGACAAAGCAGCCGTCCATCACGTCGATGTGAACCCAGTCGGCGCCGCCGGCTTCGCACATGGCAATCTCGTCACCGAGACGGGCGAAGTCGGCACTCAGGATGGACGGGGCGATACGGACGTTCATGGTGTTCCTGCGACGCGAAGCGTGACGGTCGTTCCCGCGGCGACGGCGGCGCCGGCCGCTGGCGATTGGCTGACCACCGTCCCTCGCGGGAGGGTGGAATCGGAATCGTATTCGGCGGGCGCGGCGACGAGGCCGAGCTGGGCGATGAAGGCCGCTGCGGAGTCGTAGTCACGCCCAACCACGTCGGGCATGGTGAGCTGCGAGGGGCCGGCGCTGACCACGAGGTCGACGCGTGTCCCCAGCGGGACGACTTGCCCGTCGGACGGATTGGAGCCAAGCACCAGACCGCGCGCCGAGTCGGAGGGTTGCTCCTGCAGTTGTCCCAGCTGCAACCCCGCCTTCTTGAGCTCACGTTCGGCGTCCTCGGTGGAGCGACCGACGAGCGACGGAATGGTGGCCCGCTGCTGGCCGGCACTGACATCGAGCGCGACCGAGGTTCCCGCTGTCACGACGCTCCCCGCTGGGGGAGTCTGCGCCAGGACCGTGGACTTGGGGGCGTCGGCGGAGAAGCGCGCTTCGCCTAACGTGACCTTGAGCCCGAGACCGGTGAGGCGCCGTTCGGCGTCGGTTTGCGTGAGGCCGACGACGCCTGGAATGGTGATGTCGCCAAGGGCCACATCATCCGGCAAGACGACAAAGGCCACGAGCAGGTACGCGAGCAGGAACCCCCCGGCGGCCATCGCGAGGTGCTGCAGGAGGGGGCTGAATTTCCGCGGTCGTTTCACCCGCCGCTCCGGCGCAGGCGCGCGGCAAAGGCGCCATCGACGCCGTGCCGCTGCGGGAGGACGCGCAACAACCCGCCATCGAGCGTGGACTCCGGGACCGTTCCCTCGGGCGGCGCTTCGAGCGTGAAGTCAGGGTGCTCGGCGAGGAACTGCGTCACCTGGGCGTCGTTCTCCTCGAGTTCGAGGGAGCAGGTGCTGTAGATCAGGAGTCCGCCGGGACGCACGAGGGCGGCGGCGGCGCGCAGGATGGCGCGTTGCGCGGCGGCACTCACGGCGAGGTCGGAGACCTTGAGGCGCCAGCGCGCATCGGGGTGACGACGGAACGTCCCCGTCCCCGTGCAGGGGGCATCGACGAGGACGGCGTCGGCCGGGGTGAGCGCGGCCTCGCGCGCGTCGGTGGCGACGAGCGCGACGTTGCGCGCGTCCAGGCGCTGCACGTTCTGGCGCATGCGCTCGAGACGCGCGGGCGAACGATCGCAGGCAATGACCAACGACGCCGTGCGGGCGAGCTCGAACGACTTGCCCCCGGGGGCCGCGCACAGGTCGATGACCGTTGCGCCTGCCGGGATCGCTGCATAACGAGTGACGAGCGTGGCGGCGGGGTCCTGGATGAAGAAGAGCCCCTGCCGAAAGGCGCCGACTTCGGCGAGGGCCACATGCCCAGCGACCGCGAGCCCGTCATCGACCAGCGGGGCATCCTCGACCGGGACGCCGGAGGCCTCGAGTGTCGCCTCGAGCTGCTCGCGCACGATCCCCCACGGGCGCAACACCATCGGCGCCTCGACGTTGTTCCCCGCGAGCAGCGCACGCGTCTCGTCCGTTCCCCAGCGTTCTGCCCAGCGCGCCACGAGCCAGCGCGGGTGCGAGCCCTCGATGGCGATCTGGTCGATCGGGTCGAGGCCGGTGACGGTCGGCGTTTCGCTGCCGCGCTCGCGATCGACACGGCGCAGGACGGCGTTGGCGAGCTTGCTGGCACCGATGCCGTGGCGGCGCTTGGCCAGTTCCACGCTTTGCGCGATGGCGGCGTAGGGCGGGACCGAGCGCATGTGCACCAACTGGTACACGCCGAGGCGCAGGATGTCGGTCAGGTCGGGGTCGAGGCGCGCCAGTCCACCGCGCACGCGATCGCTGAGGAAGGCATCGAGCAGCGAGCGGCGACGCAGGGTGCCGTAGACGAGTTCCTGCACCCATCGCCGATCACGCGCATCGAGTCCCGAGGCGCGACGATCGAGCGCCACGTCGAGAAGATCGCCGCCGCGAAGGTCGGTCATGATATCAGCCGCCGCGACGCGCGCGTCGGTCACTCCACCCCGAACCAGGGTGGAGCCGCGGGCGCGCGAGCCGTCGATGGGAATCATGGGGGAAAGATAGTCGGTCAAAGGGGGGGCGCGCCGTGCGTCAGCGATCGCCCTTGGCTCCGCATGATTCGCGCACGACCAGTTCACACGAAAGGCGTGTGTCGCGCGGGGGGAGGTCGCGCTGGGCGATGCGCTGCAGCATCACGCCAAGCGCGACTTCGCCGATCTGGCGCGTAGGCTGCCGCAGCGTCGTCAGGGGGACCGGAAGGAGCGACGCGTACTCGACATCGTCGATGCCGGCCAGTCGCACGTCGCGCGGAACCGTGTACCCCAGGCGGCGCAGCGAGTGCATCAGACGCCCCGCGGTGCGGTCGTTGGCGCAGACGATTCCGTCCGGGTGTTGTCGCATGAGGTCGGAGACGGCCTGCTCGTCGTCGGGGTCGAGCCGTCGGGCGAGGGCCCGGTCGACGAGGGCGTTGCGGGAGTACAGCGCTTCGCGATAGCCGGATTCGCGGGCGTCCACTGTCGCCGCCGCATGGGGAATCGCCACGAAGGCCAGTCGCTGGCACCCGAGCCGCAACAGATGCTCGGCGACCACGAAACCGGCGGCGCGGTTGTCGATGCCGACGACGTCGTGCCGCCCCGGGTTGGGGTAGGGCTCGAGGGTCCGGTCGAGCAGGACGAGCGGGATGCGCGCCTCGTCGAAGGCCCGCGCGATACGCTGGTTGACCGCGTCCTTTTCGGCGGTGTGCTCGAGCGGGGCGAAGAAGACGCCCGAGACGCCGCGCTCGAGGTAGTGCAGCGCAAGCTGCCATGCCCGCTCTGACTTGGAAGGCGCATCACCTGCACCACTTCCCCATATCAGGGCGTGCTGTCTGGCCAGGGGCGATGCCATCATCCCCTGACACATCGGCTCGAAGATGTCCGTTTCGCCGAGGTCGGGGATGAGGAGGCCGAAGGAGAGGGCGCCCGTTGCCGACGGGCCGCGCACGTAGGTCCCGGAACCGGCGCGGCGTTCGATGAGCCCCTCGACCTGCAGGTCGCGCAGGGCGCGCCCGACGGTGATGCGGGAGTGCCCGAAGCGACGCACGAGTTCGGCCTCGCTGGGGAGTCGGTCGCCCACGCGCCATCGCCCGGACTGGATCTCCCGTCGCAGCGTCGAGAAGACATGCGCGTGTTTATGGCCGGCCTGCGCGACGGTGCTCATGCTTGGGGTCCCTGTTGACATGACAAGTGCGCGGCTCGAACCAATCTGTCAAGAACGTGTAAAGCGTTGCTAATCATTGCGTTGAACGGACGATTGCCTTGACGGGTGCTGAGCATTCTGGCTAGCATAACGTCATCTTGTTGCTATAGCAATACGAGACACTCCCGGAGGTCTCCATATGACCGCATCGCCCGCAACCCGACATTTCCTCCTCGCGTCGGATTTCGACCAGACACTCAGCTTCAACGACTCGGGGCATGTACTCGCCGAGTTGATGGGGATTGCCGGATACGAGCAGAAGGTGGAGGGTCTCGCCCGCAGCAGCCTGGTCCAGCAGGGAGGCGAGCTTGCCTACCTCATTCGCCACGACCCGGAGTTTCGCGGGGTGCGACGGTCGCACCTGGCCGAGGCGGGGCGCCGTGTGCGCCTGAAGGGGGCGATCCCGGCGCTGGTCCAGTTCCTCGAGCGCGGCTTCGACGATGCGCGTTTCTCGTTCTACGTCATCTCGGCGGCACCGCGCGACGTGGTCGAGGCGGCGCTGGAAGGGATCGTCGCCCCCGAGCACATCATCGCGACCGAGTTCGACTTCGAGCCGGGATCAGGGGAGGTGCGCGCGGTGAAGCGCGTGGCCGCTGGCTATGGCAAGGTGGCGGCCATCGAGGAACTCGAGCGCAAACTCGGCGTCTCGCCCGAGCGCGTGGTGTACGTGGGCGACGGTAGTTCGGACGTGCACGTGATGCTGCACGTGAACAACCGTGACGGGCTGACAATTGCCGTCTCAGAGAACCGGCAATTGGCCAGGATCGCCAAGCGCACGGTGCTGAGCGACAGTGCCTTCCCCGTGTTGATTCCGGTGATGGAGCAGGTCTTTCACTGGAAGCCGGCCGCGATTCGTGCGCTGTTCGAGGTGAACGGCTTCACCCTGAGCGACTGGGAGCGCGAGCGCACCGACCGGGTGACGGTGTCGTCGTTCGAGGCGCCCGGACGGGAGGCGGCGTGAACTTCTTCCAGGCCTACGTGGCGCCTAACGTGGGGTGGTGCGCCACGGCGGTGTTCACGGCGTCGTACTTCGCGCGCCGTGAGTCGCACCTGCGCCTGCTGCAGATCGGCGGCGCGGCGCTCTGGTTGGCGTATGGCGTCGTGATCCAGGCGCCGCCGGTGATCGTGGCGAACATCCTCGTCCTCGCGGCCGCGCTCTGGACGACGTTCGGCCGGCGAGCGGTGGCTGGGGGGCGCGACGTCGCCAACGCGACGGCTGCCGCCATGCCGCACGCCTCGGAGGCGCGGACGGCTGCGGCGCGTCGTTAGTCGCTGACGCCGTCGCGCCCGCGCACCGTCATCATGCTCGCCTGCATGGCGGCAACGAGGCGCGGGGTGTCGCGGTCGAGGGCAAACGCATCGCCGCGGCAGACGACGACCGTCTGGCCGGCCTTGAGCACCTCGCCGCGCACCAGGAAGCGTTCGCCCGCGGCCGGCGCCAGCAGGTTCACCTTGAACTCGATGCTCATCACCCCGCTGCGCTCGTCCATGCGGGTGAGGGCGGCGTAGCCGCAGGCAGAATCGAGCAGCGAGGTGAGGACGCCAGCGTGCAGGAAGCCGTGCTGCTGCAGCAGCGTCGCGTTGCGGCTGACGGTTATCTCCACCACCCCCGGCTCCACGCGCGACAGCTCCGCTCCGAGCAGTGCCATGAACGACTGTCGGGCAAAGGAGCGCCGGACGCGCTCCTCGATGCTCACGCCGGTGCCCCGAGCACGTCGCCCACGGCCACGCCGCGTCCCTGCGACCAGTCGAGCGACGCCAGGCGCCGCTTGCCGGCCGGGTGGACGTAGCTGATGCGCACACCGCCGCTGCCGCAGGCCACGAGCATCCCGCTCTCGTCGATCGCGAGCACGGCCCCCGGCTCGCCGCGCGCATCCATGGCTACCCGCACGCCGTAGAGCTTGACCTCGAGTCCACGTTGCAGCGTCCACGCACCGGGACGCGGGTCGTAGGCCCGAACGCGTCGCGAGACGGCGTGTCCGTCCTGCGTCCAGTCCACCTGCGCCTGCTCGCGCTCGATCTTGGACGCGAACGTGACGCGTGCCTCGTCCTGCACGACCTCCGCGATGGGGCCGAGCGAGAGGAGGGTGAGCGCCTCGACGATGGCCAGCGCCCCCAGCTCGGACAGGCGCAGCTGCAACTCGCCGTACGTCTCGTCGTCGAGGATCGGCGTCGGGACCTGAAGCAGCACGTTCCCGGCATCCATGCGCTTGACGATGCGCATGATCGAGATGCCGGTCTCGGTGTCGCCGGCGAGGATGGCGGCCTGGATGGGGGCGGCGCCGCGCCATCGCGGCAGCAAGGAGAAGTGCACGTTGATCATCGGTAGCCGATCGAGGACGTGCGGCTTGATGAGTCGACCGAACGCGACGACCACGCCGAGCTCGGCACCGCTGCTTGCGACGTCATCGATCACCTCACGGGCTCGGCGCGGTGTGAACACCGGGAGCCCGAGCTCGACCGCCGCTTCCTTCACGGGACTCGGGACGACCGCGTTCCCGCGGCCTCGGCGACGGTCGGGTTGGGTGACGACGAACGCGATCTCGTGCCCCGCGCGCGGGAGCGCGCGTAGAGGAGGAACCGATGCAGCGGGGGTTCCGAAGTAGACGAGGCGCACGGGTGGCTCGAGAGGATCGCGGGTAGCCGGCGCGGATACGTCGGTGACGCCCGTGAGATCAGTCAGTGCCGGTCGACGCCGGCAGGGAGCTCCTGCAGGCGGATCTCCCGCATGACCGCACGGCGGACCTCGGGGTCGAGCCGATCGAGGAGCAGAACCCCGTCGAGGTGGTCGATCTCGTGCTGGACGATGCGGGCCAGGAGGTCGTCGCCTTCGAGCACGATCCCACGGCCGTCGAGGTCGAGGCCGCGCATGGTGACCCGTTCGGCCCGCACGAGCTCGAACCGGAACCCGGGCCCCGAGACGCCGCCCCCGGCCGGAC
>CAZLLP010000136.1:0-16483 GCA_964560345.1 uncultured Gemmatimonadaceae bacterium
CGTGCTCGCCCGTGGATGCGCCTGACGGAACCGCCGCTCGGCCGGCGGCGCCACTCTGCAGCGTCACGTCGACTTCGATGGTGGGATTGCCGCGACTGTCGAGGATTTCGCGGGCGTGGATGTCGAGGATGGTGGACATTGATCTGGGGAAGACGGGAAGACGGGAGGACGGAAAGACGCGTTCGGTCGGGCGCGGCGGTTGCTGATGCGGGAGCGGAGCGGCGAACGTGACGCAAACTATCGTAAACGACGGCCGACGGGGGCGTCAGTCGGCAACGCCGGCGGGGTCGAAGTCGGCGACCACCGTGCTCTCGATGCCATAGAAGTCGCGCAGGGCGTCGGCCATGCTGTCCCACGTGGCCTGGGCGAGTTCGTTGCGCTGATCGTAGCGGTAACCGGCGGTCGGGATCTCCTCGAGAAAGTGCAGGTGCACCTCGCCGGAACGCACGCGCCATGCGCCCTTGGGATGCACTTCGATGGTCCCGTATACGAGAGTAGGGACGATCGGCACGCCGGCGGCGATGGCCAGGACAAACGGCCCCTTCTTGAAAGGCCGCAGGGCGTATGAATCACCGCGGGTCCCCTCCGGGCACACGATGACGGAGGCGCCGGCATGAATGGTGTTCGCCGCCTTTTCATATTGCGCGAAGGCCGCCTTCCGGTTGTTCCGTTCGATGAAGATCATCCCGGCGGCGCGGGCCGCGGGGCCGAAGATCGGGATGCGGAGCAGCTCAGCCTTGGCGATCCACTTGTAGCGCGGGAGCACGCCAGCCAGCGCGAAGACGTCGAACCAGGAGATGTGGTTCGCGACGTAAATGCGGGCGCCATCGTGGGAGATGCGCTCGGCATTGTGCAGCCGAAGCTTCACACCACCCGCCCAGAGGATCGCCTTGGCCCAGAGGCGAGGGCCCCAATCGTAGACGGATCCGTTGACATCGGGGCGACGCAGGAGCGCCGCGATGACGACCAGCCCCCCGATCGTGGGTGTGCACAGCAGAAACGTGAGGCCGACCAGAAGCGCGCGCATTACGCCGTAAAGTGATCGTACCCCGCACTGAGGTCAACGCGCTCGGTGCCCCCTGCGCGTACGGCAATCACGGACGGCAACTCGGCCGCACGCGCCCGCCCGATCTCGCTGAGCGGGAGGGCGAAGGTGCGGGCAAAGTCGTTGACGTCGAGCGCATGGGGAGAAGACAGGACCAGTTCGTACTCCTCCCCGCCGCGAATGGCATCCTGCGCGGAGCAGCCGCGCATGACGGGAATGCGGTCGGCGTCGATTCGAAGCTCCACTCCGCTCGCCACCGCCAGGTGCCTCAGCTCGGATGCGAGTCCGTCGGAAATGTCGATCATCGCGCGTACGCCGTGCTGCGCGAGCCAGACCCCCTCCTGCAGGCGCGGTCGCGGACGGGCGAATCGCTCGCGCGCGAGCGGATCAACCACCTCGCCGCGTTGCATGGCGCGAAGCGCCGACGCCGGGCCACCCAGCACACCGGTGACGTAGAGGAAGTCGCCGGGGCGCACCTGGTCGCGGCGAGTGGGGGTGGCCGTCGAGCCAATCACCGTGCAGGTGACGCTCAGCTCGCCTGCGCGCGAGATGTCGCCGCCAACGATCGGCGTCCCCGACAGCCTCGCCGCCTCGCCAATGCCGTCGGCGAGGGCGTCCACGTCGCCGAGCCAATGTTCGGGGATGCCGAGGGCGATCACGAGCCCGCGGGGGGCGGCGCCCATCGCGGCCAGGTCGCTCAAGGCCGCGGCGGTGGCGCGATACCCGATCTCCAGCGGTGTGAGCCACTCCCGGCGGAAATGCACCCCTTCCACGGACGCGTCGGTGCTGACGACGACGCGCTCGCCCGGGGGGATGTCGAGCACCGCGGCGTCGTCACCGATGCCGGTGGCAATGGTCCCCCAACGCGAGAGCATCGAGCGGACGAGGTCGAACTCCTTGCCCGGGGCAAGGCCGATATGCGGAGCGGTCACGAGAGTGCGTTAGGCGTCGCCGACCCGCGGGAGACGGGCCAGGGTGTCATCGGCTTCGGATGGAACGAGGCGGAAGGCCTCCCCGACGGAACGAAGCACATCGTCGAGCGTCACGCCACGCACCGGGCGCCCGGCGTTGGCCACCTCCCCCGCACGCCCGTGCACCCACGCGGCACACGCGGCAGCGGTGAGCGGTTCCCCACCCTGCGCGAGGAGCGTCGCCGCCATGCCGGCCAGGATGTCGCCGCTCCCGGCGGCGCCCAGCACCGGCGTTCCGCTCGCACACACCAGCGACTCGCCGTCGGGGGCAGTGATGACCGTCGGAACGCCCTTGAGCAGCACGGTCGCATGCAGCGCCCGCGCCAGGCGCGCCCCGATCTCGAACCGCTCGGCAAGCACCGTATCGAGATCGACCCCGATCAAGCGGGCAAATTCCAGGGGGTGCGGGGTCACGATCGCATCGCGGCCGTCGAGCAGGTCGCCCAGTTCGGCCTCGTCGCCAGCAAAGGCGTTGAGCGCGTCGGCGTCCAATACGACCGGCCCCGTCCAGGCGGCGAGCCAATCGGCGACCCGTTCCCGCGCCCCAGCGCCAGTCCCGAGGCCCGGGCCGATGAGCAGGACGTGCGGCCAGCGTCGCAGCGCATCGTCGGGGAGACCGTCGGGCCAGGCAACGGCCGTCGCCTCGATTACGGTCCCCTGCAGCGGGGCGATGCTCGCGTCGTGGACACACAGCTTCACCATCCCGATCCCCGAGCGAATCGCGCCGCGTGCGGCGAGCGCCACCGCGCCAGCCATCCCACGGTCGCCCCCCACGATCAGGAGTCGGCGCCGCGTTCCCTTCTGCGCTTCAGCGACAATGCGCGGAATGCGATCGGCCACCCAGCTCCGGTCGACGAGGAGGGGAGCGCCGTCGGCGAGGTGCGCGTGGGCTCCGAGCCCTATGTCGAGGGCGACGATTTCTCCACAGACCGAGCGCGCGAGCAGGTGCCCCCGCTTGACGGTGCCGAAGGTGAGGGTGAGGTCGGCGCGCACGCCCCCATCGGCGACGTCGCCGGAGGTGGCATCGAGCCCGGTGGGGAGGTCGAGGGCCACGACCATCGCACCGCCGGCCCGCGCCGCATTGATCTGCGCCGCGGCATCGGCGACCGCCCCGCGCAGCGCCCCCTGCGCACCGGTGCCCAGGAGCGCATCGACCACGACGTCGGGTGCAGCTGGCGGCTCGCCTAACAACACGTGCGGGACCGCCTCGTCCCGTGCCGTGGACGCGTCGGTGGTCCGCGGCTCGAGCACCTGGGCGACGTGCACCACCATGCCGGCACGAGCAAGCGCGGCGGCGACGATCCATCCGTCACCTCCGTTGTTGCCCGGGCCACAGAACACCAGCGCCCGACGCGCGCGCGCAGGCGCGAGTCGCTCGACAATGACCTGCGCCGCGCCTTCGCCGGCACGACGCATCAGTTGAATCGAGGGGACCCCCGAGGCGATCGTCGCCGCGTCTCGTGCAGCGGCCTGATCGGATGTCACGACGCGGGCCATCATGGGGCTGGTCGCGACTGGGGGAAGGCGGTGAGGCTACTTGTGTGACTGGCCGACAGTCCGGCCGAAGCTGATTTCGCCGTTATCGATGCGGATGTTGAACCCGCACTCCGGGTTGCTGCACACCCATGCCTTGTACGTGATCGGGGCGCCGTCGCGTCCGTAGTCGCTCAGCGGAAGGAGCACGCCCTTTTCACACTTCTGGCACTGCGGGAAATCCAATGGTTGAGTCACTGCGCCTCCAAGCGCGTGAAAGAAACGCGTCGCCGTACTCGCGACGCGTCGTCAGGCCAGATGAGCGGCGCTCCAGGGATACGCCTGCTCGAACGCCTGATCGAACTCGTACACGTCGACAAAGTCGAGGCGCGAATCGGTAGGCTGGCTCATGAGGAGCCCCAAATCCACCATCGTAAACACGATGTCACCGACATCCGCCGTCGCCCGCACGCCCCAGTGCTCGAGTACCAGTCGCGCCATCACCCCGAACTTCTCGAGTGCCAGATCCCGAACCGCCGACGCGAGCTCACGCCCGTCAATGTGTCGACGCTCCGTCATTCGCCCTTGCTGGAACTCCAGCGCCGCGAGCACGAAGAGATACGCGTGCTCGTGAAACCGGGTCTCCCGCAAGCGGATCTGTTCCCAGATCCCGTCTCGAAAAGCCAACTCCGCCACCCTCGCGATTTCTCCCGCAGAGCATACGCCCTGCCATCTAAGGATCGAGCAGATGAGTAAAAATGCGGTCACGCAGGAGGCGACACAACCCACACGACGACTTCCCTCGCTCCTTGGGAAGTTTCGGCCCCCTTTGCGTCGCGCTTGATGACGAGCGGGCGGACGCTCACGTCCCGCAGTTCGTGTGTGAGGCGTCGCGCCGATCGACAAGAAGCGCCTAATGAAACCCCCGGCGCGCGGAGCGCAAGCACCGTCTCACGCCCCTGCCCTCGGCGACGTTGTGCCCCCAGCGTCGACAACGGGCCGCGCGCGGGGCGACGGCGCTCGAGGGCCCCGCACGGTCCCGTTAGGCATGCCGAACGCCGGTCGCCGGTGCGTGGTGGTGGGCACGGTGCCCCCAGCGACGCCCTCTCGCGTCCGTCGGGTGCACGCGACATCATGAGGGGCGTTCCCCCACCTCTCTCGCCTGTGAGGCTTCTCGTGTCGCGCTCGCGTTCGCTGCTGCTCCGCGCTCTTCTCCTCGCCGTCGCCGTCGCGCCGGTCGCCTCGGCCCAGCCACACGGTCGGTCGACGCTCCCGTGGCCCCCGGTCGCGACCTTCTCGATCCTTGGCTACGACCCCGAGACCGGCGAGGTGGGAGGGGCCGTGCAATCACGGGTCTTCTCGGTCGGCAACGGCGTGCTGTGGGCCGAGGCGGGCGTCGGCGTGGTGGCGACCCAGGCCATCGTCGACGTGAGCTACGGTCCGCAGGCGCTTTCCCTGCTGCGAAGCGGGCTCTCCCCTAAGGACGTGGTGCAGAAGGTGTGGGGCGACGACCCCGATCCCCGCCCCGGTGACTGGACCAAGCAGGGACGTCAGTTCGCCGTCATGAACGCCAAGGGCGAGGTCGCCGCATTTACGGGCCCCAAGGCGTCCACCTGGGCCGGCGACCGGCAAGGGCGCTATTGCTCAGCGCAAGGAAACATCCTCGCCGGCGAAGCGGTCGTGACGTCGATGGTGGAGGCGTTCGAGCGCACCAGCGGTCATCTCTCGCTCCGCCTGCAAGCGGCGCTCGAAGCCGGGCAGGCGGCCGGTGGCGACACGCGGGGGATGCAATCGGCGGCGATGGTGATCGTCAAGAAAGGGGGCGGTGTCTGGCTCAACAACGACGTGGTGCTGCGCCTGCAGGTGGACGATTCGCCGGAGCCGATCAAGGAGCTGCGGCGCCTCGTGGAGAAGGCCGCGGAGCAACGCGCGCGCATTCGCCGTTAGGCAGCCCGCGACAGCGCGTACGGCGAGGTCAGAGCGACTGAACGACCTCGCCGAGCAGTGCCGTGGCGCGACCGAGCAGCGCCAACTCCTCCTCGGAGAGCTCCTGCAGCGCGGCCTGCAGTCGAGCGATGCGCCGTGCGCGTCCTTCCTGCAGGATCCGAATCCCCTTGGGCGTCGCCCGGACGCGCACCACGCGAGCGTCGCTCGCGTCCCCTTCGCGCTTCACCAGTCCCTGCGCTTCCATCGCCGTGACCAGCCGCGTCATGGTGGGGGGCTTGACCTGCTCGGCGGCTGCGAGTTCGCCGAGGGTCACGGGGCCCCCGAAGACAACAACCGACAGCGCCGATGCGCGGGGTCCACTCAGGCCGGTCCGGCGATCCTCCGACCTCAGACGGCGCAGGAGCTGGATGGCGGTCGAGTGCAGCCGGTCGGCGACACGCGCTGGGGAGCGCAGTTCTTGGGGATCGCTTGCCATCGGTCTCCAGGGTTCACATATTCGTTAGCAAAGCTAACGATTGGATCGCGCCCAGACCATCGAGCCGCGCACCGAGCCGTCGCCCAGCATCTCTCGCTGTCCCTTCACCTCCCTTCCCGTCCCCTCCCGGAGGAGTTATGAGCGGTCCGTCATTCACCCTCGCACGCATTGGTCAGATCGCCATTCCGGCGCAGGAGATCGGGCGAGCGGTCGCCTTCTACCGCGATGTGCTCGGCCTTCGCTTCCTGTTCGAGGCACCGCCCAAGCTCGCCTTCTTCGACTGCGGAGGGGTGCGGTTGATGATCGCCGAACCCGAGGGGGGCGCGGCCTTCCAGCCTGGATCGATTCTCTACTACCTGGTAGAGAACCTTCCAGCGGCGCACGAGGCGCTCGTCGCCCGCGGCGCGAAGTTCCTGCACGGGCCGCAGCGTGTGGCGACAATGCCTGACCATGAGCTGTGGATGGCGTTCCTCAACGATTCGGAGGGGAACACCGTGGGGCTCATGAGCGAGGTGCGCGCCTAGCGAGGGCGTGCACGATGCCGGGCGTCGAGCGCGCCACGCCCGGTCGTCGCGTCAGCTCGTGTGCGTTTCGACGCCGACGACCACCGGAATCCCGGCACGAACGCTCTCCGTCACGACGCAGAAGTCCTCGAAGATCTCGAGACAGCGCTGCATGCGCGTCTCGTCGGCTGCCGCCACTTCGGGGAAGAGTTCGACATGGAGCCCCCCCACGCGCAGGCGTTTGCGCTCGTTGCGCACCATGGTTCCGCGAGCGGTGACGCGAAGCCCTCGCAGCTCGATGCGGGCCTTGCTCAGGCAGAAGATCAGCGACGACGCCAGGCACGACGCCATGGCGGCGGCGAGGACGCGCGAAGGGCTGGGGGCGCTCCCCTCGCCGAGCGGGGGGCCCTCGTCGACGTGAAAATGTTCCGCCCCCGGCAGCCCGGAGTCGACCTCGAATCGGTACCCTCGTTCGAGGGTGACGGTGACGCTGAAGGACCCCTCGTGCTCCGTTGGCGCGTCCCCCGCGGGGGCGGCGCCACTCTCGCTGGATGCGGTCATGTGGAGATGATCTGTCCGCCAGCCGCAAGCTGTCGGAACGCCTCGACCGTGCGGTTCCCCTCGCGCTTGTGCAGGGCGACGTCACCGCTGCGATCGAACATATCCACCGACGCGTTGCCAGCCTAGGGCGGGTGTGGACGACCACGTTGGCGTGACTCACAGGGAGAGGTCGATCTACCCCTTTGGAGAGAGACGCCGCGAGTCCGAGGCGTATCGCGGGCGCGCGTCGACACGGCGCATCGTTATGCGAGCGGGGGCGCGGCGCGATCGGGGGTACGCCGTCACACGGGGAGCGGTCGGTGTCGCGTCCTGCTTGAGCGAGATGGGATCCGAGAGTAGGCTTCGCGCGCTGGCGCTCGTTGGCACACGTTGGCGAAGGTACGCAAGCACTTGCTCACGTGCGATCGTGTTTCCACCACTGCGGCGCACACGGCCGGCGATGCCACGCGGGAGCATCAGGACCATGGCGACGCCGAGGCACGTGCGCGGTGAGGATGCGGTCCGCAGGTGGTGCGCGTGACGCGCGCATGAGGCGCGCGCGTGAGGCGCGCCCCTGGCATTGCTCGCGGGACACGCCACCGCGCCACCCTGTACGGTTGACTTGCTGTAGGTAGCGCACGTATCCAACCGATCTCATGACAGACCGTCCATCGTCGTGCCGTTCGAATCGAACCGTCGCAGCTGACGGAGGAACAGGCGGCGAACGTCGCAGTCACGCCGCAGCCGAGCGCGAAGTCGTGGCCGGTGCGCCACAGGTCCCCGCCGCACGGCGGAGACCACAGGTCGTTAGGTCTGCCCCTCCGCTTCAGGCGCACCGGCACCGTGGCGGGTGGTCCAGTGTACGCGCATGGGGGCGGTCGGTGGCGTTGTGCCTCGCGGTGATGTCGCTCGCGGGGTGCGCGTCGCGCATTCCCGTGCAGCTGCGTGCGACGTCTCCAGCCTCACCGCAGCGGGTACAGGGCGAAGTGCGCGGGCGGGTCTCGATGGACGGGGACGTCCTGTCGCTGCACCTCGATAGTGCATCGGTGCAGTATCTCGGACTTTCCCCAGCAGACAGCACCCCGTTGGAGGCGGTGACGATACGAGCGGTCGTGGCGTCTGACTCCGCGGGTCGCGGCATTCCGCAGGGGGTGAGTGGTGCGTTGCAGGTGGCCGACGTGCTGCGCACGGGCGAGCGGCGGTCACTCACCGGGGAAACGATGGCGGTGCCACTCCCTCCGGGGATGCGGCTTCGCGACTTGTGGCTGGCGTTTCAGGTCCGCGGGACCGCGCGCCCCGACGGGCGCGAGCCCGAGCTGGTCATTGCGTATCTGTGTAGCGAGGCGAACGTGATGGGCGCGACGAAGCGGGCCAAGGTGCGGGCGCGCCGGATGCGCGCGGGCGATGCCGCCGCGTGCCAGCTGTAGGCCGGTGTCGCCCGGTGTGACCAGGTGCAGTCGCAAGTGCAGTCGGACATGCAGTCGCAGGTGCAGGTGCCGGGCGGTCGCCACGCATCGGGCCCTTTGGGGTCGCAGGCATGGATGCTGCAAGTTGTGAATTTTGGTTCCTCGCTGTAGGTCCCACGCATTACATTTGTACCTGACGCCGCCAACCCCCTCGGAGGCGTCACACTTCACTCCCAGCCTTGGAGTGCCGTATGCCTGGACGAAAGCGCGACACGCGGTTCTCGTCGCGGCGCCAGCCGGCTCGTTATGCGGGCGCCGCCAATCGCAAGGGCAGTGACAACTTCGCGTCGAAGCTGACGGAGAAGGATGTCAGCAAGGCCCGCCAGATGCACAAGCGCGGGATGCCGTTGCACGAACTCGCCGACAAGTTCGGCGTGCATGCGTCCACGATGTCGAGAGCGCTGCGCAAGCTCACGTTCCGGCACGTCAAGTAAGGCGATGACTGCGGTGACAGGGCGTCGCGGCCGCCGCATCGCGAGCGCCGTGGCGATCTTCCTCACCGCCATCGCCCTGCAGCGCGCCTGCACTCTCTCGTGGGGGCGCGCTGCAGGACCGGACGGCACCACGTACGAACTCTCGGCGGTGGGGCTCTCCCGCCTCACAGGGCCGTCGGGTGCAACACGCACCGATTGCCGATGGTGGCCGCGCTACGGCGACGCCACCCTGTGCAGCGCTGCATCTGACGGTGCCGTCGCCTACCAACGCCTGCGACTCGCCTACCCCCTGCTGCAAGTCGCGATGTGGCTTGCCGTCGCCAGCGTCCTGCTGCAGGCGCTACGCGTCCCGCGACAGCGCCCGTTGCAGGTGGCGGTTCCCGCCCTGGCCTGCGCCTTCATCGGAGGCGCCATCACCTTCGTCGCCCGCGGCGCGCGCGAGGGGTTGGCCGCCCTGTCGGGGACCACGATGGACTTCGGCGCCGCCGGCTACACCTTCGCCATCGCGGCAGCGGTCCTGAGCGCGCTGAGCGCCGTCCTCCTCGCCGAGTCGTTCTCCGCCACACGCGACGCGTGAGCAAGCGCCGTCGCGCCCCCGCGTCACTCGCGGCGATGATCGCGCTCGCGGGGACGATCACACTGACCGTGGCGTCGCTGCCACCAGACCTTCAGGCGCAACGCCCGGCCCGCCCGCCGACGGCCCGCGTTGCACCTCCCGAGACGCCGCAGCGTCGCGTGCTCGAGCCCATTCCCATCAGCACCGACTCGGCGCTCGCAGACGATGAAGCGTTCCGTACGCTCCCCCGCGCCGCGCGCGAGGTCCTGGACGTACGGCGGCATATCCGCCCCCAGGGAGGCGACGCCGGAATCACCTGCGTCCCGCTCAGCACCACCTCCGACGGCAGTAGACGCCTGCGCCTGCAGGGCCGCCTGACCGACGGGCTGGCGCTCGTCGTCTTCGCGCGTGCCACGCGACGGGGAACGCTGGCCCGGGTGGAGTTCGTCAGGCGGCTGGCCACTGGCGGACAGGCGGGCTACACCTGGGATGCCGAGGGGGACGCGACAACCGCGATGGACTGGCCGCCGGGTTCGACCGAGGCGACGACACATCCTGTCCCGCGCGGAGGGCCCATCCCCCGCGCGCTGCGGGGGCTGGGACGCATCGCGCTGAGCTGGCGCTGCGTCGAGCGCTGAGCTGGCGCTGCGTCGAACGCTGACCCGCTGCGCGACGCCCGCTCGCGCGCCATATCTTTGGGGCGGCGTTCGTCCCCTCGGTTTCCGCCACTCCCCTTCACCATCGCCCCTTCGCGACATGTCCATCGCGCGCTCCGCCCTGCTCCGCGCTTCCAAGTCCCAGTGGCTCGCCTCGCAGATGACGCAGCGGGCCTTCGCCCGTCGCGCCGTCAAGCGCTTCATGCCGGGCGAGAAGCTCTCCGACGCACTCGACGCGGCGCAGACGCTCTCCCCCGCGAAGATCGGGACGATCATCACGCGACTGGGCGAGACGCTGACCGGCGAGCGCAACACGGACGAAGTGCGCGATCACTACATCTCGGCGATCGCCGAGATCGTCAGGCGCAAGCTCCCCACGCAGGTGTCGGTGAAGCCCACGCAGCTCGGGCTCGACCTCTCGGTGGACGAGTGCGTGCGCCAGATCGCCCCCATCGCCGCGGCGGCCGCCGCCGAGGGGCAGATCCTGTGGATCGACATGGAAGACTCGACCTATGTCGATCGCACGCTCGAGCTCTACGAGAAGCTCAAGGCGAAGCACGACAAGGTGGGGCTCTGCCTGCAGTCGTACCTCTTTCGTACGCCCAAGGACCTCGAGCGCCTGCTCGCCATCAAGCCGGCGATCCGCATGGTGAAGGGGGCGTACGCCGAACCCGCCTCGGTCGCCTTCCCGCTCAAGAGGGACACCGACGCACAGTACTTGTCGTTAGGGATCCGCCTGCTCGAGGCGGCGAAGGACGGCGGTGCCTTTCCGGTGTTCGGGACGCACGACATGACGTTGGTGCAGCAGCTCGTCGCCAAGGCCGCCGAGCTGGGTGTCGCACCAGGCAAGTTCGAGATCCACATGCTCTACGGAATCCGTGCGGCCGAGCAGAAGGCGCTGGCCGCCCAAGGGCACGCCGTGCGCTGCCTCATCAGCTACGGCAACAACTGGTTCCCGTGGTACATGCGGCGACTCGCCGAGCGCCCGGCAAACGTCTGGTTCGTGGTGCGTAGCGCGTTCATGTGAGGGTGCCGATGCAGCAGTCGGCCGCGGAGGCGAGCGATCGCGCGCTGCTCCGCAGGCCGAGCTGGTGGGAGGTCTTGGCCGTCGCCGTCGGCGCGCTGCTGATGACGGTGCAGTTCGTCTCGCGGCGGTCGCTGTGGGTCGACGAGATCGCGGTGGTGCACAACCTCGCGGCGCGCTCGCTGGGCGAGCTGCTCACGCAGCCGCTGGACTACGACCAGGTGGCGCCGACGCTCTTTCTGCTCGTGCAGAAGGGGATCTATTCGCTCCTCGGCGGGGGCGAACTGTCGATGCGCGCCTATCCGTTCGCCATGGCGCTGCTGGCGCTGGTGCTGACGTGGGCGCTGGGACGCCGGCTGCTCGACGGCGCGTGGGCCTCCCTCCCCCCGCTCCTGCTGGGACTTTCGGCGCAGCACATCTGGCTGTCGTCGCAGGTGAAGCAGTATTCGAGCGACCTGTCGATGACGGCAGCGCTCCTCTTGGTGGCGCTGACCGCGCGCGATGGGATGGCGAGCGCACGCTGGCGGCGCGCGACGCTGGTGGCGGGAATGGTCGCACCCTGGATCTCGCAGCCGTCGCTCTTCTCGCTTGCGGCTGCCGGCCTCGCGCTGCTGCTCGCCGACTGGGAGCGCGGCAAACGCCTGTCGCGCGCCGGCCTCCTGACGCTCGCCGCGTGGGGCGTGTCGGGAGTGGGCGCGTTGCTCTCGGCGAAGGCTCGTGTGTCGGCGGGGACGATGCAGTTCATGCGCGAATTCTGGGTGAGCGGGTTTCTCCCCTTCCCGCCCACCACATGGAATGAACTCAAGTGGCCGGCCTACACGGTGCGGATCCTGATTGCCGAGGTGACGAACCCGCGCTGGAGCTACGCGTACCTTTTCATCGCGCTCGTCGGCCTGTGGGCGTTGTGGCGACGATCGCGCGTAGCGGCGATGGTGTTCGTCGTGCCGGTGGCCGGGGCGATGGCAGCATCGGCGGTCGGACAATATCCGCTCGAAGGGCGACTCGGGTTCTTCCTGGCGCCGGTGGCGGTGGTGCTCGTGTCGATGGGTATCGCCGCGCTGGCGCGCGTCGCACCGGCGCCGCGGTGGGGGGAAGCGTCGATGGCGTTGCTGCTGACAGCTCCTCCGTTGGCGGCGACGTTGCAGCACCTCCCTCCCTATACGCTGCAGCACACGCGCCCGCTCCTCGAGCGGTTGCGTGCCGAGTATCGACCGGGCGATCGCGTCTACATCCCCTACGGCGGGTGGCAGGCGTGGTGGTACTACGCCCCTCGACTGGGGCTCGCGGAGGTGCCGGCGATCGTGGGGACGTGCCACCACACGGACCTCGGCTCGTACGCGGCCGAGGTGCGCCAGCTGCAAGGCGCGACGCGCGGGTGGATCCTGTTCGTGCCGGCGGGGGAACTCCAGCAGCCCGACGCGATCCTGCGCACGGCCGATACGTTAGGCGACCGTGGCGCGACCTTCACCGAACGACAGCGGGACGCCGAGGGGCGCGAGCGCGAGGTGGGGCTGTGGCGCTACGCCCTGCGCCCGTCGGCGCGTCCCGAGGCGCCGCCGCCGGCAGGTGCACTCCCCGCCGGCTGTCGTGGTGCCGCCGTCGATCGCCTCCTGCCGCGCCCCTGACCCGTCGCGATGCACGAGGGGCGGGGGCGGCGGAGGTGAGACCTCCGTCAGGTGTTGGGCTGCGGTGTGACGCGAAGGTAGGGCTTCTTTTTCACGAACCCCTTGGGGAATCGCGTGACCGCCTCCTCGTCGGAGATGCTGTTGACGATGATCACGTCCTGCCCATGCTGCCAGTCGGCCGGGGTGGCCACCGAGAAGGTCGCCGTGAGCTGCAACGAATCGAGCGCGCGCAGGATCTCGTCGAAGTTGCGCCCGGTGCTGGCCGGATAGGTGAGCGAGAGCTTCACCTTGTTGTCGGGCCCGATGATGAAGACCGAGCGCACCGTCAGCGTGTCGCTCGCGTTGGGATGAATCATGTCGTACAGCGTGGACACGACGCGATCGGGATCGGCAATCATCGGAAAGTTGACGGCATTGCCGGTGACATCCGCGATGTCCCCCTCCCAGCGGTGGTGCGACTCCACGGGGTCGACGCTCAGGCCGATGACCTTCGTGTTCCGCTTGGTGAACTCGGGCATCAGCTTGGCCACGGCCCCCAACTCGGTCGTGCAGACCGGTGTGAAGTCCTTGGGGTGCGAAAAAAGGATGGCCCACTGCCCCTCCTTCCACTGATGGAAGTGCACGGGACCCTGGGTGGTATCGGCGGTGAAGTCGGGGGCGATATCGCCGAGTCGGACAGACATGGCAGGCTCCTGTCAGGTCGTAACACGTGAAGCGCGGCGGCGCGCGGACGCCGCCGCAAGGGAGGGGTGTGCGCCGTCCACGCGCTGCAAACGACACCCCACGCCATCTTGTCGATCCTTCGTCCCGAAAACCAGAGGGCGGACACCGACGCGCGCTGTCGGTGTCCGCCCCATGACGTGCCGTCCGTCGTCCGTTCCCGTGATGCCGTGTTACTCCACGGCCGCCGTTGCGGGCGCAGGGTACAGCGGGAAGTCGTCGGTGAGCGCCTTCACCTGCGCCTTGACCTGCGCGTGCACCGACGCGTCGTCGCTCGGGGCCGTGAGCACCGCGTCGATCAACGACGCGATGCGCTCCATCTCGGCTTCCTTCATTCCGCGCGTAGTCACCGCCGGCGTCCCGATGCGAATACCGCTGGTCACGAACGGCGACTGCGTCTCGCGCGGCACGGTGTTCTTGTTCACCGTGATGCCCGCCTTGTCGAGCGTCTGCTCGGCGAGCTTCCCGGTGAGCCCCTTGTTGCGCAGGTCGACGAGCATGAGGTGATTGTCGGTGCCGCCCGACACGAGGTCGTATCCACGCGCCGTGAGCGCCTGCGCCAACGCGTGGGCGTTCTTCACAATCTGTCCGCAGTACTCGGTGAACGAGGGGAGCAGTGCCTCGCGGAAGGCGACGGCCTTGGCCGCGATGACGTGTTCCAGCGGACCGCCCTGCGATCCGGGGAAGACGGCCTTGTCGACCGCCTTAGCGTGCTCGGCGCGACAGAGAATGAGGCCACCGCGCGGTCCGCGCAGCGTCTTGTGCGTGGTCGACGTGACGACGTCGGCGAAGGGGATGGGCGACGGATGGTGTCCCGTGGCGACGAGCCCCGCGATGTGCGCCATGTCGACCATGAGGATCGCCCCCACTTCCTTCGCGATCTCCGCGAACGCGGCGAAGTCGATCACGCGCGGATACGCGCTGGCGCCGGCGATGATCATCTTCGGGCGCTCACGCCGCGCCACGTCGCGCAGCATGTCGTAGTCGATGAAGCCGGCGTCGGTCACACCGTAGTGCACCGCGCGATACAGCAGGCCGGAGAAGTTGACCGGCGAGCCGTGCGTGAGGTGCCCGCCCTGCGACAGGTCCTGCCCCAGGATGGTCTCGCCCGGCTTGAGGAAGGCGAGACAGACCGCGCTGTTGGCCGACGCGCCGGAATGCGGTTGCACGTTGGCGTGATCGGCACCGAACAACTGCTTCACACGATCGATGGCCAACTGCTCGACCTGATCGACGATCTCGCAGCCGCCGTAATAGCGCTTGGCCGGGAGCCCTTCGGCGTACTTGTTGGTGAGCGGCGACCCCATCGCCTCGAGCACCGCGGGCGAGACGAAGTTCTCGCTGGCAATGAGTTCGATCCCGTCCGACTGGCGCTCGATCTCGCGCTCGATGAGTCGCGCGATCTCGGGATCGGCGTCACGCAGGGCATTCCCGGGGGGACAGCGGTCCCACGACTTCCAGTCGCTCATTTCGCCTCCGGCGAGGTTTCGATCTTCTCGACCCGGCGCTCGTGTCGCCCCCCTTCGAATGGGGTCTTGAGCCAGGTCTCGAGGATGGCGTTGGCGTCCTCCTCCGACACAAAACGCGACGGGAGGACGAGGATGTTGGAATCGTTATGCTGGCGCGACAACTCGGCGATCTCCGGTGTCCAGGCCACCGCCGCGCGCACGTGCGCATGACGATTGGCCGCGTACGACATGCCCAGTCCGGTGCCACACAGCAGGATGCCGCGCTTCACCTCCCCGTGCTCGACCTTCGAGGCGACGGGATGCGCGAAGTCCGCATAATCGGTCGATGCGGGGGAGTTTGTGCCGAGGTCCTGCGGCTCGTAACCCAACGCCTGCAGGCGCGCGACCAGTTTCTGCTTCATTTCGAAGCCGGCGTGGTCGGAGGCAATGGGGATGGTCTCGGGCATTCAGAAGACGGGAAGACGGGAAGACGAGATGCGACCCTGTCAATTCTAGCACTCGCGGGGGTTATGACAGAGGGGCGGGCGCGCGAGGTTCAGCGCTCCCGCCCCACCAGTCTTCACTCGTCTTCCCGTCTTCCCGTCTTCCCGTCTTCCCAAAGATCAGCTTTTCCGAGGCCACTGCGGCCAGGTGCGCACGAGCCCACCCACGGCCTGCAGGCGACGCTCGGCCAGGCGGTCGGCGGCCTCGTAGGTCGGGATCCCCTGCTCGCGGGCGATCTCGAAGACGCCGAGCGTGGTGTCGTAGATCTCGTCGGCCTTGCGGAGCGCGCGCTGCGCCGTCCAGCCAGCGAGTTCGCTGTAGACGTTGATCACGCCGCCGGCGTTGGCCACAAAATCCGGCGCATACAGGATCCCCTTCTTCTCCAGCTCGGCCCCATGCTTCTCGGCCAGCAGGAGCTGGTTGTTCGCAGCGCCGGCGATGATCTCGACGCGCAGCTTGGGGAGGGTGTCGTCGTTGATGATGCCGCCCAGGGCGCAGGGGGCAAAGATGTCGGCCTGCGTGGCGTAGATGGACTCGAGGTCAACCGCGCGGGCCCCGAATTCGTCGACGACGCGCTTCACGCGCGACGCATCGATGTCGGTCACGACCAGCTTGGCCTCGTGCGCGTGCAACTCCTTGCACAGGTAGTGGCCCACGTTGCCGAGTCCCTGGACGGCGATCGTCTTGCCGGCCACCGACTCCGAACCCCAGCGATGCTTGGCCGACGCCTGAATGGCGCGGAAGACGCCGCGCGCCGTCACCGGCGACGGATCGCCCGACTTGGTGGCGAGACCGGCGACGTAGTCGGTCTCCATGTGGACGAAGTCCATGTCGGCGGTGCTCGTCCCCACGTCCTCGGCGGTCACGTAGCGGCCACCTAACGACTCGACGAAGCGCCCGTGTGCACGGAAGATCATCTCGCGCTTGGCGGTGCGGTTGTCACCGATGATGACAGCCTTGCCGCCGCCCAGGTTGAGGCCGGCCACTGCGTTCTTGTAGGTCATTCCGCGCGCGAGGCGCAGCGCGTCGATGATCGCTTCCTCGTCGCTCCGGTACTGCCAGAAGCGCGTGCCGCCGAGGGCGGGGCCGAGGGTGG
>CAZLLP010000137.1:0-16427 GCA_964560345.1 uncultured Gemmatimonadaceae bacterium
GCATCAAGGCCGATCCCACGCAGATCGACCAGATCCTGCTCAACCTCGTCGTCAACGCGCGCGACGCCATGCCGCGTGGCGGACGCGTGACCATCACCGCGCGGCAGCGGATCATCGCCCCCAACGACCGAAAGGCGGAAAGCCTGATCGGCGCCGGACGGTATGTGGAACTCCGCGTGAGCGACACGGGCGTCGGGATGTCGAGCGAAGTGCAGTCCCGCATCTTCGAGCCGTTCTACACGACCAAGGGGGTCGGTGAAGGGACCGGGCTCGGGTTGGCCACCGCCTACGGAATCGTCAGGCAGTTGGGCGGCGACATCTCCGTCGAGAGCGACGTGGGGCGCGGCACCACGTTCTCGATCCTGCTCCCGGCGACCGACGAGCCCGCCGATCCGATCATTCCGTCGTCGAGAACCGTTGCCGTGCCCGCGGGGCGCAACTCGCGAGGGACGGTCCTCGTCGCGGAGGACGAGCCATCGGTGCGTTCGATCACCGTGCGCGCCCTGCGCGAGAAGGGGTTCGAAGTCCTTCCCGCCGTCGATGGCGAGGATGCGGTGCGCATCGTTCGCGCGCACCGTGGGCCGATCGACTTCCTGGTGAGTGACCTGGTGATGCCGCGTATGGGCGGCGTGCAGCTGGCGACCACCTTGCAGTCGCTGGGCCACGTCCCGCGCATCCTCTTCATCACCGGCTACGCCGAGGGGCGGGAACTGGATGCGGCGGGCGAGGTGCAGGGGGCGGGCGTACTGGTGAAGCCCTTTCCCCCCAGTACGCTCCTCGCCTCGATCGAGGCGCTGGCCGGCGGTCGCGCCCCTGCCTAACGCTTTCCGCCGAACACCCCGGACAGCCAGGACACGAACACCTTCCACAGGAGCGGCAGCGCGCGTAGCTCCTCGCCCTTGGCGACGACTGGCGCGGCCGCCGGGGGCACTACGACCGGCGCGCTCCCCGTGGGCGGGCGCGAAATCGGACGCACCGACTCTCCGGCACTCGTTGAAGGGCCAAGATCCTCGGCCGTCACGACCTGCGATGCGGTGGCTGCGTCGCCGACGAGCGCCGGCGTCACCGTTGCGGCTGGCGAAGGCGCCGCCGCCGCCAGCTCACTGGCGTGCGCCGCCTCGAGCTTGTGACGCACCGAATCGGCAAACTGCTTGAAGAGCTGCTTGTTGACCGACTCGATCAGCCCGCGGCCAAACTGCATCACACGCCCGGCAATCTCGATCGCCGCGTCGACGCTCACCTCGCTCGTGCCGTCCTCAAGCGCCGTGATCTGTCCGGTCATGGTCATGCGCGCCGAGCCGGGACCGCCGCTCTCTTTCCCCTCGGCGACGATCTGCATGCGCCGTGTCGCGTCGTCCACCTGGGCGAGCGTTGCCTTGCCGGCGTACGCAGCGGTGATCGGCCCCACCTTCACCTTCACCCGCCCAGCGTAGGTCTGCGCGTCGATCGTCCCGGTGAGTTCTGCTCCCGGAAGACAGGTGACGACGTCGGCGGGGTTCTTGAGGAATTGCCAGACGCGATCGGGGGGAGCGGCGACGCGAAACGTCTCGTTGAGCGTGAGCGACATGGGGACGGGAGACGGGGGACGGGGGACGGGAGTGCGCGCGGCGATGCCGCGCGCGGGTTTGTGTCCTCGTCGAAAGTGCGCGGGTAAACCAACCAGGGCGCGACCCGGAACTTACCCGCGCTCGCCGCCCCCCGCATCCCGCACCTCGAACTCCCGTCTCTCGTCTCCCGTCTCGCGCTAGTAGTTGAACTGCGCCTGCAGCCGGAGGAAGCGCCCCTTCTGGTGATTGCCGATCGTGGCGGCGTCTTCGTACACACGGTCGGAGGCGGTGTACTGGGCCGTCAGCTCGAAGTTGCTGAACGGGAGCCACTCGATCCCCGCTTCGGTCTCGTGCACTTCATAGTGCCGGGCGTCCTGTTCGACCTTCTTGCCGCCGTGATAGCTGTGCAGGCGGGCGAACGGCTGGATCACCTGACCGTGCGTGCGCCAGCGATACATCGTCTGCACGAAGCCGCCCTGCAGCGAGCGGTCGTCGATGGAGCGCGTCGCGGCGACGAACTCCGGCCCTTTCCCCCAGTTGTACTCCGCCACCAGGCCGAACGGTTGCGCGTACCAGGTGAACGACAGCGCCACGCGGTCGTCCTGGTACTCGGGGAGCGACTTCACGTTGGCCGACTTGGATGGGAGGACAAAACGTCCGTTGTACCCCGAGATGCCGGTCTCGATGAACTGCCCGTTGGCGAGGCGGAACGGATAGCTCAAGCGCATGACGGTGTGCAGGGAGTTGTTGGCCTCCGGGCGATTGGCCGTCTGGCCGTTCATCGCGCCGACGCCGAACACCCCGTAGTCGCCCGTTCCCTTGAATCCGCTGTCGGTCAGGATGCGGAAGCGCTGACGCGCCTTGGTCGGCGCCCAGTAGTAGAAGACGCCCATGTCGCGCTCGTTAGGTACGGCGCTGTTGAGCGCGTCGTTTCGGTCGAGCGGGAGCCGGTTTTGCGACGACTGCAGGTTTTCGAAGCCGAAGGGGACCTTGCTCTGCCCGATGCGGAGCCGGTGCTCCTTCTTGGCGTCGAGCGAGAGATCGAAGTAGGCGTCGCGAAGCTGCAGGTAATGTTGCGTCCCAGCGGCATCGGAGCCGTAGTCGGGCTGGATGTAGATCGCCACGCGCGGATGCACGTCGCCGCTGATGACCAGCCGCCCCCGACGAAGGAAGATCCCGCCGTTGTTTCCGATCGAGCGGTCGCACTGCGAACAGTTGAGCGCGGGATTGGTCTCGAGCAGGCGATTGTAGCGCAGCTGCGCGTAGCCGCGAAGCGAGATGCGGTCGTACCACGGTCGCGGGGCGGCCGGCTGCGCGGCCGACTTGGTAGCCGGTTGAGTAGTGGCCGCCGCGGCAGCCCGGGCGCTTGCGGCCGCAGTCTTGGCGGAATCGCTCGGCGCCTGGGCGGAGGCGAAGACGGGGACGAGCGCCGACGCGGCGAACCAGCGGGCGATCCGAAGGGTTGAAGGCATATGCCTTGAGTGCTCGAGTAGGGCCGGGCGCATTGGTGGCGCTCCCGCATGCACGGGAAAGTCCCGTTACAATTCGAGGCGAAATCTGTTACAAAAGGGGCGGCCACCAACGCGTTCACGCGACCGTGACCGACTCGTTACACGTAGGGTGCACGCGGCGCGGCACGCAATCGTGGCCCTGCCTACACGATGGAGCGATTTGCTCCCGACGCACTTCGAGGACTCGACGCGGTGAAAGACGAGATTCGCAGGATCCAGGACGTGATGGAGCGCGAGGCCTACATCACCGATCGGCAGATCGCCACATCGGTCTTTCTCGCCTCCGCACTCGGCAAGCCGCTCCTTGTGGAAGGGCATCCCGGCGTCGGGAAGACCGAGATTGCCAAGGTGCTCGCGCAGGTGCTGGGGACAGACCTGATCCGGCTGCAGTGCTACGAGGGGCTGGATGCGTCCACCGCGCTCTACGAGTGGAACTACCCGCGGCAGCTCCTGCACATCAAGCTTGGAGAATCGGCGCCGGGTTCGCTCGCCGAGAAGGAAGCGACGCTCTTCAGCGAGGAGTTCCTCCTCAAGCGCCCGTTGCTCGCGGCCATCACGCATCACGGCAAGCCACCGGTCCTCCTGATCGATGAAGTCGACCGGAGCGACGAGGAGTTCGAGGCCTTCCTGCTCGAGATCCTCTCCGACTTTCAGGTCACGATCCCCGAGATGGGGACGATTCGTGCCGAGTCGCGCCCCGTGGTGGTGCTCACCTCCAATCGCACGCGCGAACTCTCCGAGGCGCTGCGTCGCCGATGCCTGTATCTCTGGATCGACTACCCGTCGTTCGAGAAGGAGCTGCGCATCGTCAGGAGCAAGGTGCCCGGATTGAGCGAGCAGCTTGCGCGCGAGATCACCGGCGTGCTGCAGTCGCTGCGCCGCATGCGCCTCGCCAAGCACCCCGGCGTGGCCGAGTCGCTCGACTGGGCGGCGGCACTCGTCGCGTTGCACGCCGATCATCTCGACGAGACCGTCGTGCGCGACACGATGGGGTGCTTCCTCAAGGACGACGGCGACTTCCAGTTGCTCGAGCGCGAACTGGATGCGGGGCGGTTGGCCGCGCTGGCTTCTTTCGCGGGTTAGGGGCGCCAGCGTGACGGAGCTGGAGACCGCGACACCCGCACCACCCCCAGCCGACCTGGTGGGAACGGTCGTCACGCTGTGCCGACTGCTGCGTGAGCGTGGCGTGGCGGCGACCCCCGCCGAGTCAATCGATGCCGCGCGCTCGCTCGGGCACGTCG
This sequence comes from uncultured Gemmatimonadaceae bacterium, assembly GCA_964560345.1. Lineage (GTDB taxonomy): Bacteria > Gemmatimonadota > Gemmatimonadetes > Gemmatimonadales > Gemmatimonadaceae > SCN-70-22. Next base: position 4,300 of record CAZLLP010000137.1, read on the forward strand.
ATCTCGTGGATCGCGAGGATGTGCGACTGGCGTTGCGCGCGGTCCTGGTGAGTCGGCGCGAGGACTTCGACGCGTTCGACGAAGCCTTCGCCGAGGTGTGGGCGGTGTCGGGCGGAATTCCCTCGCCCATTCCGCTGCCGGGTCCGCGGCGCGACATGATCACGCCACCCGCGCCGGCTCCACCCAAGCCGCCCGCGGTCTCGCTGCGCAACTGGATGAAACCGTCCGAGGCGGACAACGGCGACCCGATCACCGTGCGCGCCGCGAGCGACATCGAGTCGTTAGGTGCGCGGGATTTTGCGCAGTACGGGGCCGAGGACGATGCGGCGTTTCAGGCGCTGGCGCGCCGCATCGCACGCCGATTGTCGTTGCGACGCTCGCGACGATGGAAGGCCGCGCGACGCGGGCGAAAGCTCGACCTGCGGCGCACCGTGCGCAGTTCCTTGCGCACCGGCGGCGACGCCATTCGGCTCGAGCGCCGATCGCGCAAGATCCGTCGCACCACGCTCGTGGCGCTGTGCGACGTGTCGGGTTCGATGGAACTGTACGCGCGATTCCTGCTGCAATTCCTGCACGCCCTGCAGAACACCTTCGCACGCGTCGAGACCTTCGCCTTTGCCACGCGCCTCAGCCGGCTCACGCCGCTCCTGCGAGGCGTGCGCTATCGCGAGTCGCTGCGCGACCTGGGGCGCGAGGTGCAGGACTTCTCCGGCGGTACGCGCATCGGCGCCTCGCTGCGCACCTTCCTCGAGCGACATCCCAAGCTGGTCGATCGGCGCACCATCGTCGTGATCATGAGTGACGGATGGGACGTGGGCGATCCGGCGGTGCTCGCCGAGGCGATGCGCGCGCTCAACCGTCGCGCCGGCCGGGTAATCTGGCTAAACCCGCTCATGGGGGCGGCCGACTACACCCCGGACACGCGTGGAATGCAGGCCGCGCTCCCGTACATCGACGTCCTCGCGCCCGGGCACAACCTCGAGGCGCTGCAGCGGCTGGTTCGACACCTGGCACTCTGACGACTTGTCCTCCGCATCCCACTCGCCCGTCGTACCGCACTCCGTCATCTTCCGACCATGTCTGATTCGTTCTCCCTCCCGTCCGGACCGGCGGCGGTCGCCACCCTCATCGCCACCGAGGGGACGTCGCCCAAGGAAGCCGGTGCCAAGATGTGGGTGGATGCGTCCGGGGCGATCGTCGGTGCGGTGACCATCGGGGGCTGCGTCGACGCCCGCGTGATCGAGGAATCGGCGCGCGTGCTGGCCGAAGGGCGCTCGACGGTGCTGGAAATGTCGTTAGGCGATGAAGACGCCTGGGCGCTCGGCATGACGTGCGGCGGTTCGATCGAGGTGCTCATCGAGCCCGTCAACGGCGCCGCCGCGGCCGATCCCATCGCCAAGGCGCTGCGCCTGGCGCAGAGCGAGGAGGCAGCCGGCCGCCGCGTCGTCGTCGTCGCCCCGCTCGACGGGCGCTCCGATCGGCTCGTGGTCCTCGAGCGCGGACAGCGCGCCGGCACGCTCGGCGATCCGGCCCTCGACGCCGCGGCGATGGCTGCCTGCAGCGCGTACTTGGAGTCGGGACGCTCCGGCACCAGCACCATCGAGACGCCGGCCGGAGGCGTGCGCCTCTACTTCGAGGTCCACGCGCCATCCAGCACGCTGGTGATCTTTGGCGCCACGCACGTCGCCATGCCGCTGGTGGAGATGGCGCGGGTGCTCGGCCTGCGCACCGTCGTGGTCGACGGACGCGAACGCTTCGCGACGCGCGAACGATTCCCGAGCGTCGACGAACTCATTGTCGGGATGCCCTCGGAGATCGCCGAGCGACTCCCGCTGGGGAAGCACGCGCTCGTGGTCCTGCTGTCGCACGACTACAAGTACGACCTCCCCGTGCTTCGAGCGGTGCTGGCGTCGGACGCGACATACGTCGGGTGTCTCGGAAGCGCGCGACGTGGCAAGGCGATGCTCGAGTTCCTCGCCGAAGCAGGGGTGCCGCAGCAGCAACTCGAGCGCGTGCGCATCCCCGTGGGGCTGGACATCGGAGCGCGCAGCGCGGCGGAGATCGCCCTGAGCGTGCTCTCCGAGGCGCTGGCGGTGGAGCGAGGACGCGCCGGCGGGGCGATGCGCGACCGCCGCCGTTCCGAGGGGAGCGCGGGGGGCGGGACCAGCGGCAGCGCGGCGTGAGGGCGGTTCGCCACACGCGCGCACGCGACGGCGACGCGCCGGTCGTCGGTCAGGTCCTCGCACACGACGTGCGCGACGCCGAGGGGCGCATCGCGATCGCCAAGGGCAGCCGCATCGATGCCGTCGCAGCGGCTCGGCTCTCTTCCCTCCCGTGGGAGGAGTTGCACCTGCTGGCGCTCGACGCCGGCGACCTGCATGAGGGGGTGGCGGGGGAACGGTTGGCTGCTGCGGTTGCCGGGCCGGGGATGCGCGTCGGATCGCTCGCGGCGGGGGCGTGGCCGCTGGAGTCCACCCATCGCGGCATCCTCGAGGTGCGACGCGATGCACTCGACGCCGTGAACCTGGTGGAAGGGCTGTGCGTCTACACGCTCTTCGATGGACAGGTCGTGGACCGCGGCGAGATCGTGGCGAGGGCCAAGATCGTCCCGTTCGCCATCGACGCGGCAACGCTCGAGCGCGGCGCGAGCGCGGCGCGTGCGGCGCACGGCGTGGCGGCGGTGCGCCCCTTCGCGCCCACGGTCGTTGGCGCGGTCGTGCAGGAATCGTTAGGCGTGCGGGCCATGGCGCGGTTCGAGGACGCGCTCGGCGAGAAAGTCACGTGGTTCGGCTCCCAGCTTCTCCCCCCCGCCTTCGTCGCCCCCGAGGTCGACGCGATCGTGACGGGGCTGGAGCGGATGCTGGCGGCGGGGGCACGCGTGGTGGCGGTCGCCGGCTCGCGCCCGATGGATCCACTCGATCCCGCCTTCGAGGCCCTCGAGCGAATCGGCGCGCGCATGGAGCGGCAGGGGATTCCCGCCCATCCGGGATCGCTCGTTTGGCTGGCGAGGGCCGGCGACGTCCCGATCATCGGGATGCCGGCGTGCGGGCTCTTCTCACAGGCGACGGTCTTCGACCTGATCCTCCCAAGACTGCTCACCGGCCAGCCCCTCGGCGCGCGTGATCTGGCGTCGCTCGGTCATGGCGGCTTTCTTACGCGGGACATGGCGTTCCGCTTTCCTCCCTATCGTCAGGCCCGCGAGCGCGGCGCCGTGGAGTGACGATGAGTACACCGTACGGTCCGGTCCTCATCGAGCATTTTCGTCATCCCCACAACCAGGGGACGCTCGCATCGCCCACCATTTCGCAGGAAGGGGCGAATCCGCTGTGTGGCGATCGGGTGCGCATCGAGTTGCAGCTCGAGGGCGAGATCGTGCGCGACGCGCGCTTCACCGCCAATGCCTGCGCCATCTGCGTCGCGTCGGCGTCGATGCTCACCGATCTCGTGCGCAATGCGCCGTTGGATGAGGTGGAGACCTTGCTCGTGGACGACATCCTGCGATCGCTCGATGCGCGCATTCCGCAGATGCGCATGAACTGCGTGCGACTGCCGCTGACGGTGATGCATGCGGCGGTGCACCTGTATCGGCGCGCCAACGCCCAGTCGGACGTGGCATGATTGCAGCCGTGGTGCTGGCGGCGGGGCGCGGTGAGCGCTTCGGGGGCGAGAAGGTTGTGGCGGAGCTGCATGGCATCGCCCTCGTGCGGCACGTGGTCGACCGTCTGCGACTGGCGGGCCTCTCACCCGTCATAGTGGTCGCTGGCGCGATGAGTGCGGCGGTACGCGACGCCTTGCTCGGCACCGATGCCGACGTCGTCGAGAATCCTCGACCGGAAGATGGGATGAGCGCGTCGCTCCGCATCGGCGTCGAGGCGTTGCCGGAGGAGTGTGACGCCTTCCTCGTGGCGCTCGGCGACCAGCCGTTGCTCGATGCGGACGTGGTGCGCGCGCTCACCGACACCTGGCGCGACTCGAACGCGGCCGCCGTGGTCCCCGTCTACCGCGATGGGCGCGGGAATCCGGTGCTCTTCGACGCGACGATGCGGCGTCGCCTGCGCGCACTCGAGGGCGACGCCGGCGCGCGCGACCTGCTCGAGGCGATGGGTGATCGCGTGGTGCGCGTCACGGTGGATGCGGAGGCGCCGCGCGACGTCGACACCCCCGACGACCTGCAGGCGCTGGGCGGTTAGCGCGCGCGGGCGCTCGGCGCCCGATGTGGCGTCGCACGCGACGGGAGCCCTTACCGGGTGGCGAACGTGCCGGTATCCTACCGCGCCTCATCCCCTCCCTCCCTCGCCCCGGACACATGGCTGTCGCCCTCAAGCGCACGTTAGGCACGACCGACCTGACGTTGCTCGTCATCGGGAACGTCATCGGCAGCGGCATCTTCCTCGTCCCCTCCTCGGTCCTCAAGCAGAGCGGGGGCTCGGTCGCGGTCGCGAGCTCGGTCTGGCTGGTGGGAGGCGTCCTTTCCCTGCTTGGGGCGTTGTCCTACGCCGAGTTGGGGGCGATGGATCGCGGGTCCGGAGGGCTCTACGCCTACATTCGCGATGGATTCGGCGCGTTGCCGGCATTCCTGTACGGCTGGACGCTCTTCTTCGTCATCGGGAGCGGGACGATCGCCACGCTGGCCGTGGCGGCGGCCAACTACATGGGTCAGTTCGCCGAGCTCTCGGCGGAGGCGAAAAAGGCGATCTCGATCGGGCTGATCCTGCTGATGGCGGTGATCAACATCCGTGGGACGCGCGAGAGCGCGTCGGTGCAGAACGTGGCGACGGGGATCAAGGTGGTGGCGATCCTCGCGATGAGCGCGCTGCTCTTCGCGTTAGGGACCGGCAACTCCATCCCGGCCACGCCGGCCGTCCCCGACGTGTCGGCGGTGGGACTGTCGATCATCTCGGTGCTGTGGGCGTACGAGGGGTGGCAGTACGTCACCTTTGTCGCTGGCGAGTCGACGGAGCCGCAGAAGAGCCTTCCGCGCGCGATCGCGGTGGGAACGCTGACGCTGATCGTCATCTACCTGCTGGCGAACTTTGCGTATCTGGCGGCGCTGGGGCCGGAGAAGGTAGCCGCCTCCGATCGCGTGGCCAGCGAAGCGATCTCCCAGGTGCTTGGGCCGGCGGCCGGCAGCGTGATCGCGGCGGCGATCATCATCTCGATGTACAGCGCCGCGCATGCCACCGTCATCACCGCGCCGCGCGTCTACTTCTCGATGGCGCAGGACGGGCTCTTCTTCCGGCGCCTGGCGGAGGTGCATCCGCGCTTCGGAACGCCGGCGTTGGCGATTGGGGCAAGCTGCGTGTGGGCGGCGTTGCTCGCGCTCACCGGGACCTTCGAGCAGTTGCTCACCTACGTGGTCTTCGTCGGCTGGATTTTCTATGCGCTGGGCGCGGCGGCGGTGATCTCGCTGCGATTCAAGCGCCCGGACGTCCCGCGTCCCTTCCGTGTGCCGGGCTATCCGTTCACCCCGCTCCTCTTCGTCCTGGCGGCTGCGGCGATCGTGCTGAACACGATCATCGAGCAGCCGGGCCAGTCGGCGATCGGTATTGGGGTCGTGCTGCTGGGCGTTCCGGCGTACGCCTTCTGGCGTTCGCGGCAGCGGGCAGGCGACGAGGCGGCCGTCGGGCAATAACCGCGCGTCGAGTCCGTACGGCGCGACGCACGCACGGTGTGATCGCGCAGGTGCGGTCTGGTCATGTGTGAAGGGTTGGCGCGCGAGGGGTATCGCGCGAGGCGTCTCGCCCATCAAGATGGGCGTTGACGCCGAGGTGAAAATGGCCCAACGTTTTCAGTCCTATATTTGTATACACTTTCGCGTACCTCGCAGCACACGCGCGGGCCATTCGTCCGTGCGGCTCTTCTCCCCCCAAGTGCACCTGGAGGCGCTTCATGACGCGTGATTGTCGTCTGACTGGACGAGCCGGGCCGGCCCCCGGCCTTACCTCACCCCGCCGGTGGTTGCTGGCCCTTGCGGTCGCGTCGCTGGGCGCGACCCCAGTGCTCACGCAGGCCCAAGCGACGGGCGTCGTCGCCGGGACCGTGGTCGATGTGCGCACGCTGCGCGGTATCGATGGCGCCCAGATCTCGATCGAAGGGGCCACCCAGGGGGCGCTGACCGACGCGAGCGGCGGCTTCCGAATCACCGGGGTCACCGGAACGCAGGTGACGTTGCAGGTACGCCGCATTGGCTACAAGCCGCATTCCGAGACCGTGCGCGTCGGGCGAACCGACATCCGTATTGCGCTCACGGAGCAGGTCGCGACGCTGAGCGAACTGGTGATTACCGGGACCGCGGAGCCGGTCGAGAAGCGTTCCATCGGCAACTCGGTGACGAAGGTGGATGCCGCTGCGGTGCAGAGCATCGCGCCATCGTCCGACGTCTCCGGCCTGATCAATGGGCGCGCCCCGGGCGTCGTCCTGATGGGCGGGTCTGGCGCCGTCGGTTCCGGCCCCCGCATTCGCGTCCGCGGCGCCGCGTCGCTCTCCCTGAGTGATCAGCCGCTCATCTACATCGACGGAATCCGCGTCCCCAACGACGTGTCGCAGGGACCGCAGTCGCAGTTCTTCTCCTCGGGCGTCATCTCACGCATGAACGACCTCGATCCCGAGAACATCGAGAGCATCGAGGTGATCAAGGGACCGTCTGCTGCAACGCTGTACGGCACCGAGGCCAACAACGGCGTCATCCAGATCACGACCAAGCGCGGCAAGGCCGGGCGCGCCGTCACCACGCTCAACACGCGCCTCGGAAACAACTGGTTCCAGGGCGCCGAGGGGCGCATCGGCAAGACCTATCGTCGCCTTGCCGATGGCTCGATCTCGGCATGGAACCCGGTGGCCATCGAGAAGGCGCGCGGCGAGGAGCTGTTCCAGACCGGACTGTCCCAGAGCTACAACATGGGAATCAACGGCGGAACGGACATCGTGCGCTACAACTTCAACGGCACGTACGACAACGACAAAGGCATCGAACCGACCAACCACCTGTGGCGCTGGAGCGGGGCGGGGAACGTCTCGATCTCCCCGTACAAGTCGCTCGACATCCAAGCGTCGTTCAACACCTCGCAGGGACGCATCAATGTGCCGCAGGAAGCCGGCGGCGGCGCGTGGTTCTCGCTGTACTTCGGCCAGACCCCCGTCACGGACGCGGAGAAGCTCCGTCGCGGGTACTTCTCCGCGCCGCCGGAGGCCTTCTGGGGCGCGTTCAAGCAGTATCAGGACGTGAAACGCACGACCGGTTCGATCGCGTTCAACCACCGCGTCGGGACGTGGCTCTCGCAGCGTCTCATCGTCGGCAACGACTTCACGGGGGAGAACAACGTCAACCAGACGCAGCGGATGGGCCCGTTCTTCCGCCAGTTCTTCGGCAACCCGACCGACCAGAACGGGACGAAGCTGACCCGCCGCCGCGAACTCTCGGTGACGTCGGTGGACTATGCGGCGACGCTGAAGAAGGTGCTGTTCGGTTTCCAGACGTCCACGTCCTTCGGCGCGCAGTACTTCAAGCGTCAGACCTACGCCTTGGCGGCGCGTGGTGAAGGCTTCCCGGCGGGTGGCCTGACGCTGGTGGATGCCGCGGCGACGACGTTCGGTGGCGAGGACTTCTTCGAGAACTCGACGCTCGGCTTTTACGGGCAGGAGCAGTTCAACCTGAACGATCGCCTGTACTTCACGGCGGCGCTGCGCGTCGACAACAACTCGGCGTTCGGCGAGGACTTCTCGTGGACCACCTACCCGAAGGTTGCCGGAACGTGGGTCATCAACGAGGAGCCGTGGTTCAAGCTGGGCTGGATCAACCAGCTCAAGCTGCGCGCGGCGTATGGACAGACGGGTCAGCAGCCCGCGGTCAACTCGGCGCTGCGTACGTATGCGGCGACGACCGGTGGTGACGGCGCCTCGGCCGTGACGCCGCAGTCGCTCGGGAACGCCAACCTCAAGCCCGAACGTGGCGCGGAGGTGGAATTCGGCTTCGACGGCGCCTTCCTCAACGAACGCCTCAGCGCCGACCTCACCTTCTACCGCCGCAACACGAGCGACGGCATCCTGTCGCAGAGTGTCTCGCCGTCGTCGGGCTTCTCGGGATCGCGCTTCATCAACATCGGCGGGATCCAGAGCCAGGGCGTCGAACTCGCGACGCGCTTGAACGCGTATGCCAGCAACAAGTTCAACGTCGACTTCGGCTTCAACATCTCGAAGAACGACAACCAGGTGACCGACCTGGGCAACTTGCCGCTCGCGGTGGACGAGAGCGGACGCAAGTTCATCCAGGTGGGCGCGCAGCGGCACATCGTCGGGAAGCCGGTGGCCTCGTACTACGACCTCAAGGTCGTGAAGGCCGACTTCGACCCGGTGAGCAAGCGCGCGATCAACATGATGTGCGAGGACGGCAAGGGCGGCACGGTCGCTTGCCTCAACGCGCTCGGCCAGCCGAATGCGCCGCGCGTCTTCATCGGGCGTCCCGACCCGAGCCTCGAAGGCTCGGTCAACTCCACGATCACGCTCTATCGCTCGTGGCGCCTCTATGCGCAGTTCGACTTCAAGGGTGGCAATCGCATCCTGAACAACAACGATCGTGCCCGCTGCCAGGTGTTTGCGCAGTGCCTCGGCAACCTCGAACCGGAGAAGTACGACCCGGTCTACGTCGCCCAGATTCAGTCGTCGAACATCCTGCGGCATTGGATCTACCAGGACGCGAGCTTCACGCGCTTGCGCGAAGTGTCGGTCGCCTACCAGCTCGCGCCGCGTTGGGCGCAGCTCGTGGGAGCGCGCGGTGGATCGCTCACGCTGTCGGGGCGCAACCTCGCGCTCTGGACGTCGTACGGCGGCACCGACCCCGAGAACTTCTTCACCCTCGAGCAGTTTGCGCGCACCGAGCAAGCCCAGGTGCCGCCGCTCGCACAGGTGATGTTCTCGCTCTCGCTCAGCTTCTGATCCCCTTCCGCCCGAACATGCCAGGAGAGATCGCATGACGAACCATCGCTCCATTTCGAGCGCGCGGCGGATCGCCCGAACCGGGGTGGCCGTGCTGGCCGCTTCGCTCGGCAGCGGAGTCCTGACCGCGTGCAGCACCTTGCTCGAGGCCGACGCCCCGAGCCGTATCCTTGAATCGACGTTGCTCCAGCCCTCCAACGCTCCGGTGATCGTGGCCGGCGCGGTGGCCGACTTCGAATGCGCCTTCGGCAACTTCATCCTCACGGGCGGCACGCTCGCGGACGAGTTCTCCGACTCGCAGGCGAATGCCGCCACGTGGGACATCGATCGGCGCACCAACATTCCGTCGTCGGCGCTGTACGCGACGGGGGGGTGCAACGGCTTCGGTGTCTACACGCCAATCTCCACGGCGCGATTCCAAGCCGACCAGGCGATCAAGCTCCTCGACAAATGGACGGACGCCGAAGTGCCTGGGCGTGCGACCCTCACGGCGCGTGCGGCGGCGTATGCCGGCTACTCGTACATCATGATGGGGGAGATGTTCTGCTCGGCGGCCTTCGACCTCGGGCCGGAGTTGCAGCCGGCGGCCGTCTTCGCGCTGGCCGAAGCGCGCTTCACGCGCGCCATCGATGCCCCCGGGGTTCCGTCGGACGTGAAGTCGATGGCGCTCGTGGGACGCGCGAGGGCTCGCATCAACCTCGGCAAGAAGGCGGAAGCTGCTGCCGACGCGGCGCAGGTGCCGGATGGCTTCATCTTCACCGCGAAGACGACCGCTGCTGCCGGACGTGCCGAGAATCGCCTGTTCCGGTTCAACAACACCAACGGGACCATCACGGTGGACTCGTCGTTCCGGAACCTGACGGTGAACGGTGTAGCCGATCCACGCGTCCCGGTCACCGACGCAGGACGTGGGGCGTCGCTGCCGACGATTCGCCTGTGGGCGCAGCAGAAGTACCGGGCCCTGACCGACGCGATCCCGATCGCGACGTGGCGTGAAGCGCGACTGATCCAGGCCGAGGTGGCCGGTGGCCAGACCGCGGTCGGTATCATCAACGCACTGCGCGCGCGCGCCGGCGTGAACCTGCCACCCTTCGCCAGCACGGTGGAGGCGCAGATCCAGGCGCAGGTGCAAGAGGAGCGTCGTCGCGAGCTGTTTGTCGAAGGGCATCGCCTGTACGACACGATTCGCTTCAACGTGCCGCTCAAGCCGGCGGTGGGCGCGACGTTCCCCAATGGCGGCGGAACGTACGGGGCCAACAAGTGCCTCCCGCTCCCCGACGTGGAACGGTTGAACAACCCGAACATCGGCGGCTGACGCGCCGAGCATTGCACGAGGGGCTCGCATCCGCGTCAGCGGGTGCGAGCCCTTCTGGCTGCGGGCGTCCCGGTCGGGCGCCAGATTGCATCCACTCCAGACGAGGACGACGAGTCTCATGCGTGCGCACTGCGACGAACCGCGCCCGGGCCCGCGAGGCCCGCGCTCCTTCCGACACCGGCTCGGACGACTTGGGGTCGCGACGACCGTTGCGCTCGCGACCAGCGCCGTCGACGCGGGGGCGCAGGGGACGCGCCTGCTGCGCCAGCCTAACGCGAGCGCGACGCAGGTTGTGGTCTCGTATGCTAGCGACCTGTGGATCGCGCCGCGCGCGGGCGGTGCGGCGCGGCGCTTGACGAGTCATCCGGGGGGCGAGTCGAATCCGCGGTTCTCACCCGACGGGCGATGGATCGCCTTCACCGGGGAGTACGGAGGCAATCCCGATGTGTACGTCGTGTCCGTCGACGGCGGAGAGCCCCGGCGCCTGACGTGGCATTCGCACAGCGACGTCGTGCAGGGGTGGACGCCGGATGGCGCGCGCATCCTGTTTGCCTCGGAGCGCGGCACCGCGCCGGTGCCGCACCCGCGATTCTGGACGGTATCGGTGGAAGGGGGGACGCCTGAGGCGCTACGGATTCCGCGGGCGCACAAGGGGGGCTACTCGACCGACGGCCGCCGAGTCGCCTACCAGCTGGTGGCGCCGTGGGATGTGGAGTGGCGCAACTACCGCGGCGGGCAGGTGCAACCGATCCGGTTGATCGATCTGGCGACCGCCGATGAAGAGAAGGTGACGTGGGAGAACAGCAACGATACCGACCCGGTCTGGTTAGGCAACCAGGTGTACTTCCTGTCGGATCGGGACCTGGCGGTGAACCTGTACCGCTACGATCCCGCCACACGCTCGGTGGCGCAGCTCACGCGCTACAAGGAGTTTGACGCCAAGCAGTTGAGTGCCGGTGGTGGCGTGCTGACATACGAAGTGGGGGGATACGTCCACCTCTTTGATCCGGCAAGGAACCAGGACACGCAGCTTTCGATCACGGTCAGTGGCGATCTGCCGTGGGCGCGCGAGCAGTGGAAGGACGTCGCGTCGAACATCACGTCGGCGTCGTTGAGCCCAACGGGGTCACGCGCGCTGTTCGAGGCGCGTGGTGAAGTGTGGACCGTTCCGACCGCGAAGGGCGACGTGCGCAACTTGAGCAGTTCGCCCGGTGCGGGTGACCGAGCGCCCGCGTGGTCGCCAGACGGCAAGTCGGTCGCGTGGTTCTCCGACGCGAGCGGCGAATACCAACTCGTCATCGCACCGCAGGGGGGACTGGGCGAGCGCCGAGCGATCGACCTCGGCAAGCCGTCTATGTACTTCAATCCGCGCTGGTCGCCCGACTCGAAGCGGATCGCGTTCACCGACGTGGGGCTCAACCTGTGGATGGTCGACGTGGCGAGCGGGACGAAGACACTCGTCGATACCGACCAGTGGATGGTGCCGACGCGCACGCTCGACGCGGCGTGGTCGCCCGACAGTCGCTGGATCGCCTACGCGAAACGCCTGCCGACGCAGTTGCATGCCGTCTACGTGTACGAGATCGCGTCGAGGCGTGTGACGCAGGTGACGGATGGTTTGTCCGACGCGCTGAACCCGGCGTGGGACCAGAACGGGAAGTACCTCTACTGGCTCGCCTCGACCGACCTCGGACTCAATACGAGCTGGTTGGAGATGGCGCAATACGACCGCCCGGTGACCCGCTCGTTGTACCTGGCGGTGCTGAAGAAGGGCGAGCCGTCGCCGTTCCTTCCGGAGAGCGACGAGGAGAAGGCGGCCGCGGACACGGCGACGCGCGCCGCGGCAGCCGCGCGACCGACTGGGGCCGCCGCGCCGCCGGCA
>CAZLLP010000138.1:0-15891 GCA_964560345.1 uncultured Gemmatimonadaceae bacterium
TGGGGATCGTGGCCAAGAATGCGATCCTGCTCATCGACTTCGCCAAGTGGGCGCGCGAGAAGCAGGGGATGCCACTGCGCGAGGCGCTCATCGAGGCCGGCGCGATTCGCCTGCGCCCGATCCTGATGACGACCTTCGCACTCATCGCCGGCATGCTTCCCGTCGCGCTCGGCCGCGGCGAGGGGTCGCAGTTCCGCGCCCCGTTAGGCGTGGCGGTGATGGGGGGGGTGATCACCTCGACGCTCCTGACGTTGGTGGCCATCCCGACCTTCTACGAGATCCTCGACGAGACGCGCGGGTGGTTTGCCCGCCACCTCGGCTTCCGCGTGTCGCAGCAGACGGCGGAGCACCCGGTGCAGGGGGTGGCGCCGGTGGCGGGAGACTAGGGCTCAGACGGGAGACGGGAGACGGGAGGGCCCCCAGCCGCGGTGCGGCTGGGGGCTTTTCTTTCCGAAATCCCCGGCTGTTCGTCGCCGGAACTCGAAGTCTGGCTTTTGGTAGTCGGATAGAGCGGACGACGCGTCATGAATGACTCGTGATCCCCTGACGTAGTGGCGCGGGTCTCCCGAATCCCGGGGCGGCGTTGCATCTCCTTATGTTTCGCTACCCCTGACACGGCTCGAGGCGCGTTTCCACGTGTTGCCCGTACCGCCCGCCCTCATCGACATCCTGTCGCTCAGTTCGTTGAGCGAACGGTGGGCGTACGTGACGTTAGGCTTCTCGTCCATCCTCACCGAGGAGTTCGCGCCGCTGGTGGGGGGCTTTGCGGCGGAGCAGGGGCACCTGCGCTTTGCCGCGGTGGTCATCGCCTGCGCGACCGGGGTCTTCGTGCTCTCGGCGGTGCTGTACTTCGTTGGGCGATGGCGAGCGGCGTGGGTGCGGCTCAAGCTGCGCAAGTCGCCGCCGATCGTGAAGAAGCTGCTGCGGGCGATGCGCTGGAGTCCGTGGCGCAGCACGATCCTGGCGCGCGTGGCCTTTGGCGGGCGCATCGCCTTGCCGCTGGCTTGCGGTGCGGCGCATGTCCCGCCGTGGATCTTCCTGACCGGAACCGCGGTGGCGTCGGTCCTGTGGGGGGTGATCTTCGCCGGGCTGGGGTGGGTCTTTGGCGAGGCGGCAGTGCTGCTGGTGGGCGAAGTCCGGCGCTTCGAGGCGCCGATCGCCCTCCTGCTCATCGCGTTAGGCGCCGGCGTCTACTGGTGGCTCAGGAAACGCCAGCGCGCCGATCAGGCCAGCGAGAATCCCGACGCGTAACGCGCTATGCGCTCGGAGGGTGCTTGAGCGCTTGCTCGACCGCCTCGAACAATTGGTCGGGGAGGAACGGCTTGGCGAGCAGGACAGTCGCGCCGAGGTCGCCGGCCGAGTCGAGGGCGAGGAACGAGGCGCGCGAGTCGCCCCCCGAGACGGCGACAATCGGGATCCCCGGCTGTCGCGCCCGGAGCGCCATGATCGCCTCGATCCCGTCAACGTTAGGCATGTACAGGTCAGTCACGACGAGGTCGGGGTGCTCGCGATCCCAGACGGCGATTCCCTCGCCGCCGTCGCGCGCGACCACCACGTCGAAGCCCTTGGTGCGCAGCGCTCTCGACATCAGCGCGCGCAGTGACTCGTCGTCCTCGATGATCAGGATCTTGGTCATGCAGATGAGAAGCGTCCAACGGATTCCGGCCGGGCGCGGCACTAACAAGCGCGCCCGGGCAATCTACACGTCGGCGTATCGGCGCGCGCTACGCCACGTCGGTCGAGGCCACCGGGAATTCGTCGGTCTTGATCGGCGCCTCGCGGGGCGGCCCCGACGCCCCGAAGCTCACGATCAACGCCACCGCGCCCACGATCACGGCTGACGCGACCATCATGCGTGCCGTCAGCACCTCGCCGGCAAAGGCCCATCCCAGCAGGACCGCGACGACGGGATTCACATAGGCGTACGTCGACACGCGCGCCGGCGTGGAGACGGTGAGCAGGTACATGTACGCCGAGAAGGCGATCAAAGAGCCAAACGTCAACAGGTAGAGGAATGACCACCAGGCGATCGCCGGCGTCTCGGCGATCGAGAATCCGTCCCATTGCCCGGTCAGGGCAGAGACGATCGACAAGGCAGCACCGCCGCAGATCATCTGCATGCCGCTGAGCAATTGCGGCGAAGTGGGACGCGGCGCCTTGCGCGCGTAGAGCGAACCGGCGGACCAGATCGCCGTCCCTACAATGATCGCCAGCGCACCGGCCGGGTTCACGCCGCCGCCACCACCCTGCAGGTCACCCGGGCCGATGAGGATCGCGACGCCGGCGAGGCCTGCGATGAGTCCGAGCAAGACGCCCCAGTGCGGGCGACGCTGTCGGTGCCCCATCCAGTCGAACAGCACCATCCAGCACGGCGTGATGGCGACCAGGAGCGACGCCACCCCCGATGGGATCAGTCGCTCCGACCAGGCCACGCCGGCGTTGGACGTCATCAGCATCACGCCGACAATCGCCGACGAGCGCCAGTGGATGCCGCGCGGCGGCTCGTCGCCGCGCCAGCGGGCGTAGGCGTAGAGGATGAGTCCCGCCAGCAGGAAGCGCGTCCCCGCCATCCCTAACGGCGGAATGAAGGCCACCGCGTACTTGATGAACAGGTACGTGGAGCCCCAGAGGAAATAGACGGCACAAAAGGCCGCGATGACTTTCGAACGGGGGGCGGCGGTCATCGCCACCTGAAGATCCGGAGGGCGACGGCGAAGCAGGCGACGAGCCAGGCACCGAGGATCGCCAGTTCACCACCGACGGCTGCAAGGCCGCCCCCTTGCAGCATGTTGATGCGCATGGCGTCGACGGCGGCCGTGAGTGGAAGGGCCTGAATCAGCGGCTGCACGGCGTTGGGGAAGTTGGTGGCGGCGAAGAAGACCCCCGAGCCGACCCACATCGGCAGCATGACGAAGTTCATCAATCCCGACGCGCCCTCGAGCGTACGGGCGCGCGAGGCGATGAGCAGGCCCAGCGCGCCGAAGGTCAGCGTGCAGAGCATGCAGATGGCGGCGAAGACAAACAGCGAGCCGCGCAACGGGACCTGGAAGACCAGGGCGCCGAACGCGGTGATCACCCCCACCTCGATCACCATCATCACCAGCCGCATGAGGAGGAACGAGAGCAGGTACTGCGCGCGCGACATCGGCGTGGCGAGGAAGCGCTTGAGCAGCTTCTTACGCCGCGCGTCGACGATGCCGAAGCCGAGTCCCCAGATGCCACCCCCCATGAGGTTCATGGCCAGGAGCCCCGGGATGACAAAGTCGATGTAGCGGGAGCCGCGTTCGCTCACCAGCGTCTCGCGCACGGCCACGGGATCGCGTCGCCCGGCCACCTGCTGCAAGGCGCGATCGACGAGGAGGCGCGCGGTGCGCGCCTCGGTGCGTGCGTCGTCGTAGCGGTACTCGGCGCTGGCGCCGTCGTGCGGGACCACGAGGAGGGCGATGCGGCCGATGCGGAGCGCCGTCGTCGCCGCGGTGTCGTCGAGCAGTTCGACGGCGAGCGACGAGTCGCGCGCGAGTGCGGTGCGCAGCGTGTCGGCGCCTGGCGCGGTGGCGAGGACGGCGACCTTCGCGACTTCGGCCGGGCGCGAGCGAAAGGCGATCCCGAGCCCGGAGGCCATGAGGATCGGGAAGACGAAGCTCCAGAAGACCGCTTCGGGCTCGCGCACGAACTCGCGAAAGCGCGCCAGCGTGAGCTGTACGAGCGGCGAGAGGTTGCCGTCGGCGGCGGTGGGGCGCGGACGCGCGGGGCGTGGCCGCGTTGCGTCTGGCGGGGTCAGCGTGGCGCTCACGTCAGCCCTCCCGCAGGTGGCGCCCGGTGAGCGAGACGAAGACGTCCTCGAGCGTCGGCGAATGCGTGCGAAGCTCGGTGAGCGTCAGGGCGCGGCGGGCGATGAGGGCGAGCAGGGCAGGGATCGTCTCGTGTGCGGCGGTGACCTGCAGCGTGTGCGTGGCGCCGTCGCTGCGGGCGCGGATGACACCGGGGAGTGCCGACAGTTCGTCGAGCGGGAGCGACTCGCCGTCGCCCACGGCGCACTCCACCACCTGCTCGGCGCCTAACGACCGGATCAGCTCGCGCGGTGTGCCGAGGGCAATGACCTGCCCGCGGTCGACAATGGCGATGCGGTCGCAGAGGCGTTCCGCTTCGTCCATGTAGTGCGTGGTGAGCATGATCGTCGTCCCGGCGCTGCGCAGCCGCTCGACCAGCTCCCAGAGCTGGCGGCGTGACTGGGGATCGAGCCCGGTGGTGGGTTCGTCGAGGAAGACGAGGTCGGGATCGCCGGCGAGGGCGCAGGCGACCGAGAGGCGCTGTTTCTGTCCGCCGGAGAGCGCGCTCACGCGGGCGCCGCGTTTCTCCTCGAGCTGGACGCGGGCGATGATGTCATCCACCGCCGGTCCGTCGGCATAGAACGACCGAAAGAGGCGCACCGTTTCGGCGACCGTGAGCTTGTCGGCAAACTGCGTTTCCTGCAGCTGGACGCCGAGGCGCTGGCGGAGGGCATGCTCGTCGGTGGCCCAGCGCTGACCGAGGACCACCACCTCGCCCCCGTCGGGTTCGAGGAGTCCTTCGCAGATCTCGATGGTGGTGGTCTTGCCGGCGCCGTTGGGTCCGAGGAGGCCGAAGCACTCGCCGGCGCGGACCTGGAGGTCGAGTCCGTTCACGGCGATCACGTCGCCGTAGCGCTTGTGCAGGGCGCGGACGTCGAGGGCGAGGGGGGAGGGGGGCGCCATTGTGCGTGGATTCTAGAGACGGGAGACGGGAGACGGGAGACGGGAGGCGGGAGTTGGCGCATCTTCAGTGGTGCGTGGCGTCGCCGATCTCGGCGGCGGGGGTATCACCGGTGAGGGCCGCTTCCAGCCATGTCTACGAAAGCCTCAGTGCGTCACCACGACATCGAGCAACTGCTGGCGCGAGCTGTTGACGCGCAGATCATCTCGGCGGCGCAGCGTGAGCAACTTGTCGCGCTCGCTGATGAGGACCTGACACCTGCTGCGGATGTGGCTGGAGCCGCGACAGCCGAGCGCTCCGCGCGCGACTCCGGACGAATCGGATCCTCCCTCTCCGTCATCACCGTCGCCTACGGTGTCGGTGCCCTCCTCGTCGTCTTCGCCTGCGGGTGGTTCCTCATCGATCGCTGGGCCAAGCTCGGCCCGTGGGGGGTGCTCGCCGTCGCACTCGGCTACAGTGCCGTGCTCGCGCTCGCCGCGCGCTGGTTGCGCCGCAACGGCTTCCCGCTGGCCGCCGACGTCGCCACGATGCTCGTCGTCACCCTTGCCCCGCTGGTCGCCTGGCCGTTCCTCTCGCTCAGCGGACGCTGGCCCGACGTCGCCACTGGCGATCCGCTGGCCCGCGACCGCGTCTGGATGGCGTGGCAGTCGCTCGTCCTCGAAGGGGTGCTTCTTCTTGCTGCGCTCCTGGTGCTGCGGCGGCGCGCCATCGTCGCGCTCACCTGGCCAATCGCGGCCGCACTCGGCGGCGCGTGGTTGCACCTGAGCGAGGTCCTGCGCGGCTACAACGGAACGATCGACGTCGATCGCTGGTCGATGCTCGCGGGCGGCTTCGCCATGCTGCTGGTGGCTGAGCGGGTGGAACGGTGGCAGCGACGGCGCGATGCGGCGGTCGAACCGACGGGTGTCGTTGCGGCTGGCGGAACGGCTGCCGCGCCGGGCGATTTTGCCAACGCCTTCTGGGTGATCGGTCTCGCCGCCACGACCATCGCCTACATGGCCATCTGGTTGCGGCTGGAACACGATCCATGGCAACACCTGCTCCCGGTACTGTCGCTTGGACTGGTCGCCCTCTCGCTCTACCTGCGCCGACGCACGGTCTTGCTCGTGGGAGTGCTCGGCATCCTCGGCTACCTGGCCTTTCTCGCCGAAGACGTCTTTCGCCACTACGTCTCGTTCCCGATCCTGCTCGCCGGCTTCGGGATCCTCGTGATCCTGGCGACGGTCTGGACGCAGACGCGATTTCCTGCGCTGGTCGATCGACTGGAGCAAGGGCGCAGCAGCGATGAGCACCCGTTCCCGTGGAGTCCGGCGATGGCGGCCCTCCCCCTCGTGGTCGCACTGGCGATGGCACTCGCCTACACGAGCTCGAGCGACGAGGCACGCGCGCAGGCGGAGTTCCGCGATCGATTCTATCTCCTGCGACAGCACAGCGGCTCGATGGCGGTGGCACCCTCCAAGGGGGCTCGTCCTCCGCGCGCACGAGGGCGCACCGCCGAACCCGCGCCTGCCGGCGGTGGTACGCGGAACGACTCCGCCACCGGTACGACACGAAACATTCCCCGGGACTCCTCGTAGAAGTTCGCACGGTTCTTCTCTCCCGGAGTCTTGCGCATGCTCGCCGTTCTTTCGCTCGTCCTCGCCTTTCAGGAAGTCACGGTGCGCGTTGGCCAGCCGAGCGAAAAGGCCAGGGCCGATAGCGTCAAGCGGCAGGCGACGCGCGACTCGATCCGCTACGAGGCGATGGAACGGCGCCTCGATCGGGAGAAACGCGCCCCGCGGCGCATTCCGCTCACCCCCGAACTCGAGCGCTCGGCGTTCCTCGATCCCCTGGCGCGCGAACTCCTGCTGCGCGCGCGCGATGCGCGCATGCGGCAGGACTCGGCGCTCCTGAACTACGACGCCAGCGCCTACCAGCGTCTCTCGGTGGGGATGGGCTTCCGCGCCATCGGGCGCGACCGACTGCTGTTCCGCACCGAGAACGCGTCGCGCGTGCGCTGGTCGCGCGGCGGCGGCGTGCACGTCGACCTCAAGGGGGCCCGGTCGGTCTTTCCGTCGATGAAGGATGCCGAAGGGGAGATCGAGATGGACGAGGCGTCCCCCATCCCCTACTTCCCGGGACGCGAGGCGCTCTGGATCGGCTCGGGGCAGGCGCGCGCCGAGGTGGACGAGGCGGAACTGATCCACCCGATCGCGTTAGGCGCGGAGGCGTACTATCGCTACGCCACCGGCGATTCGCTGTCCATCACGCTCTCCGACGGCAAGTCGATTCGCCTGCGGGAGCTGCGCATCGAGCCGCGGCGACCGGAGTGGAAGCTGTCGGTGGGCTCGTTCTGGTTCGACGTGTCGTCGGGGCAGCTCGTGCGCGCGGCCTACCGATTGGCAGCGCCGCTCGACATCTGGGGGATCGTCGACGAAGAGGTGGCGCGCGAGAAGCAGGAAGCCAAGGCGCGCGGCGAGAAGCCCGATCCGGACGACGAACCGCCGGGCTGGGTGAAGGGGATGATGTCGCCGATGCAGGCGCAACTCGAGGCGGTCACCATCGAGTATGGCTTGTACGGCGGGCGGTTCTGGTTGCCGCGTGCCCAGTACGCCGAAGGGTGGGCGCGCGCGTCGTTCATGCGCATCCCGTTCAAGATGGAGGAAGGATTCAAGTACGCGAGCGTGAACGGGACCGACTCGATGCCGACCATCCCGGCGCTGCTCACGCGCCGGCAGTTGCGCGATTCGCTGTTCGGCGACTCGACGCCGTGGAGCGAACTCACCGCCGACCAGCGCAAGGCCCGCATCGCCAAGTTGGTGGAAGTCGACTCGTCGCGACGCGCGCGACTGGCCGAGGTGCGCAAGGACGATTGCGCCAAGTCGGGCTACTACACCCGCGTCGAGACGCGCAACGAGAATTCGCTGGTGACGGCTGTGCGCGTGCCCTGCGACAGCACGGTGCTGGCGCGCTCGAAGGACCTCCCGCCCTCGATCTACGAGCCGGGGGAAGAGCTCTTTGGAGCGGGGGAGCGCGATGCGCTCCTCAAGGAACTCGACTTCTCGCTGCAGCCGGTGTGGGCGCCGCTGCCGGTGAAGCTCAGCTACGGCCTCAACCAGGTGCGCTTCAACCGTGTCGAAGGGCTGTCGCTCGGCGCCACGGCCACGCAACAACTCGGGCGCGGGTACGCCTGGGATGTGTCGGCCCGGCTGGGAGTGGCGGACCTCGTGCCTAACGCCGAACTCGGGGTCGCCCGCACCAACGGGCGCACGACCTGGCGGGTGGCCGGGTACCACAAGCTCGCGGTGGCCAACGACGACTGGGGGGCACCCCTGTCGTTCGGGGCGTCGCTGGGGGCGCTGCTGTACGGGCGCGACGAAGGCTACTACTACCGCACCACCGGTTTGCAGCTGACGAATGGACTCAACCGGGGCGGGGCGCTCTCGACGCGCTTCTTCGTGGAGCGCCATGACGACGTGGCCAACGAGACGCGCTTCAACCTCTCCCGCGCGCTGGGCGGCGGGAGCGAGTTCTTCCCCAACATCACGGCGTCCAAGGCGACGCTGGCCGGTGTCGCGCTGCGCGACCAGCGCTCGGCAGGGCTCGATCCCGCCGGGTGGCGCCTGCTGAGCGACGTGCGCCTCGAAGGGGGTTGGGCGTCGGTGGACAGCGTGGAGGAGACGCTCTCCCGCGCCTATGGGCGCGCGGCCGGCGAGCTGACGGTGAGCCGAGGGCTGGGGCGCGACCTGGCGGCAGCGCTGACGGTGGGCGGCGGCACCAGCCGCAACGCCCCGCTCCCGCAGCGCGGCTTCTACCTGGGGGGCGCGCAGACGGTGCGCGGTCAGGTGCTCGGTGCAGCTGGCGGCCTTACGGGCGGCGAAGCGTACTGGCTCACGCGCGGCGAACTGGCGTTGTCGACCAGCATCGTGCGCCCGGTGCTGTTCGGGGACCTGGGGTGGGCGGGGCGCCGCAGTGACTGGCAGCATCCGGGGCGCCCGATCAGCGGCGCGGGGATTGGCGCCTCGGTGCTCGATGGCCTGGTGCGACTCGACCTCGCGCGCGGCATCTATCCGCGCAAGCAGATGCGCCTGGACCTGTACGTCGAGGCTCGCTTCTAGACCCCGGATACTAATTCCGGACAACGAGTCCATTTGTCGTGCCGTCACCTGCAACGCACGATGGCGCGAGGCGCGAGCGGTGTATCGTGCGTCGCACGTAGCACGAAACTGTCATGACAGCCGCGCGTCGTTGCGCACAGGATTGATCGCGCGACGCGCGCGTGTGGCGCGTGCACTTGCCGAATTCTCAGAATGTTCTCACATTCCGCGCGCGCAAACACCTCGGCGCGTTAGGTGGCGACCTCGAGTGGCGGAGCACGTGCACCATGTGGGAAGACTTCAAGAAGTTCCTGGAGAAGGCGAATGTGGTCGGGCTGGCGCTGGCGGTTATCGTCGGCGGGGCGGCGGGGGCGCTCGTGAAGGCGATGAGCGACGATTTCCTGATGCCGATCATCGGCGCAGCGCTGCCGGATGGTGACTGGCGGAAGTACACGCTGGACGCGGGCCCCATCAAGTTCGGCGTTGGCGACTTCGCGGGGACCTTCCTCAACTTCGCCATCATCTCGTTTGTCGCGTACCAGATCGGCAAGTTGTTCATCAAGCCGGAGCCGCCGGCCCCACCGGCGCCAGCCACGAAGTCGTGTCAGTACTGCCTGAGCACCATTCCGGCCGCGGCCTCCCGCTGCGCCCACTGCACCTCGCAGTTGTAGTCGCGGCGCGCAGCGTCGCAACACCGACGCAGACACGACAAAGGCGCGGCAAGTTGCCGCGCCTTTGTCGTTGTGTCTCCCTCCAGCCTTGCCGTGGAGGCGTTCAGGGACGCCCGCCGCGCCCGGGGCCAAAGTGCAGGCTCGCCACCGCGAGAAAGATCTCGCGCAGGAACGTGACGAGGCTCCCGATCAACGAGATAGTGCAGGCGACAAAGAGCGCCGCCACGGCGCCGCGCACGTCGAACGAGAAATACGCGCCGACAAACAGCACGGCGATCACCAGGCAGACGAGCAGCGCCGACAAAGTGCCGAGGGTGATGGCGACATTCACGATCTTGGCCCGTCGCGACAGGAAGCCGAGTTCTGCGCGAAGCTCGGTGGTCTCGCCGACGGTGGCGTTGTCGAAGGCGTGCTCCATTCGGCGCCCGCGATCGATGATGCGTCCGAGTCGGCTCGCCAGCACGTTGAGCAGCGTCGCCACGCCGGTGAGCAGGAAGACCGGTGCAACGGACAGTTGGATGACGTGCACGATGTCGGAGACGACTGGTTCGGCCTGCATGAATGTCCCGTGACGAAAGTGGCGCGGCGCGAGGCCGCATGAGTCCAGGCGGCCTCGCGCCGCGTGTCTACAAGCGAATCGTTCCCGACGACACGAGCACTGCCGCCCCCCCGACGCGCACGGCGGTGATCGCGCCGGCCGCCTTGTCGCACTCCACATGCAGGAGGCTCGGCCGCCCCATCTCGTACCCCTGTTCCACGATCCACCGCAGCGTCGCGGTGGGGGTGGCATCGCGCATGGCCAGGTAACCGCCTAACGCCGCGCAGGCCGATCCCGTGGCGGGGTCCTCGGGGACGGAGTCGCCCGGGGCGAACATGCGGGCCCGTACCTGGTGCGTGGGATCCTCGGCGTCGAGCGCGAAGACCATCAGCATGTGGGCGGTGGTGCCGGCGAGCGACGCCTCCCACCGATCCATCTTGAGGCGCGCGCGGCGCACGGCATCGCGCGATCGCAGCGGGACAAAAGTGAAGGGGAGCCCGCACGACACCGCCTGCGGGTGGAACGCCCCGCCCGCGAGGTCGTCCACACCTAACGACAGCATCGCCGCCAGCAGATCGCTGGACGGAACGGGAGGGAGAATCTCGGGGAGCTTGGCGACCGAGAGCTCGGCGAACGATGCCACGCCGCCGCGGCCACGAATGGTCACCGGGACCGGCCCGACCCCTTCCTCGAAGACGATCTTCACCTCGTCGCCGACCAGCGCGATCTCCCCGGTCTCCGCCAGTACCAACGCCGTCCCCACCGTCGGGTGTCCGGCGAATGGAACCTCCCCCCTCGGCGTGAAGATGCGCACGCGCCGCGTGTGCGCCGGGTTGTCCGGCGGGAGGACGAAGGTCGACTCGGAGTAGTTGAACTCACGCGTGATGGCGTGCATCTCCTCGGTCGAGAGCCCGCGGGCATCGGGGATCACCGCGAGCGGATTGCCGCCGAATCGCGTGGTGGTGAAGACGTCGGAGGTGTGAAAGGCGTAAGCGCGCATGCGTACGAGACCGGAGACGGGAGACGGGAGACGGGAGTGCGAGCGGCTGCGCCGCTCGCGATGCTCTCGAAAACTAGACATGCACCCCGAGCGAGCGCGAATGAAAACGGCCGACGCGCATCGCGCGTCGGCCACTCCCGTCTCCCGTCTCCCGTCTCCCGTCCGCCCCTTACGCGTCGCCCATGAACGGATACTGGTACGCCGTCGGCGGGACGAACGTTTCCTTGATCGAGCGCGGGCTCACCCAGCGCAGCAGGTTGAGCTTGGAGCCGGCCTTGTCGTTGGTCCCCGAGGCGCGCGAGCCGCCGAACGGTTGTTGTCCCACGACAGCGCCGGTGCACTTGTCGTTGATGTAGAAGTTGCCGGCCGCGTTGCGCAACGTGACCATCGCCTCGCGCACCGCCTGTCGATCGTTGGAGAAGACGGCGCCGGTGAGGGCGTAGGGCGAGGTGCGGTCGACGGTCTCCAGCGTCTCCTGCCACTTGTTGTCGTCGTAGACGAAGACGCTCAGCACGGGGCCGAAGATCTCTTCGCACATGGTGCGGTAGTCGGCCTTGGGGGACTCGATGAGCGTGGGCTCGATGAAGTAGCCTTCCTCGCCCCGCGCGCCGCCGCCGGCGACGATCTTGGCGTTCTGCTTCGCGTCGGCGAGATAGCCCGAGATCTTGTCGAACGCCTTCTTGTCGATGACCGCGCCCATGAAGTTGCGGAAGTCGCGCGTGTCGCCCATGCGAATGTCGGCAATCATCGCCACCATCGCGTCCTTCACCGCGCCCCACTTGGACTGCGGCACATAGGCGCGCGAGGCGGCCGAGCACTTCTGCCCCTGGTATTCATAGGCGCCGCGCACGAGCCCGACGGCGAACGCCTGCGCGTCGGCCGAGGGGTGCATGATCATGAAGTCCTTGCCGCCGGTCTCGCCCACGATGCGCGGATACGAGCGGTAGTTGGCCATGTTGCCGCCGATCGTCTTCCACATCGAGTTGAAGACGCCGGTGCTCCCCGTGAAGTGCACGCCGGCGAGGTCGCGGTGCGTCAGGACCTTGTCGCTGATCATCACCGAGTCGCCCGGGACGAAGTTGATCACCCCCGGCGGGAGCCCGGCTTCCTCGAGGATCTTCATGATGTAGTAGCCGGAGAGCACCGCCGTCGCGGCGGGCTTCCAGAAGACGCCGTTCCCCATCAGCGCCGGCGAGCCGGCGAGGTTGCCGCCGATCGCCGTGAAGTTGAACGGCGAGATGGCGTAGACGAATCCTTCGAGCGCGCGATAGTCGCTCATGTTCCAGACGCCCGCGCTCGAGATCGGCTGCTCGTGGTAGATGTCCTGCGCGTACTGCGAGTTGAAGCGCCAGAAGTCGGCCAGCTCGCAGGCGGCGTCGATCTCCGACTGGTAGACCGTCTTGGACTGGTTGAGCATCGTGGCGGCGTTGATCGTATCACGCCACGGGCCGGCCAGGAGGTCGGCGGCGCGCAGGAAGACGGCGGCGCGATCTTCCCAGTTCCACTGTGACCACTCGCGCTGCGCGTCGACCGCCGCCTTGATGGCGAGGTCGACCTGCGCCGGGTTGGCCTTGTGGTAGTCGGCCAGGATGTGCGCGTGCTTGTGCGGCATGACCGCGTGACCGATGTCACCCGTGCGGAACTCCTTCCCGCCGATAATCACCGGAATCTCGACCCGTTCGGCGCTCATCGACTCCAGGCGCCGCTTGAGGGAGGCGCGTTCAGGGGAGCCCGGCGCGTAGGAACGGACGGGCTCGTTGACGACGGTCGGGATCCGCCGAACGCCGTTGAAGCCGACTGCGCCGGGGCGCAGGACGGAATCGGTCATGGGAACCTTGTGGGCGGTGAAAAGGTCTCTAGAAGGCTGCCGCGGGGCGAAATTCGCGTTCGGGGCTCGCTCGCAGGCGAGACGTAACGCGTGCGGGGGCAAGATAGTCCGAGGAAAAATGAGGCGCCAACGACGCCGCGCCTGCGCGCGGCTACCAAGCGCGTTCAGGTGCGGAGTGCGGGCTGTAGGTATCGCGTGACCTGTTGAGTGTCAGGTAGGTTGTGGGCGCTGTCTTTCCCCCTGTCGAGGCGTTGCATGCGCGAAATTCGTTGGTCTGCCGTGGCCGCGGTGGCGGTCGTCTCCCTGCTCACGGCGTGCGGTGGTGATTCGAGTGGTCCACCCAAGGTGTCCAGCGTGGCGGTGACGTCGCTGGCCAACCAGGTGGAGGTAGGGGCCACGATCCAGTTCTCGGCGAGCCCGAAGGACGGGAAGGGGAACGCACTCACCGGGCGGACGGTGACCTGGTCGTCGTCGGCGCCCTCGGTGGCGACGGTCGATGCCGCGGGGATCGTGACCGGTGTCAGTCCCGGTCCGGCGACGATTACGGCGACCTCGGAAGGGGTCGTCGGGAGCGCGGGCGTGACGGTGATTCCGGTCCCGGTGTCGACGGTGGTCATCGACAATCGCACGCCCAACGTTAGGCAGGGCGGGACCGCGCAGCTCAACGCGACGGCGCTCGATGCGCTCGGGCGCACCTTGGCCGGGCGGACGATCAACTGGTCGAGTGCCTTGCCGGCCATCGCCACGGTGACGCAGACGGGGTTGGTGACCGGCGTGACGTCGGGGACCACCTACATCCGCGCCTCGAGCGAGGGGAAGACCGACTCCGTCCCGATGCTCGTGCGCTCGCTCAACGCGCCGACCATCACCGGGGTCGCGCCGGTCACCTGGACGCCGGGGACAGCTGCAACGATCACCGGGACCAACTTCGCCGGCGACATCAACAGCAACATCGTGCAGGTGAACGGCGTCACCGCCACCGTGACCGCCGCCAGCACGACCTCGATCTCGTTCACCGTTCCGTCGGCCACGGTGCTCCCGTGTTCGCCCACCGGTCCCATCCCCATCACGGTCTCGGTCGCGGGCGATGTGGTGACGGGGACGGCCAACCTGGCGATGGCCACGCAGCGGCAACTTGCCGTTGGGGAGTCGATGCTCCTGTCGGGGGCGGCCGAGGTCGGGTGCAACGAGTTCAGCGTCACGGGCGGGACGTACATCGTCAGCGCCTTCAACTACGCCACCAACTACACGCAGGCCGTGAACTTCCAGCTCGTGGGTGCGGCGCGTGTCTCGGCGTCGTCGGCGCTGCTGGCGCCGGCCAGGACCTACGCGCTCAGTGCGCCGTCGACACCGGTGCTTGGTCCCGTGTCGCTGCCGGCGCCCACGCGCGACCAGCGTCTGGCCATCGGGCATTCGGCGGCGCTCAAGGCCAACATCGACTTCATGAATCGTCACCCCAACCAGCGCGCCGTGCTGCAGGCCAAGCGTGCGCGCGAGCGCGCGGCCTTCGCGCGCGCCGGGGTCTCGCTCTCCAGCAACGTGGTCCCGCCGCCCAACGTCGGCGACAAGTCCTGGAAGCGCATGATGAAGACGTTCGGCAACTACAACACGTTCGACTCGGTGCGCGCACGCGTGGTCTATGTGGGGCCCAAGCTCATCATCATGGAAGATTCGCTGTCGCCGCTGGCCGGGACGATGGACAGCGAGTACCAGGCGATCGGCGCCGAGTTCGATCGCGACATGTACGGCTACCTGTCGAACTTCGGCGACCCGCTGGTGCTCGACTCGCAGACCGACGACAACGGGCGCGTGATCGCGATCTTCTCCAAGAAGGTGAACGACTACACGGTCGGGAGCGGCGGCTCGCTGCTCGGCTTCGTCACGTCGTGCGACTTCTCGCCGCAGGTGGACCCCGTACCGGCCAACGCCTGCCCGCCCAGCAACGAGGGGGAGTACTTCTACGCCTTCGTCCCCAATCCCAGCGGGACCGGGAACGGCAACTGGTCGCTGGTCGACTGGCGCCACTACGTGCGCGGCACGCTGCTGCACGAGTTCAAGCACGTGGTGATGTTCGCCGAGCGCATCGCGCGCGACGCGAGCTTTGCCGAGGAAGGGTGGCTGGAAGAAGCGACGGCGCAGCAGGCCACCGAGCTGTGGGCGCGCAAGCTCTACTCCAACAAGCCGCAGCGCAGCAACATCCGCTGGAGCGACGGCATCATCTGCGACTATGTGCGGGCGCCTGACACGCGCTTCGGCTGCGCCGATCCGGTGGAAGCCATCGGCCACCACATGGGCTTCCTGTACCGGCACTACAACGCCAACGAAGCCAAGTCGATCATCAACAGCAGCGACAACGTCGTGTACGGCTCGTCGTGGTCGTTTGCGCGCTGGGTGACCGACACGTATGGCGGCCCCGACGAAGGGGCGTTCCTGCGCTCGCTGGTGCAGCAGCAGAACGATCGCGGCATCAACAACCTGCAATTGCGGACCGGGAAGACGTGGACGGAGATGCTGGGCTACTTCGCCCTGGCGTCCTCGTCGGACGACTACCCGCTGGGGACGATCACCGATCCGCGGGCGCGACTGCAGAGCTGGAACACCCGCGACATCTTTGCCAACATGAGCGCGTCGCTGCGCTTCAGCGACGGGTCATCGGCCTTCCCCAAGCCGTGGCCCATCAACATGCGCGCGGTCTCGTTCGGCACCTTCCCGTCGACGATCAGCAACGTCTTCACCCTCCCCGGCGGCGGCTTCGCCGCGTGGGAGGTTTCGGGGACGCAAACGGTCCCACAGGTCCTCGCGATCCGCGGCATCACCGGCGGCACTCCGCCGCCGACGATCGGGATGGCGATTGTGCGAGTCAAGTAGCGGACGGGAGACGGGAGACGGGAGACGGGAGACGGGAGTGGCGCGCGGCGATGCCGCGCGCCATTTGCGTTCTCTCCCTTCGCAAGCGGTGATGCGCGAATAGAATTCGCAGTACGGGCGCAGGTGGTCGTCACATACGGCATCGCTGCACCATCGTTTGCCCGCGCGCGGTCCAACCT
>CAZLLP010000139.1:0-15833 GCA_964560345.1 uncultured Gemmatimonadaceae bacterium
GCGCGAGGGATGCAAGATCGTGGCGATCGGCGACCGGAGCGGGGCGTACTACAACGCGGCCGGCTTCGACGTCGACGATGCGATCAACTACGTCAAGAAGAACAAGGTGCTCGAGGGCTACACGAAGGGCGAGGTGATCTCCAGCGAGGACCTGCTGACGCTCGACGTCGACGTCCTCGTGCCTGCGGCGCTGGAGAACGTCATCACCACCAAGAACGCCCCGAAGATCCGCGCCAAGATCATCTGCGAAGGGGCCAACGGCCCGACGACCGCGGCGGCCGATTCCATCCTCGACGAGAAGGGGATCTTCGTCATTCCGGACATCCTCGCGAACGCCGGTGGCGTCACGGTCTCGTACTTCGAGTGGGTGCAGGATCGTGGCGGCTACTTCTGGAGCGAAGACACCGTCAACGATCGCCTGCGTGACCTGATCGTGAAGTCGTTCCGCGACGTGCTCGAACTGTCGAAGCAGCACAAGGTGAACATGCGCACGGCGGCGTACATGCTGTCGATCTCGCGCGTGGCCACCGTGCATCGCCTGCGCGGCATCTACGCGTAACGGCGTGCCGCGTCTCGACGGCGCGACGCAGGGCAACAGGAGCGGGCGGTGCGGCCACTGGCTGCGCCGCCCGTTGTTGCTGCCGTGAAGGTCCGGCTCGTGGTGGTCGGGCGCGTGCGCGATCGTGCCCTGTCGGACGTGATCGCGTCGTACGAGTCGCGCGCGACGCACTACTGGCCGCTCGACGTCATCGAGGTCAAGGAAGAGCACGGGCGCGATGCCGCGGTGACGATGAAGCGGGAGGGAGAGCGGCTGCTCGAGCGCGCGGCGGACTCGGTGATCGTAGCCTGCGACGAGCGCGGCGACTCGCTCACGTCGACGGCTTTTGCCGAATGGCTCCAGCGCCTGCGCGAAGGGGGGCGGGACGTGTCGTTCGTGATTGGCGGGGCGTTCGGGCTCGACCCCGCGGTGCGCCAGGTGGCCAGCCGGCGCATCACGCTCGCTCCGTTCACCCTGCCGCACGAGCTGGCGCGGCTGGTCCTGGCCGAGCAGCTCTACCGGGCCGGGACGATCGTTAGGCGGGAGCCGTACCACAAGGTGTAGGCGCGGGGCCCGCCGCCGGTGTGCGCCCGACTTTTCCGCCTCCCCGGACTCGCGAAAGCCCCGGCCACCACGCGAGATTTCCCCGCGGCCGCGTGTGGCGGGGACGGAGGGCGTCCCCCGCGCGCCAGGACGCCCTGCCGACTGGTCTCATGCCCTTCGCGTTCGACCGCCGATGTTGCCGTCTCCCGCACGTGTGGCGGGGACTGAAGTCCGCACGCCCTACGCCCCGACGCGTCGTGCCCCCCGCGTTGCCGTGTCCTCCGCATGCGGTGACCGGATGACGCTCCCGCGCATCATCACTGAATCGCTGGGCGGGGGGAGTCTGGCCCGCCGCGTGGTGGCCGGCGACGCGCCGACACCGTGGTATGTCCCGCGTCCGGCGTCCCCCGAGATGTGGCGCGCGCGCGCCGACGAGGTGCGAGCCTCGGTCGAAGCCGGTTGGCTGCAGCGACTCTCGCTGGCATTCGGGGCCTCTGGAGCCGCGAAGGAACGGCTCGAGCGCGTCGCTGCGGCTGGCGGAGTCGTCGTCACGACGGGGCAGCAGCCTGGCCTGTTCGGCGGCCCGATCTACACCTGGTCCAAGGCGATCGCCGCGCTCGAACTGGCGAATGCGATCGAGCGCGATACGGGAGTGTCGGCCGCGCCGGTCTTTTGGGCGGCGACCGACGACGCCGACTTCGCCGAGGCGCGCGACACGTGGGTCGCGCACCAGGGGGGCGCGTTGCGG
Source organism: uncultured Gemmatimonadaceae bacterium (assembly GCA_964560345.1). GTDB lineage: Bacteria > Gemmatimonadota > Gemmatimonadetes > Gemmatimonadales > Gemmatimonadaceae > SCN-70-22. Next base: position 1,830 of record CAZLLP010000139.1, read on the forward strand.
CTGTCGATGCCCGGACCCGCCCTCGAGGGGATCCCGATGCACGAGCACCCGCTCGGCGACGTGTCCGGCGCGCTGGAGCGGCTGGCCGAGGCCGCGGGGTCGACCGTCGATCCCGCCATCCTGGATGCCGTGCGCCTCGCGTATCATCCGCAGCAGACGGTCGGCGGCGCCTATCTGACGTTCCTGCGGGTGCTGTTGCAGCCGTTGGGGATCGCCGTGATCGATGCGTCGCATCCGGCCTTGTTGCAGGCCGAACGCCCCTGGCTCGAACGGGCGCTGCGACGTGGGGGAGAGATCGAGGCGGCCTTGCTTGCCCGCAGCGTGGAGATGCGCGCGGCCGGCGTCGAACCGCAGGTGGCCGATGTCGAGGGGTTGTCGCTCGTGTTCGGGCGCGAAGTCGGACGGAAGGTGCGCGTGCCGTTGCGCCTGGCGGAAGCGGTGGCGGCCGACGCCGCGGAGCGCCTCTCGCCCAACGTGCTCCTGCGGCCCGTGGTGGAGCGCGCGGTTCTCCCGACGGTCGCCTACGTCGCCGGGCCGGGAGAGATTGCCTACTTCGCGCAGGTCAGTGCGGTCGCGCAGGCGTTAGGCGCGGCGACGCCGCTGGTGGTGCCGCGCTGGTCGTGCACGATCGTCGAGCCGCACGTCGGCGAACTGCTGTCCGCTCGTGAGGTGCAACGGCACGAGCTCGCCGACGCCGATGCCGTCGAAGGGCGGCTGGCGCGGCGCAACGCCCCCGAAGCCGTGATGACGGCGTTGCAGTCGCTGCGCGATCGCATCGATCACGAGACGACCACGCTGGGACGCGTGATCGAGGGGGAGGGTGGCATCCTGCCCCCAGAGGTGGTGGACGGACTGCGGCGACAGATGACGTGGCGTGCCGAGCGACTCGAGCGGCGCCTGGTGGCCGCGCTCAAGCGACGCGACGACGGGATGCGACGCGACGTGGCGACGCTGCGCGGGGCGCTGTTCCCCGGAGGGATGCGGCAGGAGCGCGCGCTCAACCTGCTGCCGATCCTCGCACGGCATGGTGCCGGCGTCCTCGAGGCCATGCGCATGGCGGCCCGTCGTCACGCCGAGGCGCTCGTCCACGGTCGAACGCTGCCGGTCGACGCGGCGTGAGCCTGCCGGGGGGGATGACACCGACCGACGCGTCGGTCGCACGCGACGGCACGACCAGCCGCCGTCCGGCGGCGCTCGTCGCGGCCGGCATCCTCCTGAGCCGTCTTGTCGGACTCGTCAGGCAGCGGGTCTTCTCGTACTACTTTGGCGCGGCCGACGAGTCGGACGCGTTCACGCAGGCGTTCAAGATCCCCAACATCCTGCAGAATCTTTTTGGGGAAGGGGTGTTGTCGGCGTCATTCATCCCAGTGTACTCGCAGTTGCGGGCCAGGGGGGATGATCGGGCGCGCCAGGAGGTGGCCGGCGCCGTGCTCGGCGTGCTCGCCTTCTTCTCGACCATCGTCGTGCTGGTCGGGGTGCTGGCGGCTCCCGTGCTGGTGCACGTGATCGCGCCGGGGTTCGAGGGCGCCAAGCGGGACCTGACCGTGCAGCTCGTGCGCGTGCTGTTTCCCGGAGCGGGACTGTTGGTGCTGGCGGCCTGGTGCCTGGGGGTGCTCAACAGCCACGGGAAGTTCTTCCTGTCCTATGCGGCGCCGGTGCTGTGGAACGCCTGCATGATCATCTCGCTCATTGGGTGGGGCGGGACGGTGTCGTTGCCGCGGCTGGCCGTGGTCCTCGCGTGGGGGAGTGTGGCGGGAAGTGCGTTGCAGCTGCTGGTGCAGTGGCGCAACGTGCACGCGGTGCTCGGCGCCTGGCGCGTGACCGTCAGCACCAAATCGCCGCACGTGCGCACCGTGCTGCGCAACTTCGGGCCGGTGTTCGTGGGGCGTGGCGTCACGCAATTGAGCGCGTACATCGATTCGTTCATCGCGTCGTTCCTGGTGGCGGGTGCGGCGACGATCCTCAACAACGTGCAGTTGCTCTACATGCTCCCCGTGTCGCTCTTCGGCATGTCCATCTCGGCGGCCGAACTGCCGGCGATGTCGAGCGTGACCGGCGAGACGGCGGAGATCGCCGAACGGTTGCGCGAACGACTGGCGCTTGGGCTTCGACGCATCGCCTTCTTCATTGTGCCGTCGGCCGTCGCCTTTCTTGCGTTTGGTGACCTGCTGGCCCGCGTCGTGTACGAGGGCGGCGAGTTTGGCGGCGAGGAGGTGACGTGGGTCTGGGGCGTCCTCGCGGGGTCGGCGGTCGGGCTGCTCGCGTCGACGCTCGGACGACTGTATGCCAGCGCGCTCTACGCGCTGCGCGACACGCGAACGCCGCTTCGCTTCGCGATGGTGCGCGTCGCCCTCACGACGGCGCTCGGCGTCATCGCCTCGCTGTGGCTTCCGGGAGTGCTGGGGGTGGATCCCAAGTGGGCCGTCGCGGGCCTCACCGCCAGCGCGGGGTGTGCGGCGTGGGTGGAGTTCGCCCTGCTCCGACGCGCGGTGGGTCGGCGCATCGGGGAGGTGTTCATTCCGATCGGGGCGCTGTTCTCGCTGTGGGGGTGCGCGATCGTCGCGGCGGGGGCGGGGTGGGGGGTGCGCGAGTTGCTCAGGGAGTCGCGTCCGCTGCTGATGAGCGTGCTGGTGCTGGGGACGTACTCGGCGGTGTATGGACTCGCAGCGATCGCCGCAGGCATTCCACAGGCCCAGGCGATCGCCGCCCGCCTGACGGGGTTCGTGCGACGTTGATGCCGGCGCGTCGCGAGTAACTTTCCCCCATGTTCGAGACGCCAGCCGCGGTCGCCGCCAAGCTCCCCCATCTCCCCGAGTCGCCGGGCGTCTATCTCTGGAAAGACGCCGACGGCACGGTGCTGTACGTGGGAAAGGCGAAGCGCCTGCGGTCACGGGTGCGCAGCTATTTCGCCAGCGACCACTACGCGTCGGTGAAGACGCAGCACCTCGTGCGTCTCATCGCGGAGCTCGACACGATCGTGGTGCCCTCGGAGGCGCACGCGCTGATCCTCGAGGCGAATCTCATCAAGGAGTACCGCCCGAAGTTCAACATCGCGCTCCGTGACGACAAGTCGTATCCGTACATCAAAGTCACGCTGCAGGAGCCGTTTCCGCGCGTGTACGTGACGCGTCGGCTCGTGAGCGACGGCGGACGCTACTTCGGACCGTACACGGATGTCGGTGCGATGCGACGCGCGCTCAACGTGGTCAAGCGCATCTTCACGGTGCGCTCCTGCCACTACGCGCTGATGGACGAAGTGCCGGACCGGCCGTGCCTTGACTTTCACATCGGCAAGTGCAAGGCCCCGTGCGTCGGCTACCAGACCGAGGCGGATTACCGCGGCATGATCGACGAGGTCGTGCTCTTTCTCGATGGGCGCACGGCCGACGTCATGAAGCGCGTGCGCGCGCGCATGCTCGATGCTTCGGCGTCGCTCAATTTCGAGCGCGCCGCCGAACTGCGGGATGCGCTGGTCCGCCTCGAGAAGCTGGAGGAGCCTACCGTCGTGGTGCAGGTGGAGGGCGGTGACCGCGACGTGATCGGGTATGCGCGCGACGGCGACGATGCGTGCGTCACCATCCTGCGCGTGCGCGGCGGCAAGCTCCTGGCGCGCGACCAGCGCTACCTCGAGAACCTCGAGGGAGAAGAGGACGCCGCGATTCTCTCGGCGTACCTGGCGCGAGCCTACGTGTCATCCGAGGAGCACGCCGCCGAACTGCTGGTGCCCATGGACTTCGAGGATCGCGTGCTCCTCGAGGAGTCGCTGCAGCACACGCGCATCGTCGCGCCGCAGCGCGGCTCGAAGCGGGAGCTTGTGCAGCTGGCGGACCAGAATGCGCGCCACCTGCTGGAGGAGTTCAAGCTGGCATCGCTGGAGGCGGAAGAACGGGCCGCGAGTCCGGTGTACGACCTGCAGCGCGAACTGGGACTGCAGAAACTTCCGCGAGCCTTCGTCTGCTTCGACATCTCCACGACGCAGGGGACCGATACGGTCGGCTCGTGCGTCTGGTTCGAGAACGGACGTTCGAAGCGCGCCGAGTACCGCAAGTTCAAGGTCAAGACGGTCGAAGGGTCCGACGACTTCGCCTCGATGCGCGAAGTGGTCGGGCGGTATTTCGGACGTCGACTGGAGGAACAGAAGCCGCTGCCAGACCTCATCGTGATCGATGGCGGCAAGGGGCAGCTCAACGCCGCGCACGAGGCGCTGTCGGCGCTGGGGCTGGGAGAGCTCCCGCTCATCTCCCTGGCCAAGCGCGAGGAGGAGGTCTTCGTGCTCGGGCGGAGCGAGTCGTTGCGGCTGTCGAGACGTTCGCCGGCGCTGCGGACGCTGCAGCAGGCCCGCGACGAGGCCCATCGATTCGCCGTGACCTTCAACCGCGCCAGGCGCACGGCGCGCACGCTCACCTCCGAGCTGCTGCGCATCCCCGGCATCGGCCCCAACAAGCGGCGCGCCCTGCTCAGGGTGTTCGGCTCGCTGCAGGGGGTAAAGGACGCCACCGCCGAGGCGATCGCCGCCGTGCCGGGGTTCTCGATGGCCTCTGCGACCAAGCTGCTGCAGGCATTGCATCCGACGGCAGCGAACGTCACAGGCGAGGCGGACGTAACGTCAGCGAGCGATCTTGCCGAGGCGCCGGGCGACGTGATCGATGCATCGTCCTCCGTCGCGTCGTTGGCGACGGCGGCGCTGCCTGACGAATCGGACGATCTCTCTATGGCCGACGAGCTGCCCGACGAGTCGGACGAGCTCGACGCCCCTGACGAGTCGCCTGGCGAGGATCCCGGTACGTCCCCGAGTCCTTCGCTGACCACCTGATCGATCGCCCCACCTCCCCGATTTCGCTCCGCGCACTCGCCCGCCCGCACTTCACCCCATGCACGATGCCCAACTGGACTCTCGCCTGTTCTGCCTGCGGTCACCCCGAGCAGCAGCACGCGCCCGTCGGTCTCTGCCCGTCCTGCGGTCAGCCGTTCCTCGCCGTGTTCGATGGCCCGACCCCCTCGCGCGACTCGCTGCTCCCGCGCTGGGACATGTGGCGCTACGCCCCGGCCTTGCCGCTGGTCGATGGCGAGACGCCGGTCTCGTTAGGTGAGGGGCTCACCCCCCTGACGGAGTATCCGGCGCTGGCGCGCCTCATCGGCGTGCGCCGCTTGTGGATCAAGGACGAAGGGGTCAATCCGACCGCGTCGTTCAAGGCGCGCGGACTCGCCGCAGCGGTCACCCGCGCCAAGGCCCGCGGCGTCCCGGGGCTCGTCGTCCCCACCGCCGGCAACGCGGGAGCGGCGCTGGCCGCCTATGCGGCCGCGGCTGGGCTTCAGGCGCGCATCTACGCCCCCGCGACCACGCCACGTCCCATTCTCGACATCATCCGCGCGATGGGCGTCGACCTCGTCACCATCGACGGGCACATCGGCGACTGCGGACGGCTGAGCGTCGAGTACGCGAAGGAGACTGGTTTCTTCAACGTGGCGACGCTGCGCGAGCCGTATCGCGCCGAGGGAAACAAGACCCTCGGCCTCGAACTCGCCGAGCAACTCGGCTGGCGCCTCCCGGATGCCATCGTCTACCCGACGGGCGGAGGGGAGGGTGTCATCGGCATGTGGAAGGCCTTCCACGAGATGATCCGCTGGGGATGGCTGGACTCCAACACACGACTGCCGCAGATGATCGTGGCGCAAGCCTCGGGATGCGCGCCGCTCGTGCGCGCGCTCGCCGACGGGGCCGATCGCGCCACGCCATGGGAGAATCCGTGGACCTACGCCAGCGGACTGCGCGTCCCTGGGCCGCTGGGCGACCGGCTGGTCCTGAAGACCATTCGCGAGAGCGGCGGCGACGCCGAGAGCGCGAGCGAGGACGAGATCCGCGACTACACCGCACGACTGGCGCATACCACCGGAATCGACGCCGCACCCGAGGGGGGCGCCGCGCTCTTCGTGACGGCCAAGCTGGTTAGGCTCGGCCGGCTCTCGGCCGACAGCGAAGTCGTGGTCTACAACACCGGAAGCGGGGCGAGCTACCGGGCGTAGCGGTCGCCGAGAGTGTATTTTCCGCCCGTGACAATCGCGATTCTCGAGCCGTTCAGCGGCATCGCTGGCGACATGATGCTAGGAGCGCTGGTCCACGTCGGGCTCGACCCGGCGTGGCTGCGCGCGCTCCCCCAGCGGCTCGGACTCGACGATGTCGGGGTGCGAATCGCCGATGTGCAGCGCGGCATGATCGCCTGCAAGAAGGTCGATTTCGATATCCCCGAACAACCGCACGGGCGCCACATCGACGACGTGCGAGCGCTGCTGGCGGCAGCGCCGATTCCGCCGACGGTTCGTGACACGGCCTACGATGTCTTCACGGCGCTGGCCGAGGAGGAGGGGAGGATCCACGGCGTCTCGATCGACGAGGTGCACCTGCACGAGGTGGGCGCGGTCGACGCGATCCTTGATGTCGTCGGGTCGGTCTGGGGTTTGAGCGAACTGGGGGTGTCCCGCGTTTGTTGTGGGACGATTTCGCTGGGAGATGGCTTTGTGAAGGCTGCCCATGGCGTACTCCCCGTGCCGGCCCCCGCCACGCTTCGGCTGCTGGAGGGGCACACGGTGCGCCCCGGCCCCGAGGGGACCGGCGAACTCGTCACGCCCACCGGCGCGGCGCTCATCAGGGTCCTCGCCTCCGGTCGTCCCCCGATGCGCTACATCCCGCGCTGCAGCGGCTATGGCGCGGGGACGAAGGACCTGCTGGGGCGGGTGAACGCGCTGCGCATCACGCTGGCCGATGACGCCACCGTGGGCGATGGACTGATAGAGCGCCTGCACGTGCTGGCCACCGACGTCGACGACATGTCGCCCGAGCATGTGGCGGCCTGCGCCGACCTGCTGCGGCAGGGCGGGGCCCTCGACGTCGTGGTCACCGCCACGCTGATGAAGAAGGGACGCGCCGGTCAGCGGGTGGAGGTGCTGGCGAGCGAACGTGACGCGGATCACCTCGAGGAGCTGTTGTTCCTCCACACGTCGACGTTAGGCGTGCGTCGCTCGACGGTGGAGCGGCGCGTGCTTCCGCGCGCCTCGCAGGTGGTGGATGTGCTGGGGCACGCGGTGCGGGTGAAGGTGGCGACGCTGCCTAACGGCACCCAGCGCGCCAAGCCGGAATTTGACGATGTACGCGCGGTGGCCGAAGCCACGGGGCGAGCGCTGGGCGACGTGTCGTCGCTGGCACTCACCGCGGCGGAACGCGACCGCTGAGAATGGGTAGGATTCACGCCGGCGCGCGTGGCGCGCCTCACCATGCAAGGAGAGAAAGAATGACCCTGTCTCGCTTCTCGGTAGCGCTCTCACTCGCGCTCGCGCTGCACCCGGTCCCTGCCATGGCGCAGGCCAAGTGCGAAGTCGACGAGAAGAAGCCGAACCAAGTGAAAGATGCCAGCAACGCGCTCGCCAAGGCGTCGCTGCCGATCGGCAAGCCTGATGACAAGCTCAAGAGCGTCGCGCAGGCCGTGACGCTGCTCACCAAGGACCAGGACAAGATCGTTGCCGCCAACAACGTCGGCCGTGCCTACGTCCTGGGTCGCGCCTACAGCCTCTACGCCGAACTGGCGATGGGGATGGGGCGTGACAGCTCGCTTGTCGTGAAGCGCAGCGCCGTGGGGATGGCGACGGAACCCGAAGGGAACATCGACCTCGTGGCCGCGGCCGACGAGGCCTTCGACATCGTCGAAGCCGCCAACGAAGCGTGCAAGGTCGACACCGAAGAGTGGCGTCGCCGCATGTATGCCCCGCTCGTCAACGGGGCCGTCAATCTCTACAACCAGCAGCAGTTCGACTCGGCGGGCGCGCTCGTGAAGCGCGGCCTGTCGATCTACGACGGTTATCGCCTCTCGTACATCGCCTACAACATCCTCGGCAACGTCCAGCAGTCCAAGGACTCGATCGACGCCGCGGTGGGCTCGTTCAAGAAGATGGCCGAGCTCATGAAGGGTGACACGGCGCAGGTGGACGAGCGCAAGAACGTCATGATGAACGTCGCGCAGCTCATCATGGGGAGCGCGGAGATGCTGGAGGGCGAGGCCAAGAAGGCCAAGTTCGCCGCAGCCTCGGCGTACCTCGAAGCGTTCCTGGCCGAATTCCCGGGCGACCCCAAGGCGCAGGGCGCACTGGCCCGCGCGCAGATTGCCTCGGGCAACACCGCCGCGGCTGACAAGGTGTTTGGTGACATGGTCGCCAATCCGGACAAGTTCACCGACGGTGCGCTGTTTGAGGCCGGGGTGAACGCCGCGCGTGCCGACCGTGCCGCCGATGCGGCCTCTCTGTTCAACGCGGGGCTCAAGAAGAACGCCGCCTCGCGCGACGGGCTGTTCAACCTGGCCGTGACGCTCCAGAAGCTCGAGAAGTGGAATGAGGTGCCGCCGATCCTGAGCCGCCTCCTAGTCGTCGATCCGGAGAACCCCGAGAACTACCAGCTCTGGGCGCTCTACTTCCAGAACGAGGCGAAGGTTCGCAAGGACGCCGCCGCCAAGAAGCCCCCCACGTCGCCCGAAGCCAAGGCGTACGCCGCGGCCAACGACTCGCTGCTGAAGTACTTCAAGCGGTTCTCCGAGGCCCCGGTGAAGCTCACCGTGAACCTCTGGTCGCACGACGGCAACAAGCACACGCTCGGCGGCTCGATCGAGAATCTGACGGACGCCGAGAAGAGCTATACGGTCAAGTTCGAGTTCCTCGACGCCACCGGCAACGTGGTCACCGCCAAGGAAGCGGCGGTCGGTGCGGTGGCCGGCAAGAAGTCGAAGGCCTTCCGCGTCGAAGTGGAAGGGGCGGGGGTCGTGGCCTATCGCTACGCCCCGCTGGGGAGCTGACGCCCGCTGATATTCGCGGGGGTATTGCAGGTGGCGGCGTCATCCTTCGGGGTGGCGCCGCCACTTCGTTGGCGGGCCGAATCGGTTCGAGACGTTCACGGCTCAGGCGCGAAAGTGTATGTGCTGCATTGATATCGCCCCGACCAAGTGCTAAGTTCCTTGAGGTCCGGCCCGCGGGTCGGACCTTGTTTTTCGGGGGAAGAACGCGCCAAGGCGCGCTTCCCCCGTTCGTCTCTCTTCAAGTCCACTCGTCAGGCTCCGTCGTCAGGCATGGTTCGCGTCGCACGCGTCGCTTCCGACAGCATCGCAGAGGAACTCGAGATCGTGGCCGGCACGGAGATCCTCTCCGTGAACGGGCGCGAGATCGAGGACTTCCTGGATTGGGAGTTCATGACCGCCGACGATGAGTTGGAGATCGCGGTGCGACTCCCGTCGGGCGACGAAGTGGTCTACGAAATCGAGCGCCCGGAAGGCGAGGCGCTCGGCGTCGAGCTGGAGCCGCCAACCGTGCGGCGGTGCGCCAACCGCTGCGAGTTCTGCTTCATCGAGGGACTCCCGAAGGGGCTCCGGAAGCCGCTCTACATTCGCGACGACGATTACCGGCTGTCGTTTGCGTACGGGAACTTCGCCACGCTCTCGAACCTCAAGGAGCGCGACTTCACGCGGATCATCGAGTATCGCCTGTCGCCGCTCTACGTGTCGGTGCACGCGACGCCGTGGGAAGCGCGCAAGAAGCTGCTGAACAATCCGCGGGTCCCCAACATCCTCGCGCAGCTCACGCGCCTGGTCGAAGGGGGCATTCAGTTCCATGGGCAGATGGTCGTTGTCCCGGGGCTCAACGACGGCGACGTGCTGGAACAGTCGCTGGCCGATCTCTGGGCCTTCGGCGATGCCTGCCTCTCGGTCGCGCTGGTCCCGGTCGGGCTCACGCAGTTCTCCCATCTGTACACGGGCGAGTCGATGAGTCGCGAAAACTCGGTGCGGCTGCTCGAGACCGTGGAACGGTGGGCCGCGCGTGCCCTCGCCGAGCGTGGGGAGAACTGGGTTTACGGATCCGATGAGCTGTACCTGCTGGCCGGGCGCGAACTGCCCGACGCGGCGCACTATGGCGAGTTCCCGCAGATCGAGAACGGCGTGGGGGCGGTGACGTCGCTGCGCCAGCGCGTGGCCGACGGGGCCGCGAAGCTCCCGCGCATCGATGGCAAGAAGATCGGCGTGGTCACCGGGCTGGCGATGCGCGAGATGATGCCGCCGCTGCTCGCGCAGATCGCGGCAGCAACGGGCGCGACCTTCGAGATGATTCCGACGGTCAACTCGCTCTTTGGCCCCACCACCACGACCGCCGGTTTGCTCGTGGGGGCCGACATCCTCACGGCGCTCCGCGGCCGGCACGACCTCGACCTGGCGCTGATTCCGGCCGAGTCGATCAACGAAGACGGCATCTTCCTGGACGATCAGACCTTCGTCGACGTTCGCGAGGCGTTACCCATGCCCGTCTACCCCTCCTACGACTTTATCGACGTGCTGCAATTTGAAGGGCAGGGCGCAACCTCCGGCATTGCGGGGGCCGCGTGAGTCTCCCCGTCGTCGCACTCGTCGGCCGCCCGAATGTCGGGAAGTCGGCACTGTTCAACCGCATCGTCGGGCGCAACACGGCGATCGTGAGCGAGGAGGCGGGGACCACGCGTGACCGTCACTTCGGTCGCGCCGAGTGGGCCGGTTCGGCCTTCTGGCTCGTCGACACCGGCGGCATCACCGACGATCCGCGCGCTGCGATGGACCTCGAGATCCGTCGGCAGGTGCAACAAGCGATCGACGAGGCCGACCTCCTGCTCTTCGTCGTCGATGCCAAGAACGGGATGCATCCGGTCGATCATCGCATCGCCGACCTGTTGCGCACCTCGGGCAAGCCGTTCCTCGTGATCGCCAACAAGGCGGACAATCCCTCGGCGACGGACTACTACGAGTTCTACGAGCTCGGCGCCGGCGACCCGATTCCCGTCTCGGCCGTCAGCGGCAAGCAGTCGGGCGACATGCTCGACATCGTGGTGGCCAACATCCCCGAGGTCCCGGCCGAAGACGACAAGTCGCTCAAGATCGCGGTGGTCGGCCGTCCCAACGTCGGGAAGTCGTCGTTCGTGAACCGCCTGCTTGGCGAGGAACGTCTCGTTGTCTCCGATGTGGCCGGGACCACGCGCGACGCGATCGACTCGCCGATGCGCTATCACGAGCGTGACATCGTCTTCATCGACACGGCGGGTTTGCGCCGCCAGTCGCGCGTGGACGACGGCGTCGAGTTCTATTCGGCGCTGCGCACACGTCGCGCGATCGACCGCGCCGACATCTGCTGCCTCCTGCTCGACGCGACCGAGGAGCTGCACAACCAGGACCTCAAGATCGCCACGCTGGCGTGGGAAGCGGGGCGCGGGATGATCATTGTGGTCAACAAGTGGGACCTGGTGTCGAAGGACGACAAGACCGCCGCCAAGTTCCAGAAGAAGTGCATCGAGAAGGCGCCGTATCTCACGAACGTCCCCTTCCTCTTCACGTCGGCCAAGACCGGTCAGCGCGTTACCAAGATTCTCGACGTCCTGCTGGAAGTGGAGCAGGAGCGGCACAAGCGCATCACGACCTCACAGGTCAACTCGGTGCTCGAGGAACTGGTCGCCCGTCGTCAGCCGCCGCAGGCCGCAGGGCGCGAGGTCAAGCTGCACTACGCCACGCAGGTGGAGACGGCGCCCCCGACGATCATCGTCTTCGGGAACAACACCGATGCGTTGGAAGAGCACTACGTGCGCTACCTGCACAACGGCTTCCGCGAGGCGTGGGGCTTCAAGGGGAATCCGCTGCGCGTCCAGGTGAAGAAAAAGAACGCGCCCTGACATGGCTGCTGCCGCCGCACTACTGGCTGCGTACCTCCTGGGTTCGACACCGTTCGCGTACTTCGCGGGGCGTGCCCTGCGCGGCATCGACCTGCGCCAGCATGGGTCTGGAAACCTCGGGGCGACGAATGTCTATCGCACGCTCGGGGCGGCGGCGGCCCTCGTCGTGTTGCTGCTCGACGCGCTCAAGGGGGCCGTCCCGGTGCTGGCCTTTCCCTCGCTGGCGCAGGTGACGGGGGTCTGGTGGCCGGTGGCGTTCGGCGTCGCCGCCATCGTCGGACATGTGCGCCCCTACGCGGGAGTGTTCAAGGGGGGCGGCAAGGGGGTGGCGACGGCGTCGGGGGTGTTCGCGGCGCTCGCCCCGGTCCCCTTTCTCGCGGCCTTCGCCACGTTTGTCCTGGTGGTGTCGCTCACGCGGTACGTGTCGTTAGGCTCGATGCTCGGCGCGGCGGCGCTGGCCACCACGGTGGTGGTGCGCGAAGGGGCGGCGTCGCCGCTCGGGATCGTGGCGGTGCTGATCGCGGTCTTCGTCGTCTGGACGCATCGCGCCAACATCGGGCGGCTCCGTCGTGGCGAAGAGTCGCGGCTCGGGCGTCCGGGCGGAGCGGTGCGCTGATGCGTTGCGCCGTGGTAGGGGGCGGCGCGTGGGGGAGCGCCCTGGCGCACCTGCTCGCGCACGGCGGTCACGAGACCCGCTTGTGGGCCCGCGAGGCGGACGTGGTCGAACACGTGAACCTCACGCACGCCAATCCGCGCTTTCTGCCGGGGGCCACGCTCGACCCGCGCATCAGGGCCACCACCGACATGGACGAAGCGTTAGGCGGCGCGCAGCTCGTGCTCTATGTCGCGCCGTCGCACGTCCTGCGCGACGTGGTCCGCAGTGGCGCGCCGCAGGTCGCCGATGATGCCATCGCCGTCGTCGCCACCAAGGGGATCGAGCGCGGCACGCTCCATCTCATGACCGATGTGGTGCGCGAAGCGCTGCCGCACCACGCGGTCGTGGCGCTGAGCGGACCGAGCTTCGCGCTCGAAGTGGCGCGTGGCATGCCCACTGCTGTGGTGGCCGCGTCGACCGACCATGCTGCCGCATCGATCGTGCAGCGCGTGCTGAGCGCCCCCTTCTTCCGTGTCTACTCCAATGACGACGTCACGGGGGTGGAGGTCGGCGGGGCGCTCAAGAACGTGATGGCGGTCGCGACGGGCATCGCCGAAGGCGTCGGGCTCGGGCTCAACTCGCGCGCCGCACTCATCACGCGCGGGCTTGCCGAGATGACACGCCTGGGGGTGGCGTTAGGCGCGCGACCGGAGACGTTCGCGGGGCTGGCCGGGATGGGCGATCTCGTCCTCACCTGCACCGGGGCGCTCAGCCGCAACCGCGCGGTGGGGCTCGAGGTTGGCCAGGGGCGCGCGCTGCAGGATGTGCTGGCCGCCACCGAGAGCGTGGCCGAAGGAATCACCACGACCGACAGCGCGCGCGCGCTCGCCGAGCGCGAAGGGGTCGACATGCCAATCGTGCGCGCCATCTCGCGCATCCTGTTCGAACAGCAGGCGCCGCGCGATGCGCTCGCCGATCTCATGGGACGCGAACTGCGCCCGGAGCGTGATGCATGAGCGATGAGGTAGTGCAGGAGTTCTTCTCCATCGGCGACGTCTGTCAGTTGACCGATCTCAAGCCGCACGTGCTGCGCTACTGGGAGAGCCAGTTCCGCTTCCTCAACCCGGCCAAGAATCGCTCGGGCAACCGCGTATACCAGCGGCGCGAGGTCGAGCTCATTCAGCTCGTCAAGCACCTGCTGTACACCGAGAAGTACACCATCGATGGCGCCCGTCAGAAGGTGGACGAGCACCGCAAGAGCGGGGTGATCAAGGTCGCCGCGCGTGAGGCGCTCAACGTCGAAACGCTGGCCGAACTGCAGCGCGAGCTGGAGCAGCTGGCCGCGATTCTCGACGGCTCGACTCCCGTCCCGAAGTCCGATGCCGAGGAACTCCCCGGCGATCGTTAGCCGTGGAGCGGCGTCGCACGATCGTCGCGACTGCTCCTCGGAGCGCCGCCGCGAGGTAGCCCAAACGCTCGAGGCGCGCTAGCGTTAGCGGCATCATGCGATTCCTCTGTACCAACGACGACGGCATCCTCGCCCACGGGCTCGATTGCCTGGTGCGCGCCGCCGAGCAGATCGGCGAGGTTACGGTCGTGGCGCCGGACCGCGACGCGAGCGCGACCTCGCACCCGCCTCACCTGCACCATCCCCTGCGCCCCGTTCCCCGCGGTGCGCCCCCCCTCCAGGTTT
>CAZLLP010000140.1:0-15541 GCA_964560345.1 uncultured Gemmatimonadaceae bacterium
CGATGTCGGCGGCGCCACACCTCACGCGTCATCACCAGGTACGATCGCCATGCTCCACGTCTTCAATCCGTCGCGCCACCTCACGTGCAACAAGGTGCGCTGCTGCGTCCCCCCGTCGCCGGGGCTGATGCACAACCTGCTGCATCGCTATCGCGAGCTGCTCGATGAGGGGCGTCTCGCGAAGGGGACCACATTCAAGCAGTTCTTCAACCTGTGGGTGTCGGGACGGCGCGGCGAGAACGTCATCGGGCTGGACGACGGGAGCCTGGATCACGGCCCGGCCGGAGGGGCGCAGGCGCTGCATCGCCCCAAGGTCCACCTCAAGGGCGTGGTGAAGACGCTCGTCCTCCTGGTCGATTTTCCGGACCAGGCGCACGCGATCGAGAAGACGCCGGCGTACTACAAGCGCATGCTCTTCTCCCTCAACCGCGATTTCGCGACGGGGTCGATGCGAGAGTACTTCCGCAGCGTCAGCAACTTCGTGCCCGGAGCGCAGGGACAAGGGGTCGACGTGCAGGGCGAGGTGCACGGCTGGTTTCGCATGCCGCACCCGCTGTCGTACTACGCCAATGAGGCGTCGGGGATGGAGGATTCATTTCCGCGCAACGCGCCGGGACTGGCCGCCGACGCCATCAAGGCCGCACTGGCTGCCGGCGTTGACTTCAAGCCGTTCGACGCGCTCAAGGAAAAGGTGGTGACCGCCCTCTTTGTGGTGCACGCCGGGCGCGGCGCCGAGGAAACCGGGGAGAAGGGCGACATCTGGAGCCACAAATGGACGATTCCCGGGAGTCCGGTGGTCGCGCCGGGGCTTCGCGTGAAGACGTACCTCACCGTCCCCGAGGACTGCGGCGTGGGCGTGTGCGCGCACGAGTGGGGGCACCTGGCGGCACGCTGGGCCGACTTCTACGACACCGGCGAGGACGAGGCGACCAACTCCAACGGGCTTGGCGAGTACTGCCTGATGGCGAGCGGCTCGTGGACAAACGGTGGAATGACGCCGAGCCTTCCCAACGCCATGCTGCGCCAGTTTCACAAGTGGATCACGCCGCAGCTGGTCACCAAGTCGACGACGGGATTGCAGCTGAAGCCGGCGGCGGAGGGCGGGCACTCGCTCATGGTCGTCAACAAGAAGACGATGTCGGCCAAGCAGTACATCGTCGTCGAGTATCGCCGGCGCCAGAAGCAGGACGCCTTCCTCCCCGACGAGGGGCTGGCGGTGTACGTGGTGGATGAAACGATCGACAACGTCAATGACGAGGAGAACCTGGCCATCGAACTGGTGCAGGCCGACGGCAAGCGCGACCTGGCTGGGTTGTTCGACGTCGGCAACTCTGGCGACAGCGGCGACTTGTACCCGTTTGGCACGCGCCGGACCATCGGCAAGGGGACGCGTCCGGCGCTCAATCTTCCGGGCAACAAGTGGTCAGGGGTGACCATCAAGGTGAAGGGGCGTCCCGGCGATCCGACGATGAGCGTGGATGTGACAATCGCGTGAGGACGCATCGCGCGATCGGCTGTCAGTCCCCTCTGCTATGCTGAACCGACCTCGAATTCGACGAGTCGGGACCACGTGCGGGAGGGTGAGGATGCGCATGCCACGGACGAGGATCGCGATCACGCTGCTGGCCGCCCTGACAGGTGCCGCGACGACGGTACAAGGGCAGCTTCCCGCGCGGTATGTCGACCAGTCAGTCACCGCATTCGGCTGCGCTTCACTTGGTTCCGAGAAGTGGTGCGCGCCATCGCAGTGGACGTTTCGGCATTACCCGGAGTATCCACGCTACATCGACTTCAGCGCATACTTTCCGGGCTATTGTGCCTACGGTTCGGGCATGCCGTCTCCGCCGGGCGGGGTGGGGCTCCCCGACTGCTACACCGAGATGGCGACGGTCGTGCCCGGCCTCGAGAAATGGCGATTCTCCGCGGGTTACTCAATTCTGATCAATACCACGTCCGGGCCGTGGTGGGTGTGTGAGGGCACGACGGACTGCCACGAGCATCCCTCGACCTTCGGTCGGGTGACCGGGATCAAGGGGTACTGGCTTGGCTTCGACACAACGGATTACTGGAGCCAGAATAGTTGGCTCTACACCTACACCGTCACGCCGGAACCCGCGACCATGACCCTGCTCGCCACGGGAATCGCCGGCATCGGTGGCGCAGCCTGGCGACGACGCAAGCGCCGGAACGCCTAACGCGTCTGGGCCGGAGCCCTCCGCACTACGGCCCCGGCTCTCCCTCCCCCACCGGCTCCAACGCCGTCCGCAACCGCACAAACTGCGGGTCGTCGAACGTCTGCAGCCGCACCGGCTTCTCGTTGCGCAGCATGTCCAGCACGGCCGGGAGCTCGCGCACGTTGAAGAACATGCGCACGCCGAAGTCCGACGCCACCTCAGGGGGCGGGAGCGGATCGAGTTCGCCATAGAACTGGATGATCCCGATCGTCTCCGTGTCGTCGAACAGGGTGACGGTGGCGACGGAGTGGTCCTTGTCGACGCCGTTGCGCGACGACCAGAAGTGATAGGCGTAGCGCTTGATCTCGACGTTGGTAGCCATGGAGTCGGGTGACGAGGTGGTCTGCGGAACATCGCTGCAGCTGGCGAACGCTTCAGGCTGTCACGCGTCGGGTGGGCGAGCGGTGCGCTGGGTCACACATCATCGCGGCGCACCGTCCGTCGCAGCGCACGCCGACCATCGCGCAACGGCCGCGCGCCCCGGCCCTACACCCAACCGCGCCGATGCATGAAGGCCTTGGCCCCCCACGTCGTCGCCATATAGGCCAGTAACGTGAGCGCGAGCGTTCCCCAGTACAGGGGCGGGAGCGCCACGAATCCCAGTGCATCGCCAAAGGGCGAATACGGGAGCCACGCCCCGATGGCCATCACCACGACAGTCGTCAGCAGCAACGGCCAACTCGCACGGCTGCGCACGAACGGCAATCGATTGGTACGGATCACGTGGATGATGAGTGTCTGCGTCATCAGCGACTCCACGAACCACCCGGTCTGGAACAGGCTCGCCTGCGCCGGCGTGTTGGCCGTGAAGAGGAACCACATCACGGCAAACGTCGCGTAGTCGAAGAGGGAGCTGATCGGCCCCACGAGGAGGATGAAGCGCGTGATCTCCGAGATGGCCCACGGGCGCGGCTTGGCGAGCTGCTCGTCGTCGACGTTGTCGCTGGGGATGGTGACCTGCGAAAAGTCGTACAGCAGGTTGTTGGTGAGAATCTGGATCGGGGCCATGGGGACGAACGGAAGCACGGCGCTCGCCCCCAGCACGCTCAGCATGTTCCCGAAGTTTGAGCTGGCCCCCATGCGCACGTACTTGAGGATGTTGGAAAAGGTGCGACGCCCCTCGATCACGCCGTCGTGCAGGACGAGCAGGCTCTTCTCGAGCAGGATGATGTCGGCCGATTCCTTGGCGATGTCGACGCCCTGATCGACCGAGATCCCCACGTCGGCCGCGCGCAACGCCGGGGCGTCGTTGATGCCGTCGCCCAGGAAGCCGACCGTGTGCCCCTGCTCCTTGAGGACGCGAATGATGCGATCCTTCTGCAACGGCGCCAGTCGCGCACACAGCGCCGAGTGCGACAGCGCCTGGCCGAGCGCGTCATCGCTCATGGCGTCGATGTCGGTGCCGAGGATGACGTCTCCGATCTCCAACCCGACCTTGCCGCAGACGGTGCGGCTGACGAGCGGGTTGTCGCCGGTGAGGATCTTGACGGCTACGCCCGCCTGCTGCAACGCAGCGATCGCCGGCCCAGCCGATTCCTTGGGCGGATCGAGAAAGCCGACGTATCCCAGCAGGACGAGTCCCTCCTCGTCTGCGGTCGAGTATTCCGCTTGCACGCCCACATCACGCGCGGCGACGGCGAGGACGCGAAATCCCTCCGCCGACAGCGAGTCGTAGTGTTCGCGTACCTCGGCCAGATGAATGGTCTCGATGGGAAGCACGACGCCATCGCGCTCGAAGTGCGTGCACCGCTTGAAGACCTCTTCCGCCGCCCCCTTTGCGATGAGTCGGCGGCTCCCGTCCTTGGCCGCCACCACGACCGACATCACGCGCCGCGAGAAGTCGAACGGGATCTCATCCACCTTGTCCCACTCGTCAGGCGTGAGCGCGGGGTGCCGCCCTCGATGGGCCAGGATCGCCTCGTCGAGCACGTTGCGAAGCCCGGTCTGGAAATGCGAGATGAGCCAGGCGTGCACGAGCACGCGTTCGCTCTCGCGCCCCACCAGGTCGCAGTGCCGCTCGAGCAGGACCTGATCCATGGTGAGCGTCCCCGTCTTATCGGTGCAGAGGACGTCCATGGCGCCGAAGTTCTGCATCGCGTCGAGGTGCTTCACGATCACCTTCTTCTTCGACATCGCCATCGCCCCGCGCGAGAGGCTCACCGACACGATGGTCGGGAGCATTTCCGGCGTGAGCCCCACGGCAACGGCCACGGCAAAGAAGAATGCCTCGCGCCAGTCATGCTTGGTGAGGCCGTTGATGACGAAGACCAGCGGCACCATCACCAGCAGGATCCGGATCATCAGCCAGGTGAAGCGATTCACCCCACGATCGAACGCGCTCGGTGGCTCAGGCCCGGCCACGGAGGCGACCACCTTTCCAAACGCGGTCTCGATGCCGGTGGCGATGACGACACCGGTCGCCGCCCCGCTCTGCACGCTGGTGCCGAGGAAGCAGAGCGATCCTCGCTCGTGAGCCTGTAGTCCGGGACGTGTGTCGGGCTCTTCCGACTTCTCGGACGGCAGCGACTCGCCGGTGAGCGGTGCCTGGTTGACGTAGAGGTCCTTGGCCTCGATGAGACGAAGGTCGGCCGGAACCATGTCGCCGGCCGCAAGCTTGACGAGGTCTCCGCTGACCAGCTCCCGCAACGGGAGCTCGCGCTCCACCCCATCGCGCACAACCGCGGTGGTCACCCGGATCATGGCCCGCAACCGCGCCGCCGCCGCGTTGGCGCGATACTCCTGCAGAAAGCGGAAGACGACGCCCAGCACGACCATCGCGCTGATGACCGTCGCGGCCTTCTTGTCGCCGGTGGCGAGTGCCAGCCCCGCCAGCACCACGAGGAGGAGGACCAACGGGTTGCGCGCAGCGCGAAGGAGCGCCCACCCCCACCCCTCGCCAGCTCGAGTCTCGATTTCGTTGGGACCGCGCCGGGCAAGCCGCAACGCGGCGTCGCGGCTCGTCAGCCCCGCCGGCGTGGACTCGAAGCGGGCGAGCACGTCGGACGGCGGGAGCGCCGCCAGCTCGGACAGCGCCGACAGCTCCCGGGGATCCGGGGCGTTTCGATCGATCGTCGCCCGGCGCGCGTGACGCGGAAACATCGAGCCCTCCCGCCCGCAGTGCCCCGTTCGAATACGCCTTACCGGATTGAACCAGCTCCGGGAGTGGAGAGAGGGGCAGCGCAACGATCTCCTTCCCCCGCCGCGCGCACCAGAAGGGAATCCCCCCGTAGGGCAAAACCCGACAAACCCACTACGTATAAGTCACAGTTCAACAGTTGGCGTGCGGGGCAGAGACTCTAATCATGCAAAATCCCCCCACCATCCGACTTCTCGCGGCGGCGCTGGCGCTGGCCTCCGCGTGGACCTCGCCGGCAGCCGCCCAGGAGCGCCCGGCCCAAAAGACCGACTCGACGCGCACCCTGCGCACCGTCACCGTCACGGCGACCCGATCCCCCACTGACGTGCGCCGCGTCCCGGCGCCGGTCTCGGTGGTCGACTCGGCGAGCATTCGTGAGAAGGCCCCCAACAGCGCGGCCGATCTGCTGCGCGAAGCGCCGGGAGTGGATGTGGTGGGGACCGGCCCCAATCAGGGGCGCCCGTCCATCCGTGGACAGCGCGGGCAGCGCATCCTGCTGCTGCAGGACGGCCTTCGTCTCAACAACAACCGCCGCCAGCAGGACTTCGGCGAGCTTCCGGCGCTGGTGGACATCGAGCAGGTGGAACGTGTCGAGGTGGTGCGTGGCCCGTCGTCGGTGCTCTACGGCTCTGACGCCATCGGCGGCGTGATCAACCTCATCACCCGCGCCCCGCGCGGCGACGGGACGACGCGCCTTCGCGGCAACTTCGGCTATCGCTATGCCGGAGCTGGGGAGCAGCAGCGCGGCGACGGTGCGCTCACCTTCTCGCGCGGCGCCTTTGCCTTCACGGCGAGTGGTTCGCTGCGCAACGCCGGCAACTACGACGTGCCGGGGGGGAGCTTCGGCGACCTGACGCTCCCCGACGGCATCCGTCTTGAGGACTCGGGGGTGCGCGACCGCTCGCTCAACCTGCACGCCACGTGGCGCGGCCAGGGGCGCAGCAACGCGTGGATCCGCCATGATCGCTACCAGGCCAACGACGCCGGCTTCGGCTTTGTGGAGCCGCGCATCCTGGGCGACACGTCGACGCGCATCAAGCTCACCTATCCGTGGCAGAACGTGCAGAAGACGTCGGCCGGCTACAGCGCGTCGTCGTTAGGGCTTCCGATCGCCGACCGCTTTGACCTGAGCCTGTACACGCAGGGGAACAACCGCGACTTCGACTCGTCGGTTGACGTCTACATCCCCACCGGTCCGGGGCGCACCGCGGTGGTGATGAGCCGCTCGTTCAACACCACCGACGTCTCCAGCACCGGCTTGCGCCTGGAAGCAGCCAAGGTGCTGAGCCGCGTGGCCTTCACCTACGGCATCGACGCCGTGCGCGACGATGCCACCGCGACCGACTCGGCCTACTCCCGCACGACGGGGTTTGGCCCCAACCCGATCATCAGTTCGAGCACGCGTCCGTCGCTCCCCGATGCCGACATGCGCAACATCGGGCTCTTCCTGCAGGGTGACTGGCGCCTGCACGATCGGTTCTCGGTCATCACCGGGGTGCGCTACCACGACGTGCACGCCGAGACGCGCAAGACGGCCGGGTTGCCGGACAGCGTCTCGGGCCTCGTGGCCAACAACAACACGACGGTGTACGCGGTGAACGGGATCTATCGCATCACCGACTGGGTGAGCGCGGTGGCGACGTACGGCCGCGGCTTCCGCGCGCCAAACCTCATCGAGCGGTACTTCTCGGGGCCGTCGACCGACGGGACGGCGATCCAGATCGCCAA
This sequence comes from uncultured Gemmatimonadaceae bacterium, assembly GCA_964560345.1. Lineage (GTDB taxonomy): Bacteria > Gemmatimonadota > Gemmatimonadetes > Gemmatimonadales > Gemmatimonadaceae > SCN-70-22. Next base: position 7,099 of record CAZLLP010000140.1, read on the forward strand.
CCCCGCGCTCGAGCCCGAGACGTCGAAGAACTTCGACCTTGGCCTGCGCTTGAACTACAAGCGCGTGGACGCCGAGTACTTCTACTTCCGCAACAACCTGAAGGACGGGATCCTCACCCGTCCCACCGGGCGCACGATCGGGCGCCAGGCGGAGTTCCAGAACATCAACGTCGAGCGCCTGCGCACCTACGGGCACGAAGCGGTGATGCGCGTCGACCTGGGGCGCGGCTTCGACGTCAACGCCAACTACACGAAGCTGGAGACGAAGAACCCCGACCGTCCTGACATTCCGGTGGCCGGGACGTACAGCACCAAGTTCAACGGCGCGTTAGGCTATCGCCCGGCCGGCGGTCGCTTCTGGGCCGAAGGGGCGGTGCGTCGCCAGGGACGCCAGCAGGACATCAACCTCGGCACGAGCCCGATCGGGAGCGTGCTCCCGGCCTTCACCGTGGTGAACCTCCGTGGCGGGCTGCGGGTCGCGACCATCGGCGGGCGTCCGCAGGACGTGGCGCTGGCGATCAACAACGTGGGCGATGTGCTGTACGCCGAGTCGGCCAACAGCGCCTTTGTCCGCCCGGAGCCGGGGCGCCACATCGTCTTCTCGGTGCGCACGAGTTTCTGATAGACGAAGACGACCGCTGGGCGCGGTGGGACGCCCCAGCGGTCGTTAGGCTTCACCAGGAGCCGTCCCCGCCGATGCCGCGCGTCCTCTTGCGGTGTCGGCGGGGATTTCGTTTGTGATCAGCTCACCCCCGGCCCGCCCTTGAGCCACTGGTCCAGCCAACGTCGCTCGTTGAGCATGCGGTGCACCGAGTTCCACGACCCGCTGATCGAGTGCCACTGCCCCTCGTACTGGATCATCTTGGTAGGGACGCCGTTCTTCTTGAGCGCGACGTACATCTGCTCGGCTTCGGAATAGGGGACGCGCTCGTCGTTGGCGCCGTGCACGAAGAGCGTCGGCGTCTTGACCTTGTCGGCATACGTGAGCGGTGACTGCCGGATCATGATCTCGCGTGCCTTGGAATCCCACGGCGTGCCGTAGAACTCGGTCTCTTTGGTGCGGGCGATGTCGGCGGTGCCGTAGTCGCTCACCCAGTTCACGATCCCGGCGCCGGGGATGGCCGCCGCAAAGCGGTCGGGATACTGCGTGATGAGCCAGTTGGTCATGAAGCCGCCGTACGAATGACCGATGGTCGCCACCTTGCCGCGGTCGATGGGATACTTCGCGATGGCGTAGTCGATCCCCGCCATCACGTCCTCGCCGTCCTTGTTCCCCCATCCGCCCCAGGTACCCCAGAGGAACTTCTCGCCGTAGCCGGTGCTGGAGCGGAAGTTGACCTTGAGGACGAAGTAGCCGTTGGCGGCGAGGTACTGGGCCTTGAAGTCGAAGGCGTAGCCATCGGCCGAGTGGGGGCCGCCATGGTTGCTGACCACCAGGGGGTAGCGAGCGCCCTCGGCGCGATAGCCGAACGGATACATGAGCCACCCTTCGATCATCGTCCCGTCGGCGCTGGGGAATTGCAGCCGCTCGGCGCGCGACAGCGAGACCTCGCGCAAGGCGTCGGCATTCACGCTCGTCAGGCGGCGCTCGTTGCGCCCGTCGATGCCGGCCACGTAGACATCGGCGGGCGCCTCGATGAGGCCGACGGTGTACGTGATCTTGGTGAAGGCCTTGTCGAAGGCGACGTTGTTGATGCGGCGCTCGCCGGTAGTCACCTGCTCGACCGGACCGCCGCCAGCCGCAACACGGAAGAGGTGGTTGCCGCCGCCCACACCACCCATGAAATAGACGTAGCGCCCGTCGGGGCTCCACGTGGCGTTAGTCGGCAACAGGTCCCAGTCGGCCGTGAGATTGCGCTCGGCTCCCCCGTCCGACGGCACCACGTACAGATCGGTCGCGCCACCGTGATCGAGCTTGCGGGCGATGACGGCGTCGGTGGAAAGCTGCTTGGTGTAGAGCACCAGGCGGCCGTCGGGAGAAAACGAGGCGCCGGTGTGCTGGAAGTCGCGGTCCGGCGTCAGGCGACGTACGGCTCCGTCAACTGCAACGGTGTAGACGGCGCTGGCGCCGTATCGCCGCTCGTCGCGATACGCCGAGTCCGCGGTGAAGACGAGGCGTGTCGCGTCGCGGTTCCACTGGAGCCCCTGCGGACGCCACCCGAGCCGGGTGAGCTGCTGCTCGCTCCCGTTGCGCGTGAGCCAGATCTCCTGCGGCGGTGTGACGTAGGGGTCAGTGCGGCTGGGGACGGGATAGTCCTGTCCATCGCGCTGGAAGTCGAGCCAGTCGAACTGACGTCCCTTGAAGCGCGATTCGTGACGCTGCTCGAAATCGCTGAGCGCGGCGGGCGCGCGCGGCGCTGGCGGGGCATTCCGCAGCGCGGCCACCAGGGAGCCGTTAGGCGCGGGGAGTGAAAGCTCACCACCATTAGGGCCAGCGCGCCGCACCGGCGGGCGCTCCGTCTCGGTGAGCTGCGACGGCGCGGCGGGATCGAGGCGCCACCCCTTCCCGTCGGCGATGAACTGCAGCACACCCTCCGGCAGCCAACTCGGGTTGGTCGCGTGGCTCCCGTCGCGCGAAACGCGTCGCGCGGGCGTGGAGCCATCGGACGTGACGAGCCAGACTTCGCTGGGCTCGGCGTTGCTCGCCTCGACACGCGAGGTGACGGTGAACGCCACCCAGCGCCCATCGGGAGAGAGGGAGGGCGCGCCGACCGATCGCAGCGCGTAGAAGTCGTCGATGCGGAGCGCACGGGCGATGGCCGGGCGCGCAGCCACTTGCTGCGCCTGAAGTGGCGAGGCGAGGGCGAGCGTGAAGAGCGCACGCAGGGCGATGGCGCGGGGGCGGGCAATACACGGCATGGACAACGGACTCCGTGGGAGAGGCTGGGCGCTAAGCTGGCCGACGAACCCGGGCGATGCTAGCATTCGAGCAACTCGTTCGTGGGGGTATGCATGATGTTGCCCGTCGCCATCGGAGTTCGCGCGCCCCGCGCGTCCTGACCTGATCGCACGTGGAGCGCGAACGCCAGTGCTGGCGATCGCCTCCTGCTTGTCGGACGTCGCGGGGCGCCTCGTCGCGCCCTCGCCGGTGGGGTCGTTCCCATCGGCCACTCTTGACGCGCGCCCATCGGGTGCGCCCGACGCCGACTCCCCATGACCGCCCACGAAATCCTGCGCGCCCGCGTGGCCGCTGTGCATCGTTCCTCGCTCCAACTCCTCCATGCCGGAAGCATGCTTTCGGCAACGCTCACCTCCGCACTCGTCCGCGACCCCGACCCGCTCGCCCGCCCCGGTGTGGGTGACTGGGTCACCGCCGAGACGCTCAGCGACGGGAGCTACCGCGTTACGGCCGTCGAGCCGCGGCACTCCGCGCTCGTGCGGCGCGCCGCGGGCGACCGTTTCGAGCCGCACCTCCTCGCCGCCAACGTCGATGCGGCGTTGCTCTTTGCCCCGTTTCCACACGATGTCAATCCGCGCAAGCTCGCGCGGCTGGCGGCGATCGCCTGGGATGGCGGTGCCGTCCCGATCGTCGTGCTCAGTCGCACCGATCTGGTCGATGACGAGACGTTGGCCGTCGCCAGGCGCGACGTGATGGCGCACCTCCCGGGAGTCGACTGCGTCGCGATCTCTTCGGTGCGAGACGACGGGCTCGACGCGCTCGCGCCATTCCTTCGTCCGTCGTCCACCCTGGTGCTGCTCGGCCCTTCGGGGGCGGGGAAATCGACGATGGTGAACCGGCTCGCCGGCGAGACGCTGATGCTCACCGGCGAGACGAGCGGCGACGGGCACGGGCGCCACACGACGACGCATCGTGCGCTCATCTCGCTCCCCAACGGCGTGACGGTCATCGACACGCCGGGGCTGCGCGAGGTAGGACTGTGGGTGGGCGGAATGGGGAGCGAACACATCTTCGCCGACATCGTCGCCCTCGCCGGGTCGTGCCGGTTTGGCGACTGCCAGCACGATCGCGAGCCCGGGTGCGCGGTGCGCGCGGCGCTCGAGGCGGGGACGCTCGACACTGGCCGGTTTGCGCAGTGGCAGCAGCTGCAACGCGAGGAAGTGCGCGCCGAGCGCAGCGTGCATGAGCAGCGCAAATGGGAACGCGCCGGGAGCAAGGTGGTGCGGATCTTCCATCGCGACCACGACAAGCGACGCTAGCGCCCCTTCTGTGCTGGCGCCGGCTCGAACGGGCGCAGAACGTCATCCACCACCGCGTTGAACTCCGCCGCGCGCTCCATCGGGAGCGCGTGGCGTGAGTGTTCCATCACGGCGAGGCGCTGGGGTGAGGGGGGCGCCACGCACGCCACGCCTCGCGGGCGAGACATCGCACGAGCAGATTGGCGCCAGGGATTCCTGGTTTCCACGCCTGTCGCGCACGCCATGACCGCCACCACGATCGTCCGCAGCCTCGCCCGCGCCGCCGGCGTGACGTTGTTGCTCGCCACACCCGTCGTGTCTGCCCGAGCGCAGGGGACTGCTGCGGGTTCCCCTCCCGCCACTTCACCCGATGCCGCCGCGGCGATCGCCGTGGCCGATTCGGCGCTCGCCGCCATCACGCGTGGCGACTTCGTCGCATTCACCGACCTCATGATCCCGGAAGCGATCCTCTTCCCCACCAATACTCGGGATGGCGTCTCGCGCTACAGCGTGCGCACGCGCGAGGCGCAGCGCACCGCCCCCGTGCGTCGTGCGGTGACCGAACGCGGGTGGAGCGCCGAGGCGCGGGTGAACGGCGCGGTCGCCATGGTCTGGTATCCGTACGACCTCTACGTCGATGGCGCCTGGTCGCACTGCGGCGTGGACATCTTCACCATGGTGCGGCAGGAAGGGCGGTGGCGCATCTCGGCCATGACGTGGAGCGCCGAGCAGCCGCCAGTGTGCGAGAAGCATCCCAAGGGGCCGCCGCCAGGGGCAAAGCCGTGAATCCGTGCGGGGGAGCGCAGGGGCAATTGCAGCGGGCGAGCGCCGTCAGCGCTCGACCGTCTGGAGGAACTCCGCCACCACCGCGTTGAACTCCGCCGCGCGCTCCATCGGGAGTGCGTGGCGCGAATCCTCCACCACGGCGAGGCGCGCGTTCGGCATCCGCTTCACGTACGCCTCCTTGGAGGCTACAGATGTGTAGTCATGGTCGGCGCTGACCACGAGCGTCGGCATGGTGATCGCCCCGACCTGTTCGAGCACCGACCATCCAAGTATCGCGTTGAGCGTGGCGACATAGGCCTTGGGGTCATTGGCGCCAAGTGTGGCCTTGAAGCGCTCGCGCAGCTCGGCGTGCTCGGGCTTGGGAAAGAGCTTGGGGGCAAGGATCTTCGCGAACGTCGCGGGGCCGGCGAGGCGCGTGACCACCTGGCGTACTGCGATGGCCCAGTGTTCGACAAAGTTGCGCGGCACGACGGCGGGGCCGCTGTTCACGATCGTCATCGAGCGGAAGTACGTCGGATCGTCGACCGCCATCTGGAAAGCGATCATTCCCCCTAACGAGAGACCGATGACGTGCGCGGGGGTGGCACCGAGGTAGTCGAGGAGCGCCCGCGCGTCGGCAGCAAACTGCGGGATGCTGAACGGCCCGTGCGGATGTAGCCGGTCGCGCGAGGCGGGCGTGCCACGCAGGTCGAGCGTGATGGTGCGGTAACGCGGGGCGAAGTGTTCGACCTGCAACTGCCACGTCGCAGCATTGGCGCCCAGCCCGTGGAGCAGGAGGAGCGGCGGCCCCTCGCCGGTCACCTCGTAGGCGAGATCGGCGTCGGCGAGGGAGAGGATGGGCATGCGCGCGTTTCCCTACTTCACCACCGCCGCCAGCACCTTTCCCAGAAACTCGTTGATCGTCCCGTTCTCTATCCAGCGCACCACGACCACCAGATCATGCTCGGGGTCAACGTACACCAGGTTGGTGCCGTTCCCCACGTGGCCGAACGCCGAGGCCGGGGCGTTAGGCATCCACTTGCGGTCGGTGTTGAGGAACCAGTTCATGTAGCCGTAGGTGGGCTGCGGGACGGTCGGGGTGAGCGAGAGCTTGACCCATTCCTCCGACAAGATGCGCTTGTCGCCCCACATGCCGCGGCGCTGTGTGAGGAGGCCGAAGCGCGCCATGTCCCACGCGTTGATGAACATCCCGCCGCCCCAGTGTCCGCCGCCTGAGACGACCTGCACCGGGCGCCCATCGAGCGTGATCCACGCATTGTCGTAGCCGTTCCAGCGCCACGTGCGCGAGGCACCGATCGGATCCATGAGATTGTCGCGCAGCACCTCGGGGAGGGGGCGGCGCCAGATGTTGGTAGCGGCGAGGGCGAGAACGTTCACGCGCACATCGTTGTACTCGTACGCCGTCCCCGGTGCCTTGCGGGGACGCGTCGTCCACTCGGCGCTGTTCTGCGCCGGACGATCGGCCCATTCCGGCTTGCCCCAGAGCGTCCCTTCCCAGTCGCTCGTCTGCCGAAGGAGGTCGTCCCAGGTGATCGTCTTGTTGTGCGCGGTGCTCCATGGATCGATGAACATCGAGTGGCCGAGTTCCGCGCCTGGCTCCGATGCGGCCGTCAGCCGCAAGCGGTACACCGGCGCCTGCGACTTCCACACGGTGTCGCGCACCGACGGGATGAGCCCACGGTCGACGGCCATGCCGACCGTGGCCGAGAGGAACGACTTGGTGACCGAGTGCGTCATGTCCACGCGATCGGGTTCGCCCCACTGCGCCACGAGATACCCGCCGCGTACCACCACACCACTCGGCTCACCGCGCGGCTTGAAGGGGCCGATCCCCTGCGAGAGCGGTTCGTTGCGCCCGAAGGTGCGGTAGTGATTCTCCTCCATGTCGCGCGACCCTTTCGCGTCGTTCTTGATGGCGAAGGCGATCGCCTCAGCGAGCTTGGCGGAGTCGAGGCCGGCGACCGCGGGGGAGCGGCGCTCCCATGCCGCGGCGGTTGGGACGTACGGAACGGCGGCGCGGTTGCGCGGCGAGGGTTGAGCGTCGAGCGCGATGGCGCTTCCAGCTGCAAGGACGAGCGAGAGGGCGAACGATCGAGTGAAGCGCACGAGAGGTCTCGAGAGACGAAGGTGGCAGGACGTCATGGAAAGTACGTGTCGTTACGGAATGACCACCGGCGCCAGCACCACCCCCGCCCCTTCGGCCTTGCGCTGCAACTCGGCGAACACCCCCGCCAGGAGCGCATTCATCGCCGCCAGGTCGATCTTGAGCTGCGCCCCGAGCTGCTCGATCGTGCGAAGCTGCGCCGCCGTCGGCGCGGTCGATGACGCCTGCATGGAACCATCGAGGTCGAGGAAGCCGAACTTGGGCCCGCCAAAGCCGGCGCCGAAGCGGCGCCCTAACGAATCGAGCTGCTGCTTGACCTGTCCCATCAGCGCGGCGAGCGAATCGCGGCGGGCCGGACTGCCGGACAGCGCCTTCTCCAACCGCTCACGCTCGGCGACCATCTTCTTGTGCAGTTCGACGCCGTCGTTGAACGACTTCTGCAGCGCCGCCAGCCGCACCGACGCCTGGTAACGCGCGTCCAGGGCACCGGACGCCACCTCTACCCGCGTGTCGCCGCTGACGTCCACCGGTTGCGATACCGTGCGCCCGCGTGCGGCGAGCGTGACGGTGTAGCGCCCGGGCGGGACCCACGCACCGGTCGGCGATCCGAACCACCCTTCGTCGGCATCGGTCACGCCGGGGGAACGATCGACGTGCAGGTCCCATCCGGTGCGGTGGATCCCCACCGCCGCTGCGACCTTCATCGTGCGCACGGTCTTCCCCGACGCGTCGGCGATGGTGATGGTGGCCACGGTATCGGCTGCGGAGGTCGCCGCACCTAACGCATAGGTGATGATGGCCCCCTGGGGCGGGTTGGGCGCCTGGAAGTTTCGCGCGCCGGGGGTGGGCAGCACGCGGGTGATGAAGCGCTGCATGGCGGGGCGCAGGGCGAAGAGCATGGCATCGCCAGCCGCAACCGCTGGCGCCCCCTTGTCGAACAGCGCGATGTCGTCGAGCACGATGATGCTGCGCCCGTGGGTGCCGAGGACGAGGTCCTTGGAGCGGGGATGAATGGCGATGTCGTCGATGCGCACGCGCGGGAGCGTCCCGCCGGCGTGCGACCAGCGCTTGCCGCCGTCGAAGCTCACGTAGAGCCCGAACTCGGTCCCCGCGTACAGCACGTCGCGATTGGTCGGATGTTCGGCCAGCGTCTTGATGGAGTGCCCTGCCGGAAGGTCGCCAGCGGCGGACGTCCAGGTGGTGCCGCCGTCGGTGGTACGATAGACGAGCGGTGCCATGTCATCGTCGTAGTGTCCATCGAAGGCCACGTAGGCGGTGCGCGCGTCGTGCGCCGACCAGAGCACCTTGCTCACCCATCGCGCGGCGGGGAGCTTGAAGCGCGCGCTGATGTTGGTCCACGTGGTACCGCCGTCAGTCGTCAGCTGCACGTTGCCGTCGTCGGTGCCGACGAGGATC
>CAZLLP010000141.1:0-15533 GCA_964560345.1 uncultured Gemmatimonadaceae bacterium
GAGACGGTGCACTCGCCTGACGAGTTGCGCATGCTCATCGAGCACAGCGAAGAAGGGGGCGCGATCGACACGCAGGACGCGGCGCTGATGGAGGGGGTGTTCGAGTTCAGCGAGAAGAACGCCCGCGAGGTGATGACGCCGCGCACCGACGTGGTGGCGCTCGAGATCGAGGCCACGCTCGAAGAGGCACTCACCGCGGTCGAAGAGAGCAATTTCTCGCGCTACCCGATCTACGAAGGGACGCTGGACAACGTGATCGGCGTGGTCCTGGCGAAGGACCTGCTGCGTGCGTTGCGACGCCCCGCCCCCTCCTTCTCCCTGCGCGACGTGATGCGCGACGTCCTCGTGGTCCCCGGGTCGCGCGAGGTGGAGGAAGTGCTCTCCGACTTCAAGCGCCGCAAGGAGCACATGGCCGTCGTGCTCGACGAGTTTGGCGGAACGGCGGGGATCGTGACGATGGAAGACCTGCTCGAAGAGATCGTCGGCGAGATCCTCGACGAGTTCGATGAGCCCGAACAGCGCGCCATCACCTCGTCGTCGGGCGAGACCACCCTCCCCGGTGAGACGCACGTGGCGGAGGTGAACGAGCAGTACGGGCTCGAGCTCTCGGACAAGGACTACACGACGATCGGCGGCTACGTCTTTGGCGTGCTGGGACGCCTGCCGCTCGTGGGCGATCGCGTGGCGGCTGGCGGTGCCACCTTCGTGGTGCGCGAGATGGACGGCCGGCGCATCAAGGCGCTGGCGATGACGATCGACAGCGCGCGCTCGGCCGACCGCCGTTAGGCGGCGGGGCTTTCGACGGCCGCAGTCGTGCGCGCGACGATCCGCGCGCACTGCGTGATGGCCTCGATCATGCTCCCGGCGTCGGCGATCCCCTGCCCGGCGATATCGAGTGCCGTGCCATGGTCGGGCGAGGTGCGCGGAAACGGGAGCCCCAGCGTCACGTTCACCGCGTGCCCGAACGACGCGACCTTGATCGCGGTCATCCCGACGTCGTGATAGGGCGCGATGACCGCGTCGAAGGCCCCGCGCATCGCGCGCACGAAGACGGTGTCGGCGGGATACGGGCCGCTGATCCCCGCCTCGCGCGCGACCGGCGCGAGCAGCACATCATCCTCGCGTCCGAACCGGCCGCCGTCGCCCGCGTGCGGATTGAGTGCGCACAGCGCGATCCGTGGCTCCGCGATCCCGTACCAGCGTTGCAGCCCGTCACGGGTGACGGCCGCGGCCTGCAGGATGGCCTCGCGCGTCACGGCGGAGGGGACATCGCGCAGCGCGATGTGTGTCGTGGCGAGGACCACGCGCAGCCGGTCGGAGGCGAGCATCATCGCCACGCGTGACGACGTGAGCGCAGCGAGCATCTCGGTGTGGCCCGGAAAGTCGTAGCCACCGGCAAGGAAGGCGGCCTTGTCGATGGGAGCGGTGACGATGCCGCTCACCTCGCCCGCCAGAGCCAAGGCGACAGCGCGCTCGATGGCGCGCCCCGCGAGTCGTCCCGCATCCCCTACCGACGACGTGCCGGGATGCCACGCGCCCACGTCGTGCTGCACGTCGAGTCCTGTCCCGCCGGGCCCCACCAGGACAAACGGTCCCAGCGCCGCAACGGCCGGATCGCCTAACGCCTTGGCGACGATCTCGGGGCCGATGCCACGCGGATCGCCGAGGGTGATGGCAATGGGGCGCGGCATGGCGTGCTCGACGCGACGGACGACGTGAAGGCTAGCGCTGCTCGCCGGCCGACTTCTTCTCCCCGTCGTCGAGGAGGACCGTCACGTACGTGTCCTTGCGCAACCCGTCGAGCAGGCGGCGATACGACTTCTCCTGCGAGAGCTGGTCGCGAATCTGGTTGCGCAGGTCCGGCACGGTGTAGTCGCCTTCAGCGACGACGTTGACCAACTGTGCGATGACAAACTTGGGGACGCCGCGCTGCTTGTCGTCGACCGGGAACGGCGAAATGAAGTCACCGTTCTTCTTCCCGTCGAAGGCCTTCTGGTACGACTCGGGGAGACGCGACCGCTCGAACGGTTCGAGCACACCCTTCGCCTCGTCCGACGCCACGTCGTGATAGCGCGCGACGAGCGTGTCGAACGTTGTCCCCTTTTCCCAAAGTGCGAGCACCGAGTCGGCACGGATGCTGGCGCGCGCCACGTCGGCCGAATCGTACTTGGGCTTGATGAGGATGTGGCGCGCCTTGCGTTCGGCGGGCTGCACGCGATCGACACGAATGATGTGGAAGCCGAACTGCGTCTCGACGATGGGCGAGATCTGCCCCGGCGGGAGGATGAACATCATCTCGTCGAAGGCCGGGACCATCTGGCCACGACGGCTCCATCCGAGGTCACCGCCCTGCACCGCCGATCCCGAATCCTCGGAGACGCGCTTGGCGATCTTCTCGAAGTCGCCGCCGGTGGTGAGGTCCTTGTAGATCGACTCGGCCTTGGCGTAGGCGACCTTCTTGGCCGCTTCGGACGCCAGGGTCGGGACGACGATCTGGCGGAAGGTGACTGTGGCCGGGCGCTTGGGGAGGCGCTCACGCTCGCGGCCGAAGGCCTCGGTGATCTCCTCTTCCGAGACGGCGACCGAAATCATCTTGCCGTCCTGCTTCATCTTGGCGACAAGGCGCTCCTGCAGCGCGCGACGGCGCGCCTGGTCGGTAAGCCAGCGCTTGTACTCCTCGATGTTGCCGAATCCGCCTCCCTTGAGGGCGGCCGTGAATTCGCCTTCGGTCTTGAAGTTGTCGCGCAGCCGCTTCATCTGCTGCTCGACGGTATTCGTGAGGTCGGCGTCGGCGACGGTGATGGACGTGTCGGCCTTGGCGCGCTGCACCATGACCTCCACGTCAATCATCTCCTCGATGATGGACTTGGCGAGGGCGAGCTGCGCGGTGGAATCCTCAGGCACCTGCAGGCCGCCCGCGCGGCGCTGCGAGATCTCCTCGAGCACGTCGCTCCAGAGGATGGGCTGCTGCCCCACGACCGCGACGATCTTGTCGACCGGGATGTTGATGGGCTTCTGCGCCGCCGATGACCGAGGCAGCGCCGCCAGCGAGGCGACAACCGCCACCGTTGCCAGCGCGATCCGGGAGAGGAGTTTCATGCCCACAAGGTACACAGGGAGGGGTCGGGAAGTTCAACGCGGGCGACCCGGAGGGATCGCCCGCGCGTAAACAGGTCGAGTGAGGCGCGCTTACTTCTTGGCGCTCGTGTCGGCCGTCGGAGGAGCCGGCGGCGTGGCGCCCGGCACCGGGACGGCAGACGGCGGGGTCTGCGCCGCACGAGCCGAGTCAGCCTTGGCGCGGATCGGAGCCGCCGCAGTGACGGCCTTGTCCAGCGCGGCCTGGTTGATCTTCCAGTCGTACTTCTTGTGCAGCGCCTGGACGAGCGGCGCCGGGACTTCGACAAACTGAGCTTCGCCGTTGACGAGCTTGGCGAGGTAGGCATCGACGCGCGAGGCGGCGAGGCGCTCCTTGGCCGCCTTGTCCTTGGCGCTGTCGGCGAGCGCCTTGGGGTCGATCCCCAGCCCGGCCCAGGTGTTCCCGACGAGGGCGCGGAACGAGTTGCGGATCTCGTTGGTCTCGGTGCTATCGGTCGTGACCTTCGCCTTCTCGGCCGCATCGAGGATGAGCTCGTTGCGGAGGAGGTTGAGGACGAAGGTCTTCATCAGCGAGTCCGGCGCCTGGGCAATCTGGCCGCGGATCTGGTCGGGGTTGGGGAAGCCGCCAATCCAGCGCGCCACGCGACCGGCGGTGAAGTTGCCGAGCGACGACGTGGCAACGACGGTCTTGTCGTCCTCGTGCTCGCTGGGGTTGGCGGCGACCGCCTTCACGACCTTGGCCGACCCTTCCTTGATGTCGATCTTCCCTTCCTTCTCTAGCCCCGTGATGAAGGTGCTCTCGGCGACGAAGCGCTGGCGCTTCACGAACTCCTGCATGTAACCACCGCGCGCTTCGGCAAAGGTGCTGCGGCGCGTGATGTGATAACCGAACTGGGTGCGCACGAGGCCGATCTCGCCCGGCTTGAGGGCGGCGACGCCCTTGGAGAACTCGGGGACCATCGAGGCCGGGGTGAAGACGCCGAGATCACCACCGACGTCCTTGGTGCCGTCGGAGCCGTACTCCTTGGCCAGTGCAGCAAAGTTGGCGGTGGTCGTCCGCGCGAGGACGCCCTGCGCCTTCTTCATGACGGCGAGCGAGTCGCCTTCCTGCCCGGGCGCGATCTGGAAGAGGATGTGTCGGGCGGCGAGGAAGTCGCCCTTATCGTACGACGCCGACGCGGCGGCATCGGACGTATCGGCGGTCCACTTCTCGGAGACCTGCTTGTAGAACTTGTTGGTCTTGGCCGACGTGTAGACCGGCCACATGACTTCGTCGATCAGCTTGGGATCGGAGAGCGAGTCGCCGGCGGCGGCCGCAATGCCGAGGAGCTGGTAGTTGACCCAGGCGTCGGCGATGCTCTGCGCGACTTGCTTCTGCACCGGAACGCGCGACTTGCCGAGGAGATCGGCGAGCGTCTGCACGGAGAGCTCCTGCGAGCCTGCCTGCGCGGCGACATCGACGTGCGAGGAGAAGGCCTCTTTCAATCCGTCGCACGCGGCAAGCGAGACGAGGGCGAGCGTAGCGAGGGAACGAAGGCGAGTCATGGTCGTCCGGTGAGGAAATCGAGGTGAGGAACGTTGTGTCCCGGGTGTCCCGGGTTTACCCGGCGCGCGCTTTCTCGTTCGGCCGCAGCATGTTGAGGGCGCGCACGAGTCCGTCGAGGATCCCCGCACCGCCCAGCCGGGTGAGCTTGAGCGAGAGCGGGTGCACGCGCCGTACGTCGGCGCGGAACTGGACCTCTCCGAATGCGGCATTGAGCCCCTTGAGGCGCGGTGCCGCAGAGTCGCGAAAGGTAACACGGGCTTCGTCGCCATGCACCAGGATCCCCTCGATCCCCATCTCCCCTCCCACGAGGCGAAGAATGGCCGCGGCAAACAGGTGCTGCGCCTCGGCGGGCAGAGGGCCAAAGCGATCGCGCACCTCGCCCTTGAGCTCCTCGATGGCCGCCGGATCGGTGATGTTGGTCAGGCGGCGATAGACGTCGAGCTTGGCCTCCTGCGACGCGATGTACTGGTCGGGGAGGTACGACGGGAGGTCGAGCGAAACGTCGGTCGGGATCGTCTTGGGGGCGGCGTCGCCCGCTTGCACGCGCTTGACCGCCTCTTCGAGCATGCGGAGGTACAGCTCGAATCCGACGGCGTGCACGTGTCCCGACTGCTCGGCGCCCAGCAGGTTGCCCGCCCCGCGCAGCTCGAGGTCCTTGAGGGCGACGTGATAGCCGGCACCCAGCTCGGTGTGATGTTCGAGGACCTGCAGTCGGCGCTCGGCGTCTTCGTCGATGCGATCGGGGACGACGAGGTAGCAGTAGGCGCGACGATGCGACCGCCCCACCCGTCCGCGCAGCTGATAGAGCTGGGCTAGGCCGAAGTGGTCGGCGCGGTTGATGAACATCGTGTTGGCGTTGGGGACGTCGAGCCCCGACTCCACGATGAGCGTCGAGACGAGGACGTCGACCTCGCCCGAGACGAAGCGCCGCATCACGTCTTCGAGGTCCTTCTCCCGCATCTGCCCGTGCCCCACGGCCACGCGGGCGCGCGGGACCACGCGGCGCACGTGATCGGCGATGGCCTCAATGGTTTCGATGCGATTGTGGACAAAGAAGACCTGCCCGCCGCGATCGAGTTCGCGCGAGATCCCCTCCTCGATGAGCCCATCGTCCCACGGCTCGACGAAGGTGAGGACCGGCGAGCGATCGCGCGGCGGTGTCTGCATCAGCGTCATGTCGCGCAGGCCGGCGAGCGACAGGTGCAACGTGCGCGGGATCGGCGTCGCGGTGAGCGTCAGCACGTCGGTCTCGAGCTTGAGCTGCTTGAGCCGCTCCTTGTGCTTCACACCGAAGCGGTGTTCCTCATCGATCACGATAAGCCCTAACGCACCAAAGACAACGTCGTCGGAGAGGAGGCGATGCGTGCCGATGACGATGTCGACCTTCTTGGCCGCGAGGTCGGCGAGGATGGCCACCTGCTCCTTGGGGGTCTGGAAGCGCGACACCACGGCGATGCGCACCGGGAAGTCGGCCAGTCGCTCGGAGAAGGTGCGATAGTGCTGCTCGGCCAGGATGGTGGTGGGAACGAGCACGGCGACCTGGCGCTCGCTCTGCACCGCCTTGAAGGCGGCGCGAATGGCGATCTCGGTCTTGCCGTAGCCCACGTCGCCCACGAGGAGGCGATCCATCGGGCGCGGCTTCTCCATGTCGCCCTTCACGTCGCCGGTCGCCTTGCGCTGGTCGGGGGTGTCCTCGAAGAGGAAGGAGGACTCGACCTGCCGCTGCCACGCGGTATCCGGGACGTGCGGGGCACGAGACGCGATCTGCCGGCGTGCATACAGGACGAGCAGCTCCTGCGTCATCTCCTCGATGGCCGCGCGCGTCTTTTCGCGTTGCTGCGCCCAACGCCGTCCCCCCAGCTTGTGGAGTTTAGGGGGAGGGGCGTCATCGCCGACGTCGACGCCCGAGCGATAGCGCTCGATCTGGTCGATGCGGTACAGCGGGACGTTGAGGCGGTCGCCCCCTTCGTACTCGATGACGGCGACTTCAATCGTGCTCTCGCGCATGAACAACTGTTCGATGCCGCGATAGATCCCGACGCCGTGCTCGAGGTGGACGACGTAGTCGCCGGGCTTGAGCGCGGTGATCGTCTCGAGCGCGGCGCCGGTGGCGTACTTGCGCGCGCGCCGGAGGCGGCGCTCGCGACGGAAGATTTCATGATCCGTGAGGACGCGCAGGCCAACGGAATCAGACGGGAGGGACTACGAATCCTCCATTCAGCACTCCAATAACCAGGGAGGCTGGTGCCCGGAACTCCACATCCTCGTTGAGCAGCTCGTCGAGGCGCTCGGCCTGGCCGGGGTTGTCGCAGAGGATCACGGTCGGCGTGCCGTCGCGCACGACGTGCCGCAGCAGCTTGATGTCGCGAGCGATGCTTTCCGGCGGGCGGATCGGGAAGACGATGCAGTCCTTTTCCCGCGACGGATCGGCGGTGGCGATGCGGCCAAAGGCGCCTAACGCCTTGGAAACGTCTCCCGGCGGCAGGAAGAGCTGGTCGCGCGGCACCACGTCCTCGCCGCGTCGGCGCGCGAGGTCGGCGTGATGCTCCGCTTCGTCCCAGGTGCGCGTGAGCTCTGGGGCGATGTGCGACTCATCGGGGAGGATCAGGACGCTGTCGGGCGGAAAGAGCTCGAGGATCGAGACGCGCTCGGTGCCGAACTTCACGTCTCCCACGGCGCCATCGACCGGAAGCACGACCGCCACAGACGCCGGACGCGTCGAGCGCTGCGAGCCCAGCTCGAAGTGGCGCAGCTCGACGATCTCATCGCCCCAGAATTCGAGGCGCACCGGTTCGGCCATGCCGAACGAGTAGATGTCGAAGATGCCGCCGCGAATGGAGAACTGCGCCACGTCGTCGACCATGGGCACGCGCTCGAAGCCGATCGACTCGAGGTGCGCCGCCAGCTCCTCCAGGCGATGCGAGTCACCCTTGCGCAGCTCGAGGCGTGCCGAGCCTAACGCGCGGGGGAGCGCGGTGCGCTCGAGCAGGGCGCGCGATGTGGTGAGGAGGATGCGCACCGCCCCGCGCGACACCTTCTCCAGCGTTTCGACACGCTCGCCGGCGATCTCGGCGTGCGCCTCCACTTCGCCGAACCCTTCTCGCGGCGGATAGAGCGCTGCGTGCGCATCGTCGACCAGCACCTGCAAGTCAGCGAGCCAGCGTTCGGCGTCGGGGACCGCATCGGTGACAACGACAAAGAATCGCTGCGGAAAGCGGCGTGCGAGCGCCGCGACCATCACCGCGTCGCTCGAGCCGTGCAGCCCCGCGACGGGAACACGTGCGCCACTCGACGGAAAGGCGTTGGCGACCCGCGCGAAGGCGCCGAGGCGCTCGATCGCGTCGAGGATGGTGGGGAGTGCCATCAGGCGGCGGCGCCGCGCCGCTCATCGCGGCGCACGACCATCGTTTCGGCGGCGAGGAGGATGAGCGCGAGGAGGATGAGCGGGAGTTGCAGCGGACGGCGCGCCCCCACGTCGAACAACGAGCGCCGCCAGGCGGCGGCATCCGCGGTGACGATCGCGTCACGCGTGCGCACACGATCGCGCAGCGTGGCGATCGGGAGGCGCGCCAACTCCGATTCCTCGGGTTCGGCGTTCACCACCAGGGCGCCGACGCGTTCGGGGCCACGGCGCAGGAAGTAGACGCCGGCGCGCGACGGCGCGTTGCTGCTGGCGGTGATCGGCGTGACCTGGCCGTCGTTCCCCTCGAGTCCATCGACGCCGCTGGGGAGGCGGACCGCGCCACCGGGCGCCGCGTGCAGCTCGGCGCTCGCTGCCCCCGCCAGGCGCTGGGCGATGATGTCACCCAGCCAGGGAACGAAGCTGGCGCGCAGCGGGAGGTCGGTCGCGATCGGGTCGAGCGGACTGCCGATGATCACGTAGCCGTCACCCGCGACAATCCACGGCGCGCCGCCGGCGGTGGCGAGCGTGTCGCCGGTGGATCCCGACTGCGCCTCGAGCGGATAGCGCAACGATGCGCGCACCCCATCGAAGCGATCGCCACGCACGGCGGTCTCGTCGCGACGCGGGGCGCCGAAGCGCCACGGGAGGCCGAGCCGTTCGAGCGTGCGGTTGGCCGCGCCAAGGCGCGACGGATCGGACGGGGCCAGGAGGAGCGCGGGGAGTCGCGCCGCGCCGTCCGCCGGTGCGAGCGAGACGTCGTTGCCTAACGCGACGCGGGCGTCCTGCACGAGGGCCTCGACGGCGGTGCGCATGAACGGCCCGGCCGCCGGGTCGGGGCGCACGAGCGGCGCGGCGCCCAGCCACACGGCGAAGAAGCGTGAATCGTCGGCGCGCAGTTCATCGGGCTCCAGTTCGACCACACCCGCGCGCCAGCCGCGCTCGGGCGGCGCGGCGCGCACCGTGAGGTCCTCGCCGTTCCGCGCCGTCCCACGCGCGAGCGTGCGCTCGCCTAACGCGATACGGTAGGTGGCCGAATCGGTGAGCTGCGCGCGCGCCACCACGGTGCCACGCGGCGTCCAGCGCGCGGGGCGCGCTTCGGCCAGGACGACGGCGCGATTGCGCGGCGCGTCGCCGGTGGCGGCCAGCACCGACAGGCGCACGTCGCCAGTTGCCACAGGCGTGGTCCACGTCGACGCCTGTGCATCGGTGACCACCACGACCTGTCGTCCTTCCATCCCCGACCCGGTCACCAACCCGGCGCCACGGGTGATGGCGTTGGTCAGGTCACCGCGCCCGGGATACACGTCGGTGCGCGAGATGGCCTGCCGCACCGCATCGAGCGTCCCGCCCGTCACCGTCCCATCGACCGTCACCAGCCAGACGCGATCGTTGCGCGAGGCGGCGTTGGCGGCGTCGAGCGCGCGTTCGCGCAGCGTGGCCAGCAGCGGCTGTCCGTTGACGATCGCGCTCGTGCTGAGCGAGTTGTCGAGGACGATGGCCATCGCACTCGGGACGTGCCCGGCACCAAAGAAGGCACCGATCGGGCGCGCGGCGGCAAAGGCGATCGCCAGCACCGTGGCGATGCGCAGGAACATCAGGAGGAGATTGCGAACCTTGAGCTGCCGGACGTTCTCTTTTTCCGCGCGCTCGAGGTAGCGGACGGCGGGAAAGTCGACCCGGTTTTCGATGCGGCGGCGCCGGAGGTGCAGGAAGAGCGGAATCGCGACCGCCCCGGCGAGCATCAAGTACAGTGGTGCGAGAAAGCTCACGGCAGTCGTTGGCGCGAAGCGAAGGCGCGGCGCAGCGGCACGCCGAACGGGGAGTCGGTGAAGACCACTTCATACCCTACGCCGAGGGCGGCAAGCTTGGATCGCCACTCGGCGATCGCGTGCTCGACCGTGGTGCGATACGCCTCCCGCACCTCGGACGCCGTCGCAGGGAGTTGGAACGACCGCTCGGTGTCGGCGAAGATCGCCTCGGGGGATACGTCGAAGTCGCGCTCCGAGGGATCCATGATGTGCAGGACGGTGGCGCCGTGGCCGCCGGCCCGCACGACCTTGAGCGCGCTCAGCGTGGCTTCCTCATCGACCAGCAGGTCCGAGACGAGCACGACCAGCCCCGGGCGGGAGACGAGCTTTCCCGCCTGCACCAGCGCGGCCGACATGTCGGAATCCTTCCCCGAGCCCCCTTCCTCGAGCGCCTTGACGATGCGCCGCCACTGGACGCTGCGCGCACGCGGCGGGATGACGCTGCGCAGGGTGTCGTCGTAGCGGATCAGCCCCACCGCATCCTTCTGCCGGATGAGGAGGAGTGCCAGCGAGGCGACGATCTGCTCGGCGTAGGCGAGCTTGGTGAGGCGCTCCGGGGAGCCGCGCCAGTCCATCGACTTGGACACGTCGAGGACGATGGCGGCGCGCATGTTCGTCTCTTCCTCGAACTGCTTCACCATCCACTTGTCGGCGCGCGCGACGATTTTCCAGTCGATGTATCGCAGGTCGTCGCCCGGTTGATACGGGCGAAACTCGGCGAATTCGACTGAGAAACCTTTCCGGGGGGAACGGTGTAGCCCCTGCAAGAAACCGTCGACGACCCACTTCGCGACAATTTCCATCCGGCCTAGCGAGGCAAGTTGGGCCGGGTCGATCAGATCGGCGCGCGTGGCGCGACTCGTCTCCATAGGGAGGCGGAAGCTAGGGTTGGTGCCGAGACTGGTCAAATAGCCTGGGGCGTGTCGCTTGCCTACGGGGGGCAGGGCGAAAGTGCTGGCGTGGGGATTAGGGGACGTTAGGTTGGAGCGGCACTCGAACTGACCGCGGAACCATCCGGGTCGCGCGGTCCAGCGTCAGGTCGGAGGTGTGGACATGGGACGTCGATGGTTGGCATTGGGGACGCTCGCCGTGGTCGCCTTCTCAGCGACGGGGAGTGCGCAGGCCGGGCGCGGCGTGCAGTCCGGCCCCACCAGCTCGCTCGAACGGGGGCGCGCCGTCAGGTGGAACGCACTCGCGAGCGCGCGCGACACGGTCGACGACGCGCCGATCGTGAAGGTCTGGATGGAGGGATCGAACCTCTATTCGTATGGGGCCCCCGTGCGCGTCTGGTTCAACGTGAGCCAGGACGCGTACGTCATCGTCGCCCGCGTCGATGCCAACGGTCATCTCACGCTGCTCTATCCCTCCAGCCGCACGCAGTCGAGCGGCGTCGAAGGGGGGCGTGACATCCAGGTGCGCGGACGCCGCGGCGTGGCCTCGTTCTATGCCACCGACCGAATGGGAGGCGGCTTCGTCTTCGCCATGGCGTCGTACGATCCGTTCGATCTCTCCCGTCTGGCGCTGCGCGACTTCGATCGTTACGTGACGGGGACCTACGTCGGTCGCCCCAGCCGCGTGTACATCGGCGATCCGCATCGCGTCATCACCCGCTTCGCGAGCCTGGTGAACTACGCGGACGACTCGCCGTTCGACTATTCGGTGGAGTACTACAACGTCGACGCCCCTTACTGGGTCTCGTCGGCGGGCTTCGCGAATTTCTGCAACGGCTCCTATGGCAGCTATCGCCGTGGGCTGGCCGAGCGGTGGGATGACGCGCTGTACTATGGCGGCGGTTTCGGCTCCAGCGATGCCGGCTGCTACAACTACAATTACGCAAACTGCAACGGCCTGCAGTGGTCGTCGATCTCCGAGTACTCCTTGCCGTACGGCACCAGCTTCGTGAATCCGCTGTGTTACGTGCCGCGCGGCCAGACCCCGGGGAACCCGCCGCTCCCGCCGGTGACGCCTCCCGCCGACTCCAATAAAGTTCCGGGGTGGCTCCCAGACACCATCAGGGGGGGACGTCCCGACACGGTCGGGACGATTCCGGAGCGCCGGAACGCCGAGGCGTTCGACAACCTGCGTCGCCAGACGACGATCACCCAGGGACCCAACCGTCCCGGGACCGTCGATACCGATGATCCAACCGGGCGTTCGTATGCCATCCCAGGTCGTGCGCTGCGCAACTCGCCGATGACCTTTGGCGAGGGACGCGACCGCGGTGGTGAGCCGACGGCACGTCCCGATCGCATGAATCCGACTGCCACCGGCGGCCCGGACATCCAGTGGGTGCGTCCCCCGCGCGAAGTCGTCGAAGGGTCTCGCGATCCGTATGGAAGCGGCGCCCTTCCCCGCTCGTCTCGGGCCGGCGGCGATCGTGGTGACGGCGAGTTCCGCGGTGGACGCACCACCTTCGTGACAGGGAGCGAGGGACGTGCACCGGTGCGCGCTGAGCCGCGCTACGAGCCGCCGACGCGGACCTACGGCCCCCGCTTCGACACACCGCCCAACGTGCGCAACTCGCTCGACCAGCCGCAGTACGCGCCGCTGCCGCCGCGCAACGACGGGCCGCGTTACAGCCAGCCGGCCGGTGGTGGTGGCGCTGGAAACCCAGGGTCGTCGGGCGGACAGGTGCGCAGCGATCCGTCCCCGGCGCCACGTTCGGAGCCGGTGCGCCCGGCAGAATCGGGCGGCGGGCGTCCGCTCTCGACCGAGAAGAAGCCGGACAAGCCGTAAGCCACGCCGCTGGCGCCGATACCAACGACGGGGGAGCCTCTTTGGGGCTCCCCCGTCCGTGTCTCGGGGGGCGGGCGGTTATACTTGATGGCTCGCCTGCGAATTCGTGTGAGTCCTCCCAGCGGCCCGACCGCCGCGGAGAGTCGTCCCCTGCCCGTGCTGCATCGTGAATCTCCAGCATATCCGCAACTTCTGCATCGTCGCGCACATCGATCACGGCAAGTCGACGCTTGCCGACCGCCTGATCGAAGCCACGGGGACGCTGAACAAGCGTGAAATGAAGTCGCAGGTGCTCGACACCCTCGACCTCGAGCGCGAGCGCGGGATCACGATCAAGCTCAACGCGGTGCGCATGAGCTACACCGCGAAGAACGGCGAGGACTACGAGCTCAACCTCATCGACACGCCGGGGCACGTCGACTTCACCTACGAAGTCTCGCGCTCCCTCGCCGCCTGCGAAGGGGCGATCCTGGTGGTCGATGCCTCGCAGGGGATCCAGGCGCAGACGCTGTCGAACCTGTTCCTGGCGCTCGATGCCGGACTCGAGATCATCCCGGTCCTCAACAAGATCGACCTTCCGGGGGCCGAGCCCGAGCGACGCAAGAAGGAGGTGCACGACCTGATCGGCGTCGATCCGGACGACATCCTTTTGGTGAGCGCCAAGGAAGGGTTGGGGATCCCCGAGCTGCTGGAGATGGTGGTGGCCAAGGTGCCGCCGCCCAAGGGTGACCCCGAGGCGCCGCTGCGCGCGCTGATCTTCGACTCGTACTACGATCGCTATCGCGGCGCCATTCCGTCGATCCGCGTGGTGGACGGCGTGCTCAAGCCCGGAATGCAGATCACCTTTGGCGCCAACGACGCGCGCTACGAGGTGAGCGAGGTCGGGTCGCTCATGCTGCGCCAGGTGAAGGGTGAGTCGCTGACGGCGGGCGAGGTGGGCTACGTGGTCGCCAACGTGCGCTCGGTGAAGGAGACGCGGGCGGGCGACACGATCTTCGACGCCACCGACCACGCGACCGAGGCGCTCCCCGGCTACAAGGACGTGCACTCGATGGTGTTTGCCGGGATCTATCCCACCGACACCACGCAGTACGAGTCGCTGCGCGACGCGCTCAGCAAGCTGCAGCTCAACGACGCCTCGCTCAACTACGAGCCCGAGACGTCCACCGCGTTAGGCTTCGGCTTCCGCTGCGGCTTTTTGGGACTGCTGCACATGGAAATCGTGCAGGAGCGGCTGGAGCGCGAGTTCAACCTCGACCTCGTCACCACCGTCCCCAACGTGGAATACCACGTGTACAAGACGGACGGGGAGATGGAGCTGATCGAGAACCCGGCCAAGCTCCCGTCGCCGCAGGTCATCGGGCGCATCGAGGAGCCGTACGTCAAGGCGCGCATCGTCTCGCCGTCGGAGTACATCGGCCCGATCATGACGTTAGGCACCGACCGGCGCGGCGTGTACATGGGGATGAAGTGGATCGACACGGCGCGCGTGGAGTTCGACTGGGAGTTCCCGCTGGCCGAGATCATCCTCGACTTCTACGACCGGCTCAAGACCATCTCACGCGGCTACGCCTCGCTCGACTACGAGATGGCCGACTATCGCCCGGGCAAGCTGGTGAAGCTCGACATGCTGATCAACGGCGACGTGCTGGACGCGTTCTCGGTGATCATCCACGTCGACAAGTCGTACGACTGGGGGCGCAAGATCGCCGACAAGCTCAAGGAGCTGATCCCGCGCCAGCTGTTCGAAGTGATCATCCAGGCCGCCATCGGCACCAAGATCATCGCGCGTACCACGGTCAAGGCACTGCGAAAGGACGTGCTCGCGAAGTGCTACGGCGGCGACATCTCCCGCAAGCGCAAGCTCCTGGAGAAGCAGAAGGAAGGGAAGAAGCGCATGAAGCAGGTGGGCGCTGTCGAGATTCCGCAGGAGGCGTTCCTGGCGGTGCTGCAAGTTGACTGACGGAGAGACGGGAGACGGGAGACGGGAGACGGGAGTGCGCGCGGCGAGGCCGCGCGCGGTGCTTAGGCGAACCTGGGCGCTTGCTCCGGGGGAGAGGGACGGGTGTAGCGTTGGCGGCGCGCCAAGCGCGCCGCACTCTCGTCTCCCGTCTCCCGTCTCCCGTCTCTCGTGTCCCGTCTCCCGTCTCCCATTCATCGCCTGACCCGCGATGCGCGCCCTCGTCATTCAGACGTCGTTCCTCGGCGACATGGTCCTCACCACGCCGCTCATTCGTGAGTTGGCGACCCGCGGACCTGTGGATGTCGTGGCGACGCCGGCCAACGCGGGATTGCTGGCGCATCACCCGCACGTGCGGCACGTGTACCGATACGACAAGCGCGGCGCACATGCGGGGGCGCGAGGCTTTCGCGATATCGTGCGGCTGGCAAGGGCCGAGGGTGCATCGGACACCGCGTTCCTGGCCCAGGGCTCCGTGCGCAGCGCCGCGTTGGCCGTCGCCGCGGGATACACCGATCGCATCGGCTTCGAGACCTCGTCCGGGCGCTGGCTGTACACGCGGCGCTATCCCTATCACCGCGACTGGCATCACGCCGAGCGACTCCTCTCGCTCGCGGGACATGGTGACGGAACGCGTGCGATGACCGAAGCGCTGCGTCCTGCGCTGTATCCGGGCCCCGATGACGAGGAGACGGTGCAGCGCCTCCTCGACGCCAACGCCCATGCCGGCGAGGCGCTGCTGGCCATCGCGCCGGGATCGGCGTGGGCCACCAAGCGCTGGCCGTATTACGCCGCGTTGGCGCGCCGGCTCACGCTGCTCGGGCGCGTCGTGATTCTGGGGAGCGACGGCGACTCGCACCTTGCCCAGGAGATTGTCGCCGAGACGTTCGGGAGTGCGATCGATGCCACGGGGAAGCTCTCGCTGCTGGCCTCGGCCGCCATGATCGCGCGGGCGCACGTCCTGGTCACCAACGACTCGGCGCC
>CAZLLP010000142.1:0-15468 GCA_964560345.1 uncultured Gemmatimonadaceae bacterium
TGCACCTCAAGGCCACCATGATGAAGGTGTCCGACCCGGTGATGTTCGGGCACGCGGTGACGGTCTACTTCGTCGACGTCTTTGCCAAGCACGCCGAGACGTTCAAGGCGTTAGGCGTGAACCCGCGCAATGGGCTGGGCGACGTCTACGCGAAGATCGCCACCCTCCCCGAGGCGCAACGCGCCGAGATCGAGGCGGATATCGCGGCGACGTATGCCAAGCGCCCCAAGCTGGCGATGGTCGACTCCGAGAAGGGGATCACCAACCTGCACGTCCCCAACGACGTCATCATCGACGCCTCGATGCCGGTGGTGGTGCGCGACTCGGGGAAGATGTGGGGCCCCGACGGCAAGCTGCACGACACCAAGGCACTCGTTCCGGATCGCTGCTACGCGGAGCTGTACCAGGCGGTCTTCGACGACTGCCGCGAGCACGGGGCGTATGACCCGCGCACGATGGGCGATGTGCCGAACGTCGGCCTCATGGCGCAGAAGGCCGAGGAGTACGGCTCGCACGACAAGACGTTCATCGCCACGGGCAGCGGCGTGATTCGCGTCGTCGACGAGACCTCCGGCGGCACGCTGTTGCAGCAGACGGTGGAGGAAGGAGACATCTTCCGCGGTTGCCAGACCAAGGATCTCCCCATCCGCGACTGGGTGAAGCTCGCCGTGCGCCGCGCGCGCGCGACGGGGAACCCGGCGATCTTCTGGCTCGACAAGGAGCGCGCGCACGACGCGCAGGTGATCGCCAAGGTCGAGACGTATCTCAAGGACCACGACACCACCGGGCTCGACATCCGTATCCTGTCGCCGGTGGATGCGATGAAGCTCTCGCTGGCGCGCATCCGCGAGGGGAAGGACACGATCTCGGTGACGGGGAACGTCCTGCGCGACTATCTCACCGACCTCTTCCCGATCCTCGAGATCGGGACGTCGGCCAAGATGCTGTCGGTGGTCCCGCTGCTGGCCGGCGGCGGCCTGTTCGAAACCGGCGCCGGCGGCTCGGCCCCCAAGCACGTGCAGCAGTTCCAGGACGAGGGCTACCTGCGCTGGGACTCGCTCGGCGAGTTCTCGGCGTTAGGCGCCTCGCTCGAGCACGTGGCGCTGACGACCGGCAACACCAAGGCCGGGGTCCTGGCCGATACGCTCGACCAGGCGATCGGCAAGTTCCTCGACACCAACAAGTCGCCCGCGCGCAAGGTTGGCGAGATCGACAACCGCGGCTCGCACTTCTACCTCGCGCTGTACTGGGCGCAGGCGCTGGCGGCGCAGGACAAGGACGCCGAGCTCAAGGCGCGCTTCGCGCCAGTGGCGCAGGAGCTGTCGGAGAAGGAAGCGACGATCAACGCCGAGTTGATCGGTGCGCAGGGGAAGCCGGTCGACATGGGGGGCTACTACCAGCCCGACCCGGCCAAGACGCGCGCGGCGATGCGACCGAGTGCGACGTTCAATGCGGTGATTGACGGGTTGCTGAAGTAACAGCTGGCGGGGAATGGCAAATGGTCAACGGCAGGAGGCGCGAGCCTACCAGCCGTTGACCATTCGCTTTATGCCATCGCGCAGGTGCATGGTGTGAAAGTTGATCAGCAGCCCGATGCGGAGCTTGGAGAACCGCAGGTAGGTGAGCAACTGCGCCTCGTGCACGGGTGCGAGCTTCTCGACCGTCTTCACTTCGACCACGACCTCATCGTCGACAAGCAGGTCGATCCGGTAGCCGTGTTGCAGCTCAACTCCTCGGTACACAAGCGGAACCGGCACCTGCGTTCGCACCGCGTGCCCACTGCTTCGCAGCTCCTCGGCGAGACAGGCTTCATACGTGGTCTCAAGCAACCCCGGCCCAAGCTCCGTATGCACCCGAATGGCCGCCACCACCACCTGCCGCGACCGGTCCCAAAGCACCCGCTTCATCCCCCGTGAACCTCCGTGTTCCCTCCGTGAACCCCCGTGTCATGCTTTTCGGCCCACCGTTGCGCGCAATCTGGGAATGGTGCGTCACGTGGGTGTCACCTCAACAAGCGTGACACGGGGGACACGGGGGGTACACGGGGGTTCACGGGGAACTACGACTACGGCTTCTTGCCCTCCAGTTCATCCGCGATACGGCCGGCGTCGTAGATGGCGCGGAGTGCCGTGGTGATCGCGCGGGAGTGCACGCTCACCGAGCGGGCGACTTCGTCGGTGAAGAGGAAGTTGTTCGGGAGTTGCTGGATGTTGCTGTCGAAGATCAGCCCCACCACCTCGCCGGCGCGGTTCACGACCGGGCTGCCGGAGTTGCCGCCGATGATGTCGTTGGTGCTGACGAAGTCGAGCGGCGCCGAGAGGTCGAGGCGGGCGCGGCGGTCGAGCCAGCGGGCGGGGAGGGCGAAGGGGGGCTTGTTGTCGAACTCCACGGCGCGGGCGTACAGGCCGTAGAACGACGTCTTGTACGGCGCCAGCGTGCCGTTCATCGGGTACCCCTTCACGATGCCGTCCGAGATGCGCAGCGTGAACGTTGCGTCTGGCGGGAGCATGGTGCCGTAGGCGGCGTAGATGGCCTGGCCGATCTTCTCGGCGTTGGTCGCTAGCGTCGCCGTCAAGGCCGCGGTGCGCACGCTGTGCGCGCGGTTGAGCGGTTCGATGGTGCGGGCCAGGGCGACGACCGGGTCGGTGCTGGCGGCGATGGCGGCCGAGCCACCGTCTAACAGCGCCTTGCGGGCGGCCGGATCGGTCATCCTGGTCCCGCTCAGTAGGGCGGTCACTGCCTGACGAGGGGTGCGCGTCCCGACCGCTGCCTGCACGAACGGATCGTTCGGCCCCAGCGCGGCGAGCGCCGCTTCCCACTGGGCGGTGAGCAGCGCCTCCTCCTGCGCCATGTCAAACTGCGACGTGCGGGCCACGGCGGCTTTGAGCCCGGCCAGCGCCGTCCCCCGGAACTGCGGCAGGCGCAACGAATCGGGCTTGGCCTCCTCCACCGGGATGCGAATCATCTGCAGCACCAGTCCCAGGAGCGACGAGCCGCCGGCCCCATAGAAGCGCGCCTGCGTGGCAAACGTCGACCGCTCGGCATTGGCGGCCGCGATGGCGTCCCAGGCGCCGCCGAACTTTGCACGCGTCTCGGCGTTGGCCGCGATGCGTCCGCGGAAGTCGCGCTCGAACGCCCCCTTCCGTGCCATCAGCGCGCTGTCGAGCAACCCGCTGCTGTAGCCGGTGACGGCCTTGATGGAATTCTCGTACGAGAAGATCGCGTCCTGGTAGCGGACCTTGGCGTCGGCGCCGCCAGTTGCAACCAGCCCCTTGAGCGCGGCGACGTAGCGGCGAAGCTGGTCGAGCTGGTTGGGATACTGCACGTCACGCAGGTACTGCAGCTGCGCCAGCGTGTTGAGGCGCCCGGTGGTCCCCGGGTTGCCGACGACGAAGATCAGTTCGTCCTCGCCCGCACCGGCAGCGCTCCACTTGAGGTAGTGCGTGGCCTTGAGCGGGGCGTCGTTCTCGTAGATGCGCAGCAGCGTGAGGTCGAGATCGTAGCGCGGGAAGGTGAAGTTGTCGGGATCTCCGCCGTAGAAGGCGATCCCTTCTTCCGGCGCCATCACCAGGCGTACGTCGGTGTAGCGCTTGAAGCGATACAGCGAGTACCGCCCTCCTTGATAGAACGAGACCACCTGGCAAGTGAGCCCCGTCTTTTGCGCGCACTCCTGCTGCAGCGCGGTAACGATCGCCGTGCGCTGCTCGGCTTGCCTCTTGGCGTCGCTCGCGGTGAGCGCGCCCTGCACGCGCGCGGTGACGTCCTCGATGGATTGCAGCTGGTCGGCAGTGATGCCACGGCACTTCTTCTCGTCGGTGAGCGCGGCCGCGACGAACCCCGTCTCGATGTAGTTGGAGTCGCGCACCGACGACTCGGTGGTGCAGGCGCGCGCACAGTGATGGTTGGTCATCACCAGCCCCTCAGGCGAGACGATCGACGCCGAGCAGCCGGGGATGCGCACCGCCGAGAGGCGGATGTGTTCGAGCCACTGCGGGGTGGCGTCGAAGTTGTAGCGCGCCTTCCAGTAGGCCAGCGGCGGGGCGTCGAAGGTCCACATCGTCCCGAATTCCTTGAGCGGCGACGTGGGGGTGACGACGATGGGCGATGCGCCAGTCGCCGCAGGAGCGGGCGCTGGGGTGGACGTCGAGACGGCGCGCGAACAGGCGGATAGAGGCGCGATCGCGGCGAGGGCGAGGATTGCCATCGCGACCGTCGCGAAGCGTGGGCTCATGGTGGTCGGACCGGACATGCGATGCTCCGCTACGAGAGGGATATGCTCGCTGCGACGAAAGCCTCGGGCATGGGGCGCCGCAATCGGGAACGGGAGGACGCGGGCCCGGGAAGACACCGATGCGTCGCGCTCCACGCGTATTTCCCCTCTACCCGAGTCCGGAACCGGGCTGACGTCTGAAGGGCTCCTCGGGTGGTATGGCGGGCGAGCCACAGTCGCCACTGTCGGACCCACCGGCGATACTATTGCCACCCATGCCCCTGCACCTCCTCACCGCCCCGCATCTCGCCCCCCTCCTCGAGCACCTCGCGGGGACGCTGGCTCAGGCGCCGCTCGCGCCGCGGGAGTCGGAGGTGATCGTCGTGCAGTCGCAGGGGATGCGGCGTTGGCTCACGCTGCAGCTCGCCGACCGCTTTGGCTGCGCGGGGTCGTTGGAGCTGCCGTTTCCGGCGACGTTTGTGCGGGAGCTCGCCCGAACCATCCTCGGCGAGCACG
This sequence comes from uncultured Gemmatimonadaceae bacterium, assembly GCA_964560345.1. GTDB lineage: Bacteria > Gemmatimonadota > Gemmatimonadetes > Gemmatimonadales > Gemmatimonadaceae > SCN-70-22. Next base: position 4,727 of record CAZLLP010000142.1, read on the forward strand.
GCGGTCGAGACCAGCACGACCCGTTCTCGCGCGACGTCCTGGGGTGGCGGCTCGATGCGTTGCTTGACGAAGTCAGGGCGAGCGCCGACCCGGTCTTTGCGCCGCTGCGGAGCTATCTGGCCGGGGCCGACCAGCGGACACGCTTCGGGCTGGCGGCGCAGACTGCGGCGCGCTTCGACGATTACCAGATGTTTCGCGCCGACATCCTGGCGCGCTGGGAGGCGGGTGATGACGACGCCTCGGCCAATGGACGCTGGCAGGGTGCGCTCTGGCGACAGTTGCGTGCCGCAACGGGGGCCTCGGCGCCGCACACCGGCACGCGGCTGCAACGCCTGATCGAGACGCTGTCGGGTGACGTGCCGGCGGAGATCGTGTCGCGCGGGTTGCCATTGCGCCTGACGGTGTTCGGCGTGAGCGCGCTCCCGCCGCTCTTCATCGACCTCCTGGCCGCCATCGCGCGTCACGTCCCGGTGACGGTGTACAGCGCCACGTCAGGCGCCGTCTCCTCGCATGCGTTGGCCGACGCGTATGGCGCACAGGCGCGCGAGTTCGTGCAGTTGCTCGACGCACGAGGTGCGGTGGTACAGCGGCTCGATGTATCGATCCCCGGGAGTTCACTCCTGTCGTCGCTGCGGCGCGAGCTGGCGGCGGGCGAGGACGGCGGCGCGCCGCTCATGCTCTCCATGCGCGACGATTCGCTCCGTGTGCACGATGCGCACGGCGAGCTGCGACAGCTGGAGGTGGTTCGCGACCAGCTCCTCGATGCACTCGCGGCCGACGCGACGTTGCGCCCGCACGACCTGCTTCTCCTCGTCCCCGACGCGGGTGAGTGGGCCCCCAAGGTCGACGCGGTCTTCGGGGTGTCGGGGCACGACGCGCCGCGCATCCCGTACCGCGTGGCCGACCGCCCATTGCGACGCGCGCAGCCGGCGGCCGAAGCGTTCGCGCGATTGCTCGCCCTCGAAGGAGGACGTCTCGAACGGAGCTCCGTGCTCGGCCTGCTCTCGCTTCCACTCGTCAGGCAGGGGGCGGGGTTGGCGGCCGGCGACGTGGAGTGGATCGAGCGGGCGCTCGAGCGCGCCAACATTCGCTGGGGATACGATGGCGACGCGCGCCAGCAGCTCGGCTTTCCCCGCTACGAGGACGCGAGCTGGCGCGCCGGGCTCGATCGGTTGCTGTTAGGCATCGCCGTGGGTCGCATCGACGAGGAGGTGCTGTCGCTCCTTCCCGAAGCCGGCGACCTGCTGGGCGAGCCGCAACTCCTCGCCGACTTTGCCGGCTGGGTCGACGACCTGGCGTCGACGCTCGCCCTCTGGCGCAACGACCAGACGCTGGCCGGGTGGACCGCCACGCTCCTCGCCGCCGTGGAGCGATTCCTTGCGGCTGACGACAGCTACGAGCAGCAGATGGTTGGGGCAGTCGCGGCGACGTTACGTCGCCTGTCGTCGCTTGGCGAGGCCGCAGGCTACGAGCGGACCGTCCCCTTTGCCGTCGTGCGCGACTGGCTGGAGACGGAACTCGACGATGAGGGGTTCGGGACCGGCTTCCTGCAGGGGGGAATGACCGTCGCCGCTCTCAAGCCGATGCGGTCGCTCCCGTTCCGCGTGATCGCGATGGTGGGGCTCGACGACGGCGTCTTTCCACGCCGCGATCGGCGTTCGGCGTTCGATTTGCTCGAGCAGGAACGGCGCCCCGGCGATCGCGATCTTCGCAGCGATGATCGGCAGCTCTTTCTCGATACGCTGATGGCGGCCGAGGAGCGGCTGATCCTCGCGTACGGAGGGCGCGCCGTGAGCGACAACTCGGTGCGCGCGCCGTCGGTGGTGATCGATGAACTGCTCGACCATGTGCGGCGGCGGGCGGTAGCGGAGGAGGGGTCGGAGGACGTCGCGCGGCGGGTGCTGGTGGTCAAACATCCGTTGCAGCCGTTCTCGGCGGCATACTTCGGTTTGGCAAAGGACGATCGCCTCTTTTCGTACTCGCGAGAGCAGGCCGGCGCGGCACGTGCGCTCACCAACCAGCAGGATGAGGAGCCGGCTTTCGTTGTTGGCGAGATCGAACCGGCGGATGGCGAAACGGGGGGCGTCTTTGCCCTCAAGCTCAAGGACCTCACCGACTGCTGGACCAATCCCTCGAAGTACTTCTGCACGCGCACGCTGCGGGTGTACCTGGGGCACGAGCTCGAGGAAGGGGCGGACGAGGAGGTCTTTGCCCCGAGCTACATGGAGCAAGGGGGGATCCGGACGCGCATGCTCGCGGCGGCGCTGGCCGGGTCGCGTGACGCCGACGGGGAGCAGCGGCGCCTCATCGCCGATGGTTCGCTCCCACCTAACGAGCTTGGCAAGGCGTGGCACGGCACGTTATGGGGAGGCGTGGCACTCGTGATGACGCAGGTCCCCGATCACGAGGCGGCGACCACGATTCCGATCCGGGTCGATGGCGACACGTGGCGGCTCACCGGGCGCATTGATGGCGTGCGCGCTGGGGTGCGCTATGCCGTGCGGGCGGGACGCCTGAGCGCCGAGCACATGCTGCGCGCATGGGTCGAGCACCTGGCGATGCTGGCGGCGCGCGAGCAGGGGGAGACCAGGCTCCCCCAACGGACGACGCTGGTGTGGCGCGACGGCGAGAAGGTACGCACCGCGTCATACGCACCGGTCTCCGGCGCCTTGGCCAAGCTGGCGGCGCTGGTCATGACCGCGCGTGAGGCGCTGCGGCGCCCGCTCCCCTTCTTTGCGCAAGCGGGCGAGGCGTGGGTCAAGGCGACATTCGTCGCGGAGCCGGCGCCCAAGGCAACGACGAAAAAGGCGAGCAGCGCGAAGCCCAAGGCGCCCAAGGCTCCCAAGGATCCGCGCGAGGAAGCGACGAAGGCCTACAGCGAGCAGCCGTCCGACTACTCGTCAGGCGGCGATGCGCAGGATGCGTACGTGAAGCTCTGCTTTCGCGGTGTTGAGCCGATGGAGGCGCGGTGGGAGGAGTTCGAGTCGTTGGCGCAGCGACTCTTCGACGGATGGGAAGAAGGGCAGCGGGAGGGTGAGGGATGACACCGCACGTTCACGCCCCCTTCAGTGCCCTCGACGTCTCGCTCGATCCGGGGATCACCCTCGTCGAGGCGAGCGCCGGCACCGGGAAGACGTTCGCCATCACGCGCCTTCTGCTTCGCCTGCTGCTGGAGCGCAGGGTCGAGTCGCTGGCGCATATCCTCGTCGTGACCTTCACCGAAAAGGCGACGCAGGAACTCGTCACGCGCATCCGCACCACGCTGCGCGACGCCGAGCAGGTGTGGAGTGCGTCGCCCCCCGTTCGCAGCACGCGCAACGACGACCTGTTCGTGCTGCGGGAGAAACACGGCGATGAGGGGGGCGAGATCGTCGCCGCCGCCATGCGCTCGCTCGACGACCTGGCAGTCTTCACCATTCACGGCTTTTGCCAGCGCGTGCTGGGCGAGAGCGCGCTCGAGTCGCGCATCCCCTTCCGCACGACCTTCATCGAAGACGACACCGAGCCGTTTGGCCGCTCGGCGCGCGACTGGGCGCGCAAACGACTCATCGGAAACGCCGACGATGCCACGCTGGTCGCCGAGCATGGAAAGCCGTTTGAGCCATGGGTCGGGCGACTGGTCATTCCCTACCGCCGCCACGAGAAGACACGCCTCGCGTTCGATACGGGCGACACGGCGCAGGGACTGCTCGCGCACTTCACCACCGTCGTGCATGAGTCGTTCGAGGAAGAGAAGCGGCGTCGTCACCTGCGCGGCTTCGACGATCTCCTGCGCACGGTGAAGAACGTGCTGGCCGACGAAGGGAGCGACGGGGCGCTCGCCCAGCGCATCCGCTCGCGCTTTGGCGCCGCGCTCATCGACGAGTTCCAGGATACCGACCGGACGCAGTATCCCATCTTCTCGACGGCCTTCGCCGGTCGCCCGCTCTTTCTCATTGGTGACCCCAAGCAGTCCATCTATCGCTTTCGGGGCGCCGACATTCGCGCGTACCTGCGGGCGGCGAACGACTCAGCGCGTCGCTTCACGCTCATGCAGAACTTTCGCTCGAGCGACGCCTATGTGCGGGCGGTGGAGGCGACCTTCACGCGCATGCCGCAGCCGTTCAAGGTGAGCGAGGACGAGATCGACTTTCCGCGCGTGACCGCCGCCAGCACGCCCACGCCGCCGGGGACGATGTCCAGCGATGGTCGCGCGGCGCTGGAGTGGTGGTGGGTGGACGGAAGTCACGGCAGTCGCGGGTATGCGGCGAAGGAGAAGGCCAGCACGATCATCTTCGAGGAGATTGCACACGAGATCGTACAGCTGCAACAGCGCGGCGTCGCGTACGGGAAGATGGCGGTGTTGCTGCGCTACAACCGGAGCGCGCGCGAGCTCAAGCGCGTCCTGGACCGCGCGCGCATTCCCGCGGTGATCGGCGGCGACGAAGATGTGCTCGAGTCCGAAGAGGCCAACGAGCTGGTGCGCGTCGCGACGGCGATCGCGAATCCCGGCGATGGTGCTGCGGTGCGCTCGGCACTCGCCACGCGGTTGTGGGGGAGCGATGCGAGCGAAGTGGCCTCGATGCTCCGTCCCGAGCAGGAGATGACGTGGCAGTCGATCGTGGAGCGCCTGTTGGTCGCGCGCGAAGCGTGGCGCGCGCGGGGCTTTGCCGTTGCGATGGGAGAGCTTCTGGCCGATCGCGACATGTCGGTGCGGCTGCTGGCGATGCCCGATGGCGAACGACGGCTGACCAACGTGCGCCACGTGATCGAACTGCTGCACGACGACTGGGCGGAAGATTCGGTTCCGCCGGAGGGCTTCGCCGCGTGGATGGCGCGTGAGCGCACGGTCCCCAACACGCCGGGGCGGCGCGAGCTGCGGTTGGAGACGGACAGCGCCGCGGTGCAACTCCTGACCGTGCACAAGGCCAAGGGGCTCGAGTTCGACGTCGTCTTCTGCCCCGAGCTGTGGGACCGGAAGAAGGAGAAGGAGGTTGCCTTTGAGGTCACTCCGGCGAGCGTGGTGGAAGGCGAGGAGGGGATTCTCGACCTCGGAAGCGCCGAGCATGACACGCGGTTGGCGGCGATGACGCGCGAGGTGGACGAGGAGGACCTGCGCCTGGCCTATGTCGCCATGACCCGCGCGATCCACCGCTGCTACGTCGCGTTTGGGGAGATCGGGATGCCCACCAAGGGATCGGCGCACGTAGCCGCCAGCGGTGAGTCGTCGCTGGGGTGGCTGTTGCGCGATGCGGAGAGCGGGACGGCGAATCGGGTGACGCTCAAGGCGCTGGTACAAGCGAGCGGCGGCACGATGGGCTTCCGCGACATCGGTGACACCAAGCGGTATCCCAAGGCGCCGGCGCCAGCCGCGAGCCCGGTGATCCCCGAATCGCGCGCGTTGCAGCTGGCGCCGCGCCAGCTCCACACCTGGCAACTCACCTCCTTCACCGGCATCGTCGCCGACACCCACACCGACGAAGGGCGCGACGTCGCCGATCCGCTCCTGCGTCCGAGCGAGCCGGTGGAGCGGCGCGTGGTGACGGGATTCCGAGCCTTCCCCGCCGGGCGACTGGGCGGTATCGCGCTGCACGATGTCTTCGAGTCGCTTGATTTTGCGCGGGTGAGCGAACCGCGCACGCGCGAGATGGTGCAGCGCACGCTGGGGCGGCACGGGATCCTCGATGACGTCGATACCGCCGAGCCGCGCGTGGACGACGTGATGGGGATGCTGGCGACGGTATCTGCGGCGCCGATCCCCGGGGCGGGTTTCTCGCTCGCCGACGTGCCGCTGCGTGCGTCGATGCGCGAGTGGCGCTTCGACCTGTCGGTACAGACCGCGTCGGTTCGGAAGATCGCCGACGTGCTGGCGGCACATGGCTCGGCGCACGCGCGCGCGTATGTTCCCACGCTGCGCGGGCTGCGAGATTCCGCAATCGGCGGCTATCTCAGCGGCGTGGTGGACATCGCCTTCGAGCACGAGGGGCGGTGGTGGGTGATGGACTGGAAGTCGAACCACCTGGGGCACGACGACCAGGACTACGCCGCCGAGGCGCTCTCCAACGCGATGATGCAGGCCCATTACACGCTGCAGTACCATCTCTATTGCCTCGCGCTGCACCGCCACCTGCTGCTGCGCCAGCCGGGGTACGACCCCGCGCGTCATTGGGGGGGTGTGGGCTATGTCTTCCTGCGCGGCGTGACCGGTACGGGAGAGAACGGGTGGTTCCGCGACACGCCGACGCCGGCGTTGCTCGAGGCGATGGACGTGGCACTCGGGAGGCGGCGATGAGCGCCTCGGGCGAGGAGCTGGTGATGGGCGACGACGGCGGTTCGATGATGGCGCCGTTCGAGGTGCGCGACCTGCTGTCGGCGCTGCACGGCGAGCGCATGCTGGAGTCGATCGATGTGCAGCTGGCGGAGTTGTGCGTGCGGCGTGGCGAGATTGGCGAGGAGGGGCTGGCGCTCGCGCTGGCCACCGCCCTCACCAGCCGCGCGCGCCGAGAGGGGCACAGCGCGCTCACGCTCGACCAGTTGGCGCGCCAGGCACGATCGGCGGTGGCGACGGTGGTCGCAGCCGTTGAAGCCGCGGGGGCGCCCGTCCCCGACACGCTGCCTGACGGCGACGAATCGTGGTGGGACGCGCTGCTCGGCGCCTCCCGCATCGTGAGCGACGGGACGACGACGCGACCGCTGGTCCTGCGCGACGGGTTGTTGCAGTTCCACCGGTACTTCGACGCCGAGCGGCGGATCGCCCGTCACGTGCAACGCCTGGTGCAGGTGAGCGCGAAGACCGGGGGCGACGCCTTCTCCATCATCACCGGTGGACCGGGGACGGGGAAGACGACGCAGGTGGCCAAGATGCTGGTCGACCTGAGCGAAAAGCGCCCGGGGCTGCGGGTGGCCCTCGCTGCGCCGACGGGGAAGGCCGCCGCACGCCTCACCGATTCGATTCGCCAGCGCCTCGACCAGATCGAGAAGGAGACGGGAACCCGTGCACCGTTCCCCGGCGAAGCGCGCACGCTGCATCGCCTGCTCGGCTATCACCCGCAACACGACACCTTCCGCTACAACGCCAACGATCCGCTCGATGACGACCTCGTCATCGTGGACGAAGCGAGCATGGTCGACGTGCTCTTGCTCGATGCGCTGCTGCGCGCCCTCAAGCCGGGGGCGCGACTGATGCTCGTGGGCGACCACAACCAGCTGGCCAGCGTCGACGCCGGCGATGTGTTAGGCGCCCTGTGTCGGTCGGCGCTGGCCGAGCCGGAAGGGACGCCGCTGCGCGACCGGGTGGACTGGCTCACGCACTCGTGGCGCTTTGCGCAGCATCCGGCCATCGGCACGCTGGCGGCGGCGATCCTCTCCGGCGATGCCGAAGCCGTGCTGCGCACGTGCACCGACGACAGCACGAGTGAGACGACGCTGCGCCCGCCGGCGCCTAACACCGACGCGCTGGTGGAACCGATCGTCCCCAACCTCGAGCGCTGCCTGGAGGCGACGACGCCGGGCGAGCTGCTCGACGCGCTCGATGCCTTCCGCATTCTCGCCCCCGAGCGCGAAGGGCGGCTCGGCGTGAGCGGGATCAACGCCGCGGTGGAGCGCTGGTTGTCCCAGCGCGGACACTCGGTCAAGGACCACTGGTATCACGGGCGCCCGGTGCTGGTGACGGCCAACGACTACACCACCGGCGTCTTCAATGGCGACATCGGCGTGGTCTGGCGTGACGACGCGAGCGGGCGCGCGATGGTGCACTTCCGCGCCAACGACGGGACCATTCGCGGGCTCGCTCCCACGCGCCTCCCCGCGTGCGAGACGGCGTGGGCGATGACGGTGCACAAGTCGCAGGGATCGGAGTTCGACGACGTGATGGTCGTCGTCCCCGACTACGAGAGCCGGGTGATGAGTCGCGAACTGCTGTACACGGCGGCCACCCGTGCGCGGCGCGGCGTGACGCTGGTGGGGAGCCACGCGGCCATTCGTGCGGCGGTGGGGCGCGCCACCGGGCGCATGAGCGGGCTCGAGGCGCGGTTGCTCGAGGCCAAGGGCGATGCTGCAACGACCGCGATGCAGGGCTGAGCCATGACACCGTCGGTGCCTGACGAGGACGACGACCTCCCGCCGGTTCCAGCTGGGGCGGGCAACGCCAAGCTGCAACGATGGGTGGACCTGGTCGCGGCGCTGTTGTCGCGTCGTGCACCGGCGTCGTTCACCGAGCTGGCGCGCGATGTCCCCGAGTACGCGTTGCGGCTGGAGGCGTGCGAGCGCGCCGCCGACGCGCATGCGCGCACGACGATCATGGAGACGCTCAAGCGCACCTTCGAGCGCGACAAGGACGAACTGCGCGACTTCGGGATCCCGATCGAGTCGAAGGAAGACGGCGATGGTGTGGTCAGCGGCGCTTACCAACTCAAGCGTACCGACTTCTATCTCCCGTACCTCTGCGTGGCCGCCCCCGACGGGGCGGTGACGTCGCCCACGAAGGTCGACAGCTACGGCTACCAGGCGCTCACGTCGCTCACCTTCGACGCCGATGAGCTGCAGGCGGTGGTTGATGCCGCCGCCGGCGTGCGCGCGCTGGGCGAACCGCTGCTCGCCTCACATGTCGAGAGCGCGATGCGCAAGCTCGCGGTCGACCTTCCGGTCGACAGCGCCCTGCCGTCCCCCGACGCGCCCAAGCTGCTCACACCGCGCGCACGCGCCGACTCGGCGACCTTCGAGGCGTTAGGCGACGCGCTGCGCCGTCGCAAGGTGGTCACGTTCGACTATCACGCCATGTCGAGCGACCAGACCGAGACGCGCGAGGTGGAGCCGTACGGGCTCTTCTTCCTGAGCGGGCATTGGTACCTGGCGGCCCGCGACCGTGCGCGAGGCGAACTGCGCAACTTCCGGCTCAATCGCATGGGGAAGGTCGCGGTGAACACCAGGAAGGCGCAGAGCGCCGACTTCGACGTCCCGCCGACCTTTCACCTGCGCGACCACGCGCGCTCGCGCCACGCGTGGGAGTTGGGCGACGGCGACGCCGTGCGAGCGCTGGTCGCGTTCGAAGGAAATTCAGGACCGACAATGGCGGCGATGAGGCTCGGCGCGCCGGTCGATGGCGCGCCAACGCATCGCGCCTTCGACGTTCGCCGCATCGATGCGTTTGCCCGCTGGTTGCTCTCGTTCGCGGGGGAGCTTGTTCCCCAAAGCCCCGAAGCGCTGGTCGCTGCCTTTCGTGAAGAAGTGCAGGCCACCGCGGCGATCTACGCCGGCGCCGCGTCGACGGTGACGGTCGAGCTGCCGAGCACTGCATCAGCATCAGGCAAGGCCAGCACGCGCAAGGTCGCCGAGAAGGCGTGGGAACCCAAGGGAGCGGCGGCGCAGCTTCGTCGCATCCTCCACCTGGTGCCGCAGATCGCCAACGGCGAGGAACTCACGCTCGACGAAGTCGCCAGGCGCATCGGGTCTGACGTCAAGGAGTTGCAGCGCGACCTGTACTCGCTGGTCGATCGCTACGACATGCCGGGTGGTTTTATCGAAGGGGTGCAACTGTACGTCGGAACCCAGACCGTCTCCGCCGTCACGAATCACCTGCGGCGCCCGATGCGCCTGACGGTCGCCGAGTTGTGTGCGCTGGAGTTGGGGCTGGCGGTGCTACGTGCGCAGCGCGCGCCTGACGAGCGGCAGGCGCTGGATCGTGCGCGCGAGCGCCTGCGCTCGGTGATCGCGCGCCTCCCCGGCGATCCCATCCCCGACGGCGTGCACGGCGCCTCGCTCGGTGACATCGGCAACACCGCGCAGCTCGCGGTGGTGCGCCAGGCGTTGCGTGAGGCGCGCAAGCTGCGCCTCACCTATCGGAAGTCGGGGAGCGAGGAATCGAGCGAGCGTCTCATCGCGCCGTACGTCCTGCTCTCGGCGAGCGGGATGTTGTACATCGTGGCGTTCTGCGAGCGCGAGCGGGACACGCGACTGTTCCGCATCGATCGTGTCGAGTCGGTCGCGTTGACGGAGGACACGTTCGAGCGTCCCGACTCGGCGGTACTGGAGAAGCTGCTGCGCGAGCGCCGCGCCTTCCAGGCCGACGGCGCCCCGACGATGCGCGTGCGCTACTCACCGCGCATCGCCCGCTGGATCGCCGAGCGGGAAGGGGAGGCGCTTGCGGCTGACGGATCGCTCGTTATGGAGCACCCGCTGGCCGACTGGGAGTGGGGGGTGCGCCACGTGCTGCAGTACGGGCGCGACGCCGAGGTGATCGAGCCGGCGGCGCTGCGGGAGCGGCTCAAGGAGCGTCTCGGCGCGATGGCTGGGTAGCCGCGTCGAGGGGGGCGCCCGCACGCCAGGCGCCGTCGCGATGACTGTCAGAGGGGGGGCCTACACTTCCCCCGGCAACTGAGGCACGCACCACGAACCTCGACGCCGGGAGGAAGCATGAGTGTATGGGTTCCCTCGCTGTCGTTGATCGTCCCCAAGCAGGTGGTGGAGACTCGGTACCCGGGCGGCTGTGACGAGCTGCTGATTGCGCTGTCGTCGCTCGCGCGCCCGCCGCGTACATACTCCGAGGCCGACGAGCGCCTGGTTTGCGCGACCTTTCGCGACCAGCGGCATCTCGAGCCGGCGCGCGCGCTGCTGATCGCGAACGGGTTCACCGAGACGATCGACGGCGACTTCATCGACTTCGCCTGCGTCGAGCCGGAGCATGGTCCCACTGCGCCGTGCGCGTGGCTGTCGGGGCGCAACGACGCAGGCGGACACACCGGGGCGTCGCACCCCCAGCGGGGGGG
>CAZLLP010000143.1:0-15466 GCA_964560345.1 uncultured Gemmatimonadaceae bacterium
CAGTGTGCGCCAGCAGCGTCCCCGTGTACAAACGCCCCGCTTCGGCCGTGAGCTCGATCTTGGCCAGGGCCGGCCACGAGACGATGACGGGAATATCCAGCGTGATGGCGTCGATCCCGCGCCCCAGAAACGCCGAGGCCACCACGGTGAACGACCCCGCCTTGAGCGCCGTGAGCTTGCCGTCACCGTACGCGACCGAGCCGCGCGGCCCCGACACGCGCACCATCGCGTCCTTCACTTCCTTTCCATCCTTGTCCAGCGCCGTCACCTTGAGCGGGACCGACTCCCCCGCCTTGAGCGTGAGGCGCGTCGGCTCGGCAACGAGCTTCACCACCCCCTGCGCATACTGCGCCTGCGCGGCGGTGGAGAGGACTGAAGCCATGGCGATGGCTGTCGTGACGAAGCGAAGGCTTCGCGCTACGTTCATGTGCGATGTTCTCCGTCGATGGTGAACCGCCGCGACGCGGCGGTGAACCGCTGCGTCGCAGCGGACGTCAATCAGGCAGTTCAACTGGCACGGGCGCAGGCCCGCTGCAGCGAGCGATGATCATGGCCGACGTACAATTCCCTCGCAAGACAATCACCGCCGCCGGCGTCGTATTGGTCGGTATCGCCACCATGGCGTCGGTCGCGCTGGCGCAGCGCCCGCCCACGCGCCCCATGCGCCCGGCCACCGCCCCCAAGCCGGCCGGCGCCACCCCGGCTCCCGCCCCCACGCCCCCCACGGCGACCTACTGGGTCTACGTCGGCGCCGAATCGGCCGACAAGATCCATCGCATCAAGTTCGGCCCCAAGGGCGCCGAGGTTGAAAAGACCATCCTCATCGGCGAACTCGCCGCCGAGATGGAGGGACCGCACGGGCTCCAGGTCTCGCCCGACGCCAAGTGGCTGTACATGACCACCGGCCACGGCACCCCCGACGGCAAGCTGTGGAAGTACGCCCTCGGTCCCGACACCCTCGCCGGCCCCGGCATCTCGTTAGGAAAATTCCCGGCGTCGCTCGACATCACACCGGACGGGCTCTACACCTTCTCGGCCAACTTCAACCTGCACGGCGAGATGGTTCCCAGCAGCATGAGCGTCGTCTACACGCCCACCATGACCGAGGTGGCGCAGGTCGAGACGTGCACCATGCCCCACGGAAGCCGCATCGAGCCGAGCGGCGCAATGCAGTACTCCGGCTGCATGATGGATGATCAGTTGGTCGAGATCGACACGCGCACCTTCGCGGTGGCGCGACGCTTCTCCTTGGCCAAAGGGAAGGAAGGGGCAATCGAGACCAAGGGCGCCATGGCTGGACACGAAGGGCACGCGATGCCCGCCAAGCCCGACTCGGCTAACGCCCATGCCGGCCACCAGATGGATGCCAGCCAGGGGCACGGCGTGTCGATGAGCGCGACCTGCTCCCCCACCTGGGCGCAGCCGTCGGCCGACGGCAAGGTCGTCTTTGTGACCTGCAACAAGGCGGACGAGATTCTGGAGATCGATCGCGAAGGATGGCGCGTGGCGCGCCGCCTCAAGACCGGGCGCGGTCCGTACAACCTGGCCGTCACGCCGGACGGGAAGTACCTGCTGGCCACGCTCAAGCAAGGCGCGGGCTTTGAGGTCTTTGATCTCGCGCAGGGAAAGAGCGTGGCGACGTTCAAGAACTCGACGACCGTGGCCCACGGGGTCGTGACCAGCCCCGACTCGCGCTACGCCTTCGTATCGAGCGAAGGCGTCGGCGCGCAGCCGGGGAAGGTCGACGTCTACGACCTGCAGGCGATGGCGAAGGTGGCGACCGTCGATGTCGCGCAGCAGGCCAGCGGGATCGCGTTCTGGAAGATGGAGAAATAGGACTGTGGAACGTCCCGTCGCCGCGCGTCCTCAGCGGGCGACTCGCCTCACGACCTCTTTGAATCGAGCACTCCCGCGGAGAGGAGCGAGCAGCGGATCGGAGAGTAGCGCGACGAGTTGCGAATCGGACGTGTCGGCCTGCTCGAGCATCGTCAGTGCGGTGGATGAATCGCCCGTTTGGGCGAGCGCGGCGGCAAGCCATGCGGCTCGAGCGGCGTGCAACCGTCGGCGCGGCGTCAGCGCTACGTTCACTGTCGGCGCGAGCGCGTGGATGGCGGCGGTCCGGCCAGACTCTCGCACTCGCAGCGCGGTCGCAAGCGCAAGCGCCTCCCATTCTGCGCCCGTTCGCGCGCCGAGTTCGATGTCGGTCCACGCGTCCCTGACCCGACCTCGGGCCACCTGAAGTCGAGCGCGGACGAGAAATGCTGCGCCGCTAGTGGGATCGAGGACCAGGGCCGAATCGACGAGACGCGACGTCAGTGCTTCGGCAGCGCGCGAGGCGACGAGTTGTCGCGCCTTGGTGGCTAGTGCGAGCGCATCGGTACGCAATTCCGGCGAGTCGATCGACGTGGACCGAGAAGTCAACGCGGCCGCAGTCGTGACGGTCGTGGCGAGCGTGCGGCCAAGTGAGTCACCGCGAGGTTCTGCAGTCGCTGGATCGCTCGACAGGGCCGCGTTGCGCTCAACCGCCTTCACAGCGTCTGCGGTCGTCTTCGCGACAGCGATCGCCGGATCCATGAGCGCGTCGTCGGATTCGAGCAGCGGCAAGCCGGAGGTTGTCGAGGAGCGCGCCGCCACCGGCGCGCTCCTCGACGTTCTGTCGCGGGGAGCATCGGGGCTCGCCGAGGTGGCCGAGATACCGGAGGCGGCGTTGGGTATGCTGGAAGACGCCGCGTGCATCGGTGCCGGCGACGCGCTCGACAACAACGTTGGCGACGTGCCCGGCGACGTCGACATGCGGCCAGCGCCCCATGAGATTGCCGCGGTCGCGAGACCGCCGAGGAGGACCCCAGCTGAAAACGGGATCCAGCTCGCGCGGCGCCGAAACGCGACAGGCACGCGATCCGGCGTCTGGTCGGGCGCATCGACCGACCGCACGCTCGCCCGATCGCCCATGGCGACGGTGTCCGCATGCTGGTCGGTCCCGCCGTTTCGAGCCCGCTCCTCGCGTTCGCCCGCCTCGGTTCGACGCCCGCGCGGCATGGGGACCGTGGCCCCCTCAGCGGTCGCGCGCCCTTTCTCAGGGCGATGAAGCGCTGCGGCCCGTTGCCGTCGCGCGATCATCGCAGCCGTCGGCCGTTCCTCTTCAAGCTGCGCGAGCATGGCCCCCACCGACTCCCAGCGCCCGTCCGGCTCCTTCGCCAGCGCACCCTCGAGCGCGAGCCGCAATCCCATGGGAGCGTCGGCGCGGAAGTCAGTGATGGCCGGGAGCGACTCATGTTTCTGCTTGTATAACAGCCGGAAGAGCGGCTCTCCCGCCCAGGGACGCCGCCCGGAGACGAGCTCCCACGCCAGAAGCCCCAAGCTGTAGATGTCGCTGCGCGCGTCGAGGACCTCGCCGTCGATCTGCTCCGGGGACATGTAGGCCGGCGTTCCGAGCGCGGCGCCGGTGGCCGTCATTTCCGACGCCTCTCCGATAGCCTTGGCAATGCCGAAATCGGCCAGCTTCGCCATCCCCGTGGCATCTTCGACGAGGACGTTCTGCGGCTTGACGTCGCGGTGGATCACGCCAAGCGCGTGCGCGTGGGCCAGCGTTTTCGCGAGATCCCGCACGATGCGAACGCAGGCCTCGACCGGCAGGCGCTCGCGGCGCGCGAGAATGCGCGCGAGGCTCTGCCCCCGCACATACTCCATGACGATCCCGACTCGGCCATGGCCGATCGGTTCAATCGTGTAGAGGCCGACGATATTCGGATGACGGAGCCGCGCCATCAGCTGCGCTTCTCGCGCAAAGCGCGCCATCGCCTCCGGTCCGAGCTTGTCGCCGACGGCGATCTTGATGGCGACGTAATGCTGCGCCTCGCGATGGCGTGCGAGCACCACGGCCCCCATTCCCCCGCGACCGATCTCACGCACGACGGCATACGTGCGGGCGAGGTCCCCGATATCAGTGATGGGGCCGGATACGGGCGTGGACACGAGATGCCTAGGCTTTGGGGACTGCCTGAACCATTCGGCCGGTGGCGCGAGGTTTCGAACGACGTTGTACTGTCTAGCTCGCCTGAATGCAGGATCGGTGCTAGCAAGACGCAAGATGAAAAAAAGACGAAACGCCCCGGGCGGACTCGAAAGTCCGCCCGGGGCGTTCGCGATCTCAAATGGGCCTGAGAGGAGTTGAACCTCTGACCTCACGCTTATCAGGCGTGCGCTCTAACCAACTGAGCTACAGGCCCCTTTACCAGAGCACGGCAAACTAGTCACCACTCCCGGTGAAGGTCAACCGCACGCGACATGATCCACCCGAGGGAACATCCCCCGCTAGCGTTGCATAAAATGCGGGGCCAAGATGATACCCTCGCCCGTCGGAGCGTCGTCAGATTCCGACAGGGTGAATTCGTCGCGGCACGACCTTCGCGGAGAGCACTTCCCGGGTCGTGCCCCCCATCGGGTCATGTTCCGCACCTCGTTGGCTCCTCCGTCGCCGGGTCTTCTTGCTCCCCTACGTCGCCGCCGCTCCTGTCGTTGTCCTGGTTCTCGCGCTCGTCTTCGGGGTGTGGCTCCCTCGCAGGCGTCGGCGCGCGAACCTGAATGGGCCGATCCCGATCGCCCCATTCGGACGCGGCGACATGGCGTCGCTCCCGCCCCGTCCATCGCGACGGACCCCGGTCAACACCCAGACGCAGGCATCAGCCGAGTCCGCTGTGGCGGTGGCGCCCATGCCGCAGCCTGTGGCACCGGTGCCGCCAACGCCCACCGCCCCGGCCATCCCGGTCGAGATGCGCGCCATGGAGCTGGGAGAAGTCGCCAACGAAGATCGCGCCCGCGTCCTGCGCATGCACGTGGCCGGCGACCGTCGCGACGTCGTGCGCGACGAGCGTAGCGCCGTCACGCTCCGGCTGGAACGCCCGCAGGACGGCACGCTGCAGTTCCTGCCAGGCCGCCTCGAGATCGTTGACGGGCGAGACGTCGGACAGGAGATCAAGTTCGTGCGCACGCCGGGCCCCGATGGCACGACCATCACCTTCGGTCGCGCCGAAGGCGCCCAGTACCGCCACGTGCAACTGCACGAGCCCACCGTCTCGCGGATGCACGCCAAGCTTGCCCTCGACGGCAAGAGCTGGTCGCTCATCAACCTCTCGGCGACCAATCCGGTCATCGTCAACGGGATGCCGCTCGCCGGTGAAGGATCGACCGTGGTGCTGCGCGAGGGCGATCGGATCGAGATGGGCGAGGTCATCTTCCGCTTCCGCGCCAAGTAGGCGCTTCCACGCCAAGTAGGCGCGTTCGCGCCAGGTAAGCGCGTTCGCGCCAAGTAGGCGCGAGGACGTCGAGCTAGGAAGTCGCTGCCGTCGAGAGCGTGGCGTCTACGCCACTCTCTGGCGCCCCTCTGTTCCGCCACCCTAAGTTACCGCGACATGCCTCGTGGCTCCCGACGAAACGTCGGGGCGGCGCGCGTGTACCTGTCCGCGTTGGGCGTTCGCCCGATGCGTGCGACCTCGTCCGTTTCCGCCGGGACGTTGCGGCGCGAGCGACGAACGCTCCCGACACGGAGCCTCGAACCGGATGATGCGCGTCAGTTTCCTCAGTCTGTCCGTGATCCTCGCCTCGCTCGCCCTCACCTGCGGCGGAATCGTCGCGTGGCTGTGGCTCGCCAGGCGCAAGCGGGACACGCAACTGCGGGAGCACGCCAAGCCGATGCTCATCATGCCCACGCTCCCCCCCACCACGGAATCGCGCCTCCCGCCGGTGATTCGCGAAGTCACCCCGATACGCAATTCGCCGATCACGGCACTCGCTGTCGCACAGCGCCTCACGCCTGATGAGTACCAGGTCATCTCCGAGTCGCCCGAACAGGCCCTCGTCACGATGACCACGGGCGAGACCGTGATGACCGGCGCGGTCGCCGACGTGATCCAGGGGCAGGCGCTGCGATTTCATCGCCCGGCCGATGCATCACGTCCGCTGCTCCCCGGTCATCTCCAGGTGATCGAAGGCCCCGACGCCGGGCTCGAAGTGCGCTTCGTACGCATGGCGGGCAATGAACCGCCCGTCGTGAGCTTCGGTCGCAGCGAGGGACCGCCGTTCCGTCACGTGCAACTCCTCGAGCCTACGGTCAGCCGCGCCCATGCGCGCATGGCGTTCGACGCCGACGGCTGGTCGCTCACCAACCTCTCGCGCACCAACCCGGTCCTCGTGAATCGCGTGGCCCTCACCGACGAGGAGCCCGTGACCCTGCGCGACGGCGACCGGATCGAGATGGGCGCGCTCGTCTTCCGCTATCACTGGCGATGACCGACGCGGTCGTACAGGACGGGGGCGGCACCGGGGGCAGCGGGGGCGGCGGGTGGCCGCACGAGCTCGACAACGAGTACGATTGTCTCGGAGAGCTCGGGCGCGGCGGCATGGCCGTCGTGTATCGCGCGCGTGAGCGCTCGCTCGGGCGCGATGTCGCGGTGAAGGTCGTGCGCCCGCGCTTCCACACCGACAGCGAGTCGGTGGCGCGCCTGGCGCGCGAGGCGCGCACGGTCGCACAGCTCGAGCACCCGAACATCGTCTCGTTGCACGCGGTCAAGCCGCTCAACAACGGCCTCGCGCTGGTCATGCAGCTCGTCCCCGGGCGTACGCTCAAGGCCGCGCTCGCGCGCGGGGCGCTGTCGCCCAACGAGGCCGAACTGGTGCTGCGCGACATCGCCCGCGCCCTCGCCTACGCGCACCGCTGCGGCGTCGTGCACCGCGACGTGAAGCCCGAGAACATCTTCCTCGACGAGATCACGGGGCGCGCCCTGCTTTCGGACTTTGGCGTGGCCCGGTCGATCGAGGAGAACACCGAGCTCACCGCCACGGGCACGGCCATCGGGACCCCCACCTACATGTCGCCTGAGCAGATCGACGGCGGGCACCTCGACGGGCGCAGCGATCTGTATTCGTTAGGCATGGTGGGATGGGAGATGCTCTCTGGCCAGCGCCCGTGGGCCGGCGAGAGCCTGTACTCGGTCATCTATCGCCAGAAGCACGACCCGCTCCCGCCGCTCGAGTTCATTCGCACCGACATTCCCCCCAAGCTGCAGTACCTGATCGAAGGGTTGATGCACAAGAACCCCGATCGGCGCTGGGCCAGCGCGGCGCGTTTCCTCACCCTGCTGAGCGGCGACGACAACGTCCCCGGCCTCAAGGAGTGGATCGCGGCCGCCAAGAAGCGCCGCCGTTCGGGAGGATTTCGCTCGGTCACCCCCTCGCGGGCCCCCAGCATCTCCCCCCAGGCCAACCCGGCGCTGTCGACGGTCAAGTTCCGCCGAGAGGACCTCGACGCCGCCGAAGCGGGTGGAGTCCCCTCCCCCGACGAACTACAGGCGATCGCGATCGCCGACACCGACGCGACCCAGCGCCTGAGTCGCAGCCCGGCGTGGGGAAGTGCCACGGTGCATCCCGCGGATGAACCAGAACCGGCACCTCGCTCTCGCACGCTCTGGTACGTCGCGGGCGCCGTCGTCGTCGTCGCCGTCGCGGCCGTCGCGCTGATCTCGCAACAGCGCGCCGACCGGCTCGCGACCCGCATCGACTCGGCCCGCTTTGCCGACGCCGCTCGCATCGTGGTCCCGGTCGTGCCGTCCGGTGACAGCACGAGCGCCATGCTCCCCTACGATTCGATGCTCGCCGCCGCCGGCGCCGCGCCATCGACCGATTCCGCCACACTCGCCCTGCGACCGGGCGCCAACGTCGATTCGCTGCGAGCGCTGGCCGCATCCGAGCTCTCGGGGCGTCCCACCGCCAGCGCCATTCCCCCGGCGGCACGTCCGCCAGTCGCCAATCCGTCGGTTCCGCCCGGTGTCGCGGCGCTCCCTCCCGGCGCCGATCCGAACAGCACGGCCGCCGTCTCGCGCGGGGCGCTTGCCGCCGCCGCACGCGACTCTGCCCTGCGAGCCGCGGCTCCACCCATCGCCGCGGTCAGCTTTCCCGCCGACCGGGGGATGATTGCGGCTGGCGGACGCCACTCGTGCATGCTTGACGAAGCCGGCAAGGCGCGCTGCTGGGGGAACAACGAGCGCGGCCAGTTGGGCGACGGCAGCTTCGACGCGCACGCCGAACCGGCGCCCGTCGCCGGCGACTTCACACTCACCTCGCTGTCGGCTGGCGTGTGGCACTCGTGCGGCGTCTCGCGCGACGGCGAGGCGTATTGCTGGGGAAGCAACAACGCCGGTCAGCTTGGCGATGGCACGACATCGCCGCGCTCCGCCCCGGTGCGCGTGAGCGGAAGCGCCTCGTTTCGCCTGGTGCGCGCCGGCGCCTCGCACTCCTGCGGCCTCACGCGCGGCGGTTCGGTCCTCTGCTGGGGAGCCAACGCCCTCGGCCAGCTTGGTGATGGCTCGCGCGCCACGCGCACGACGCCTGCGACCGTCCCGTTAGGCATGGGGGCCGGCGCCCTGACCGTCGGCCGCTCGCACAGTTGCGCCCTCACACTCGACGGGACGGCGTGGTGCTGGGGGCAGAACGACGCCGGCCAACTCGGCGACAACTCGACCACCGCGCGGGCCACCCCGGTGCAGGTGGCCACCGACCAACGCTTCGTCTCCATCGCCGCCGGCAATCAGCACACCTGCGCGGTCTCGACCGTCGGCACGGTGTATTGCTGGGGGCGCAACACCTACGGGCAACTGGGCACCGGCACGACGACCGATGCGCCGGCACCGCAGGCCGTCGACGGCGCCGTGTCGTTCGCGACCGTGACCGCCGGGCAGCTGCACAGTTGTGCGCGCAGCCGCGACGGGCGCGCCTTCTGCTGGGGACGCAACACCTACGGGCAACTGGGCGACGGCGGGACGGGCGACCGTTCGCGCCCAGTCGCGGTGCGAGGCGGCGCGGCGTATGCTTCGATCAACGCCAGCGGTGCCCACACTTGCGCGGTGACGAGCGGTGGCGAAGGGTTCTGCTGGGGCTACAACATCGATGGGCAGTTGGGTGCGGGCGATCGCGAGAACGCCAGCACCCCGGCGCGCGTACTCCCGCCAAGTCGGTAGGAAGTCCGTGGCATGATGCCGACGCGTCTTTCCCGATCGCTCCAGATGCTCGCCACCTTCGTGGGCCACATCGTCTCTCACATTGCGCACGGCGTCCGGACGCGCCTGGGTCCGCGCCGGGCGCTGATGGCCGCGACGTATGCCCTCCTGCTCGTCTCCTGCGAGTCGCCATTTGCACCTGACGACCAGACGGTCGCGCGGCTCGAGGTCAACCCGCTCGCGCTGAACATGACGGTGGGCGACGCGCGCACGATCACCGTGCGCGTCCTCGACGACGCGGGCAAGACGCTCGACAGTCGGCAGACCTACTGGTCGTCGCAGAACCCCGCGGTCGCCACGGTCTCGCCGGCCGGTCTCGTGACCGGCATCTCGCAGGGGAGCACGCAGATCGCCGCCAGCGCGGGTGGCAAGTCGGCCGTCGTCCCTGTGACGGTGAATGCGCGCCCGGTCTCGCTCGTGCGCGTGACCCCGAGTACCGCGGCGATCTTTGCCGGCGGAACTCGCCAGCTGACGGCAGAGGCACTCGACGCGGGCGGAGCGACCGTGACGGGGCGCCCGGTCATCTGGAGCACTGCAAACGCCGCCATCGCCACCGTGACATCCACGGGCGTGGTGACCGGGCTTGTCGCCGGGACCGTGAACATCTCCGCCACCATCGACGGCGTCGCCGGCGCCTCGGTTGTGACCGTTCAGCCCGTCCCGATCGCGTCGATTCTCCTGACACCGCCGACGTCGTCGCTCATCGTGGGGCAGTCGCTGCAGCTCGCGGCAACGCCGCGCGACTCCAACGGCACCGCGCTCGCCGGACGCGCGTTGAGCTGGACGTCCAATTCGCCCACGGTGGCCTCGGTCTCGTCGACGGGATTGGTCACGGCGCTCGGCGCCGGGACGGCCACGATCACCGCCGCCGCCGAAGGCAAGTCGGCCACGTCGCGCATCACCGTCTCGCTCGTCCCGGTCGACACCGTGAGCGTCACGCCGCGCACGACCACGCTCGCCGCCGGCCAGGTGCAGCAGCTGACGGCCCGCGTCGTCGACGCCACCGGGAACGTGCTGCCCGGGCGCACCATCACGTGGGAAACGGACCAGCCGACCATCGCCACGGTCAGCGCGAGCGGACTCGTCACCGCCCTCACCAACGGCCGCGCCACCATCACCGCCAGCACCGGCGGCAAGTCCGGGACGGCGACGGTCAACGTCACCCCGGTGCCGGTCGCCAGCTTGAGCATCTCGCCCGGGTCGGGGACGTTGCAGGTGGGGGGCACATTGCAGCTCTCAGCCACCGCGCGCGACGCGTCGAACAACATCCTCCCCGGTCGCATCATCACCTGGATCTCCGGCGCCCCGTCGGTCGCGACCGTCACGCAGGGCGGACTCGTCACCGCCGTCGGTACCGGATCCGCGCTCATCTTCGCCGCCTCCGAAGGGATCGCGACGAGCATCAGCATCACCGTCAGCAGCTTTGGGGTGGCCGACGTGCGCGTCACCCCCACCAGCGGCACGGTGCAGCAGGGGCGCACGTTGCAGCTCACGGCTGAAGCCCTCGACGCCAGCGGCAACGTGATCGTGGGGCGCACCGCCATCTGGAACTCGGTCTCGCCCAGCATCGCCTCGGTCTCGTCGACCGGCGTGGTCACCGGCATCTCCACCGGCACCACCAACGTGACGGCCACGATCGACGGCGTCATCGGCCTCTCGACCATCACCGTCGCGGCAACGGCGGTCGCGCGCGTCAGCATCGTGCCAAGCAACCCGACGATGACCGTCGGGGCCAACCTCACGATGACCGCGCTCCTGTTCGACGCCACCGGGACCGCGCTCTCCACTGCCGGTCGCACCATCACCTGGAGCTCGTCCAATCCGGCGGTCCTCACCGTTACGCCCACCGGCGTCGTGACCGCCGTCGCGTCGGGGTCGGCGCTGCTCTCCGTCAGGGCCGACACCGCCAACGCGAGCACTACGGTGACCGTCACCAACATCCCGGTCGCTTCGGTCACGCTGTCGCCACCCACGGCGAGCCTGCAGCTCGGCCAGAGCGTCGCGGTGACGGCTACCGCGCGCGATGGCAGCGGCAACGTGCTCACCGGTCGCCCGGTCACCTGGTCGTCGAGCAACGTGGCGGTCGCAACGATCAATACGTCTGCGACAGGAAACGCCAACACCATCACCGCCGTCGGCACGGGGAGCGCGACCATCGGGGCCACGATCGGCGGCGTGCAGGGCGTCGCGACCGTCAACGTGTCGTCGGTGCCCATCGCCACCATCACCGTGTCGCCGTCGCCCGCGACAGTCGTCGAACGTCAGTCGGTGCAGCTCACGGCAACGGCGCTGGACGCTGCCAACAACGTGCTGAGCGGGCGTACGCTGGTCTGGTCGTCCAGCAACAATGCGATCGCCTCGGTGAGCCAGAGCGGGCTCGTCACCGCCGTGGTCCCGGGTTCGGTGACCATCTCGGCCTCGGCCCCAGGGCAAGGCGCGGGGGGATCCAACCCGACGCCCGGCACGAGCGCCGTAACGGTCACCTTCGCGCCGGTGGCAACGGTCGTGTCGTCGCCGTCCACGGCGACCATCGCAGTTGGAGGGACGACCAATCTCTCCGCTACACTGTTCGATGGCGCAGCGGTGCCGCAGACGTTGAGTGCGACCGGACGTACCGTCAGTTGGCGAAGCCTCAACACCAGCATCGTTACCGTCAGTACGTCTGGACTGGTGACCGGCGTCGCCACCTCCGCCACGCCGGTCGGCGTCGAGGTCAGCGCGTCGTCGCCCGGGCAGGGGACGCCGGCGCTCGACACGTCGTTTGTCTCGGTGACCAACATCCCCGTCGACCGGGTGGTCATCACGCCGGGCCCGGCGGCCACGGTGCACGTCGGTGGGACGTATGCGCGCACCTTCACCGCGCAGGCCTTTGACGCGTCAAACAATCCGCTCACCGGACGCCCGATTCTCTGGACGTCGGACGCGTTAGGCGTGGCGACCGTGACGTCGACCGGCGGACTGGTGACCGGCATCTCCGTCGGCACGGCCGACATCACGGCCACGATCTCCGGCGTCTCCGCCTCTACCACCGTCACCGTCGACCTGGTGCCGATCGGCACTGCATCCACCGTCGTGCTGTCGCCCGCGCAAGCCGACTCCGTCGTCCCGGGGAACACGCGCACCTTCACGGCCACCCCGCGCGATTCGGCCGGCAACGTGATCAGCGGCGCCGCGTTAGGCGGGCGCACCCCGGCCTGGTCGCTCGCGTCGGGGGCGACGTTCGCGTCGATCTCTCCGTCAGGCGCAACGGCCACCGTCACCCCCAACAGCCCCGGGAGCGTCACCGTGGAGGCCGACTACGGCACGGCGAAGCCGACCGCCGGGCTGCGCATCCTGACGCCGGTCAACAACATCCTGCTCACCGTCGCCGCCGATTCGTTCTTCGTTGGGGCCACCACGACGCTGGTCGCCACAGCGCGTGATGCGAGCGGATCGACCATCAACGGACGCACCATCAACCTCACGTCGAGTGCCCCCGGCACCGCGTCCATCGGCACGGGCACCGGCACCGGCTCCATCAACACCACGCTCGCTGGCGTCGCGGCCCCAGGCGGGCGCGCGCAGGTCACCATCTCCGCGAACGTCCCGCTCGACGGCCAGTCGAACTCGACGACCGTGCGGGTGCTCGCACCGGTCGCCACCATCTCGGTGAGCGCCCCTGCCGACTCGATCTTCGTCAACGGAAACGTGCAGGCGACTGCCGTCCTTCGCGATGCGAACGGGAACACGCTCACCGGGCGTCCGATCGCCTGGAGCACGGGCAACGCGCTCGTCGCCACCGCCGCGCAGTCGGGGGTCATCACTGGCGTTGCCGCCGGCTCCACCTCGATCCACGCCGACGCTGAAGGCAAGCAGGGATCCAAGACGCTGCTCGTGCAGGAGCCGGTCAACAGCATTTCGATCAGCGCGCCCGATTCATCGATCTTCGTGTCGCAGTCGCTGTCGACCACCGTCACGCTGCTCGATCGCCTCAACAACACGCTCACCGGACGCCTCATCACCTACACCAGTTCGCAGCCAGGCGTCGCGACCATCAACGCCTCCGGCGCGATCTCGACCGTGGGCCCCGGGACTACGACGATCACTGCCACGTCCGAGGGGAAGTCCGCGAGCTTCACGCTGACCACCGCGCTGGTGCCGGTCGCGTCGGTGACCGTCTCGGCGACACCGCCGCCTAACGTCTATCCCGGGCCCAACAGCCGCTTTGGCGCCACCGTGGTGGCGCGAGATTCGGCCAACGGCGTCCTCTCGCTGACGAACCGCACGATCGCGTGGAGCAGCAACGCCCCGACCGTCGTGAGTGTTGCGCCGGGCACGACGCCGGGTACCGCCACGCTCACCGCGCTCAGTGTGGGCAGTGCCGTCATCACGGCGCTCGTGGACGGTGTCGCGCCCATGGCGCCCATCTCCATCACCGTCCAGAAGCTGCCCGTGGCCTCCGTCACCATCTCGCCGACGTCGGCGAGCCTGCAGGTCGCGTCGACGCAGCAGTTCACGGCGACGCCGCGTGACTCGACGGGTGCTGCACTCACCGGACGCACCATCGTCTTCTCGTCTTCCAATGCCAAGGCGACCGTTGATCCGGTCACTGGACTGGCGACGGCGGCCGATTCGGGAGCGGTCAACATCATCGCCACCGCGACCGGCGAGGGCTTCGGCGGTTCGTCGCCGTCCGCACAAGCGGCGCTCACCATCACGCTGGCGCCCATCGCCCGCGTGGTCATTTCGCCGAGCGCGGAGACCGTCACGGTCGGCGCGAGCAAGACGCTGACGCTGGACGTGCAGAACGCGGCCAACATCGGCCTCGCCGGTCGCGCCTGCACCATCACCAGCAGTCGCCCCAATGCGTTGACGGTCTCGCCAGGGAGTGCCGTGACCAATTCCGCCGGACAAATCATGATCACCATCACCGGCGTCGCGGTGATGCCGGGGGCCGATCCCGTCGTCTCCGCCAGCTGCGAAGGCGTGGCGTCGAACAACGTGACCGTGGTGGTGCAATGATCGATCGACTCCTCGGGACGATCGTTCGTGTTGCCAACGTGCGCCGCCCGAGGGCTGCCACGTTTGCCTCGCTGTGCGCCGGGGTGGCGCTCGTGGCGGTGACGGCGTCGCCGTTGCACGCCCAGCAGCTGCAACGCCTCCCGGTCAAGACGGCCCTCGCGGCGTCGGGGGTGAGCGGGTGCGCCGCCTTCCCTCCTCCGGCGGCGGTGCGCGGCAGCGCGCCGAACGCCGAGGCCGAGTCGCAGCGATTGATCGACGATGCGCAGGACGCCGCGCTGCAGGGTGACCACACGGCGGCGCGCGATGCGTTCGCGAAGGCGTCGTTGCTGGTGCCGGGCAATGCGCGCGTGGCGTACTACCTGGGGCGCGAGCTCGAGGCACTGGCCGAGAACAACAGCGCGGTGCGCGAATACTGCCGCTACCTGGCGCTCTCCCCGTCCGCCCCCGACGGTGACGAAGTGCGCGGACGCATCGTGCGCCTCACGCCGGCCACGGAGCTGGCGCGCGTCGACGAGGCGCGGGCCAACTTCCGCTCGGGCGTCGCGCTGCTGCAGCGGCGGCAGTATCTCGCCGCCGATTCGGCGTTTGCGTCGGTGGCGCGCCAGGTCCCGGCGGCGCCGGAGCCGTACTTCAACCGGGCGCTGTCGCGCGCGGCGCGTGGCGACCGCACGCAGGCCATCCAGGATTTCGAGAAGTACCTGGAGCTATCGCCACAGGCCGCCGACCTCACGGTGGTGCGTAGCAGCATGGCGCGCCTCCCCGACCGCGTGTACGGCCCCGGACAGGCCTTTGGCGCCGGCCTGCTCTTCCCCGGGATGGGGCAGATGTCGACCGGACGCCCCGTGCTTGGCGTGCTGGCCCTTGGGGCCGTGGCGGGCGCGGTGGTGCTGGCGCTGTCGTCCAAGGAGGAGGTCGTGACCGATCGCTTCACCGATCCGTTCGGCAACCAGTACACCGACTCCTTGACGAAGACGACGCGTCCGATGGCGCTGGCGGGATTGGCGGCCGCGGGCGTGGTCTGGGCCGGAGCGGCGCTGGAGTCGGCGAGTTATGCGCGGCGCACGCGTTCGAGAGCCGAGGCGATCATTGCGCGGAACGACGACCACGGTGTGACGCTGGCGGTGACCCCGCTCCCCAGGCGCCGCGTGGGATTGGGCATCTCGCTCCCGTTAGGCGGACACGAGGCGCAACCGAAGTAGGGAGCTGAGGCTCGGCGCGCTTCCTATCATCGTCGCCGTCACTCGTCTTCCCGTCTTCCCGTCTTCCCGTCTTCCGCCGTCTAGGGAACGACAAACGCCCCGCGATCCGAGAGGATGCGGGGCGTTTGTTTTATTGAGAATCGAGCGGATGGTGTGCGGGTTGCGACTACGAGAGCGACGTTCGACCCGTGCGGTTGCCCGTGGGGTCTACTAGTG
>CAZLLP010000144.1:0-15437 GCA_964560345.1 uncultured Gemmatimonadaceae bacterium
GCCGGGTCAGCTCGACATCACCTCGAACGTGGTCGTGGTCTTCGAGCTCAAGTAGTTCCGAGGCGGGCGGCGTTCCGCGCGGCCCGCAGGGCTACTTCTTCGTCGCGCCCGCCGCGTTGGACAGCCACAGGCCGACGCCGATCGCGACCGCGATGAAGACGATGCCGGTCGCGACTGCGAGGGAGTTGCCCGTCGCCAGGAGGGCCATCCCGGCGACCGCTGTCAGCGCCATCGTGAGACACCCGACGGCGCCCAGGCTGTGGACCGGCCGCCCGTCCGGCACGCTCTCCGGCTGCGCGTCGTCCGCGGGCTTGTGTGCATCCAGGTCCGTGTCCGGTCCGCGCGCTTCTTTGTCCGGTGCGCGCGTCTCCGCGCCCCGTTCGTGCGTCTCCGCGTCCGGCCCGTCCGCCTTCGCCGCCGCTTCGACGGCCTCCTGGTCCTCGTCATGCACTCCGCGTCTCCCGGCTCGTCCTCTTCCGGAACTCTAACAGGGGGGATGCGACAGCTCCGGGTGGCGCGGAAGGATGGGCACGAGGCGAGGCTCATCTTCGAGCCGTCGGGCATCTACTCACGCAGCCCGCTCCTGTACTCCGACGACGGGAAGGGTACGCGGTCAGTCGAGCCGAGCGAGCCCAGCTACTATCTCAAGAGGATCCTCTCGTCGCCCCCGGCCGGCTAGGCCGTCCATTCGCGGTGCGTGTGCGGCGGGACGACTCGGGCTGCTAGGCGTGGGGCAAGTGCGAGGACCTCTGCGGGCGCCGTGTTCGGGGCCGCCGACGTGGCCCGCTACGCGTGCCCGGCCGGGTGCCAGAGGCGCGAGACGTGCGTCGCCTCCGTAGCGCGGTCGAATCGAGCGCCTACGGGAATGGAGACGTCATGAAAGCACGTCCCCGCAAGGCGCGCATGATCGCGCGGTCCCAGGTGCGCGCGACCGCGCTGATCGCGCTCGTCGCGGTGGCCGTCCTGGTCGGCGCACGTCCCGCCGAGGCACACATTCCGGGACTTGAGCCCCGGTCCGCCGACGGCCCCGTCTCCATCGGCGGCCCGGAGGTCTCGCGTGCGACCTACGGATACCTGGCGCCCGGAGACGCCTACGACGAGTATCGGTTCACCGTCCCCGAACAGGTTACCCGGGCCGTGGGGATCCTGCTGCCCGCCCCCCCCGGACACGCCGACTTCCGCCCAGGGCCGGTGCTCCCGTCCCCGGGGCCCCCCCCGGCGAACGGCTCCGCCGGGGGTGCTTGGACGGTCGGGGGTTCGCCGACCGGGTGAGGGAGCAACTCGACTCGCTCGAACCGTGGCGCCTGCGGTGCGCGGCGGCGGCGCTCGTCAGGCAGGCGCCGGCAGAACCCGAGGGGCGCTGGGCACTGCCGTCGCCCGGTCAAGGACGCGCGACCACTGCACTGCGAAGCGCCGGGGCCGCGAGCCTCCCCTGATCACGCGAGCCCCGATTCAGGGCTGCGCGGAGGAATGATACGAAGCACGACGCGAGAAGGGTGGGACGAGTCGTCCAAACCTTTGGGCGCGCACGCCTGTCGGACGAGAGAGCTCGGCGTTGCCCCCTCCATCTCCCGTCTCGATGCGCGACCTCCGCTACGCGTTCCGCACGCTTCGCACGACCCCGTTCGTCAATGCCGTTGCCGTACTCTCCCTCGCCCTGGGCATTGGCGCCAACGCGGCCATTTACTCCTTGTTCGACCAGATCCTCCTGCGGCCGCTCCCGGTCGCGGCGCCTGACGAGTTGGTGAACATCACGCTCCCCGGCCCGATCCAGGGGAGCGACTCGTGCAACCAGTCGGGGTGTGGCGACGGGTTGATCTGGAGCTATCCGATGTTCCGCGACCTCGAGCGCGCGCAGACCGGGCTCGCAGGGATCGCCGGGCATCGCATCTTCGGCGCGAGCATCGCGCTCGCCGACGAACCCACGGTCGGCGAAGGGATCTACGTCACCGGCGGCTACTTCTCGACGCTCGGCGTTCGCCCCGCATTGGGGCGGCTGTTGCAGCCGAGTGACAACGAGCCGGGCTCGGACAACATGGTGGGGGTGATCAGCTACCGCTTCTGGCAGGATCGCTTTGGCGGGAAGCCGGACGTGCTGGGGCAATTGCTGCGCGTGAACGGGCGCGCCTTCACCATCGTCGGCGTGGCCCCCGAGGGATTTGAAGGACCCACGCTCGGTGCGCGCCCGCTGGTCTACGTGCCGATGCAAGCGCGCATTTGGGTGGGGACGTACAAGGGGCTGGAGAATCGGCGCGACTACTGGGTGTACGTCTTTGGCCGTCGCAGGGCCGGGATGTCGATGGAGGCGACCAAGGCGGGGCTCGATCGCGTGATCGCCCCGATCCTCACCGACGTCGAGGCGCCGCTGCAGGAAGGGATCAGCGCGCAGCGCATGGAGCGTTTCAAGGCCAAGCGCGTGGTGCTGGAGCCGGGGGCCCGCGGGCAGAGTTCGATGCAGGGCGAAGCGCGCACCCCGCTCACCATGCTCTTCTCCATCACCGCCGTGGTGCTGCTGATTGCCTGCGCCAACATCGCCAACCTCCTCCTGGCACGCGGGGCGAGCCGCGCGACCGAGATGGGCGTGCGCCTGGCGTTAGGCGCCACCCGGCGGCGCCTGGTGACGCAGTTGCTGGTGGAATCGCTCGTCCTCGCGATGCTGGGCGGGGTGGTGAGCCTGCTGGTGGCGCGATGGACGCTGCAGGGGATCGCCTCGATGCTGCCGCCCGAGGGGGCGACGACGTTGCAGTTCCAGTTGCAACTGCCGGTGCTCGCCTTTGCCGCGGCGCTGGCCGTGGCGACCGGGTTGCTGTTTGGCTTGTTCCCCGCCCTGCACTCCACGCGCGCGGACCTCATCACGTCCATCAGGGCTGGCGCCGGGCAGATCGCCGGCGGTGGCGGGGCCGCGCGCTTCCGCACCGGGCTGGCCGTCGCCCAGATCGCCCTCTCCACCACGCTGCTGGTTTCGGCTGGGCTCTTCCTCAAGAGCCTCGTGAACGTGAGCCGTGTGGACCTGGGGATTCGCATCGATAGCGTGGCGACGTTCAGCGTGTCGCCACTCCGGGTGGGGTACGACACGCTGCGCGCCAAGGTGCTCTATTCGCGCATCGAGGACGAACTGCGCGCGCTGCCGGGGGTCACTGGTGTCACCAGTTCGCTCGTCCCGCTGCTGTCGGGCGATAGCTGGGGGAACGACGTGCGCGTGCAGGGCTTCGAGTGCCTGCCGGACACCGACTGCAACTCGCGATACACGGCGGTGGGGGCCGGCTACTTCTCGATGATCGGGGCCTCGATCATTTCGGGGCGCGACTTCCAGGCGAGCGACCAGGACGGCGGGGGAAGGGTGGCCGTCGTGAACCAGGCGTTCGCCGACAAGTTCAAGCTGGGGAAGGACGCCGTGGGGAAGTTCATGGGGCGGAGCGGCGGCAACGATTCGTTGGGGATCCAGATCGTGGGGCTCGTGCCTAACGTCGCGTACAACGACGCCAAGCGCCCGCCGCAGCCGGTCTTCTACCTCCCGTGGCGGCAGCAGGGGGTCATCGGGCAGCTGTACTTCTATGCCCGCACCAGCCTGCCGAGCGACCAGCTCATCGCGGCGATCCCGCCGATGCTGAAGCGCATTGACCCGGCGCTCCCGGTGCAGGATCTCAAGACCATGCCGCAGCAGTTGCGGGAGAACGTCTTTCTGGACCGAATGATCTCGATCCTGTCGACCGCGTTCGCCTTCCTGGCCACGCTGTTGGCCGCCGTGGGGCTGTACGGCGTCCTGGCCTACTCCGTGTCGCAGCGCACCCGCGAGATCGGCGTGCGCATGGCGTTAGGCGCCGACCGCCACCGCGTGCAGCGGATGATCCTGCGCCAGGTGGGGACGATGGTGGCGGTGGGGGCGACGATCGGGACGCTCGGCGCGCTGTGGGCGGGGCGGGCGGCGCGGTCGTTGTTGTACGGCCTGGACGGGCACGACCCGGTGGTGTTCGTGACGGCGGTGCTGCTGCTGGCGGGGGTGGCGTTCGGCGCCGGGTGGGTGCCGGCGCTCAGGGCGAGCCGGACGCAGCCGATGCGGGCGTTACGGTACGATTGAGCGTTGGGGTTGAGCGTTGGGGTCAGAGCTGGGGTCAGAGCTGGGGTCAGAGCTGGGGTCAGAGCTGGGGTGAGAAGCGATCTCTGGCGTGGCGCATGCGCCAGCGATTACTTCGCCCCCGTCATCCTCGCCACCAGGGCTGCCTGAAGCTGGTGCATCGTGATCGGATGCGACGACTGGATGGTCACGAAGCGCCAGCCGTTCGCACCGTTGCGCACCACGCCGTGTTGCACCCCGGGGAGATCGGTGACCGTGCCGCTGGTGTCCGTCACCTGCTCCGTGTATTTCGCGGTGTAGGTCGCGACGCCCGCGGCCAGCGGCGTGATGACCATCGTTCCCCATGTGAGCCGCGTCGACTTGATCCACCCCGGCACCGTGACCACTTCGTCCGGCGGGATGAGCGAGTCGATCGTCTGCACGAGCACCGGTTCGTCAGGCGCAAGGTCGGCCGACATCACGATCTCGGGTGCGAAGAACGGCGCGATGGCCTCGCGCGCATTCTTCCCCACCGGCGGCGCGCTGACGTCGGCCGCGTAGGCATCGAGAAAGCCGCGGACGCTGTCGCGCATCGCGGTCGCGTGGGCGGGGGCAAGCGACGCGGGAGGGTTTTCCGCCGAGCCACCGGCAGAGCACGCACTGGCGATGAACGGCAGGATCAGCAGGTTGCGAATGGTCATTTCGGTGGGATGGGCGCAGGAGGACGCGGTTGGTACCGCGAACAGGTCACCGCTCGATCAGTCGCGAAACTACCCGCGCTGGGCGCAGCCGCAATACAGACGCAGCCGCGACGCGTCCTCCGTCGTCGACCTAACGCCCGCGCCCTGGGCGCGCCGGCGTCACCGGCAACATCCCCCGCTCCACCAGTACCGGCGGCTTGCGCGCCTGCGCTACCTGCTCCCACGCGTACGCATACGCGAGCAGCTCGGCATCGTGCCACGGGCGGGTCGCGATCTCGATGTCGTACGGGAGCCCGCTCTTGTAGAAGCCAGCGGGGACGACGATCGCCGGGACGCCAATCATGTTGACCCAGCTCGTCGCCGAGTGCGGCCCTTCGCTCAGGCGACCATCCTGCGCCATGGTCTCGTCAGGCGGCGGCATCTGGATGGCCGGATACACGTAGCCGTCGAGCTTGAGCCGCTCCATCGTCGCGACGTACTCGGCGAGCATGGCGCGGCGCGGCCCGTGGTACATGCGCTCGGCGTCGGGATCACCGTCGAGGGTGCGCTGCGCGATGCGCACGTTCCCGAAGGTATTGAAGTGCGCCTCGGTCCCGATGGAGGACGTGAAGAGCGGGCTTCCCGCCTTCTGCTCATACTCTGCCGACGAGTGGTAACTCGAGGGACCGAAGCCGGCGAGGAAGCGATCGGTCCCGTCGCGCATGTACGCGTACGTGGCCACGCGCGACGCCGCACGAGCGAACGCCGCCGGGAGGACGCTGTCGCCCATGACGATCTCGGCGCCGGCCGCCTTGAGGGCGTCGAGCGCGGCAAGAAAGCGCTCGCGCGTCTCGGGGTGCAGCGGGATGCGGGCAGCATCGCGGAGTTTGTCCGCCGCGGCCTCCTGTACGGCGTATGGAATGCCGTGAAAGGGAATCCCCTCCCCTGTCATGATGAACGCGGGAACGCCGAAGCGCTTCCCCTTGAGCGACGCTGCCGTGAGCGCGCCTTCATACGGCGCGCCCCTGGCCGAGTCGGTGGCCATGCGCGTGACGGGGTCGAGCGAGTCGGGACCCGCCATCACCGAGAGCGCGATGGCGGCGTCGTTGACGGTGCGGGCGATTGGGCCGGTGTTGTCGAGCAGCCAGTCGAGCGGGGCGATCCCGGCGATGCTCACCAGCCCGCGCGTCGGAAAGACACCGACCAGGGCGCTCGTTGCCGCCGGCATGCGAATCGAGTTCCCCGTGTCGGTCCCGTTCCCCAGCACCGCCATGTTGGCGGCAACGGCGGTGACCACGCCGCCTGACGAGCCACCCGGGGAAAAGCGCACGTCATACGCGCGCCCGGTTCGCCCAAACGATGAACTGCGGTTGGTGTCGCTGTTGGCGAGGTCGGGCATGTTGGCCAGCCCGACGATGATCGCCCCGGCGGCGCGGAACTTCGCGACCACGGTAGCGTCGCTGGGAGCCAGCAACTCGACGCCTGGCGCGGTGAAGCCGGCCCATCCCGCGGTGGTGACTTCGCCCTTCACGCTGGTGTTGGCCTTGATGACGATCGGGACTCCCCACAGCGGTCCGCGCGTGCCGCCGCCCTTTGTTGCCTCGGCGTCGAGTCGCGCCGCCTCGGCGAGCGCCGACTCGCGCAGCACCGTCTCGATCGCGCCGTAGACGCCATTATATCGGTCGATGCGATCGAGGTGCCATTGCACCACCTGCGTCACCGTGTAGGTCCGATCGGCGTAGAGCTGTTGCAGCCGGGG
Organism: uncultured Gemmatimonadaceae bacterium; assembly: GCA_964560345.1. GTDB lineage: Bacteria > Gemmatimonadota > Gemmatimonadetes > Gemmatimonadales > Gemmatimonadaceae > SCN-70-22. Next base: position 6,494 of record CAZLLP010000144.1, read on the forward strand.
GACGGTGACGTCGAGCAGGTCGCGATCGATCTGACGTATCGGCGTCGCGGAGGCCGCGGAGCCAGCGGTACTGGACGCGCCCGGGTCGGCGTTAGGCGGTGTACCGCAGGCGCCCAGCGCCAGGACCGACGCGGCAAAGGCTGCGCGACGCATGACGCCATTCGTGGCGACGCGCGATGAAGCAGGGCGAAGTGGTGGCATGGACATGCGCAGACGTTACCGCACCTGCGGGTGCCCCGCCATGCGCCGGGACACCCGATCGTCACTCCTTCGCGAGATTCGCTCGAACGACTAGCCGCCGCCGCACATCGTGAACGTTGCGCGATTCACCACCGGCACGGTTGCGACCGCGGCGCTGGCCGCCGAATCGGCGGTCACCGTGCGTGGCGCCGAGTACAGCGACGAGCGGCTCAGGTTCCCGTCTGGGTTGGCTTGAATATCGAGACACGCCGCGACGTCGGACTGCACCTGAACCGGCGGCGACGTCCAGTAGTAGCGTGTGCCGATGGGGTGGAGATACACGACCAGCAGCCCGCCAGGGCGCAGCGAGGTGGAGCGCACGGTGACCTGCGCGCTCGCGTTCCCCCCAACGGTCGTCAGCCGCACGCGCGGATTGACTCCGGTGCTCGGCAGCGCGTAGACGTTGACATCGAAGTAGGCATTGTTGCGAATGTACAGCGTGACCGGCCCGTCGAGCGGTGCCGGCTCCTGGCGGTTGCCGCGATGGCACGCCTCGGTGAGTACGACGGCCGAGAGAAGGGCCAGTCCCAGTGCCACCTGCCGTGTCGAGCGCATCACGCCTCCTTGCGACGATGAGTCGGTGATACCCCGAAGCGCGCAGAGTGTCGCACGCGACGGTGAAGGGAGCGCGTGCGTGCAACGGGTCACGCGGTCTCCTATCACACCGACAATCGCCAGCGGCGGCGCCCCCTACACGCCGCGCAGTTGCGTCACGAACGCATCGAGATACCGCAGCACCACCTCGGTCTGCTCGAGATCGAAGTGCCCCGCCCCCGCCTCGATCAGCAGGGACCCCGGCTGGTACTCCTCACCCAGCGTGGATGTCCCCTTCCCCGGCTGCAACTGCCGCAGATACCCGCGATAGGTGGGGTTGTCCTCGAACACGCACCGCACGCGCGTCCCCTGCGCGGCGAGGGCGCGATACCACGACACGAAGGGGAGCAGCGGCGCTTGTTCGAACGGTGAGGCAATGGCCTGCGCGAAGTCGCGCAGGATACCGAAGTCGGTGCGGAACCGCCGCACCAGGCGCACCAGGTACTCGTTCACGTCGAGCCAGTCCTGCAGCCGCGACTGGTTTTCCGTCACTTGTCGCAGGAATGGGAGGATCTGGTCTTCCTGTGCGTCGCCCATTTGCGCGAGCACGCTGCTGAGGAAGGCGGTCTCGGTCGCGAGGTTGCCACCTAACGCGAGCACGCCGTCGATGGGGATCGCGTGCACGGCGCGCGGCGCGGCGGCAAGGCGCATCACCAGGTCGGCGCCCGTCGAGAAGCCGACCAGGATCACGCGCGACGCCCCGCTCGCCCGCGCCACCGACGACAGGAGCGCTCCCTGCAGCGCGAGGTGGTCGTCGAGCGGAAGCGAGACGCGGTAGCGCCGCCCCGCTTCGAAGCCGAAGAGCACCGGCGCGATGGCGCGATAGCGCGTCTGGCGGAGGACGTCCGCCGCATCGGCGGCATCGATGCTCCACCGCGTCAGGTAGCAGACGAGCGTATCCGAGAGTTTCCCGTTGTCCAGGTACTCGATCGCATCGCCCGACATGCGCGGGTCGAAGCCGTTCGCGAGCGTGCCGAGCAACTCCTCATCGAGTCGAAAGCTCCGCAGCGTGGGTTCGGCGGCAACGCCTCGCCACGCCGTCCCGCGATCGCCCGTGAGATACGCGTCGAGCTGCCGCAGGAGCGCACCGCTGTCCTGCCAGCGATCGGCCGGACGCTTCTCCAGGCAGCGCGCCACCATCTCGGCCACCGCATCGGGGATGCTGGGGCGGACCGTCCGCAGCGGCTCGATGGTGCGGGTGAAGTGCGCCGCCACCTGTTGCTGCGGGGAGAGCGCGGCAAAGGGATGCGAACCGGCGAGCATCTCGTACCAGACCATGCCGAGCGAGTAGAGATCGGTACGATGGTCAATGCGCGGATCGCTCGACGCCTGCTCCGGCGACATGTAGGCCGTGGAGCCAACGGCGAGCCCAGTCGCGGTGAGGCGTGCCTCGCCGGTGGGCGAGATGGACGACGCCCCCACCGCGCTGCCTAACGCGCGTGCGATCCCGAAGTCGGCGAGGAGCGGTTCGTCGCGGCCGCGCAGGGTGTCCTCGGGCTTGAGGTCGGCGTGCACGGTCCCCTGCCCGGGCGCGGGCTCCCGCGCCCGCAGCACCCCGCGCACCACGGGCAGGACGTCGGCGAGCGGCAGCTCTCCCTGGCGCTGCGGGCGAGCCCGCAGCGACTCGCCGGGGAGGTACGGCATCACATAGAAGAGCGTCCCGTCGGCTTCGCCGGAGTCGAGGAGGGCGACGATGTTGGGGTGCGCGAGCGGGGCAGCGATGGCGATCTCCCGCAGGAATCGCTCGCGCCCCATGGCCAGCGCGACATCGGGGCGCATGACCTTGATGGCGACCGGGCGATGGTGGCGGAGGTCCTGCGCCAGGTAGACCGTCGCCATGCCGCCCGAACCGATCTCACGATCCAATCGGAAGCGCCCTTCGAGGGCGGCGGCGAGTTGATCGAGCCAGTCGGGCATGCCGCACCTTGGCGAGCCACGCCGAGGGTGTCAAGGAGTTAGCGCCGCCACCTCTTGCGCCGACCTTCCTGCTGCTGTTTAGTCTTGCGCGCTGCATTGCCGGTCCGCGCGGGTCCCCTCCCCGCGGTGCACACCCTCCACCGGACCCGATCATGCTTCGCAGAGCACTCACGCTGCTGGGCGGGCTCGTGCTGGTCGTCATCGTCGCCTTCAGCATCTTCGTGGCGACGCGCCAGCACCTCACCTTCGACGCCCCGTACCCCGACGTCACCGCGTCCACCGACTCCGCCGTCATCGCGCGCGGGCATTACGTGGTGCGCACACTCGCCCCATGCGCGGCGTGCCACGGCGACCCCAAGAACCGTGACGGCTTCATGGCTGGGGAAGACGTCGCCCTCATCGGTGGCTTCGTGTTCGACATCCCGCCGGGCGAGTTCTACTCGCGCAATCTCACCCCCGACTCAGCGACCGGGCTCGGCGCCGTCAGTGACCAGGCGATCGCGCGCGCACTGCGCAACGGTGTCGGTCACGACGGACGCGCGCTGCTGCCGTTCATGGAGATGCAGGGACTCTCCGATGACGACCTGCAGGCCGTCGTCTCGTACCTGCGCACCCTTCCGCCGGTGCATAACGAGATCCCGCCGCATCATTTCAACCTCCTGGGGAAGGCGGTCAAGGCGACGGTGCTCGCCAACCCAGTAGGTCCGGCGAGCCCGCCGCCGGCGCGCGCGCCGCATGGTCCAACGCTGGAGAACGGGCGTTACCTCGCCGAGTCGGTGTCGTTGTGCTGGTCGTGCCACACGGAGCGCGACATGAAGACCGGCGACTTGATCGGCCCTCGTTATGCGGGGGCGCGCGTCTTCAACGAGTCCGACGACACGACGCACATCTGGTCGCCGCCGAACATCACGAGCGACAAGGAGACCGGGCGACTCGCCCTGTTCACCGAGGACCAGTTCGTCGCCCGCTTTCGCGAGGGGCGCCGGATCCCGCGCTCGCCGATGCCCTGGCAGGCGTTCCAGCGCATGGACGAGGACGACCTGCGCGCGATCTACCGGTACCTCAAGAGCCTCCCGCCGGTGAAGAACGACGTGGGGCCGGCAGTGACCGAGGTCAAGGCGAACGAGTAGGTGGGGGGCAGGTGGGGTCAGAGCTGGGGTCAGAGCTCAGCTCTGACCCCAGCTCTGACCCCAGCTCTGACCCCAAATACCCCCGCTAGAACCGCAGCACCTTCACCTCCTGCACCTGCGGAATCCCCCGCAGCCGCGCCTGCACGTCGTCGGGGACCATCTGGTCCACGCCAACAATCGCGATCGCGTCCCCGCCCGGCCCGCGCCGCCCGAGGTGGAAGGTCGCGATGTTGATGTGCGCCTCCCCCAGGATCCGCCCCAGCGAGCCGATGAAGCCGGGCGAATCGGCGTTGTTCACGTAGAGCATGATCGGGAGGAACCCCGCCTCGAGCGCCATCCCCTTCACTTCCACGATGCGCGGCGCGCCGCCGACCACCGTACCGCTGGCGCGGCGCCACTCACCGCCCGAGCGCACGCCGAGGTGGATGAGCGATTCGTACGAGCCGGCCGTGTCCTGCTTCGACTCGGTGAACGGCGTCCCCTTCTCCTTCAGCACCGCGGGGGCCGAGACCATGTTCACGTCGGGGATGAGCGGGCGCATGATCCCGGTGAGCGCCGCAGCGGTGAGCGGGCGCGTGTTGAGGCGCGCGACCTCCCCTTCGTAGGCGATCTCGATCGCTTCGGGTCCGCCGTCGGCGAGTCCGCCCACAAACATCCCCAGCCGCTCGGCGAGCGCCACGAACGGCGCCAGCCGTGGCGCCTCCTCGGCGCTCATCGACGGGAGGTTGAGCGCATTCACCACCGCGCCGGTGAGCAGGAAGTCGCTGATCTGCTCCGCCACCTGCAACGCGACCTTCTCCTGCGCCTCGACGGTGCTCGCGCCCAGGTGCGGTGTGGCGATGAAGTTGCGCGCACCGAACAGCACGTTCTCGCGCGCCGGCTCCTTGGTGAAGACGTCGCAGGCCGCCCCCGCCACGTGCCCGTTGTCGAGTGCCGCGCGCAAAGCGACTTCGTCTACCAACCCGCCTCGCGCAGCATTTATCAGGATGACGCCGCGCTTGGTGCGGGCCAGCGCCCCGGCGTCGATGAGGTTGCGCGTTTTGTCGGTGAGCGGAGTGTGCAGCGTGATGGCATCCGCCCGCCGCAGCAGCTCGTCCAGCTCGACCTTCTCCACGCCTAACGCCACCGCACGCTCAACGGTGAGGAACGGATCGAAGGCGATCACCTTCATCCGCAACCCCAGCGCCCGCTCGGCCACCAGCGCCCCGATGTTGCCGCAGCCGATGACGCCGAGCGTCTTGCCGTGCAACTCGATCCCCATGAAGCGTTCCTTCTCCCACTTCCCGGCCTGCGTCGAGGCATTGGCCTCGCCCAACTGCCTGGCGACGGCAAAGAGGAGCGCGATCGCATGCTCGGCGGTGGTGATGCTGTTGCCGAACGGGGTGTTCATCACGACGATGCCACGCGCCGTGGCGGCGGGGATGTCGATGTTGTCGACGCCGATCCCGGCCCGGCCGATGGCGCGCAGCCTGGTGGCCGTGGCGATGACGTCTCGATCGGCCTTGGTCGCCGAGCGCACGGCGAGGGCGTCGTAGTCGGCGATGATCTCGAGCAGCGCAGCCTTCGTGAGTCCCACCTTCACATCGACATCGATGCCGCGTCGCTCGAAGATGTCGATGGCGGCAGAGCTCAGTTCGTCGGCGATCAGTACACGCGGCATGCGGTGACCGATTCCTTCCCCCACGCGAGGGGGTGTGCGGGGGTGTTCGGGGACCCTACACGAGTGGAGCGACGCAGCGTTCGAAGGCCCAGTCGAGCCAGGGGGTGAGCGCCTCGACATCCTCGCGGTCGATGGTGGCGCCGCACCAGATGCGGAGTCCGGGCGGTGCGGAGCGATACGACGCGGCATCGAGCGCGACCCCTTCCTTCTCGAGCAGCGAGGCGAGCGCCTTGGCAAAGTCGCCCTGCCGTGCCTCGTCGAGCCCCGTGACGCGCGCGTCGACGACCTTGAGGCAGACGCTCGTGTTGCTCCTGGCGGCGGGATCGTCGGCGAGGAAGTCGACCCATGGCGTGCGCGCCACCCAGTTGGCGATGACTTGCGCGTTGGCGTCGGCGCGCGCGTGGAGCGCTGTCAATCCGCCGATGGACTCTCCCCAGCGCAGCGCGTCGAGGTAGTCCTCGGTGGCCAGCATGGACGGCGTGTTGATCGTCGCCCCCTCGAACAGCTCCTCGTCGAGCTTCCCCTTCTTGACCATGCGGAAGATCTTCGGCAGTGGGCGGTTGGGGGTCCACGACTGCAGGCGATCCACCGCACGCGGCGAGAGGACCAGCATCCCGTGCGCCCCCTCGCCGCCGAGCACCTTTTGCCAGGAGAAGGTGACGACGTCGCACTTGTCCCAGGCGATCGGCTGCGCGAAGGCGGCGCTGGTGGCGTCGTTGATCGTGATCCCTTCGCGATCGGCGGCGATCCAGTCGAAGTTGGGGATGCGCACACCGGAGGTCGTCCCGTTCTGCGTGAAGACGATGTCGGCCTCACGCCGCGCCAGGGCGAAGTCGGGGAGTGCACCATACGGGCGCCCGAGATGGACGCGCGCGTCGTCGAGCTTGAGCTGCTGCACCGCGTCGGTGACCCACTCCTCGCCGAACGACTCCCAGGCGAAGAGGTCGACCGGGCGCGCGCCGAGCATCGACCACATCGCCATCTCCACGGCGCCGGTGTCGCTGGCGGGGACGATGCCGACGCGGAAGCCGGCGGGGACACCGAGCAGGGTGCGCGTGCGGTCGATCGCTTCCTTGAGTTTCGCCTTTCCCGGTTTGGAGCGGTGCGAGCGTCCGAGCAGGGCGCCGTCGAGCGCTTGCAGCGACCATCCCGGGCGCTTGCGCGTAGGGCCTGACGAGAAACGCGGGTCGGCGGGACGGACGGTGGGGGCGGCGGGGGTCGACATTTGCGGGCCTTTGGGGCGGTGGAGAGCTGGCTCGCCCATAAGCTCCGCCCGGGTGTGGGGGTTGGCAATGCGGAGAACGCCGACATCGTGCGCCTTCGCGCAGCGCGGTGTTCTTGACACTCCGCTCACGCACCGACACTCTCGGCGCTCACTGAGAGAATCCGGCCGATGCGCGGAGGTGCGCGAATGAGGGTGTCCCTGCTCCGCGCCGCTGCGCTGTGCGTGATTCTGGCCGCGACCGCCACGGGGCAGTCGCCACGCGCGGCAACGGAAGCCCCCCTCACGCTGTGGTACCGCACCCCCGCCGCCAGCTGGAACGAGGCACTCCCCATCGGGAACGGCCGACTCGGTGCCATGGTGTTTGGCGGCGTCGAGCAGGAGCACCTCCAGCTCAACGAGGAGACGTGGTGGAGCGGCGGACCGTACGACCCCGTGGTGAAGGGGGGCGCCGCGGCGCTCCCGGAGATCCGTCGCCTGCTCTTTGCCGGTGAGGTAGCCAAGGCGCACGACCTGTTCGGACGCCAGATGATGGGGGTGCCGTACGAGCAGATGAAGTACCAGCCGCTCGGCGACCTGCTCCTGAGCTTTCCCTCGGGGCGCACGGTGACGGACTACCGGCGTGAACTCGATCTCGATCAGGCCATGGTCCGCGTCACCTACCGCGCGGACGGCGTGACCTACACGCGGGAGGTATTCGCCAGCACCCCCGACCAGGTGCTGGTCATGCGCCTCACGGCCGACCGTCCCGGCGCCATCTCCTTTTCCGCGATGCTGCGCGGTGCGCGCAACCCGGCGCACTCCAACTACGGCACCGACTACTTCCAGATGGATGGGCTCCCGCCCGCCGGATTGCGCCTGACGGGGAAGAACTCCGACTATCTGGGAATCCCGGGGCGCCTGCGCTACGAGGCGCAGGTCGTCGCGCGCACGTCGGGCGGGAGCATGGAGGTCGACTACCGGACGTTGCGCGTGACAGGGGCAGACACCGTCGTGCTGCTCTTCGCGGCCGCCACCAACTTCGTGAACTACCACGACGTCAGCGGCAACCCGGCAGAGCGCGTGCGGGCCACCCTCGCGCGCGCTGAACACCGCCCGTTCGAGGCGCTGCTGCGCGACCACCTGGCCGAGTACCGCGGGTGGTTCCGCCGGGTCGCCATGTCGTTAGGCGGCACGAGCGCCGACGTCGCCGCGCTCCCGACCGACGAGCGCATCAAGCGGCTGGCCGAGCGCCCGGATCCCGCGCTGGCGGCGCTGTACTATCAATTCGGCCGCTACCTCCTGATCGCCAGTTCGCGCCCGGGAACGCAGGCCGCCAACCTGCAGGGGATCTGGAACGACAACCCCAACCCCTGGTGGGATTCCAAGTACACGATCAACATCAACCTGCCGATGAACTACTGGCCGGCGGAGAGCGGGAACCTGGCCGAGCTGGTGGAGCCGTTGGAGCGACTGGTGCGCGATGTGGCAGAGGTGGGGACCGCGACAGCGCGCGAGTATTGGGGGGCGCGAGGGTGGGTCGTGCATCAGAACACCGATCTCTGGCGCGCCACGGCGCCGATGGATGGTCCGAGTTGGGGCGCGTGGCCGGTGGGTGGGGCGTGGCTCATGACCAACCTTGTCGAACGCTTCCGCTACTCGGGCGACGACCGCGACCTGCGCACCATCTATCCCCTGCTCCGCGACCAGACGCGCTTCCTGCTCGACATCCTGGTCGACCATCCACAGAAGCATTGGCTGGTCACCGCTCCCTCCAACTCGCCGGAGAACTTCCCCGCGTGGCCAGGGAACGGGACGTTCTTCGACGAGGTGAGCGGGATCGAGCTCACGGCGCGCACCATGGTAACCGGCCCGACCATGGACATGCAGATCATTCGTGAGGTCCTTCGGGCGTTCGACGAGGCGGCGACGCGATTGGGCACCGACTCCACCCTGGTCGCGGAGGCGCGCGCCGCACGGCAGCGCCTGGCCCCCAACCAGGTGGGGAAACACGGCCAGCTGCAAGAGTGGCTCGACGACTGGGACGAGATCGAACCGCAGCACCGACACCTGTCACCGCTATGGGGGCTCTACCCCGGGCGGGAGATCACGCCGGACGCGTCGCCGGTGTTTGCCAGGGCGGCCCAGGTCACGCTAGACCGTCGCGGGACCGGCGGGTGCGGCTGGTCGTATTGGTGGGAG
>CAZLLP010000145.1:0-15287 GCA_964560345.1 uncultured Gemmatimonadaceae bacterium
CTCGGGGATGACATAGGCGCCACCCACACCGGTCGCCAGCATCTGGATGATCGCGGTGACCGAGTGGAAGTGCACATCACCATCGAGCAGGTACAGCACGGGATATGCGCGCGGGACGCGCGTGGGTTCGGTGTACGACGGCGGCGTGTACACCAGGTACGGACGCCGCTCCTTGAGCGTCGGCGACCAAATCGAGTCGATCGTACCGACGCTGAGCGCGGCTGGTGCTGGTTGTTGTTGTGCGGAGAGATTGGCCGCCGCGATCACGTACGCCGCGACGACGAGGGTAGCGCGCGAAAGTGCGTTCATCGAAGCCATGTCCGAAGTGCGTTCGCGAGCGCCGGCCTGAGCGCGGGGTCGGCGATCGAGCCGTGCGCCCCCGGGACCACCAGCGCGGTCGTCCGATTTGCCGGGATGCCGACCTGGTCGAAGATGTACTCCGACTCATAGGCCGGCGTCGTGAGGTCGAAGTACCCATCCATCCACGCCATGCGCATGCGCGGCACGCGCTTCATCGCCTCGCCCACCGCCTCGAATGCATCCACCTCGGCGTCGTACGTCCACACGCCATTGATGTCGAGGTTGAGGCTGCGATACGACTCGAGCGTTGGAAACTTGAGATCGCGCCTGAGGTAGCGCTCCAGCGGTGAAGGAGCCGCCGTGGTATCGGGGCGTTCGAGCATCGCTTGCGCCGAACCGGGGACGATGGCTGGGGCGAGCATGGCCGTCCCGATACGCAGGCGACCACCAGCGAGCGCGGGGTCGTTGAGTCCACCGGTGCGTGTGGTGTCACGCGGTGCGGTAATGCGCGTGTCGAGCATCCCGGTGCGCAGGTTGTCGCTGCGCAGCACGTTCAGCATCCAGTCGTCCTTGGAAATGCGGAGCCGCCGTTCGAGAATGAAGTCGGTGGGGAGCGCGATGAGTTGCGACATGCGCGCGGCCACGCGCTCGCGCTCGGCCGCCGGCAAGCTGGCCCCGCGTACGAGTGCGGTGAGATAGTCGGTGCGCGCGAAATCGACCGCTTCGCGGTACACCTGCTCGACCGTTCGCCCGGCCCGCGGGACACGCTGGTGATACCACGCCGAGGTGGCCATGGCGGTAAATGCCGCGACCTGCGGCATCTCGCGTCCGCCGTTGCGCAGGAAGGCCGCAACGGAGATCAGGAGGACGCCATCGAATTGCAGCTGCGGCCTCGCGTGGAGGATCCATCCCGCACGCACGGTACCGTAGCTCTCGCCGATGAGATATCGCGGCGACGCGCGCCGCCCGTGCGCATCGAGCCAGCGCTCGATCACCTGCGCGACCGCCGCCGCATCACCCTTCGACGTCCAGTACGAGCGGCGGCCGACCTCCGTGGTGTACGGACGACTGAACCCGGTCCCGACGGGATCGATGAAGACCAGGTCGGTGGCGTCGAGAATGCTCTCGGGATTGGCAACCGTCGAATCACCCGAGACGAGGCGTGGCCCCATCCCGTTCATGTGCAGCGGCGACGATGAGGATCCGGGTCCACCGTTGAAGACGAAGGCGACCGGGCGCGTGGCAACATCGCTTACGCCCTCTCGCAGGTAGGCGATCGTGATGAGCGATGCGTTGGGGATGGAGTCGCTCCCGCGCAGGACGTGCTCCTCGACCATTGCGGTATAGGCCACCTTCGTGCCGCCGAACGTCCCCACGTGATGCGTTTCCGCGCGCGCAGGCGTTCGGTCAATGAGCGCCTGCGGGATCTGGGCGACGCCGGGGATACTGCCGGCGAGCAAGGCAAGCCAGAGCGCGAAGTGCACACCTGCGCGACGAACGCTCACGACAGCGCCTCAAGCAGCCGTTCGATGTCACTCATGTCGTTGTAGACCGACGGCGAGATGCGCATCCAGTTGGCGGCGACGCGCACATTGATCCTGGCCGCGGCCAGTCGCTTGGGGACGTCGCTCTCGAGCAGTCCCTGGCGGGCGAACGTCACGTTCCCGCTGGTTGCGCCTGGCGGCGTGACGGCAGTGAACCCCAGGCGCGGCATCTCCGCCTGCAACCGGGCGATGAGTGGGAGTCGATGCCGCTGGATGTTGGCGACTCCCAGCGACTGCACATACGCCAGCGACGTCGCCAGCAGCGCTACCCCCACCTCGGCGCTCCCGGTGAGCGACCCCATCTCGAACAGCCCGGCGGCACTGCGACTGAACGCGTAGGTCACCGGCTCATACGCACCACTGGGCAGATGTGGTGGATAGTTAGGCTCCGCCGAGTCGGCTTGATAGTAGCTGACGACGGGGCGTGTCACCTTGTCCCACACCTCTTCGCGCGCGTACAGGAAGCCGAGCCCGAAATCACCCATCAGCCACTTGAAGCTGGAGCAGGCGGCAAAGTCGATCCCACTCGCCTTCACGTCGAGCGGCTCGGCGCCAGCAGCGTGCACGATGTCGACGTACACGAGTGCACCGTGCGAATGCGCGAGGTCGGCGACCGCCTTGAGGTCGTGCTGGAAGCCGTTGTACATCGCGGCGGCCGAGATCTCGATGAGGCGCGTCTTGTTGTCGACGGCGCGCTCGATGTCGCGGAAGTCGATGCGCGCGTCGGCGGTCGGCTTCACCACGCGCACGTCGAGCCCGCGCTTGCGCAGCACATCGAGGTTCATCAGCGCCCCTTCGAAGTGCAGCCCGTCGGTGACCACATTGCCATCGCGCCGATGGTCGAGTTCGAGCGCGCGCACGACCAGGTTCTCGCCCGCGCTGGTGCTGGACACGTGCGCGATCTCCGACGGCTTGGCGTTGATGAGTTGCGCGAAGAGTGCCTTGGGGGTCGCCCTGGGCGGACCGCTCGCAGCAGTCGCGGGACCGCGCATCGTTCCCCGCAGCTCGGCCGCGCGTCGCGCGGCCTCCACCGAGACGCGAGGAATCGGGTGCGTGTACGCCGCGTTGAGGTAGGTGACCCCGTCCTCGATGGTGAAGTCAGCCTTGCGAGGAAAGGCGGCGCCGGGTTGCGGCATGACCGCCGACGCGCCGGACGACATCGTGTCGTCGGGCGTCGTCAGGCCGAAGGCGCGCGTGGCGGCCAGTCCGCCCAAGCCGCCTAACGCGCCGAGTGCTTGCCGTCGATCCATGGTCATCGTGAGGGGCCCTTGCGACAGGTGGAATCGGGGATGGTGGTCACGCGCACCCATTCATAACTCGCCGGGTGCTCGATGTTCGCTTCGCGCCTGGCCGGGAGGGAGCGGCGCTCGAAGCACGGACCAAAGGCGTCCGACGCCGGGAGCAGTGTGCGGTCGCCGCGCAGGATGATGTGCTCGAAGTCGTCGCGCGCGCTGCGTCCGGCCTCGCGCTCGACCGTTTGCATCCACCGCTCGTGCGTTATGCTGTCACCCTTGGCGCGCCGCTCGAACAGTTCGCGCACCACGACGTCGAGCGAGCGCTTCCCGTGCGAGTGGGCGCGGATCTTCGCATCGAGGTCGGCAAAGTACAGGCTCCCGCGCACGTAGGGCATGTGCCGCACCCCTTCGTCAGTGAAGCCGATGCGCACGATGGAGTCGGCCGACAGGTTGCGCGATGGGCTATGCCAGTATTCGTGGAAGGCCGCGTTGACCTCGCGCCCATACTGTTCCACCGAGGTGAAGCCGCCGCGCATGGGGAGGAGGCGCGTGTAGTACACGTTGAGCCCTTCGCTGAACCAGCTCCCCACGCCTAACGGCGCCACCACCTGGCCGACGAACAGGTGCCCGAGTTCGTGCGTGATGGTCTCTCGCGGTGAGCGCGCGGCGGTAATGGACGTGCTATCGCGCGGTGCGGCGAGGATCATGAACGAGCTGTCGAGTGCCGTCCCGCCGCGCGCCGTCCCCACGCGCACAAAGACGCGATACGGTGGCGCGGGTTGCAGGTAGCCGTACGAGGTCGCGAGCCACTCGTACATCCGGCTCGCCCACTGCATCTCCTCCGTCGCATCCCACGCCGGCGTCCCGAGCCACACCGCTTGCAGCCGCGACGTTGCGCCTGACGACGGGTACCGGCCGAGCGGTCCGGCCATGATCCACCCCTGTCGCAACTGCGACGGCACTCCCGTGAGGCGAATGTCTGCCTCCCCGAACGACGTGGATGCCATCGATCCGGCGGGGAGCTCACTCAGCTCCCAGTGTACCGTCGACGTGACGGTGACGTTGGTCTCGGGGAGGACGAGGAACCCCGACCCGGCGCCGCTCACGCCGCCGTACGCGGCGTACAAGCCGAACGGAGGTCCGCGCGGCACCGTGCGAGGGGCGAGCGCGCGATACGTGACGATGACCGGGAATGTGACCGGTCGTGCAGCGCGCCAATGCCGATAGAAGGGAAAGCCGCCGGGGTCCGGCGCATCATCGACGACATTCAGGGGCACATCACCGCCCGAATCGCGCACCGTCAGCTGCTGCGTTCGCTCGGCGATCCCGGGCACGCCGGCGTAGGTGATCGGCACGTTGAGGGCGAAGCGCTGCGCCACCGAATCGGGGAGGCCCTCGACCTCCATGCGCACCTCGATCGCCGCCACCTCGCCGTCGGCGGCGCGCACAGGACGCCAGGTGTGCGCCACCGTTGGCATCGCGCGCGACTGCGCCCCCGCGAGCGACGTCACGCAGGCGAGCACCATCAGCATCTCAGCACACGCCCTCGCGATCGCCCCGCGCATCAACGCTCCTCGTGGGTCCCGAGCGCGCAAATGTACGCCCGTCGGGGGGAGCTGCGTTACTCCACCACATCGATGGCGCGCGTCAGCGCTGCGCACGAACTGGCGTCCGCTCCGCTCCGCGCGCACCTTTCGAACAACGTTCGCGCACCCACCCCACCGCCGGAGCCGCTCGTGTCGCTGCGCCCTATCGCCGCCTTGGCGATCGCCCTCTTCGCCCTTCCCCTTCCCCATCGGCTCAACGCGCAGGGCACGCCAGCGCTCGATCCGCTCGCCAAGGAGATCGACACGCGACTCGAGCAGGTGATGCCCAAGGTCATCGCCTGGCGCCGCGACATCCACGAGCACCCCGAGCTCTCCTTCGAGGAGAAGCGAACCTCGGCGCTCGTCGAGAAGCACTTGCGCGCGCTCGGCCTCGAGGTGCGCGCCCCGATCGGCAAGACGGGGGTCGTCGGCATCCTGCGCGGCGGCAAGCCCGGCCCTGTGGTCGCGCTGCGCGCCGACATGGACGGGCTCCCGGTGACCGAACAGGTCAATCTCCCGTTCAAGAGCACCGTGCGCACGATGTACAACGGGATGGACGTCGGGGTGATGCACGCCTGCGGGCACGACAACCATGTGGCGATCCTCATGGGGGTGGCCGAAGTGCTCACCGGGATGAAGGCGAAGATCCCCGGGACGATCGTCTTCCTCTTCCAGCCCGCCGAGGAAGGATTGGGCGGCGCAGAGGCGATGGTGGCAGACGGCGCGCTCAAGGATCCGCGTCCTTCAGCGATCTTCGGGCTGCACGTCTGGCCATCGGCGTTAGGCTCGATCAGCACGCGCGCCGGTGGCTTCATGGCGGCGGCGGATGGCCTGGCGATCAACGTGAAGGGGCGCCAGACGCACGGCTCGTCGCCGTGGCGCGGCGTCGACCCGATCCCGGTCGCGGCGCAGATCATCATCGGCCTCCAGACGGTCGCCTCGCGCCAGATCGACGTGACCGCGGCACCGGCGGTGATCACCATCGGCATGATCCAGGGGGGCAACCGCGGGAACATCATCCCTGACAGCGTGGTGATGATCGGGACGATCCGCACCTTCGACCAGGGCATGCGCGCCGAGATCCACGAGCGCGTGAAGCGCACCGCCGAGGACATCGCACACTCGGCAGGTGCAACGGCGACGGTGGAGATTTCCGGCGGCGGACTGATCACGCAGAACGACGCCGCTCTGCTCGACAAGATGTCGCCGACGCTCAAGCGCACTGCGGGCGATGGCGGGCTGCGCACGATCAACCCGGTCACCGGCTCCGAGGACTTCCCCGTCTTCACCAAGGAGATCCCCGGGATCTTCTACTTCCTGGGCGTCGCGCCCAAGGGAGCCGACCTGGCCAAGCAGCCGGCCAACCACTCGCCGCTCTTCTTCGCCGATGAAGCGGCGCTCCCCACGGGAGTGCGGTCGCTGGCCAACCTGGCGGTGGACTATCTCAAGAGCGGCGGCATCAAGGCGAGCAGCGTGCAATAGGCCGGGGGGCCGCCCCGGCCAGTCGTCGTTGGCCCCTGCCGTCCCGCCAGCTGCATACGTCGAGGCACCGCCGGCGTGCCCCCGTCATCGCTGTAGCTGCACGAAGACATACCACTGCACCCAGCCGAAGGAGGATATCGCGAAGAAGATCGTCCAGAGGCGGTTGCTCCACAGGCGGCGGAGCTCCCCCTCGCGCACCAGCAGGCGCCGCATGCGCGTGGTGAGCATGAGGGCCAGCACCGCCAGCCACATCACGCACAACCCCGACCCCAATTGTGCCCCATCCCGGTTGAGGGTCACCTGCAGCAACGCGCCGATGGCGAACAGTCCCCAGGCCCCGGCGATCGCGGCAGACAGCTTTCGGTTCCGCACGCGATCACGCGGCAGCTGTGATTCGTCCTCCGGGGCGCGGCGCGAGGCCGCCGTCGTCGTCAGTTCCCCGAGCAACGCCAGCAGTGGACGCATTTCCCCCCTCAACGCCCGTCCAGTCCCAGCGGCCGCGTACACGTTGGCCACTGGACGCTCCACTCCCGCGTTAGGGGACCCGGGATCGAGCGTGCCCCACTGCGACTGCAACGTGGCACGAAACACGGACACGTCGGTCGTGGGATCGGTGAGGAACGCGACGCGCGACAGCGCACAGTGGTTCATGAGGTACCGCAGTTCGTAGGCAACACCCTGGCGCTCCGCCGTGAATCCACGCAGGTCCACGAGGATCGCGTCGCTCCACTCAACGAGCGCGCCTACGGTCACCTTCCAGACGTCGGCGAAGCAGGTGAGTTGAATGGCCGGGTAGCGCAGGCGGAACCACGACGCCGTGTCGAAATCGAGCCGGTGCCGCACGGCCGCCAGGTTGCGCCCGGTGCGGACGCGAAGGCGCCACAGCTGGAAGGCGCAGACCACCGGGAGCCACACGATGTAGTATCCGGCGATGCTCACGGGGGCGGCCCCGAGACTCTCCGGAATGAGCGTCCCCATCAGGACCCACGGAAGTGCAAGCATCAGCAGGAGGAGGTACCGCAGGCGCCCGAACGTGACCTTCGCGTACGTCGGGTCGACCACCGTCACCACCGGCCCCAGGAACGGCCAGCGCCGTACGACCATCGAGAAGAGCGAGGCCGTGTTGCGGTCGACCCCAAAGACCCGCAGCACCAGGAGTCGCTTGCCATCCCACGAGGCGCTCGCCGACGATCGGGTCAGCCCCACCGACAGCGCCAGGCCGACGACCATCATGCCGAGATAGGTGCCGATCGGAGTCAGGTACAGGGAGGCGGGCATCTCTTCGCCGTCGGTGCTGGTCCCGAATCGTGCCGCAAGGGCAAGCATCAGCGGCCAGACATTGGCGATGAACCCCGCCACGACCGCAGAGCGCAAGCCAACGCTGAGCCGTTGGACATACAACACGATCAGCAGCGCGGCCGCGATCACATACGGGAGGAGGAATCGCGCCACGTCGTCGAGTGTGACACCCTTGTCGACCAGCCGCTGCGCCGGCGTCGCCGCCTGCAGTAACTCGTACCACTCGCGGGACCAGACGGCGAGGCTCATTCCGAGTCCCAGCATAAGGCAGGCGAAGAAGATCTTCCCGCGCCGGTTCAGCAGACGGTCACGGATGTAGCGTTCACCCGGCGTGTCGACGAGCGATTCGGCGGATGCGTCGAAGGTGCGAAACTCCATCGTCGCCATCGCCGTGGCGTCGACCTGAGTGGCCGCCACGGAGGAGCCCTGCGGAAGGGAGAATTCTGCCGTGTGACGCCCCGTGAGCGACTCGTCGCCCACCCGTTGACGCATGATCGACTCGACCTGCCAGGCATACACGCGCGCGGCCAGCACATGTACGGCCACGGCGCCGGCAATGATCACGAGTTGCAGCAGCACGCTGTGCTGCGCCTTGGTGATGATGCCGAACGGGCCTGCCACCAACACGCCGACGATGCTGCCCCCAACCGGAAACAGCAGGAACGGGAGCAGGAACGCCAGGACAGGGATGAGGTAGATTGCCCCGACGACTGAGCCGGCCTTCCCGAGCGATGCGGGCTGACCCTCCGTCGTCGCCGACGCCTGCCTCACGGCACCATCCCGCCAGCCGCAATCCAGCTCTCGAACCGCTGCCGCAGCACGCTGATCGGCATGGCCCCGCCGCCCAGCACGAAGGCGTGCCACGTCTTGATGTCGTAGCGCGCCCCCAGCCGCTTGCGCGCATCCTCGCGCAGTCGCAGCAGCTCGCGGCTCCCCATCTTGTAGGCCAGCGCCTGACCGGGGAGGTCGACCGAGTAGCGCAGCGTCTCGGTGTCGATCTGCGTGTCGCTCTCGAGCGTGTTCGCTCTCATGTAGGCGATCGCCTGCTCGCGGGGCCAGCCGAAGGCGTTCATCCCCGTGTCCACCACCAGGCGACAGGAGATGAACATGTCCATCATGAGCCGTCCGTAGCGGTCGTAGGGATCGGAGTACAACCCCATCTCGCCCGCCAGCGCCGAGGCGTAGTCGCCCCAGCCCTCCAGGAAGGCGGTGTAGGCGCCTTCGCGCCTAAAGCGTGGAAGCGCGGTGTTCTCGCGCTGCAGCGCGACCTGGAAATGGTGCCCCGGGATGAGTTCGTGAAAGACGAGCGCCGCTGCGTTGAGCATGCTGCGCTCCCCCAGGTTGGAGCCGTTGAAGAAGTAGTGACCCATCGAGTCCTGCGCCGAGGGCTCCTGGTAGAAGCCAAAGGTCATCGCCCCCTCGAGGCGCGGATCGAGGCGACGCACATCCCCCTGCGCACGCGGCAGCGTCGAGAAGTAGTCGCCCACGCGCGTGCGAATGCGTGCGTCGTGGTACATCAGCTTCTCGCCGAACTCCTCGGGAGTCTTGGCGAAGAATCGTGGGTCGTGACGCAGCTTCTCATGAAACTCGGCCTTGGTCCCCGTGAAGTTGAGCTCCGCGCGAATGGCCGCCATCGCGCTGTCGATGCGCGCCACCTCGGCCAGGCCGATGCGGTGCACCGCATCGGGCGTCACGTCCATCGTGGTGTGCTGGCGCACCAGGTAGCGATAGTACGCATCGCCCCCTGGATACTGCCCCACCCCCACCTTGTCCGACGCCTCGGCGCGATACGGACCGTCGAGGTAGGCGGCGAGACGCTCCAGCGCCGGGTTCACCTTGCCCGTGATGCGCGCGCCTAACGCCTGCTGGAAGGCGCTACGTTCGGCCGGTGCGATCGCCGCCAGCCGGGCGTCGGCCACGGCAAACGGGCTCTGTGCCGGCGGCTGGGCAAAGCCGCGCACGAACGGGATCACGAGCCGCAGCTCTTCCTTGGGCAGAAGAAGCTTCTTCGCGCGCCGCGCCTCCAGCCCGCCGCGAATCGTGTCGACCGTCGCGGCCACTTCATCCACCAGCGCGAGATAGTGCGTGAGGTCGGCCGCCGTCGCCAGCGGTTGCGCGGCGAGCAGTCGGGGGATGCTCCCCAGCGGCGAGGCGTACGGCGTGATGGATGAGAACGAGAGCCAGTGGAAGCGCGCCGCTTCGATCACCTGCACCAGGTCCCAGCGCAGCATGCGCGAGGTGCTCCACTCGTCAGGCGACAGCTCGGTTGGCACGAGCAGGTCGATGGCGCGCACCACGCCGCGTGCACGCGCCGCCTCACGCTCCACGCGAGCGAACGAAAGGTCGGGGAGGTGCTCGACGCGCAGCCCCGATCGCGCACGCAACATCGGGTCGTCGGCAAGCTGTTGTTTTTCGTGATCGGCAACGAGACGCGCGAGCGAGCGAGCGCTCGGCGTCGAGTCCGCGGCAACCGCGTGCGCGGGAGGTGTCGCGACGACGAGTGCGAGGACGAGCGACGTGAGTGAGATCATGCGGAGAGATTCACGCGCTCAGGTCGGGGTGATGCTCCCCCGGTCACGCAACCGAGGGGTGAGGCCGGAGTCCCCAACGCCGCGCAGCGGCGCCGACGAACGCTGCGACACGCGATCCACCTCGGCGGCAATCGCGTCGATCGCCTGCTCGATGCGATCGAGCCGCACTTCGGACGGCGTACGCGCGCCAAAGTCGGCCGGGCGACCGGTGATCCACCCTGCCGTTCGCCACACGCGCGCGAGCGGTGCATCGGACGGAATGAGCTTCGCGTGGCCGCAGGTGGGGCAGGTATCGCGACGCATCGTGTATCGCCAGATCGCGTACACCACACCAGGAATGACGAACGGCACGGCGAGGGCAAGCGCCACCCACGGGCTGCCCGGGGGGACTTTGAGCGGAGCGGACGTCTCGGCACCGCACTGGGTGCACAGGAAATGTTCGGGGCGCATGCGACGGTCGCGGATCGGCGTGGAGGAATCGGTGGCGCGGGGAGGGGGCACCGGCGAGAATACGGCGGCGCGCGCCGCAGCGTTCCACCGTGCACACTCCAAACGTCGCGCCGCGTGCGCGTCGTCGCTATCCTCCGCGGCGCTTTCTCCTCACGCCCTCTCATGGCTGACCGTCCGGATCCCTCCGTCCCCGTCGTGCAGGTTACCGACCTCGCCCTCTCACGGCGCCTCGAGCGCGCCGAAGGGACGGCCAACGCCGCCTTCGTCGAGTCGCGCGCCGCCAACGAACCGACGTTAGGCGCCACCTGGATCGACGTGGGCGGCGCCTACGCGATGTTCGACAGCGTCGGGTCGCCGCTCACCCAGACGTTCGGGCTCGGGCTCTTCTCCTCCCCCAGCTCGGCGGACTTCGAGACGCTCGAGGACTTCTTCCTCTCCCGCGGTGCCGAGGTCTTTCACGAAGTCAGCCCCATCGCCGAGCCCGCGCTGCTGGGCGTGCTGGCCGGGCGCGGCTATCACCCGGTGGAGCTCACGACGGTACTGCGACTTCCGCTCGATGCGTCCACGTCGCTCCCCGCACGCGCCCATCCGCCCGCCCCGGGCCTCACCACGCGCCGCATGTCCGCGCACGAGTTGTCCACCTGGGCAGACGTCTCGGCGAGCGGGTGGGGCGAGTCGCCCGAACTCGCCGACTTCATGCGCAACTTTGGCGTGATCACCGGTGGGAGCCGCGGCGTGTCGTGCTTCGTGGCCGAGCTCGATGGGACGATGATCGGGACTGGGGCGATGGCCGTACACGACGGTGTGGCGCTGCTGGCCGGCGCAAGCACGATCCCCGCCTGGCGCGGGCGCGGGGCGCAGGGGGCGCTGCTGCAGGCACGCCTGGCCTACGCGTGCGAGCTGGGGTGCGACCTCGCGATGATGGGCGCCGCCCCCGGCAGCACGTCGCAGGCGAACGCCGAACGGCAGGGGTTCCGCATCGCCTACACCCGCATCAAGTGGAAGCTGGGCGCCTAACGCGACAACGGCGGTCGCGCGTCACCCCCCGATCGACCGTCAGCGCCCCCAGGCGTCGGGAACGTCGGGGCCCGCGTTGTTGGTGAGGCGCAGCGCTCCCGAGCCGTCGGCGTTCATCACGTAGATCTCGTCGTTGCCGTCGCGATCGGTGGCGAATGCCAGCTTGCGCCCGTCGGGCGACCAGACCGGATAGCGATCGTTGGCCTCGTGCGACGTGAGCAGCCGCAGCCCGCTCCCGTCGGCATTCACGATGTAGATCCCCGCGGTGCGATCGCGATAGGCATGGAACGCGAGGCGCGACCCATCGGGCGACCAGGCGACCCTCGGCCCCTTCTCCATCCCGTCGGCGGTGAGGCGCACCAGGTTGCTCCCGTCGGCATTCATCAGGTACAGCTCCCGATTTGCGCCGCGCGCCGAGAAAAAGGCGATGCGCGAGCCATCGGGCGACCACGCCCCCCCGACATCGTCGCCGAGGTTGAAGGTGAGGCGCGTCTGACTACTTCCGTTGGCCTTCATCACGTACAGCTCGAAGTTGCCGTCGCGCGATGAGGTGAAGAGGAGGCGCGTCCCGTCGGGAGACCAACGCGGGAAGCCATTCGCCGCGCCACCGCTTGTCAGCTGCAACGCTGGTGCCCCCGCCGTCCCGGTGACGTACACCTGATACGTCCCCGAACGGTTGGACATGAAGGCGATGTCGAAGCCGTCGGGCGAATAGTCCCCGTGCTGGTTGATCGCGCTACGCGACGTGAGCGACCGCGCCCCGCTACCGTCGACCTGCATCTGGTACAGGTCCGACGCGCCGTTCCGCACCGCCGAGAACAGGATCAGGTTCCCGACCCGTGCCGACGGTCCTGCGGTGCCGAGCGCGTCGTCGCTGGCGCAGCCGGTGACTCCGGTGGCGAGGACGACGAGGGAGAGGAGGGTGGAAACGGAGGGGGAAAGGCGCATCGTGAGGACTACAATACGCCTGCTATAGGGTGCTGAGGAAGAGCGAGGTGGCCTCGAGCCCCGCCTTGAGCACCTCCGTCCCGTTTCCGAAGCCGATCCGGACGGTCCCTTCCATGCCGAGCGCCGAGCCTGGCATGAGGAGCACTCCGGCCTCGTTCATCAGGCGTGTGCACAGCTCGACCGAGGTCATGTCGAGATCGTAGTTGAGCAGCGTCACCGTCCCGCCCTGCGGGCGCAGGTACGAGATGCGCGGCTCGCGCGCCACCCAGGCGTCGAGGATGGCCAGGTTGGTGCGCACGATCGCGCGATTGCGCGCCAGGAGTGCATCGCGATGCTCGAGGGCGATGGCCGCGAAGTGATCGTCGAGCGCGCCGACGCTGATGGTGTTGTAGTCCCGGTGCACCATGGCAGCGTGCCGCACCTCATCGGGGGCGACGATCCAGCCGAGCCTGAGCCCAGCCATCGCGAACGCCTTGGACATGCTCCCCACGGCGATGCCGCGATCGTACAGGTCGACGATGGACGGCGTGAGTGCATCGTCATCCTGGTTCACGCCGCGATAGACCTCATCGCAGATGATCCACGTGTTGTACCTGGCGGCGATGCGCACCACCTCCTCGAGCATCGCGCGATCCATCAACGCCCCGGTCGGGTTGTTGGGATTGGTGAGGGCGATGAGCTTCGTCCTGGGCGTCACCAGGCGCGCCAGTTCGTCGCCATCGGGGAGGTAGCCGTTCTCGCGACGAAGCTGCAGGCGCTTGACCGTGGCGCCATAGCTCTCGGCGATCGAGTAGTGCTGCTGGTAGGTGGGGACGACGCTCACCATCTCGTCGCCCGCGCCGATCAGCGCTTCGTACAGGAGGGCGTTGGCGCCAATGGCACCGTGCGTGGTGAGGACGCGATCGGGTGACGTGGAGGCGTACAACGCCGCGATCGCCGTGCGCAGCCGTTCCGACCCTTCGATCGCGCCGTAGGTGAGCTTGATCGGCGTGAGTTCGTCGAGAATCGCGTCGCGCTTCCCCGCCAGGTCGAGCAGCGCCCCGACGGTGATCGAGTCGACGCAGCTTTCGGCGATGTTGTAGCGACAGCGCGTCTCGTGCGCGTTCATCCAGATTTCGACCGCGAAGTCTTCGATCTTCATGTCGAGGGGAGCGTTAGGCGGGCTGAGGGAAGTGGCGCGCCGTGCACGCAACCGCGGGAGCGGTTGACGCGGTGGCACGCTATACGGAAGGTGCGCCATGCGGAAGGAGCGCGGCCGGCTACGGCGGCGGAGCGTTACTTGTGCCAGGCGTCGGGCACGTCGCGTCCGGGATCGTTGGTGAGGCGGGTGAGGCCCGAACCATCAAGGTTCATCACGTAGATCTCGTCATTGCCGTCGCGATCGGAGGCGAAGGCGATGCGGGAGCCGTCGGGCGACCAGACGGGATAGCGATCGTTCGCCCGGTGAGTGGTCAGTGCCCGAAGGTTGGTGCCATCGGCGTTGACTACAAACAGGTCGGCATTGAGGTCGGCAAGGGTGCGATAGGCGTGAAAGGCGATCTGCCGCCCATCCGGCGACCAGGCGAGCCGGCCACTCTTCTCCATGCCGTCACTGGTTAGGCGGACGACGTCGAGGCCGTCCATGCGCATCGAATAGATCTCCAGCGTTCCATTCCTTGCGGAGAGAAATGCGATCCGCGTGCCATCGGGCGACCAGGCCCCTCCCATGTCGTCGGCCACACTCGAGGTGAGGCGGGTGAACTGCGTGAGATCGGTGCGCACGCTGAACAGATCGAAGTTGCCATCGCGGATTGACGTGAAGAGCACGCGTTCGCCGTCCGGTGACCAGCGCGGGAATCCGTTGTCGATGGTGCCGCTCGTGATCTGCCGAAGCCCTTTTCCATGCACCCCGATGAGGAAGATCTGGTACGCACCCAGCCTGGTCGACATGAACGCGATGTACATGCCGTCCGGTGAAAAGTCACCGCTCTGGTCCGCGGCGACCGACTCGGCGATCGGTCGAGGGCGCGTGCCGTCGGCGTGCATGATGTACACGTCGTAGTTGCCGCGACGGTTGGTGGTGAAGAGGATCTGGTTCGGCACGGCTGCCGCCGGCCCTTCACCGGTCACTGCGTCGCTGTGACACCCACTCGAGACCACAACGAGCGGGAGCAGGATGCTACGCACCAGCGCACGCTGGTCGGGCCAACGCGTTCGCCCAGTAGCTCGACGCATGCTGCCACCTCCCCGCCCGTCCTGAACACGCCGACATTTCACATGCGGAAAACACACGCACATCACGACCAGCGTGCGACGAACCCACGATGCGGAACACTACCCTCCGCGGCAATCGGCGGACAGCGGACTTTGCGTAGGACGGTCGCCAGATTCGGTAGCTGAGGTTGCCGTGTGGCGGGTCGCGATCCGACGCGCGACCACCCGACTTCCGCCACCCCCGGTCGGCGCTAGCTTGCCCCTCGTCGCCCCCCGGCGACCCGCCCGCACCGTGTGATTCCATGTTTCCTGCCTCGCTCGGCACCCGCCTCGCCACTGTGCTCATGACGGCGAGCACCGCGCTGTCCCTCGCCACCTTCGCCACGCCGGCCGTCGCCCAGTCGCCAAAGCCCGCCACCCCTGCCGACATCGCGTTCGTCACGGGGATGATCGCGCACCACGCGCAGGCGGTGGAGATGTCGGCGCTGATCGCCTCGCGCACCACGCGACACGAGTTGCACCTGCTGGGCGAGCGGATCACCGTCTCGCAGAACGACGAGATGGCGATGATGCGGCAGTGGCTGCGCGATCACGGCGCGGCCGTCCCCGACAGCGCCGCCGCGCACGCGCACCATGCCGGCCACGGAGCGCTGATGCCGGGGATGCTCACCCCCGACGAGATGCAGGCGCTCGCCGCCGCCA
>CAZLLP010000146.1:0-14985 GCA_964560345.1 uncultured Gemmatimonadaceae bacterium
GACTCCTCCAGTACGAAGCGGACACCGCTGGCGGCCTGATGACGACGGAGTTCGTCTCCGTCAGCCAGGGCCTCACGTCCGAAGAAGCGCTCAACATCGTGCGCATCGCCGCGCGCTCGGGACGCAAGGAAGCGATGCACGCCATCTATGTCACCGACGAGCGCGGCTCGATCGTCGGGGTGATGTCGTTGCGTGAACTCGTCGCCGCTCCCGAGAACAGCACGGTCGCCGACATGGCGTGGACCGAAGTGGTGAAGGTCCCCGCCACCGCGGACCGCGCCGAAGTGGCGCGCATCACCACGGAGTACGACCTCGTCGCCGTCCCGGTGGTCGATGCGTTCGATCGCATCATTGGCGTGATCACTGTCGACGACGTCATCGACGCGATTGTCGAGGAACAGACAGAGGACGTGCAGAAGCTCGGCGCCGTGCAGCCGCTCGAGGAGCCGTACTTCGCGGCCGGTTTCTGGAGCCTCGCCCGCAAGCGCGTGGGGTGGCTCGTCTTCCTCTTCGTGGGGGAGATGTTCACCGGCACCGCAATGCGCGCCTATGAGGAGACGCTCGCCTCGGCCATTGCCCTCACGCTCTTCATCCCGCTCATCATCAGCTCCGGCGGCAACTCCGGATCGCAGTCGGCCACGCTCATCACGCGTGCGCTGGCCGTGGGTGACGTCGAGATTCGCGACGCCTTTCGCGTGATGTTGCGCGAGCTTGGACAGGGTCTCGTGCTCGGCGCCTGCCTTGGCGCCATCGGCTACGTGCGCGCGCTGATGTGGGGGAACACGAGCACGCTCTCGCTCGTGGTGGCCATCACACTGGTGATGGTGGTGTTGGTCGGCTCCGTGGTGGGCGCGATGCTCCCGCTCGTCTTCAAGCGCCTCGGCTTCGACCCGGCGATCGCGTCGTCGCCGTTTGTGGCCTCGCTGGTCGATGTGACGGGGCTGGTGGTGTACTTCAACGTCGCCCGCCAGCTGCTCCAGCTTCGATGACCGCGAGTGCCAGCCGCACGGAGCCGCCCGCGCTCACACCGGGGGTGGCCACGCTCGCCGTGCTGTGCGCCGCGTTTGGCTTCTCCAGCATCTCGATCGCCACGGTCATCGGGACGCGCGACGGGACGCCGCTGTCCACGGTGGTCGGCGGTCGATTCCTGCTCGCGGCCCTGATGCTCATCCCGGTCGCCGGCGGCTGGCGCGGTCTCGCGCTGGCACGCTCGCACATGGTGCAACTCCTCACCTGGGGCGGCATCGGGCAGGCGATCGTCAACCTGCTCAACCTGTCGGCGCTGGCCTACATGCCGGCAGCGACCGTGGTCTTCCTCTTCTACACGTTCCCGGCGTGGGTGACGATTTTCGCCGCGGTGCGCGGGACCGAACGCGTGGGCCCCACGCGCGTCGTCGCGCTCCTCCTTTCGCTCGCCGGCATTGTGGTGATCATTGGCGCCCCGGGGAGTGACGCCGTCTCCCCGGTCGGCGCGGCCTTCGCGCTCTCGGGCGCGTTCGCCTACGCCCTGTACGTGCCGCTCCTCCGGCGGCTGCAACAGGGGACCACGCCGGCGGTCGCAACGTTCTACATCGCGGTCGGGGTCTGCGTCACGCTCCTGCTCTACGGGGCGGTGCGCGGACAGCTCACGTGGCAACCGTCGGCGAGCAACGTTGGCGCCATGGCGTGGCTGGCGATCGTCCCGACCGTGCTCGCCTTTCAGCTCTTCTTGCGGGGATTGGCGTCGCTGGGCCCGGTGCGCACCGCCATTGTCTCAACCGCCGAACCGTTCTGTGCTGCCATCCTCGGCGCCCTCGTGCTCGACCAGCCCATCACGGTACCCGCGATGGCGGGCGGAGCGCTGATCGCCCTCGCGGTGCTGATCCTCCAGCGCCCCGAGCGACGTCGCGCCGACGCCTAACGCGAGGCGCCTGGCCGCGACGCAGGGCGCTTGGCGACCACCGCCGTTCCGACGAGCGCGATGAGGGCGAAGGCAAACCACTGAATGGCGTAACTGCGGTGCGACCCTTCATCGAGCGGCGGCGGCTCGACGCGCGCCAGGTGCACCACCGAGTCGCGCTGCTCGCTGCCGAGTCGCTGCACCACGAGAAAGGGAGCCACGCGCTCACCCAGTCGTGCTTCGATCGAGTCACGCACCAGGTGTCGCACCCCGCGCGATTGCGACGGCGTCGAGACCATGCCGTACACCGGGATGAACTCCTCGAGAAAGCCATCGACGGTCGCGTCGTCTCCTTCGTGCCACTTGTCCAGATCGACCGTCATCCCATCGGCCGCGTAGGCCCAGCCGCGGTTGACGAGGATCGGCGGTCCATCGGGCACCACCAGCGGCGTGAGCACGTAGACGCCCGGGGCGCCACTGCGGCCGCGCGACGTCAGTACCAGTTCGCGCGCATAGTCGTAGCGCCCCGTCAGCTGCACCCGGCGAAACCGCGCCTTCGACGAATCGCGAATCGCCTGACTCCACGGGACCGGCGGCGCCGAGAGGCGCTCGGCGACGGCGGCGTTGCGCGCGCGTCGTTCTCCCAGGCGCGAGAGCTGCCAGAATCCCAGCCGCACGCAACCTGCCGCCACGAGGAGGGCGAAGACGACGAAGGCAGCAGTTCGGCGTGGCATTCAAGGCGGGTGAGTGTCGGCGAAAGATAGTCACCGACCACGGGCAAGACGGGGCGCCGCGCGCGTCCGTGCCCCTCCCCTCTAGTACGCCCAGCGATCGATCGTCGCGTTGCGGATCGGCGTGAGGCCGTTGAAGACGTCGAGCGCGTGCGCCACGTTGCAGGAGTTGTACTGCGCCACGTACGGCCCGCTCAACTGGTCGGCTGCGACCGACGCGCCCAACGTGGCGTTGAGCCCCGTGACCACGGCGCCGTTCACCGTGGCCCCTCCGGACGTCGCGAGCGCATCACCCGAGAGCAGGATCCCGTCCCATTGGCGCGACGGCGGGAACGTCACGGCACCGGTCACGACGAGCAGCCCACGGCCATCGGTCGGGACGGTGAAATCGCCGCGGACCACGATCACCGGCCAGAAGTCAGGATTGCCCCACTGCGTCGAGGTGGGCCACGCCCCACCCGGCAGCTGCACGGTGGCCGCGGATATCCCCTGGGCCGCGATCGATCCCCAATCCATCGACACCGCGTTGATCGCCATGGCCGACGTCCCCAGGTCGAGCGCGTTAGGCGTCCCCTTGGGAATGAACGGACCCGACGGCTGCACGTACCCCGGCGCGGTCGGCACCGCGACCCCGGCGACCGACGTCGCCGCACCGCAGGCATCGAGCCCATTCAGCGTGCCGGCATTCCCGATATAGTGCACGCCGCCCAGGCTCGTGTGCGCGGCGAGCACCGTCATCGCCGCGCGCTGCCAGCGCGCGTACTGCGCAATGATACGCTCGGCGATCGGGCGCGGGCGCGCGGCGCGGTCGAGCAACACGCCGCGCGATCGCACCACATACATGGCAGGTGAGGCGATCCCGATCTCCTCGCGCACCCGCTCCATCACCACATCGGCATACCCGCCGGGAAAGGCGACGCGCACACTCTCGACGGGCGCCGGCGGGACGCTGGTGAAACCCATCGAGTCGCGCGCCGCCAGGAATCGATCGAGCCCCGAGCGCGCCAGCGCATACGCACGCGTGGCCCCCGACTCGTAGCCGACGACGCGTCGCTCGGTCCCGACGAGCGTGATGGCCCCTGCCGCCATCACCGACAGGATGGCGACCAGCATCAGGATCGTGGGGAGGGCGATCCCCCTCCGGCTGCGCAGACGCGGCATCTCGTCACGGCTCCGGGCGATTGAGGAAGAAGACCGCGGAGCGCTGGCGCGATAGTTCAGGGGCCGTGCGCCCGGGGCGTGCGCGCTCGCTCGCCCCCGTGAACTCGAGCTCCACCCCGCGCAACGTCGTCAGGTCGGCCGGTGCCGAGGTGCGCGACGTGTCGTCCCCAACTGCGAAAAACCGGAAGGCCGACGACGAATCGAAGGGGACGGCGAGCTCCTCGCGCGGTCCGCCCTGCACCGAGCGCCACAGCGCAAGCCTCCCGGGGACGATCACCGACGGGAGGAAGGCATAGTCGATCCGCTGAAAGACCAGCAGCGGCGTCCCCACGTTGAAGGGCGCCGCGATCGCCGGGACGAGCGCGAGGTACGCCCCGCGCGCCAGCGTCGTGATCTGGTTGCCGGTGCACACGCCGGACGACGCGAGGGGAGTCGCCGACGTGCCCGCGTCCACGTACGTGTAGGTGCCGGTCCCCACGCGATAGGCGTAGCCGGCAAACGTGGCCGATGCGAACAGCGCCGAGTCGACCGGGAGGAGGCTCACGACGGTGCGTCCGGCGTCGTCGCCGCAGGTGATGCCTAACGCGTAAGGGACGCGGACCGAGATCGCCTGCCGTCCCGCCGCCACCACACCCCCCTCGGCCTCAACGGAGCGCAGCTCCTGGAGCAGCAGGTTGAGCGAGACGCGCGACACCGTGCGCGCCGACCGCTGCTTCACCTGCTGATCGACAAAGCGGGACTGCGAAACGAAGAGCCGCATCGCGGCGGCACTCATGATGCCGAGGATCACCACCGAGACCAGCAACTCGACCAGCGTAACGCCGCTCCGCGGGGAGCGGCGCGAGGGGCGGGTGCTCACTGCAGCGGGTTGTACGGCCGGGAGCGCACCCGCTCCACCACCAGCGTGTCGGGAGCCAGCGTGCGAACCAGCGGCGTCACCGTGAGCATCACTCGGCGCGCATCGGGCGACAGCTCCTCAACACGCACGCAGCGCATGTAGGCGAAGCCGCCATACGTGCGCTGCTGGCAGCCGCGTCGGGCGGTGAGCGAATCGAAGGCGATGGAGGACAGTTGCTCGCCTTCTTCCACCACCACGCCGGCGCGCTGGTTGGCCATGCGCGCCACGCCACTGCGCATCCCCACCCAGAAGGTCATCGCGGCGAGTCCCGTGGTCGCGACGCCAAAGATCATCACCGCCACCAGCACCTCGACCACCGACAGTCCTTCGCGTCCAGCGGCCGCGCGCAGGATCGGGCGCGAGGGCGAAACGGCTCGACGTCGTCGCCAGATCATGGCACCAACCGGACAAAGCCGGCGCGCGTCATCTGCACCTTGCGCGTGTAGCCCTGCGTGGTGAGGTCGATGCGCAGCGACGACGACGCCATCCCGGAAGGGAAGAACTCCACCTCGCGCGGCTCGAATCGCATCGAGCGAACGCCGTACTCCGACCCGGCGCCTAACGTGCGGCGAAAGCGCACGGCCCCCGTCGACCGGTCGCGGATGAGGTAGTCCCCGGTGTGCCCCTCAAAGACCATGGGGCGACGGTCGCGCGTGGCCATCATCGCGGCGACCTCGATGTCGGCCGCCACCACCTGCGCCGCCTGGTTCACGCGCGTCCGACGAAGCTGGGCCGCCAACGGCGGGTAGCCGAAGGCCAGGATGATCGAGAGGATCACCAGGACCAGGACCATCTCGATCGCCGTGAATCCCAGGCGTGCTCGCACCAGTTCTCGCCGCGCTACGAGTCGGGGGAAATCGAATCGCCCCAGGAGCGCCGCGAGGGCGTCCCGGGGGAGTGTGAGGCCCCACAACGCTACCGCGGAAAATCCAGCCGCGAAAGGCTAGAACAGGTTCATCTGCTCCCCGAGGTCCTCGGGGGCGACCGACGGCTGCCCGAGCAGTCGCTGCAGTTCGCGCAGCGAGGCAGGGCTGTGCCCGGCAAAGTGGTTGTTGACGTATCCGTACACCGTCCGTACTCGCTTGGCCAGCGCCGGGAGCACCGTCGCCCAGGTCGCCAGCTCGCGCGAGCGGTCGACCTGGATGCGAGAATAGTCCACAAGGTCGCGGTTGGGACCCATCCAGCGAACGTACGCCACGTCCGAGGTTGGGCGTTCCGCCAGCGCGAGCATCGACTTCCGCGGAATCCACCGCGCGTCGGTCAGCGCGAGCGCCACACGATGCTCGGCCAGCAGGGCGATGATGCCGTCGTGAATCCATCCGCGCTGCCGGAACTCCACTGCAAAGTCGAGGTCGCGGGGAAGCGACGGCAGAAATGACGCGAGCGCGGGAAGCTCGACCGGAGCGAAGTCGGGGCCGAGCTGGATCAGGATCGGGCCCAGCTTGTCTCCCAGCAGGCGGGCGCGGTCGGCGAAGAGCGCGAGCTGATCGGTCGAATTGCGCAGCCGGTTCTCGTGCGTGATCTCCTGCGGGAGCTTGAGCGCGAACCGAAAGCCGCTGGGGACGCGATCGCCCCACCCCTTCACCGTCTTGGCCGGGGGGATGGCGTAGAAGGTCGAATCCACCTCGACCGTGTCAAAGGCCCGGGCATACGTGGTGAGGTAGTCGGCGCTCCGCGTCCCGGTGGGATAGAAGGGGCCGACCCAGGCGTCGTAGTTCCAGCCTTGGGCGCCAAGGCGAATGGCAGAGCTCATGCGCGCAATGCTCGGGATCGTGCGACGGGTGTCAAGCAGGCGTAGCGCGTCAGATGGGTCAGCGAGCCGATTCGATGCCTTTGGGACGGCGCGCTCTGGGAGCAAAAAGGGGGCTCTTGCATGCGAGGTATCAAAATGATATCATCTCGATACCACTCTTTGGAGCCATCGTTCCATGCTACGCGAGATCAACAAGCCCGGGACCAGCGGACTGCTCATGCTCGTCCTGGGAATCCTCGTCATCGGCCTCGGCATCTGGCGTGTGATCGTCGGGGCTGACGGCGGCGCTCCCCTCACCGCGGCATCGGGGGCGGTGGCACTGCTGACCGGTATCCTCACGCTCGCCGGGCTCTTCACCGTACAGCCCAACGAGGGCAAGGTCCTCACGTTGTTCGGGAAGTACGTCGGGACGGTGCGCGAGTCGGGGCTGTTCTGGGCCAATCCGTTCTACACGAAGAAGGCCGTCTCGCTGCGCGTGCGGAACTTCGAGACCGCCAAGCTCAAGGTGAACGACAATCATTCCAATCCCATCGAGATCGGCGCGGTCGTCGTGTGGAAGGTCGTCGACACGGCCGAGGCGGTCTTCGAGGTCGATGACTATCAGCACTTTGTCGTGATGCAGTCCGAGGCGGCGGTTCGGGCGCTCGCCCAGAGCTATCCGTACGACGCGCACGGCCTCGACGAGATTGCGCTGAGCACGCACCCGGCCGAGGTGTCCAAGGCGTTGCAGCAGGCGGTGAATGACCGTCTGCACAAGGCGGGAGTGGACGTGATCGAGGCGCGCTTGAGCCATCTGGCCTACGCGCCGGAGATCGCCAACGCGATGCTCCGCCGGCAGCAGGCGGCCGCCATCATCGCGGCGCGCTCCAAGATCGTCGAAGGCGCCGTCGGGATGGTCGAGAACGCGCTGGCGATGATCGGCGATCGTGGGCTCGTCACGCTCGACGAGGAACGAAAGGCGTCGATGGTGAGCAACCTCCTGGTCGTGCTCTGCTCCGATCGCGACGCACAGCCGGTGGTCAACACGGGGTCGCTCTACCAGTGAGGACGGTCCGGTGATGCGGACACGCCGTCACGTGGCCCTGACGCCTCCCGCGCCCTCACGGCGCGGTGAGGCGGGCCACCGTCTCACACCGGGATGATGCGGCGATGACGGCGCGCCGATCGTTCCTCCTCCGAGTCGACCCTGACGTGCTCGACGCGGTGCAGCGCTGGGCCAACGACGACCTGCGCAGCCTTAACGGGCACATCGAGTATCTGCTGCGCAAGGCATTGAAGGACGCGGGACGCCTTCCCAAGGGAGGGAGGGCCAGTGAGTCACCCACGCCAAACGATGAGGAACAGGTGCCATGATCATCGCCATGCTGCGACGCCGAGGTCACCCCCCGGTGCTGGTGGCCTCGTTCATCGGCGGCGCGCTCGCGCTGCTGATCGCCGGGATGTACCTCCTGCTGCGCTGAACGTCCTCACATCCTGCCTCGAGCCTGGTCATGATCATCCCGCCGCAACATCGGTCTCATCCGACGGCTCGTTCGCGCGCGCTCGCCGAGCGCCTGCGCACCACGATCGACGAGTTCAAGCATCGCGAACCCAAAGTGAGCGAGGAGGAAGTGCTGCAGGCGCTGCGTGACGCGGCGCCGAGTGCGCGCGGGGCAGCACACCGGCAGAAGGCCGCAATCGTGGCGGCGCTCGCCGGTGCGACCACGGCGATCGGCCTCGCGCTGCTGGCGAGCAACGCGTCGAATTCCGGTCGCCCCGTCCCGATCACGCCACTCATCGCCGTCGCCGTGGTGGGACTTGGGCTGATTGCCGCGATCATCCTGCGCGCGAACAACGATCAGTAGGAGCGCGCAAGGGATCGAGACACGGCGGCGGTCGGTGCCCAGCGCCCGGGGAGAACCTAACGATACGTTTCGAAGAAGCCGTTCCCCTTCCCCGACACCGACTGCCCGTCGATCCGCCCCGAGATCCGCGCCGTCCCCTTCATCTGGATGAACCACGGGCGCGGGAGGATCCGGGCCAGCCCCGACTCGCCGCGCTCCGCCACGGAGCCCCGCGTATCCGTCGCCACGGCGTCCTCGATCTCAAGCTCCACTCGCAGCGTGTCGGCGCCGCGCGCGTCGGTCATGACGGCGCGTGATGGCACGCGCAGCGGCCCGTCCTTGGTGGAGATGGACCGACCGTCGACGTATTGCACCTGACGAGGGCGAAAGACGGCCCGGAATCCTGCGGCATCGACGAGGTACAGGAAGATCGGGGCGTCGGCGACCATCGAGTCGGGGGCCTGCACGCGTCCGTAAAGCAGCGTGTACTCTCCCGCCCGCGACGCCCCCCAGTCCCACGTGACGCCGCGCCAGGTCCCCCAGTTGTGGTCGTGGTAGGCCTGGGCGTGGTCATACCGCTCGCACGTCGTGCCGGTGCAGATGGTCCCGGTGGCGGAGGCGCGCAACCCCGCAACGACGTAGCCCGAGACGAAGTCGCCCGAGCCTAACGACGTGCCGGGGAAGTACGCGCGCGGCGCGGGCGACACCACGAGGTCGATCGTCGCCGCTGCCCCGCCCCGTTCGGACGGGATGCGCGCCTGTACGGCGTAGCGTCCGTCGGGGAGGACGCGTACGAACGCCTCGTCGAGCGCGAGGTCGGCGTTCTGCGTGGAGTATCGCACGCGCGATCGGTCGATGCGTCGCGAGTAGCGGCGTTCCGGCTTCCCCTCTTCGTGCAGGGACAGCAGGAGTTGCCCTCCCCATGCGCCGCGCGGTACGTCGCCGCCGAGCATGAAGGTGAGGAAGGCCCAGCGCTTTCGGTCGGGCGAGAGGACGTTGAAGTAGTGCCACTCCGCCCAGCTCGACGGGTTCTGGACGGTGGCCGGCGTCTCGTGAAACCGATCGATGTCGTGGCGGAGCTGCGCATCGTTGGGGGAGGCCCAGCGCCGGTCGCCGTCGTCATCATCCCACGTCCCCGCCACAAGCTCCGGTGCCGCCCCGACGCCGCGCGTGGCCGACGGGATTTCGCCGCTCGCGCGCACGGCCAGCTCGCCAAGGCGAGCGCCGCGCAGGTAGAGCAGCTTCCCTTCCATCTGCGGCGCGGCCGCGGCGACGACGGGACGCAGGCGCGGCGCCGCCAGCAGCTGCAGGTAGACGAAGCGCGCGTTGGCCACCGAGAACCAGAGCCCGCCGACGCCGCCCGTCTTGAGCACCTCGAGGTCGACGCCGTCGGGGAGGACGGTGATCTCTCCCCCGCCCACCAGCTTCTCGTCTCGCGCCTGGATCACCATCGCCTCGCCGATCGAGAGGAGGGTGATCATGACGCCGACGCCCAGCCCGAAGCCCGCCAGCAGGAGCAGCGAGCGCCACGGGCGAAGGACGAGGTTGCGGAGCGCGAGGGTGATGAGCATCAGCGGGCGATGGTCAGCAGCGCGCGTGGGGACGTCGAGGGGGCATGCAATGGATCAGCCCCGCGTGCGGCGAAATGGTGAGGCGTCGTCGTGTGCGGGGAGCGATGCTGTGGTTCGGGGGGGGCCCCCCGCGCCAGCCGGCGCGTTGCGCTCATCCGACACGATCGCCCCATCCACCATGTGCACCACCCGCCGCGCCGCACGCGCCAGCACCTCGTCGTGCGTCACCACCACGATCGTCATGCCGTCGGCGTTGAGTCGCTCGAACAGCCCGATCACTTCGCGCCCGGTTCGGGCATCCAGTTCACCCGTCGGTTCATCCGCCAGCAGCAACGCGGGGCGATTGGCGAGCGCGCGCGCGATGGCCACCCGTTGCTGCTCCCCGCCCGAGAGCTGCGCCGGCCGGTGTCCCGCTCGTGCCTCGAGCCCGACGTAGGCCAGCAGTTCGCGCGCCCTCGCCCGCCGCGCCCCCTTCGCCATCCCCGCCTCGGCCATCGGCAGCTCGACGTTCTCCGCCGCGGTAAGCATCGGCATCAGGTAGAAGCGCTGAAAGACGAAGCCGATGTGGCGTAGGCGGAAGTCCGTCGCCTCGCGATCGCTCATGTGCGAGACATCGCGCCCGCGCAGTCGCACCAGCCCGCGCGTGGGACGGTCGATGGCGCCTAACAAGTTGAGCAGCGTCGACTTCCCGCACCCCGACGGACCAACGATGGCCGCGTATTCCCCGGCCTCGACGGTCAGCGAGACGCCGCGCACCGCCTGCACCGGGGCGCCGGCGAGCGCGTACTCGCGTACGACGTCAACCGCCTCCATCACGGGACCGTCCATCGTCGCCCCCTTCACGAGCGTCGTCACGAGACGGCCTCCGTGCGCAGCGTGGTGGCGATGGGGAGCGACGCCGCCCGCCACGCCGGGAAGGCGCCCGCGAGCACCGCGGTCACGATCAACAGTCCAAACGACTGCCACGCCGCACGCGGCTCGAAGACGAAGAAGTCGATCGCCGCCGGAAGGCCGGGGAAGGTGCGGAGGATGCCGTTCAGGTACTCCGCGGTCACCAGCCCCAGCGCGAGCCCGAGCACCGCGCCCACCACGCTGATTGCCAACCCTTCGAGCATCACCTGCTGCGCAATGTGCGGGCGCGAAATCCCCAGCGCGCGCATCACCGCCATCTCTCCCACCCGTTCCTGCACGCTCACCGTCACCAGGGTACTCACCAGAAGGAATCCCACCACCAGGCTCACCGAGCCGAGAATGAAGGCCAGTTGGCGGAAGTAGCTGAGCCGCTCCTCGACCGATCGCACGGCATCTGCCGTGGCAATCGCCGTGACGCGAGGGATCACCCGCTCGATGTGCGCGCGCAGGCGTTCGACGTCGACACCGGCGGCCGTCTTGACCATGAACAGCGACACCTCGTCCACTCCGCCAGGTGCCATCATCGCCTGCATCGCGCCGAGCGGGAGGGCCGCGGCCGCCTGGTCCACCGCGAGATAGAGGAAGCGCGCCCTCCCAGACACCAGCACGCGCCGGCGCGAGGTCCAGGTGCGCAGTTGCGCGTCGTACCCGGCGGCAATCTCCAGCGTGTCACCCACGCGCACCCCGGCGCGCTCCAGTAATTGCCGGTTGGCGACCATCCGGTCGGGAGCGAGCGCATCCTCTCCCGCTTCGAGTTCGTAGTCGCCCTGCACGCCGGGATGGATGCCTAACGCAAAGACGGCCTCGCTCCGTTCTCCCCGCACGGCATGCAGCGTGGTCCCCAGCACCGGCGAGATATCCCGCACCCCGTCGAGCGCGCGCAACGTCGACTCGGCGTCCGCCGCCCGGGCAATGCGTGCCTCGGTGTCGAACGGGAGCGTCCCTTTAGGCGTCAGCCGGATCTCGAACCCCTGCCGCATCAGCAACGCGCGAAACGACACCTGCATTCCGCTCGCCAGCATCACCATGTCGAGCAGCATCGCCGCCGAGACGGCAACGCCAAGCACCGCCAGCGCGGTGCGCACCGGGTGGCGAAAGAGCGATGACCAGGCGAGCGTGATCCGCATCAGCGGCCAAAGAGCGAAAGCGGCGGCACGCTGGTAAGTCGGCGCGCGGCCACGACCCCGGCGCCAATCCCGAGCACGAGCGACAGCGCGACGGCAAAGGCCACCGTCCCCGGGGTCACCAGCGAGAAGGCCAGCGGAGTGCGATAGAGCCCGCGATAGTACCAGTTGATGATCGCCGAGCACGCATAGCCGAAGGCCACCCCCGCCGCGCTGCCGAGGAGCGCGATGCACGACGCCTCCAGCACCACGGCGCCGGTGACGGTGCGTCGCGAGATCCCCAGCAGCCGCAACGCCGCCACGTCGCGCCGGCGCTCCTCCACCTTGAGGAGCATGATGCACAGCAGGAAGATGGCGCTGGCAACGATGGTGATCACGCCGATCGCCCGGTTGAAGCGCGACACCACCGCGAACGTGCGCGACGTCTCGACCGCGACGTCGCGCGACGGATGCGCGCGAAAACCAAAGCTGCGCGCGTTGATCGCCTTCACCGCCGCGTCGGTCGCCCCGGGGGCGACGGCTACCGCAAAGCGATCGACCTTGTCGCCGCCGGCGGTCAGCGTTTGCAGCTGGTCCAGGTGCAAGCGCACGCGATACTCGGCGCGCGCCACCTCGGACGGATCGGCGGAGCGCCTGACGATGGCCGAGACAATCGCCCGCTCCCCCACCCCGCCAGGGGTCGCGGAGAGCTCCAGCGTGTCACCAAGGTGAATCCCCTTGTCGCGCACCAGGCGCTCGTCAATGGCGATTGTGCGCAGCGACCGCCGCTCGCTCGTGGTGACACCTGGCGCCTGCGCGCGCGCGGTTGCGTCCTGCACCGATTGCGCGTGACTCATGCGCGGCGCGAGCGCCAGCGAGGCAACGGTTGCGCACGTCAACGCCGCCATCGAGCGGGAAACGCGACTGGCGACGCGAGCTGGCGTTCGAGACCGGGAGGAGACTGACATGACCTGCCTCGTTAACGGTCCCTGCGGGCGGGGCGTTCCCCCACCCCGCGATCAGTCCGGGAGGAGCTCCACCATCACGCGCGACGCGAGGGCCGGCCCCACCTGGCACGTCGCCTTTCCGACCGCCAGCGTGAGCGGCCCATCGAAGGGTGCCCGCTCGGTGAGGGTGACGACCACCCCCGGGCGAATGCCGATCTGCGCGAGGTAGCGCAGCAACTCGGAGTCCTCGTCGCTCACGCGCTTGACGCGCGAACGTTGGCCGCGCGCGAGATCGGAGAGCGTGCGATGGCGCGTCTCGTCAATGACGCCGTCGCGCGTGGGAATCGGGTGACCGTGCGGATCGGCCTCTGGCTCACCCACCGCCGACGCCATCCGATCCACCAGCTCATCGCTCACGGCGTGCTCGAGCCGCTCCGCTTCCTCGTGCACGCGATCCCACGGGTAGCCTAACGCCTGCGCGAGATACGTCTCGATGACCCGGTGGCGCCGAATCGTCCGAAGGGCGGCGCGCCGTCCGAGGTCGGTGAGCCTAACGCCACGATACCGCTCGTACGACACCAGCCCCTGGTCGGCCAGGCGGCGCACCATCCCGCTCACCGAGGCGGCGGCGATCGCCAGCTTGGCGGCGATGTCGTTGGTCGCCGCGGCACCGCCCCCCTGCTCGATGCCGTAGATCGCCTTGAGATAGTCCTCCACCGGCGCGGTGAGCGACGCGAGCGCGGCGGCGCGGTCGGCGCTCGCCTCGGTGGCGGCCGCGCGCGAGGAGCCCGACCTGGACTTGCGAACGGTCACGTGGCCGGTGTTCGCTTGGGCGATCCCGGGGCGCGCACGAGCAGGACAGGGATCGACGTCTCGTGTCGCACCGTGTTGGCGACGCTTCCGTGGATCACGTCGCCGATGAACTTGTGCCCGTGCGTGGCCATGGCGATCAGGTCGCACTGCTCGCGGTCGGCCGCGGCGCAGATCTCGCGCGCCGGTTCCCCGTTGGCGAGGATCGCTTCGGCGGCGAGGCCGTCGCTCACGAGGTCGCGGGCTACGCGCTCGATGTATTCGCGGTCCTGCCGCATTTCTTCCGACTCGCGCAGGTTGAGCGCGGCGAGGTTGCGCGCCGCCCATCCATCGGCCACGTGAATGACGACGACCGACGCCCCGCAGTGACGCGCCAGTTCGCGAACGTGATCGACGATGCAGCTGTCGGTAGCGGTGTGTTCGAGCGGAACGAGAATGCGGCGATACATCAGGTCATCCACCCGCCGACGGTTTGCACGAGGAGCCACACGTTGAGTGTCGCAATCACCACGGCCACGAGATAGGCGAGGAACTTGAGCCAGCCAGGGTTGGCGAACTCCCCCATCTTGACCCGGTCAGAGGTGAACATCACCAGCGGAAAGACGGCGAACGACAGCTGCAGCGAGAGCACCACCTGGCTCAGGATGAGCAGGCGCGCCGTCCCGCTTTCGCCATACAAGATGGCGGTGATTGCAGCGGGCACAATGGCAATCGCGCGCGTGAGCAGGCGTCGCATCCACGGGCGCATGCGGATGTTGAGGAACCCCTCCATCACGATCTGGCCGGCCAGCGTCCCCGTCAGTGTGGAGTTCTGTCCCGACGCGAGGAGTGCGAGCGCGAAGACCGTGCTGGCCATCCCAACGCCGAGCAACGGCGAGAGGAGCTGATAGGCGTCCTGGATCTCCGCCACCTGCGTGTTCCCCGAGCGGTGGAACGTCGCGGCCGCAACGATCAGGATCGCCGCATTGATGAACAGCGCGAGCGACAACGCGATCGTCGAATCGAGGAAGGCAAAACGCACCGCCTCGCGCTTGCCCTCCGAAGACTCCTCGTACTTGCGCGTCTGCACGATCGACGAGTGCAAGTACAGGTTGTGCGGCATGACGGTCGCGCCAAGGATGCCGATCGCGATGTACAGCATGTCGCGATTGCGAATGATCTCCGTCGACGGGATGAACCCCTTCATCACGGCGCCGAGTTCGGGACGCGAGATGAAGAGCTCGAAGAGGAAGCAGAGCCCGACGACCATAACGAGTGCGATGACCAGCGCCTCGAGCAGCCGGAATCCCTTGTGCTGCAGGAAGAGCACGATCAGGACGTCGAGCGCGGTTAGCGCCCCGCCCCACGGAAGCGGAAAATTGAACAGCAGGTTCAGCGCGATCCCCGTGCCCATCACC
>CAZLLP010000147.1:0-14892 GCA_964560345.1 uncultured Gemmatimonadaceae bacterium
TCGTACACCAAGATCCGCGAGATCAACGTCTCGTACGACCTGCCGCAGAGCTGGTGGTCGGTGGTGCCGGGGGCTCGTTCGGGGCGCATGAGCCTCGCCGCGCGCAACCTGTTCATCATCTCGGGCTACAACGGCTTCGACCCCGAAGTGAACAACGGCGGTGCCTACGTCGTGCGCTTCGTCGACCTCGCGCCGTTCCCGCCCACCCGCTCGTTCTTCTTCTCGGTCGATTTCGGCTTCTAACCGATGACGTTCCGACTCAATCTGACTTCAGCGAGCACTCGCTCGATGGGAGATCGTATGCGCATGAGGTCCATTGCGCTCCTCGGAGCGCTCACGTTCAGCGTCGTCGGGTGCAACACCGACAAGCTCAACGTGCCGAACTACAACGCGCCAAGCGTCGACGCCTTGTCGAAGGATCCCAACGGGATCCAGCTCCTGGCGACGGGTATCCTCGTTTCGGAGCGTGGCGCGCTCGCGGGCTACAACCGCGACGTCGGCATCTTCGGACGCGAGGTATACAACTACTTCACGACCGACGCCCGTAACGTGTCGAACTACCTGGTGGGGTTGGCCAACCCCCAGCGTCTCGACCCGGGTGGTTTCGCCAGCGGCAACTGGGCCGGGCGTTACCAGAACATGAAGAACGCGCTCGCCATCGTCGACGCGGCCAACGCCTCGAACCTGAGCGCGGCCCAGAAGTCGGCGGTGGAAGGGTGGGCCAAGACGTGGTACGCGCTGGATCTGCTCTACTTGATCCAGACGCGTGACTCGATCGGCGTCCCGACCGAGATCCCGACCACGCCCAGCACTCCGGCGCCGTTTGTCCCGCGTGCGCAGGTCTACCAGCGCATCATCGCCACGCTGGACACGGCGAAGACCAAGCTGGCGGCTGGTGGTTCGGCGTTCCCGTTTGCCATGCACGCCGGCTTTGCGGGCTTTGACACGCCGGCCAACTTCCTCAAGTTCAGCCGTGCCATCGCAGCCAAGGCCAACGTGATCTACGGATCGCTCGGCTGCGGCAACACCTGCTATGCGGCGGCCGTCACGGCGTTAGGCGAATCGTTCCTGTCCACCACGGCGACCCTGGCGTCGCTCAACACCGGCCCGCAGCACATCTATTCCACGGCTACCGGTGACGCGACCAACGCCAACTCGTTCGTGCAGCAGAACTTCATCTACGCGCACAAGCAGGCCGTCACCCTCGCGCAGAAGCAGGCCGATGGCGTGACGCTTGACGATCGCGTGACGCGCAAGCTCGTCAAGCTGGCGACGCCAGTCTTCCCGCCGCTCAACACGAACATCGCAGCGGAGTACCGCTTCGACATCTGGCCCACCCCGAGCTCGCCGGCCGCGATCATCCGCAACGAGGAGCTCCTCCTCCTGCGGGCCGAGGCCAACTGGGCGCAGGGGAACACGGCGGCGGCGCTGGCCGATCTCAACATCGTCCGCACCACGTCGGGCAAGCTCCCGCCCCTGGCGGCGCTCCCCACGGGGGCGGCTGGCCTGGACCTGATCGCGTACGAGAAGCACCAGTCGCTCCTGTTCGAAGGATCGCGCTGGGTCGACATGCGTCGCTGGGGTCGTCTCGGGCAGTTGCCGATCGACACGCCGGGGATGTTCGTCGCCAAGGTCATGCCGATCCCGCAGCCCGAATGCGACGCGCGCCGTCCGGTCGGGGCGCCTGCCAGTGTCATGCCGCGCGGCTGCGAGGGGAACCTCTAGTCGCACCGAACTCAGCTAACGCGACCTTTCCCGGATTACTGACGGCCGATCTTTCGAGATCGGCCGTCTTTTCATCTACTGAGTTCAGCTCGGCAACTGCAATCTTCCGACTGCTCCGGCATCGGTTTCTGCGAGCTCTTCGCCTCGTTTGATTGTGCTCCCCATGTTCAGCTTTGCGCATTGCGCGCACGCGCATGAGGTGTCTGGCTCACCCGGTATCCCCGATCGTGGCTCTCGAAAGTTGGGATGTTCCTGCGACTGCTGAGCCGTTTGTAGAGTGCGTGCATCGGGAGCAAGACGATGCAGTGCCGCTCCTCTCAAATGTTCCCCAACACTCAACTGCCAAACTGCACGCAGCTGACGAGTTCGGATGGCTTCGATGAGGTCGCCGATCCCTACATAAGTCGATAACTCCGCGGGCGAATTCTGTGACAATACTCCTTGTGCGCATTGACAAGGCCGAGAATCATGGGCCACGGAGGGCGAGTATGGAATCGCGAGACGCGTCAGGTATGCGGCATCTATCTCGATTGTCGGCGCTCGCGGCCGTGATGTTTACGTTCGCGAGCGCCTTGCGAATGTGGAACGACAGAACGAAACAAGAGGATCTTGGTCCCAGATACATCTCGTCAGCGTCCACTCTCCGTTCACAAGGCGTGCGAGTTGGGTCTTCTCGAGCTTCGCTTACGGTCGTTGTGTTTTCAGACTACGAGTGTCCGTATTGTGCCTCGTTCAACTCGTCCCTTAGCGAGCTGCGGGCGAATCTCGGAGATTCCCTAGCGATCGTGTTTCGGCAATTCCCCCTCGTGGCGAGCCATCCCCACGCAGAAACGGCCGCGTTGGTTGCGTTGTGCGCGGCGCGCCAAGGACGATTCATTCCCGTGAATGACAGTCTATATGCGTGGCGAGAAGTACTCGGAGATCGACCGTGGTCTGACGTTGCTCTAGCGGCGGGAGTCAAGCTGCTTCAGGATTTTGACGCATGCGTCGATGGACCCGAGGCGAGGGAGTTGCTGAAGCAGGACGTGTTGGCAGCGCGCAGATTCG
Organism: uncultured Gemmatimonadaceae bacterium; assembly: GCA_964560345.1. GTDB lineage: Bacteria > Gemmatimonadota > Gemmatimonadetes > Gemmatimonadales > Gemmatimonadaceae > SCN-70-22. The sequence continues at coordinate 2,773 of CAZLLP010000147.1, forward strand.
GCATTCAAGTGACGCCGTCTCTCGTGATCGGCGACCTACTAGTCCAAGGCGAGATCTCGGGCGATTCGTTGCAGAGCCTTCTCGTGACGGCGAATGCCCGCGGCGTAATAAGGCGAGAAGGCGTCGTGGGGAGACTCCAGGCGTTGCGGTCGTCAATCGCAGATCGATGGTTCAATTGACAGTGAGTGCGCGAAAGCGCCGTTTATGTTGGGTGGGGCAGAGCAAGCGTGACAAGCTACGTTGGAGACGGATCCGTACACTATTCAATGGAGGCTGATGATGTCCGCTGACTCAAGATCGCGCGCTCTCCGATTGGCGCTGGACATGACAATCGTTGCACTTGCATCGGTTGTCATCGTGACGAAACCGGCCGGTGCAGCAAGCCCTGCTATCTGCTATAACGATGAAAGGTGCTCCGACCCCACCTTTGGGTACTGTGAGTTCGCACAGGAGTACTGGTGCCAACCATTCTGGCCGACAGGCTGTAGAACCTGCGTATAGGGCGGGGCCGCACGTCGCCTCAGAGCCAGCGGAATCCAGTACGACTCTGGGCGGCGGCATTGCTTGAGCTATCCTGACTTGCCTGCCCCTCCCAACTCACTCCTGAGGCGTCCCGTGTTCGTCTTCGACAATCACGCGCGCTGGTTTGCAGTTCGACTCGCGACAGTCTTGCTTCTCTCGGTCGTCGTGGTCTCGCGGTTGTCATCTCGTGAGCGCGCAGCGATCGGCGCCACGGGACCGAGAGCGAAGACTCTCGCCCAGCAACTGGGAAGCAAGTCCGGCGGTACTCAGTTGCTCATGCTCGTCATCGGAAAGGAGGCGTATTTTGCCGCTCAGCCGCTGCTGATGGACCGCATCCGAGAAGTGAGGGATTCAGCTCGAGCGATCGCTCACGAGTCAGAGATGTCCTTTGCCAGTAGCGCGCTCTCAATCGACGACGATGCCGAGAGAGGATTGCGATGGATCGCGGAAGTCGGAGGATTTGACGAAGTGAGTGCTGGCTTGCGATGGATCAGCACGGGCGCACTGCATTACATCTGGGAGGACTCCGCTCAGGCGGCCGTAGCTCCGCAGATACTATTTCTCGCTCGCGCGATCCACGCGGACGCGAAGCGGATTCAGGTGGAATCGCGGTCCGACCGTCTATCCGTTAAGGGTGCGAGGGCAATTGTGGAGTTTCGCGATCCTGCGCCGATTCGAGCGATGGTATACGCGGGACGAGCGCGCCAATTGCAACAATGAGGCGAACGTTGTGCTGCTAATCATCCTCCGCCGTTAGGCCACACTTCTACGCGGCATTGCGCTCACGGATTGGCGTGGCGCAGGCCGGAGTTGCGCGGCCATGTGCAAGATCGCCAGACGACGTGTGCGCGATACGGGATGCGGTCGGATTGGCTCGTCTAGGCCCGCGACCGAAGGGGTCGGCGAAGGACTGACGGAGACATCGGGCCCCGACCGGCGCGGAGAAGTAGGAAGAGTCCCATCATGCGACCGGAATCGCCAGGGTCACCCGACCCGAAGGTGATCGGCACGGCAGTCCATGCTGACCCCGCTCACGCGACTTGACGCTTGGTGCTGCCCGACTGTGAAAGGCCTCGTGACCCGAACTTGACAGGCTGAAGGGCTTGTGCTGGCCAGCGTGCCACGGTGAGCAGAGCTGTCAGCCAAGACGGTGATGCAGCCTATGCGATCGGTGCTGACTCTAGGGCGCCAAACAAGGCAGGCGGATGTGCCAAGTCCGAGTCAATGCGAGGAGCGCGAACCTGTCGGAAGCAAGATTCGCGGAGGGATCCACAGACTAGCCGCAAGCGACCGGGCGCTCGTGGAGCGCGGAGAAGGAAGGGAATGGATCGGATGACCACGGCGGCCATTGCTGCCCGGCTGCACTTTGCTGGTCGCACTTCCTCAGGTCACGCACGAGTAAGGTGTTCCGGTCTCAGCTTTCGACTGCAGGATCGTATCACAACGGAGTGCTGGAAGATGCGGCGGCCGGAATCCCTCGGTTGTCACGAACGACCGTCGGCGGCTACCCGCCGTTCATTGAGCTAAGCTGTCTCAGAAACCGACACCTCCTCAGATGTCATCGCGCAAGTCGTCGATTCAATTGATACAGACAACAGAATATCAATCGCGAACCTCGAATCTGATCGAATTGGCGCGCAACACGAGCGGGCGTCCGCCGTCGCGTCCAGAGTACGGGGTCGAAGCGTCAGCGACCTCACCCCAAGCGCGGTAGAAACCCGGCGCGACTCTGACGCCAGAGTTGCTACGAAGGTTCCACTTCGCTGTAAACGTACGGCTTCCTCCGCCCGGAAGAGTTGTCAGGCTGTTGGGTTCGGTGCGAACGCGCATGTAGTAGTTATCCCATACAAGGCGGCGCGCATCGTCTTCGATCACTATGCGCGCCGCGTACTCGTCCGAGCGAGAGACAAAGGCCACGGTATCATCTGAGTCATTGTCGATCGTGAGCTGCATCACTACGTCGGAGTCACCCCCCGCGACGGAAGGTGCCTCGATGCGTACGCTCAACGGCAGTCGAGCAATCTCCATTGGCGTCGATGTGCACGAGCTCGATGCAATCACAAGGATGGCGATCACAGCTAAGCTGTCGCCAGCGATTGGAAGGTGTTTGAACAAGTGAAGCCTCCGTGAGACACGTACGCAGAAACAATAGGCGGATAGCGCGAAGAAAGGAAGATTCTTTGCATTCCGATAGAACGCGCAGGCGACCTCGGCGACAAGGCGCTGATGGAAGAGCGAGGCGGAGCATTCGGACGCAATCGGCCCCGCGTGCTGTGGTGGCTCCTATAATCGAGTTAGGCGCGCCGCCCGCGGTGTGCGGACGAGAGCGGAAGGGTAGGAACGCGACAGGCAAACGAGATGGTATTAGCTATTGACAGTTTGCGTACGACTTGGCAACCTGCGCAGGGAGCTGTCCGGCCATGGAGGAACACATGCAGAAACTAACGATCGGCGTGCTCATCGGAGTGGGTGCTATCGTTGCGTGCAGTCCCGACGCTGCCGTGCACCCAGACAGCGTCGTGCATCGCGACGCGCAGGACTTGACGCACGAGAACTTGCAGGGCGCTATGCGAGCGTCGCGCGGCGCGGAAGATCGTATACTTGCGATCGATCAGGCGACAGGCGCGCTTGGTGGGATGTATTTCGATAGCTCCGGTGCACTAGTGGTCAGTGTGCTCGACGCACCTGGCGCTTCTGATGCGCTTGCCGCCGCCGCAGGCGTGCTGAAAGAGAATCAATTGCTCGCGGTGGACGAAAGGGGCAGTCAGCGTCGCGTGAGGTGGATCCGTGCTAGGTATCGCTTTTCCGAGTTGGTGATGTACCAGGCAATCGCTAGCCAGGTGCTACGGGGAATGGAGGAGATCACACACACGGACGCAAATGAGAAGACCAATCGGCTTACGGTCGGTGTCGAGAAGCTGAGCCGAACTCAGGCGGTCATGCTGCGACTCGCATCCGCCGGGATACCATTGGCTGCGGTCGAGGTCGTGCAACGCGAGCGAATGCAGGCGGCAGCGAGTGTGCGTGATCGGTTTCGCCCCACCGGAGGTGGCGTTCAGGTATGGGCACCGCACTTAGCCAGTCCGATATGCTCCCTGGGGTACAATGTGTGGCTGAACGGGCAGCGATACTTGCTGACGAACAGTCATTGCGTCGGCAATCGCGACGGAAACGCGATCGGCTTCAGCATTTACCAGAACACCGCGAGCGGTGCAAATCTCGTCGGGCAGGTTGCCGTGGACCCTCCGTGGACGGTCTCGGATCCAGGGTGCTCCGTGTCGACCTGTCGCCGCAGCGACGCCGCTCTTGTGTTATACGCGACGGGCATCGCTGCTCCTTCTCAGGTGGCGAAGACGACAAATGTGGGCACGGGTTCGGCGGGATCCTTAACCTTTGCATCATGGCTTACGGTGATCGATCCCCTCGGCAATGAACCCTATGTAGGACTTCAGAACATCTACAAGGTCGGGCGGACGTCTGGCACTACGCAGGGAAGCGTAGTCGAGTCTTGCGTAAACGTCGCTGGGATCGGTTTCTCTGTGTTGTGCTCGGACATCGTGCAGGCGTGGGCGGATCTAGGCGATAGCGGTAGTCCCGTCTTTTGGTTTCCGCTTGTTCTTGCGCCGCAGAATCGAATACCTATGGGCGTTCTCTACGGCGTAAGAACGGGAGCGTCTGGTGCACGTGAGTACGCATTCTCGAGACTCAGTCAGATTGCGACGGAGCTTGGGCCATTGGTCTATCACTAGCGGGAGTCCGAGAGGGCGTTCGCTGCTGGTGACTTGACCCGCAGGCGTGCGGTGGCCGGTTGGATGGCAGGGGGATGCGAGGGGCGGGCACCCCGTTGTTGCCGGCGCAGAGGATCACGCGGACGGTTCCAAGTGATACATGTCAGGATGAGCGGGGTGATGAAGCCGCTTCCAGCGGATTTGCGATCTATCCGGCTCGTGAGCGTCGGTCATTCCGCTCTGGCTGCGCGAGGTCCTTCCTCGAAGTGGATCCTGCCGACGACAATGCTTTGTGGAGCACGTCGCTCGACGGTCGCAGTCATTCATCGGATGACTGCTAGCGATGGAAGCCTGTGGATCGTGAGATGAGAATGGCCTCGATGGTCCCCCGTCGCGGGATCGCCTCGCGCCTTGGGTGCGATGCCGGACTCTGCGGTGCCGTATCTGGGTGCGTCAGCCCCGCGTGCGGAGATGTTTGGCAAATGGACCTGTCGCACGCCGGTGACCCGAAGCATCGGTCCGGAAGTCGTTGCGTCCTTCTTCTAGAGCAGGCGACGTCCGGTACCGTGGGCGTGTGTGGCGGAGATGCGAGTGGGGCGTGTCCGATACTTGTGTATTCGCCGTTGCAGCTGCATGTCCGTCAACACACGCTCGGGACGCGGGCGCCGAACAGGAGCTTCAAGTGCGGCAGCGTGGCACGCCATTGCTGCGCGGGTTTGGCATGTCAGGTCTTCTGGATGTTCCGCAGCGCGAGATACAGGAGCTTGGCCGCCGGCTCGTCGTTCGGGAAGTGCCCCCTGGCCTTGAGCGGCTTGCGGAGCTGGCTGTTCAAGCGCTCGTTGGCATTCGTCGTGTAGACGACCCGACGCACGGCGAGCGGATACGCGAGGGCCGGCGCGATGCGCTCGAGGTGCCGCTCCCAGAGCGCCGCGCCTTAGGTCTGCGCGATCCACAAGCCGAGGAAATCCTTCACCCCGCCCGGCTGCACGCCTAACGCCAGGTTGGCCCCCTAATTCTGGACCACCCCCTCATCGCGTATCTACACCCGCAGGGCATCGAACGCCACGGCGATGTACCGCGGCTCCACTGGACGCGCCTTCCACGTCTGCACCCCCTCCAGCAATTCGGCTATCACGGTGCTGATCAGATCGGGCGAGACCGGCGCTTGATAGCGCTTCTCGAAGTACGCCTGCAGCTCGCGCACGGTGAGCCCGCGCGCGTAAAGCGCGTGGAACGTCTCGTCGAAGCCCGGCAAGCGACGCACCCCCTTCGGCACGAATTGCGGTGTGAACGAGCGCTGCCGATCGCGGGGGAGCGCCAGCGCGAGCGTGACGGTGTCGGTCGTGATCGTCTTGGGCGTCGTGCCGTAGCGCGCATGGCCATCCGCGGCGCGTCCCGCGCCCTCCGGTTAGCCCAAGTGCTGCGTGAGCTCCCCCTGCAGCACCGGACCGTCGTCCGCTGCCGGCTTCTTCCGTCGCGCCATAACTGCCTCTCTTTCCCAAAGTTTTGGCTCACACACAGACATTCTGACGGTCCCAGCGCGCCCCACGCTGCGTCAGGCCGACGCATGACCTCTTCGACCGTCGCGTAACGCATGTCGCCCGAACGAGCGACGATGCGATCCCGTCGATCGGAGTCGCGCTCCACGGAGCCCGAACCGTGTTGCCACCCTCGGGCGTCGTCGTTCAATGATCTCGCGGCGAACGGCGAGACGATCGCACGATCGTCCGCCGAAGTCGCATCAGGGCTCGCGACTGTTGCGCTTTCCCCCGACGTGATCGCCCCGTCGTCCGCCGAGCGCGTCGCGTCTTTCGATACTCCTGCGCGGTCGCCCGTCGAGCGCGCCGCGTCCTCCGATACAGTTGCGCAGACGTCCGCCGTGCGCGCCGCGTCCTCCGATGCTCCTGCGTCGTCGTTCGTCGCGCGCGCTGCGTGCTCCGATACACCCGCGCCGTCGTTCGTCGGGCGCGCGGCGTGCTCCGATACACCTGCGCCGTCGTTCGCCGATCGCGTCGTGTCGTCCGATACTCCTGCGTGATCATTCGATTCTGGCGCGCGGTCGTCCGGAACAGCTGCGCCGGCGTTCGCACAGATCGCGTTGTGTCCCGACGCTCGTGCGTTGCACCTCGGAGGCAATGCGCGGTGGTTCGTCCGTCGCGCGCGGTCGCTCGACGCGCACGCGCGGTCGACCGTCGAGGGCGCGCGGTGACTGGTCCGTCGTGTGCGGCTGTTCGGCGTTAGTGCGCGCTCGTCCGATTGTGCCGCGCAACGTTCCGCTGGCGTCGCGAGAACGTCCGTGCGCGCCGCGCGCCACTCCGAGAGAATCGACGCGTCGATCGGCAGCGAGGCGCTGTAGTCCACTCCAACAGCGCGGTAGGTCCATTGCTACGGGCGGTGGATCGTCGGCGCTGCGCGCTGTCCCGCAAGCGTCGCGCGCTGCGCCGTGGACACCGCGCGGTCCCCCGAAACCGACGCGAGGCGCTGACCACGCGTCGCGCGGTGGGCTGTGTGCCCTATTCGCTGCGCTCGGTCCGCCGGTCAGTCCGCCGCCGGGATCGCGACCCATCGGCGCGCAGGCTGCAGACGCCCCGGAATGCTCGTCGTGCGATAGGCTTCTGTGCGACTCCCCGTCGCACACGACCTCCCATGCCGCCACGGCACCCCGCTCGCTGTCCAGCGTTCCGACGCAGATCGGCAGCGGTGAGGTGAAACGCGCACGCCCCACCCGCGTACATTCCATCATGGCCGCCGCATCGCCCCTCGCCGCTCCGCACGCCACCCTCCCCGCCAAGCGGAAGGGGTATTGGTACGAGAGCCGCTCGCCGCGTTACTCGCTCACCTTCGCGCTCCCGCTCCTCGTGTTGTACGAGGCGCTGGCGTCGGCGCTTTCGCAGGACGCCAACGGGATGCGCAACGGCGCCGACGTCCTGCTCAAGTCGGCGTTCCAGGCAGTGCTCGGGGCGCGCGGGCAGCTCGTCTTCGGCGTGGTGCTGGTGGGGGCGATGCTCGCCTTCATCGTGCGCGACGTGCGCCGCTCGCCGGGTGGTCTCAAGGGATCGACCTTCATCGGCATGCTGCTCGAGTCGGTGGTGCTGGCGGCGATCTTCGGCACCGTCGTCGGCCTGCTCACCGCGCAGCTCGTGGGAGCGCTGGTGGGGGGCGGGCAGGGGACCGGGCTCGCGTTGGGAGCGCTCGACGGCATGGGGTGGCCCACCGCCTTCATGGTCTCGTTAGGGGCGGGACTGTACGAGGAGCTGCTCTTCCGCGTGATCCTCGTCTCGGTCCTGCTGTGGGGGGCGAAGAAGCTCTTCGGCTGGGGCCCGGTCGCCTCCGGGATCTTCGCCACGCTCACCGCCGCGCTGATCTTCTCGGCCTTCCACTATATCGGTCCGTTCGGTGACCGCCTCGAACTGGGAAGCTTCGCCTTTCGCGCCATTGCCGGCGTGGCCTTCAGCGCCCTCTACATCGTGCGCGGCTTCGGCATCACGGCGTGGACGCACGCGTTGTACGACGTCATGCTGCTCGTGACGCGCGGGTAGCTCCAGCGTTGGATTCGGGCTTCGGGAAGTCTCGACGGACGCGCGCGAACGCTCGACCTGCGGATCGAAAAGCTCGACACGGAGGTTCACAGAGGTAACACAGAGGTACACGGAGGTTGTCGCGCCCGGTGAACCGCTGCGCACCGCACTCCGCCAGAGCTTTCCGCTGTGAACCTCTGTGAATCCTCTGTGAACCTCTGTGTCCTGTTTTTGAAGGCCCAGGTTCGCGCGCCGCCGGAGATTGCGCCCGCCCCCCCGCCTCGCGAGGTTCCGGTAGCCAGCCCGCGCTCGGGCCCTCACGTCACCACGATCTCGACATGCCCCGACTTTTCCATCGCGCCTCACGCACGCGCGTTCTCACGTTCGTGCTCGTTTCCGCCGTGGCCACGCTTTCCGCCTGCTCGCGTTCGGCCACCATCGCCCGGAGCGGCGCGACGCCGTTTCGCAGCACCACCGTCGACTCGGCCTACGTGCTGGCGCTGCTCACCGCACTCTCGCACGACTCGATGGCGGGCCGCATGACCGGCGCCCCCGGGTCCGCCCGCGCGGCGCGGATGATCGGCGAGCAGATGCAACGCATCGGGCTCACCCCGGCGGGGGACTCGGGCTTCTTCCAGCGCGTCCCGCTCTTCCAGGTGCAACGCACCATGGGGAGCCAGACGCGCACCGTTCCCGCACTGGCCGCGTCGTTCGCCGCGCTGGATACGATTCCCGCGGCGCGGCGCCTTACCGGCGTGAACATGGTCGGCATCATGCGCGGCAGTGACCCCGCGCTGGCGGGCGAGGCGATTTTGGTCGATGCGCACTACGATCACCTCGGCACGACCACCGCCGTGGACGGCGACTCGGTCTTCAACGGCGCCGATGACGACGCGTCGGGGACGATCGCCGTGCTCGAGATTGCGCGCGTCCTCGCCGCCGGGCCGCGTCCCAGGCGTACGATCATCTTTGCCGCCACCACGGGCGAGGAGGTCGGCTTGTTAGGCACGCGCTGGTATATCCAGCATCCGGTGCACCCGCTCAACCAGACCGTCGCCAACCTGGAGATCGAGATGATCGGTCGCCCCGATTCGCTGGCCGGCGGGCGCGGGAAGGGGTGGCTCACCGGCTACGAACGTTCGACGATGGGTGAGGCGCTCGCCGCCGCCGGGATCCCGCTCGTCCCCGACAAGCGCCCCGAGCAGAACTTCTTCATGCGCAGCGACAACATCGCCTTTGCGCGACTCGGTATTCCGGCGCACACACTGTCGTCGTTCAACCTGCACACCGACTATCACCGGCGCACGGACGATGCCGCGCACGCCGATGCCGGGCACATGGCGCAGGTGATCGACGCGGCGGCGCGCGCGGTGCGCCTGCTGGCCGATGGTCCAAAGCCGGAGTGGAAGCCGGGGGGCCAACCCGGTCCCGCCGCCCCGCGCCGCCCGTAGCACGACGTCTCGTCCCGCCGCCACCCGCCCAGCTCCCATGTCGCACGACGCGAGGCACGCCATGCATCAGGACACGGTCGCCGTCCACGCCGGTCACTCCCCCGATCGCACCACCGGGGCGGTCGCCGAGCCGTTGCACCTGTCGACGACGTTCCTGCGGGCCACCGACGGGACGTATCCCAGCGGCTACATCTATTCGCGGGAGCGCACCCCCAACCGGTCGGCGCTCGAGACCGCGCTGGCCGCGCTCGACGGCGGCGCCGACGCCGCGGCCTTCTCCTCGGGGCAGGCGGCGGTCGCGGCGGTGTTGCAGTCGCTCGCCCCGGGCGACCATGTGATCTGTCCGAGCGCTGTCTACTACGGGACCAAGAAGCTGCTGGCGCAGGTCTTCTCGCGCTGGGGGCTGGAGTACTCGATCGTCGACACCACCGACCTGGACGCGGTGCGCGCGACGGTGCGTCCGCGCACGACGCTCCTCTGGATCGAGACGCCGTCCAACCCGACGATGGCCGTCACCGACATTGCCGGCTGCGCCGCGATCGCGCACGGCGCCGGGGCGCGTCTCGCGGTGGACAACACCTGGGCCACCGCCGTCGGCCAGCAGTGCATCGCGTTAGGCGCCGACCTGGTGATGTACTCCACCACCAAGTACTACGGCGGCCACTCCGACACGCTGAGCGGTGCGCTGGTGACGGCGCGCGCCGACGACCTGTGGGAGCGCATCCGCCTGGTCCAGAGCTCGGTGGGCTCCGTCGCCGCTCCCTTCGACTGCTGGCTCGTGCACCGCGGCATCGCCTCGCTCCCGTGCCGCTTGCGCCAGCACACGCACAACGCGGAGCAGGTCGCGGCGTTTCTCGCGACGCATCCGCGCGTCGAGGCGGCGCATTACCCCGGCCTCCCCACGCACCCGGGGCACGCCATCGCCGCCCGGCAGATGCAACTGTTCGGCGGGATGGTCTCGTTGCAGGTGACCGGGACTGCCGCCGACGCCATGGCCGTGGCCGGCCGCCTCAAGATCTTCACCCAGGCCACCTCGTTAGGGGGCGTGGAGAGCCTGGTCGAACATCGCAAGTCGGTCGAGGGCCCCGAATCGCCCACCCCCGACAACCTCCTCCGCCTCTCCGTCGGCCTCGAAAACGCCGCCGACTTGGTGGAGGATCTGCGGCAAGCGCTGAAGTAGGCGCGGTGCCCTCGCGAGCCAGCGATGGAGCGTCGAGGAAGTGGAAGTCTGGACCAGCGTGTTGAACACCCCGTTGAGCTGTTCGAACCCATCTCCGCGCGTGCAGTGTAAGAGCAGTCACTCGTCTTCCCGTCTTCCCGTCTTCCCGTCATCGGCCCCCCCATGGATGACCGCAAATCGCAGTTCCTCTACGGCTTCGCCGCCCTGGGCCTCAGCATCGCGCTCGGCCTCTTCTTCGTCTCCGGCGCCCTGCGGGACATCCGCCGCGGCAATGAGGAAGTGACCGTCACCGGCTCGGCGCGCCGCCCCATTCGCTCCGACTTCGTCGTCTGGCGCCTGACGGTCTCCGTCCAGTCGGCGTCCATGCAAGCGGCGTCGCAGGAACTCACCCGCGGCACGGAGCGCGTGCGCGAGTTCCTCAAGGCCGAGGGGGTGGCCGACTCGCTGCTGACCGTGAAGCCGGTGGAGGCATCGGGCATCTCCGAAACGCTCCCCGACGGACGCGAGACCGGGCGGATCATCGCCACGCGCCTCTCGCAAGCGTTCGAGATCCGCAGCCGCGACGTCGACGGCATCACCCGCGTCTCGCAGCGCGCCAGCTCCCTCATCGCCGACGGCGTCCCGCTGCAGGCGTCGTCACCGGAGTACCTCTACACGAAGCTTGCCGACGTGCGAGCCGGACTCCTCGAGGACGCCACCCGCGACGCCAAGCAGCGCGCCGAGGCGATTGCCAAGAGCACCGGCGTTCGCGTGGGCGCCGTGCGCGACGCCCGCATGGGCGTCTTCCAGATCACCCCGCGCTTCTCGACCGAGATCAGCGACTACGGCGTCAACGACGTCTCGAGCATCGAGAAGGACGTGACGGCGGTGGTGCGAGCGACGTTTCAGCTGCGCTGAGGCGGAAGACGGGAAGACGAGAAGACGAGAAGACGAGAAAGGTCAAAAGCGAAAAGCCATACACGGAGGTTCACAGAGGTTACACAGAGGTTCACGGAGGAAACCGGCGCGCTCGCCGAAGTCCTCTGTGAACCTCTGTGATCCCTCCGTGAACCTCCGTGTCAAGCTTTTGTAGTTGACCTACCTCGTCTTCTCGTCTTCCCGTCTTCTACGCGTCCAGCGCAGCAACCAGAACCGAATCGAGTTCCTCGACCCGAAACGGCTTCTGAATGCACGCCGTCACAAAGCCCGGCGCGAAGCGGCCAGAGACTTCGCTCTGGCTGAAGCCCGACATCAGGACGATCGGGAGCTCCGTGTCCAACGCGCGAATGGCCGCCACCAGCTCCTCGCCCCCCATGCGCGGCATCGTCAGGTCGATCACCGCCAGCTGCACGGCGTCGCGCTCGCGGCGGTAGGCCTCGAGCCCCTCCACCCCGTCAGAGGCCACGCGGACCTCGTAGCCGCGGCGCTCGAGCATCGCCCGCGCCACGTCGCACACCGTCGGGTCGTCGTCCACCAGCAGCACCAGGCCGTTCCCCTGCACGTCGACGGTCGACTCGGGAGTGCGCGTCCCCACCGGGAGCGACGGCGCGGCCACGGGGAAGAGGACGCGGAACGTCGTCCCGTGTCCCGGGGTGCTGTCCACCGTGATCGTCCCGCGGTGCCCGCGCACGATGCCTAACGTGGCGGCCAGTCCCAGCCCGCGCCCGGTGAACTTTGTCGAGAAGAACGGGTCCAAGATGCGCTCCATCCTCCCCGCCGTCATCCCGATCCCGGGATCGCGG
>CAZLLP010000148.1:0-14855 GCA_964560345.1 uncultured Gemmatimonadaceae bacterium
GACGGGAGACGGGAGACGGGAGTGCCGGCGCGCCTTGCGCGCCGGCCAACGCTCGGTAACCGCCCACATCGCAGTACCCTCCAACCTGGCACAAGCAAAGCAAACGGCGCCGCACGGCGCCGTTTGCACTCCCGTCCCCCGTCTCCCGTCTCTCGTCTACGTCTTGAGCGGTTTCTTCTTCGCCGCCGGAAACAGCACGTTGTTGAGAATGAGCCGATAGCCCGGCGACGTCGGATGCAGCGAGAGGTCGGTCGGCGCCGCGCCGATGTTGTGCTGCGGATCTTCCGGGTCGTGCCCGCCAAGGTACGTCCACGAACCCTTGCCGTAGTCGCCGTGGATGTACTTGGCCCACGGCGCCCCCTCCTCCTGCGCCAACACGGTAACGCCCTGCTTGATCGTCCCCTTGGTGAACGATGTGGTCACGCCGTAGTAGTCGGGGATGACGGTGCGATGGTTCTGCACGAGCATCGACGAGACGGGATCGAACTTGGCCGAGAACTGGAAGAGCGAGAACTGCCCCAGCGGCTGCCGGCGCCCTGGCACATTCACCTGGTGGCCGTCGATGTCGCTCATCGAATTCACGAAGGGCGACGGCTCGAGGTGCACATCCTTGAAGGCAAAGGAGCGATCCCAATCGAGCTTGCTATCGGCCGATTCATCGACCGGTGTGCCGTCGGCGAACGGGCCGGCGATGTCGGTCTGGTGCGCCGGGATCGCCAGCGACAAGGTCTCGGTGGCGCCGCACATCGCGAAGAGGAAGCCGCCGCGCTCCACGAACTGCCGCATGCGCTCGGCCACCTGCTTCTTCATCGCCGGGATGTTGGCAAAGCCCAGTTTGCGGGCGCTCGCCAGGGCGCGCTCTCGCTGCTCGATGAACCACGGCGTATCGCGAAAGCCGAGGTAGAGCTTGTTCTGCTGCCCCGTGAAGTCCTCGTGGTGCAGGTGCAACCAGTCGTACTTCGAGAGATCGCCCGCCACCACCTCTTCATCGTACACGGAGGCGAATTCGATCCCCGCGTACTGGAGGGCCAGCGTGACGGCATCGTCCCACGGCGGCGACTTGGCCGGCTTGTAGATCGCGACCTTGGGGGCTCGCTCCAGCGAGATCGCGTCCATGTTGTTGGCGGCGATCTCGGCGCGAATGGCCCCGAGTCGTCCATTGTCGACGACCTCGAAGGTGACGCCATCGAGCGTCGCGCGCTTCTTCAGTTCCGACAGATCGGGGAGGAGGAATGCTCCCCCGCGATAGTTGATGAACCACTCCGCCTTGTTGCCGTCGCGCAGGGCGTTGAAGGTGAGGCCGTAGGCCTTGAGGTGATTGGCCTGGTCGTCGTCCATGGGGACGAGGAGGTGCTGCGCGAGGGCGATGGCGGGCGTGAGCGCGACGGCGCCGAGCAGGAGGGCGGCGGCGGCGAGGCGCGTGAGGGCGCGCAGCGAAAAGGATGACGACAGCAAGGAAATGATGACGGAGAAACGTGAGGAGAGGGCGAGATTCTGTTTCGGGGGGGGCCCCCCGCATCTCACACCCGGGATCGACTCGACACTCATCGCGAACATCGCCGCTACCCGCGCGCCGGCGGCACGGTCCCGCGGGCCAGCTCCAGCTCACGACGCGCTTGCGGTACCAACGCACTCTGCGGATACGTCAGGATCAGGTGCTCCAGGTGCGCCACCGCCGCCGTCGCATCGCCCCGGCGTCGCAGCAGGCGCGCCCAATCCAGCTCAGCCTCCGCCGCCTCCGGAGCGTCGGCATGCCGGTCCACCAACTGCTGCCACAACGACGTCGCGTGCGTCGAGTCGCCAGCCGCGAGCGACAGCCTCGCCGCCAGCAGCAACACGAAGGGCGTTGCATCGGTGAGCACGCCGGCGGTCGCCTCGAACTGCCTGGCCGCGGCGACCGTATCTCCCCTAGCGAGGGCCAGGAACGCCTCCCCCACCGCCGGCGCCTGCTCGGCCCGCGTACGCGAGAGGAGCGCCATCGCCGTCACCACGTCGCGTGACGTCTCGTCGGTGCGCCGCAATCCAGTGCGCGCCGTCTTGAGGTCCCCTTCGTAGAGGGCGAGCCACGCTTCCACGCGCTCGTCCTCCTCCGTCCCGCCACCGCCAGCCGCAAGTGCGGCCCGCGCCTTGGGAAGGTTGCCGCTCCGGATCCACGCCCACGCCAGCGCCCGTTGCGCCTGACGAACCCCCTCGGGCCCCAACTGCGCGCTGCGTTGGGCCAACAACGCCTCGATCGCTGGCGCGCGCCCCAGCGCCGCCAGGGCCCTCACCTGCAGCACCCCGACGGCCCCCGCCTCCGCCGAATCCGCGGAGGTCGCGAGCGGCTCCAGGATCGTCAGCGCCGACGTGGGCTCGCCCCCATTGAGCGCCGCCGTTGCCGCCCGCACCAGCAACCCGTGTTCGCGCGGACGACGTGCCGCCGCGGCAACATACGCGTCCCGCGCCGTGAGCCACGCCTCGTTGCCCTCGGACTCCGCGGCAAACTCGATCCACGCTTGCACCGCGGAATCGTTCGGCGGCACCTGCGACAGCACCAGCCACCCTTCGCGCGCCGAACGCCAGCGCGTCTCGAGCGACGCCAGAATGCGACGCGGCGCGAGCGCGACCGGGGACGCGGCGAACACCGCCCGCACGCTGTCGCGCAGCGAGTCGGGCGCCGGGAGCAGCGCGAAGACCGCCGCCTGCTCCATGTACGGCATCACATCGCTCGCCTCACGCCAACTGCGTGCCGACGGCAGCCACAGCCCAAGCGCGGCCTGCATCTGTGCAAACTCGGCCGCCAGGTCACGCGTCCCGCCTAACACCTGCACCGCACCCCGCAGCACCGTGTCGGCCGCCGACGCGCGTCCGGCATCGAGCAGCAGGCGCGCATACTCGCGAAACGGCGCCGCGTCACGCGGAGAGACGGCGATCCACTGGTTGAACGCCCCCTCGGCCTCACGATCACGCCGCGTGCTGATGAGGGTGCGCAGCTGCACGGTGCGCAGCATCGGGTCGCGCGGGCGCCGCGCCAGGAGCGAATCCACCAGCGGGAGGATCGCTTCGCTTCCGCCGACCATCGCGTAGCACCGCTCCAACCCCAGCACCGTCCCGACCGGATCCTCGGTCCCCTCGAGCGCCTGCCGATAGAGCGGAATCGCCTCGCGGCACTTCCCCGCCCCCTCGAGATCCAGTGCGCGCACCAACGGCGACTGCACCGGCGGATTCCCCGCCTGCGCCGTGAGCTGATTGGCAGCAGGGGACAACAGGAGGACGGCAGACGACAGGACGATGGACGCGACTCGCTGGCGCACGCGCCGAGGTACCTCCCGTCTCCCGTCTCCCGTCTCCCGTCCGCCTCTACGGTTTCGCATTGATTCGCTTGAAGTACTCCAGCACCAGCCGCCGCTCTTCCGGCGTCAGGCCGCGCAACTCGTTCCAGGTGGGCGGGGTGAACTTCGACGCTCCCTTGCCGCTGGCGGAGGTCCCCTGCGGCGTGAACGTCTCCGTCCCGGTCCACGACTTCGCTTCGCGCTTCCCCGTGTCTTCGCGCTGATCCTCTTCGAGCAGTCGACCGGCGTCGAGCATCTTGCGGAACAGGCGCTGTTGGCGCTCCAGCACCGCCGCATCGAGGTTCGCCGACTCCAGCTGCTGGGCGATCTGCCGCGCCTCGCGCGCCATCTCGTCCGAACGCCCGGTTTCGTCGCGATCGCCCTGCTCCTCGAGCTTGGCCGCCACTTCGCGCTGCTGCTTGGCCAGTTCGCGCGCGGAGTTCTGCCCCTGCCCGTCCATCTTGCTCCCGGGCTTTGGCATGAGGTCCTGCGCCGCCGAGTTGAGCGCCTGCTGCTGCTTGGTCATCTGTTGCAGCTGCTCGAGCATCTCGGCAAAACCGGTGGCCGACTCGCTGTTCTGCGTCCGCTCCCGGTCGCGCACGAGCGACGCTCCCGCCTGGTTCAGCGACTCGCCGGCTTCGCGCATCGCGCTCGCCATCTGCTGGCCCGTCTGCGCGCGCTGCGTCTGCGACGTCGCCTCCTCCACCTTGCGGCGGGCATCGGCCATCATGCGCAGCGAACGCTGCGACAGCAGGTTCGACTTGGTCCCCGCCTGCTGCAGGCGCTGCAGGGTCTTGTCGACCCCCTGCTGCAAGGCGCTCTGCTGCGAGCGCAGCTCGCTGGGGGACGTCCCGTTGCGCGCCTGCTGCTCCAGGTTGTCCTGCTCGCGCGCCAGCTGCAACATCTCCTGGATCGACCGATCCATCTCGCCGGTGAGCTCCTTCTTCCACTCGCTCACCTGTTGCTCGCGCGCCTTCCCAAGTTCGTTGGCGGCCTCCTCCATCGCCTTCGCGGCCTGCTCGGCGGAGGCCTCGTTCCCCTGCTGGTTGCCCGCCTGGCCTCCCTTCTGCCCCTGGCCCTGCTGGCTCTGCCCCTGCTGCTTGGGATCGTTGGACGACTGGCCGGGCTGCCCCTGCTGGGCGCTCTGGCCTTGCTGCTTCTCGCCCCCCTGCTGCTTCTCGCCCCCTTGCTGCTTTTCCCCGCCTTGCTGTTTCTCACCGCCCTGCTGCTTCTGTCCCTGCTGTCCCTGCTGTCCCTGCTTCTCGCCGGACTGCTGCTGCCCCTGCTGACCGGGCTGCCCTTCCTGCTTCTCCCCCTTCTGTCCCTGCTGCTTCTGCCCCTGCTCGCGCATGGCCTGCTGCAGCTTCTCCAGCGATTCGTCGATCTTGTCGTTCGCTTCCTTGACGCGATCGGCCCCCGCCTCTGCCTTGTCCTTCTTGAGGCGTTCTTGCAGCTGCTTCACGTCCTCCTGCAGGTTCTTGGCGCGCTCCGACAGCTCCTTGGTCAGCTTCTCGGCGGCGGTCTTCTCGTCCTGCTGGTCGGCCTTGCGCAGCGAGTCCACGAGCTCGCGCTGCTTCTTGGCCAGGTCCTTGGCTTCATCCTTGAGCGTCTGCATCTGCCCCTCGAGCGCGGCGCGCTTGAGCATCTCGACACTCTTCTCGAGTTGCTCGCGCAGCTTCCGCTGCTGATCGGCGAGGTCCTGCATCGCCTTGCGCGAATCCTCGGGCGACATGTTCTGCGACGCCTGCTCCAGCTTGCGCA
Source organism: uncultured Gemmatimonadaceae bacterium (assembly GCA_964560345.1). Lineage (GTDB taxonomy): Bacteria > Gemmatimonadota > Gemmatimonadetes > Gemmatimonadales > Gemmatimonadaceae > SCN-70-22. The sequence goes on from CAZLLP010000148.1 coordinate 5,073, forward strand.
GCTTTTCCTGCAGCTCGGGCGTCAGCGCATCGCGCAGCAGCTTCTGGGCCTCGCGCAGCCGCTCCTGCAACGCGCTGTCGAGCGCCCCGGTCTGCTTGAGCTGCTGCTCCATGTTCTTGGCCATCTGCTGCATCTGCTGCATGCGATCGGCAAGCTGCCGCTGTTCCTTGGCGAGCTGCTTGGCTTGCTCGGCCGCCTCGTACGACATGGCCTCCTTGCTGCCCTTGGGCTGGCGCGCCTTGGCGGCGTCGGCGGTGCGCTGGTTGAGCTGCTTTTGCGCGTTGGCCGTCGCTTGCGCCTGCGCCACCGCCGAATCGGCGGCGTTGCGCATCGCCTCGCGCTGCTCGCTCACGCTGGGGAGGCGCAGGGTGATCGTCGGGCTCTCGCCCGCCTGGCGCCACGGCGACGCGTCGGTGGCCACCGCCACCAGCTTCATCGCGTCGCCTGGCGTGAGCAACGACATGCTGAGCGCGAGCTGTCCCTGGAACTGCTCCCCCTCGGCCTTGCCTAACGGGCGCATCACCGACGAGCGCACCTCGCCGCGGGCGTTGGTGATCGTCACCCGCAGCGCCGCCGTCGACAGCCCATGATCGTCGGTGGCGAGCACCGATACGCCGATCGTGTCGCGGGCCATCACCAGGGTGTCGCGCCCCGGCGCGAGGATCTCCACCCGGGGGGCCGAATCGGGCTGCACCTCGAGCTGCAGCGCCGGGGGCAGGTCCTCGATCGCCCCGTTCTGCCCCTTGGCCGACCAGGTGAACGTTCCGCCGACCGTCGGCTGCAAGCGTCCGCTGAAGCTGCGCGCCGCAACGTCGAGGGCCGCGCTCGTGCCAGCCCCGGCGAGCGTGACCGACACCAGCTCGCTCGACGAGTGCCCGTCGATCTCCAGGACCGTGCCGCGCGGAATGCGCACCGGCTCACCTAGCGGGATCGACTCCGCCTTGCGGCCGAGGTACGCGGGGAACTGCGCCTTGACCGTCACGTCGCCGATGAACGGGCGATCGACCACGCGCACCGCCATCGTGTCACTCGTGCTGCGCCCGTCGGTCGCGTAGATCGCCAGGTCGGCATCGAGGGGGCCGAGCATCACCACCGCCGAGTCACCCGTGAGCGCGAGTGCACTGGTGCGCCACGAACTCCCGGTCACCCGCTGAGCCACCGTCACCATGTGCCGGCCCGGCGCCCGCACCGTCAGCCGCACCTTCTCGCCGCGCAGCACTGAGCGGGGCGCTTCACTGAGCGTCACGCCGCCAAGCAGCGTCCCGTTCCACGCCCGCACCGGATGCAGCAGCGCGCGCCACCCATCGGGAGCCGCCGACGCCGCCGTGACCAACCCGAGAATGCCGACCGCCGCGACGCCGAGTCCTCCAGCGGCGCGCCGCGCCACGCTCCGGCGAAGCCCCGGCGCCAGCGCCGGTTCGCCAAATCCCGCCAGGCGCCCGGCCACCTGCTCGGCGTTGAGTCGCCCGAGCACGCCGGCGTCGGCCACCTCCAGCGCCCCGCGCACCGATCCGGAGCGCAGTCGCCGCTCGTCTTCCACCGCCTTGGCAATGCGCGCCACCGACGTTTCGTCGGTGAGTCGCCCACGCACCCAGCGCGCGAGGCCGGCCGCCGCCGCGAGGGCGATGGCCCATCCGGCAAACGGCGTGATGCGTGGCAGAGAAAGCCAGCGGCTGTCGCCTAACGTCAGCGTCGCCGCCAGCAGGACGACCAGCGCACCGGCGAGGACGAGCGCCACGCCCCCCGCCGTCAACTGTCGCGCGACGCCGCGGCGCTCGCGCTCGACCAGGTCAAAAAGAGTCATGAGACGGGACGGCTGGTGACCGCGTACACGAAGAGATTCACGCCCATGCGCAGTGCCGCCTCATGCAGCTCCGGTGGATCGCTGTAGGTGCCCACGTCTTCCCACCCGTTCCCGATGTCGCTCTCGCTCGTGTAGTACACCGCGAGGCGATCACCAATGAAGATCCCGTACCCCCGAGCCGGCTTGCCGTCGTGCTCGTGGATCTTGGGGACCCCCTTGGGGAAGTCATACACCACGTGATAGATGGGGTGCGACAATGGCACGTCGACCAGCGGGCGGTCGGGAAAGACGCGCGCGATTTCCTTCCGGAAGCTCTCGTCGAGCCCGTAGTTGTCGTCGACATGCAGAAAGCCCCCGCGCAGGATCCAGTCGCGCAGTCGCGCCACGTCCTGGTCGGAGAACTTCACCGTGCCGTGCCCGGTCATGTGCAGGAACGCGAAATCGTACAGCCGGTCGTCGCCGAGCGTCACGCGCCCCTCGGTCGGCTCCACCCGCAACGTCGTCCGCTCGTTGATCGCCTTCAGCAGGTTGGGGAGGCTCGAGGGATTCGCATACCAATCGCCGCCGCCATCATACTGCAGGCGAGCGATCCCCAGCCGCGTGGCCGAGGACGGTGCGAAGCCGGTGAGGGACAGGAAGAGGACGGGCGCGACAACTCGGCGAAACCGAACCAGACGACGAAAGCGGATCATGCGTCCTGTGCTAAACGATAGGCCAGATTGCGTGGAGCTCCATGCCGGTCCACCAGCGAGCGAACGATCTCCTTGGTCGTCGCCCCCTCGCGCCGCAACAGCTGCGCCGACTCGCGCAGCACCGCTTCGTCGACCGCCACTTCCCCGCGTCCCTCGATGAGGATCACCACTTCGCCGCGCGGCGGGACCTCGCGCGCCGACGCCGCCAGCTCGGCGACCGTCCCTCGGCGGAACTCCTCGAACTTCTTGGTGAGTTCGCGCGCGATCACCGCACGCCGCTCCCCCGCCCCATTCCCCATGACGCCCGCCAGGTCATCGAGCGTGTCGGCGACGCGGTTGGGCGCCTCGTAGAGTACGCCGGTGTGCGGTAGGGTGCTGAGCATTGCCAACTGCGCGGCTCGCTCCTTTCCCTTCCGTGCCAGAAAGCCAACGAAGGTGAAGGCGTCGGTCGGAAGTCCGGCGGCGCTGAGCGCGGTGACGAGCGCCGACGGCCCGGGGATCGGGACGATAGTGATACCCGCGTCAGCCGCAGCGTGTACCAGCCGAGCGCCAGGATCGGAGACGAGCGGCGTTCCCGCGTCGGAGATGAGCGCCATCGTCTCGCCACTGGCGAGCCGGCACAGCAGGCGAGGGGTCTCGCGCGCCTCGTTGTGCTCGTGCAGCGGCGCGACCGGCGTCGTGATGCCGTAGTGGTCGAGCAGGCCGCGCGAGTGTCGCGTGTCCTCACACAAGATCAGCGACACGCGCCCCAGCGTCTCGATCGCGCGATAGGTGATATCGCCCAGGTTGCCGATCGGCGTCGCGACGACAAACAGCGAGCCGCTTGAAGATGCGTCGGTCGGCTCGTCGGTCGGCTCTTCGGTCGCCTCGTGGGCGAGGACGGCGTCGGGAGGAGGTGTGCTGGTCACGTGGGAACAATATGCCCGCGAATCACGGTGTCGCGACCCTCACCGAGCGGGTGGGTTCCCCTTCATGAAATAGAAACGGCCGGGAGGCGCTCGCCCCCCGACCGTCTGCTCCTTCCATCGTGCCGTCGCGACGCGAACGACGTCGCGCCAGACGCGATCAGTTGGCCGTGTGCTGCTTGAACTTCTGCTCGAGCGCCGGCTTGGGCGCGAAGCCAATGACCGTGTCGACCACCTTGCCGTCCTTGAAGAACAGGATGGTGGGGATCGAGCGGACGTTGTACTTCATCGCCGTCTTCTGGTTGCTGTCGACGTCCAGCTTCGTGACCTTCGCCTTGCCGGCATACTCGGTGGCCAACTGGTCGACGATGGGGCCGACCATCTTGCACGGGCCACACCACGCGGCCCAGAAATCCACCACCGCCAGCCCGCTCGCCTGCTCGATTTCCGAAGCGAAGTTCGCGTCCGTCACCGCCATCGTATCCGACATCGTGCTTTCCTCCGGATGGGGTTCACCCCATCAACGCTCAGATTAACTTGCGCGCGCACCGACCCCAAGCCGGAGCGCCCATTCCTGATGTCCCATCAGCCTGCATCCGACCCATCTCGTCGCGGGACCCGCATTGCCCACATCGGCGTTGCCGTCCGGTCGCTCGAGGAGATCGTCCCGTTTTATCGCGATGTGCTCGGAATGCCCGAGACGCCGCTCGATGATGCCGACGGGGCCCGCATCGCGGGGCTCGTCGCCGGGGAGTCGTTGGTCGAACTCCTCGAGGCCGAATCGCCGGACTCTCCGATTGGCAAGTTCGTCGCCAAGCGCGGCCCCGGCATTCACCACATCTGCTTCAACGTGGACGACCTCGACGGAACGCTCGCGCGATGCCGCAACAAGGGGATCCGTCTCATCGACGAAACGCCTCGCCTGGGGGCAGAAGGCAAGCGCATCGCCTTTCTCCACCCGTCGGCAACGGCCGGTGTCCTGGTCGAATTGTCCGAGTACTAATCTAGCGACGGCGGAAAGGGTTCCGCGTACACCCGCCTTCGATGTCGCGAGTGCACGTCATGCCGCGCTATCGCTTGCAGAAGTCCTTCATCGCGGTGATGCCCGCATCTCGCACGTACCAACGATCCGAAGGACCCTTCACCACGGAGAAGGTCGGCGTCGCGGTCTTCTTGCCGCGGCCCACTTCCACGCGCACGATGCGCTCGCCGTCTGGCGCCGGCCCCTCTTCCAGGATGCGGAACCGATCGTGGTCGTAGCACCCCTGCATGATGATCTCGCGCTTTTCGAGCTCGGTGCGCTCGAGTTGGTCGCGCGCCGGACCCTTGCTGGTCCCCCACACGACCGACATCGCCTGCAGATCCTGCGCTTTGACCGCGGCGAGGAACGACTCCACGGCGAGCCGCGGCGCCGCGGCGCCGGTCAACGCCACGCCAGGTGCCGGCTTGCGTCCACACGCCGCCAACACGAGCGGAATAAGCACGATCCACTTCTTCACGCGATTCTCCAGGCCAGATTGCGAGCGAACGTAACCCGGCACCCCGCGCCGAGCAACGGTGCCGCCCCGGGCGTACCCGCAGAGAGAGGAGGCGTTCCCCAATGACCGTGTCCGTCCCGCCGCACCAGCGGCTTTACATCAACATCGATCACGTGGCGACCATTCGGCAGGCACGCCGCACCGATGAACCCGATCCGGTCGCGGCCGCCCTCGCCTGCGAAGCCGCCGGCGCCGACGGCATCACCGCGCACCTGCGCGAAGACCGCCGTCATATCCAGGACGACGATGTCGAACGCCTCGCCCGCGAGGTGCGCACCGTCTTCAATCTCGAGATGGCCTGCACCGACGAGATGCTCGCCATCGCCGAGCGACTGCGCCCGTTCCAGGTCACCTTCGTCCCCGAACGGCGCGAGGAAGTCACCACCGAGGGGGGACTCGACGTGACGCACGATCCGGTCGCGCTCGAGCGCGCGATCGCCCGCATGCGCAACGCCGGCATTCGCTCGTCGCTCTTCATCGACCCCGAGCCCACGATGGTGCAACGCTCGCGCGACCTCGGCGCCGACGCGATCGAGTTGCACACGGGGAGCTTCGCGCATCATCCCAACGACCCTGCGCAGGTCACCGCACTTGCGCGTGCATCGGCGCAGGGACATGCGCTCGGGTTGCACGTGCATGCGGGACACGGGCTCACCGTGCGCAACGTCACCCCCGTCTCGGCCATCCCCGAGATCGAGGAGCTCAACATCGGGCATACGATCGTGAGCCGCGCCGTCTTTGTCGGTATCGCCGAGGCGGTGCGCGAGATGCGCGCGGCCATGGATCGCGCACGCGCCACGTTGCACACCAACGCGCCATCGCACAAGTAGTCGACGGCTCCCGGCCGGCGCAGGGCGCCGGCGCGCGGGCGACTATTTTTGGAGATGGCTTCTAGCACGCGACGGGGACGCATCCCTAACTTCCCCCCGCGCCAACCACCTGACTCGCGAATGACCGGATCGCCGGAACTCCTGGAGTTCTATCTCGTCGAAGCGACCGAGTACCTCGACGCGCTCGATCAACTCGTCGCCGGCACCGGTGGCACTCCCGATGGCAACGCCTTCATCGCAACGGCGCGTGCCCTGCGCGGCGCGTCGTCGATGGCCAAGGTCGACCCCATCGAGAAGATCGCCAGCGCGGTGGAGCAGATCGCCCATGCCGTGCGCGACGGCGAACTCCGGTGGACGGTGGACCTGTACCGCGTGTTGCGCGTGACTGTCGACGACCTTCGCTTCCTCGTGCGCGGCGTGCGAACCTGGGGCGAACGCGAGGCTGCGCGCGCCGAGGCCCGCCTGGACGACCTGCGGCGTTGCCTGCCTAACGAAGAGCGTCGCCCGGCCGCCCCCGACGCGGCCGCCACGGCACCGGTCTTCGTCGCGTTGCAGTCGTCGGCCATCGCCGCCGAACTGGACGCGTTCGTCGCCAATCCGCGGCACAAGCGCGCCCTCGACGACGCCCTCACCCGGGCGCGCACCATGCGCGGGATCGCGGGGATCGCCGAGTTCCCCCCGCTGGCCGACGTTGCCGACGCCGTCGATCGCACCGCGCGCGCGCTCATGCCCGACGCCTCGCTGGCCGACGCCGAGATCGAGCTCTTTCGTTCGGCGGCCGACGTGCTGCGACAGACCTCGGCTCGCCTGCGCGAAGGGGAGCGAGCGCTCCCGGACGCGCCCGAAGTCGCCCGCTTTGCGCGGGCGGTCGCGGCGCTCGAGTCCCCCGCCCCGTCAGCCGCAGGGGGCGACCGCGTCGTCCCCGTCGATGCGCTGTTCTACAGCGATGGCGGCCCGCACGTGATCCAGCGCGCCGCCGCGCCGCCCAGCACGCGGGTGCAACGCTTCCGGAGCGAGGTCACCTCGCGCGCCGAACACTTGCGCCGCCTGGTGAATGACGGCCGTCAGGTGCACGACATGGCCGGGCGTGATCGCGCGGAGCGGACGTTGCGCGGCGCCCTGCAGGACATGGAGACAATCGCCGCCTCGTTCGACGTGCATCAGGTCGCGGCATTCTTTGGCGAGACGGCGCGCGAGCCGGAGCTCCTGTCGCCGACCACGCTGGAGGCCATCGAGGCCGGGGCGCTGCTCCTCCTTGCCCCTGGCGACTCCGTCGAGGAGATCGAGCGGCGCCTGGCCGTGCTGGAGCGCTCGCGGCGCAATACGCCGGTCGTCTCCCCTGCCATTCCCGCGGCGCCCGCAGCTGCAACGCCGCCGTCCCCCCAGCGCGCCGCCGACGTCCCGACGCCGAGCATCGCGCCGGCCGTCATCCCGCCGGCCGTGATCCCGACACCGGTCTACGCGACGCCGATTTCGGCCACGCCGATCTCGGCGACACCGGTCTCCGCGACACCGATCTCGGCCACGCCGATCCGGCTCACGCCCGTCAGCGCCGCGCCGGTGGTACCTGCACCGATTGCCCCGGTCGCCGTGAGCGTCGCGCCCACCACGGCGCCCGTCGACGCTCCCGTTCCAGCGGTTGCCGCACCAACGTTTGTCCCGCCGACGCCGTCGGCTCCGCCGGTCGCTCACTCCGCCGCCGGGACACGGCGCCCGCCGCCGACGCCGACCGGCAAGGAGTTGCAGCACCTGCTGCAGGAGGGGATCGCCGGCTTCAGTTCGCTCGATGATGAACCGCTGAGCGAGCCCGCTCGTCTGGAAGAGGACGAAATCGTCTCCATCGAATCGCTGCTCTACCGCGGACCATCGGCCATCCGCCGCGCCATCGAGGTGCGGGATGCCATGCGGCAACGAGGTGCGACCGACGAGTCGACCCTTCAGGAGATCTTCGATCTCCTCGACCTCGCGCAAGCGGAGTAACTCCTAGATGAAGATCGGCTGGCGCGGTGCGCTCGGCTTCGTGCTGAGCGCTGCTTTTCTGGTGTGGACCATGCGCGAGGTGTCGTTCGCCCAGGTCTGGGGAGTTCTCCGCCAGTCGAGTGTCCCGTTGTTCCTGCTCTCGGCCACCGTCGCCACCCTTATCTTCCCCCTGCGCGCGCTGCGCTGGCGGGTGATCCTGGAGCCCATCGCCCACGACATTCCGTTCGGCGCACTGTGGCGCTCGACCGCGGTCGGGATGATGGTCAACAACGTCTTTCCCGCGCGAGCCGGCGAGTTGGCGCGCGCCTACGCCCTCACGCGCGAGGACAAGCGCGTGAACTTCGCGGCCGCATTCGCCTCGCTGGCGGTCGATCGCATCTTCGACGCCGTGACGGTGGTGATTCTCCTGGTCACGGCGCTGATCTTCTCCGACTTTCCCCCCGAGACCACCATCGGCGGCCAGCCCATCAATCGGGTCGCGATAGGCACCGGACTGATTGCCGTTGGTGCGCTGGCGGGGGTGGTCGCGATGGCGATGTTTCCGAAGCTCGTGATTGCCATTTTCGACGGCGTCGTGGGACGCGTCGCGCCGCGATTCGTGGAGCGCGGGCGGCGGCTGCTCGAGTCGTTCATGTCGGGGCTGGGCGCCCTTCGGTCGCCGGTGCGATTTGCGAAAGTGTTGGGGTGGGCGCTGGTGATGTGGCTGGTGAACGCCCTCTCGTTCTGGATCGGCTTTCTCGCGGTCGGCATCGACGCGCCGTACACCGCCGCACTCTTTCTCATGGGCGTGATTGCGATCTCGGTCGCCATCCCGTCGTCGCCGGGCTTCTTTGGCGTGTTCGAGGCGGCCGCGCTGGCCGGGCTCTCACTCTATGGTGTGAAGAGCGACCTCGCTGTGTCGTGGGCGCTAGGCTATCACCTGCTCGCCTTTCTCCCCATCACGTTCATCGGCCTGTACTACTTCGCGCGGCTGGGGATGAAGTTCGGCGAGTTGGGGCAGGAGACCACGGGTGGAAATGCCAAGGCCGGCGCCCGAGCCTGACGGCGTGAGGTCGTGATGCCCAGCGCTACCGTCGTCGCGCAGGCCAAGCTCAACCTCTTTCTTCGCGTTTTGGCGCGCGAAGCCAGCGGCTACCACCAACTCGAGACGCTGTTCTGCCGCCTCACGCTGGGCGACGAGGTCCGGGTGCGACTGGTCCCGGGGACCCGCTCGCTCGACTGCGATGGGATCGCCATGCCCGCAGGCGGGCTGGGGCCGGTCGAGAAGAACCTCGCCTGGCGCGCGGCCGTGGCGTTCTTCGAGGCGACGGGATGGTCGACCGGTTTTGCCATCGAGATCGACAAGCGGATCCCCGTCGGAGGTGGGTTGGGGGGCGGGAGTGCCGACGCGGGCGGAGTCCTTCGGGCGCTGAACGCGATCGTGCCGTCACCGCTCTCCGCGCACGACCTTCTGAAAGTCGCCGCGGGGCTCGGCGCGGACGTCCCCTTCCTGACGCAGGACGCCTCGCCCTTGGCGCTCGCCTGGGGACGTGGCGACCGGCTGATGCCGCTCCCGGCGCTCCCGATGCGCGCGTGCGTCCTGTTCGCCTTTCCACACGGTGTGGTGACGGCCGATGCCTATCGGTGGCTCACGCAGGAGCCGGCCGCATCCCCCAGCGCGGTGAGCTATCCCCCAGCACGCTTCGGTTCATGGGGCAACGTGGAGTTGTTGGCGTACAACGAGTTCGAGCGCGTCGTGCTGCCGAGGCATCCGGAGATCCGGCGCGTGCTCGAGGGACTTCGCCAACCGGAGATTCGGCGCGTACTCCCCGTGGCGATGATGAGCGGCTCCGGCGCCACGGTCTTCGCGCTCGCTCCTGACCTCACGTCGGGTGACGACGGTTCGGCCTACAACCTCGAGTTCATCCTCTCGCCTTCGGACGATCCTGCGAGCGCGATCCAGCTCATCGAAACGGCGACGGCGACCCACGTTGAGCCTGTGCGCGTGGACGACTAACTTGCGGGGCTTGCTTTGCTGAGCTGGCCCTTCGTCCA
>CAZLLP010000149.1:0-14656 GCA_964560345.1 uncultured Gemmatimonadaceae bacterium
GCGCCGCGAGCGGCGTGTGCGCCGCGAGCGGCGTGTGCGCCGCGAGCGGCGTGTGGGCCGCGAGCGAGCGGGCCGCCTCAGCGCCCTTCGTAGTCGACATAGTTGTTCTCCGTCTCCCACAGCCGCAGCTTCGTTAGGCGCCCAGGACGCACGTGCGGCTCGAGCACGCGCCAGATGGCGACGACCAGGTTCTCCGACGTGGGATTCACCCCGCGCAGGAAGGCCACGTCGAGGTTCAGATTCCGGTGATCGAGCTGCTCGATGACCTCGCGCTCCACCACGTCGCGCAGCGCGCCAAGGTCGATCACATACCCGCTGACCGGGTCGACCTCCCCCTCCACCGACACTTCGAGCGCATAGTTGTGCCCGTGCCAGTTTGGGTTGTTGCACTTCCCGAACAGCGCCGTGTTCTCGGCGTCGCTGAGGGCGGGATTGTGCACGCGGTGCGCCGCATTGAAGCGGAGGCGCCGCGTCACGGTGACGATGGGCATGCGGTCGGGGGCGATGGATCGGCGGGCCGCGCGCGACTCGCTCGCTTGAGTCGCTGTCAGAGGCCGCCTAGTTTGCTGGCGGCAGGACCGCCGAAACGAGGCGCCCGGTTCGGTGCCCCGTCCTCGGAGTGAAGCCGACGAGTCTCCATGTTGTTCCCGCAGCCGTCGTCCGACCCGCGCACTTTCCGCTGCTCCCCAGCACCCGCCGGACCGCCCCCCAACGCCTCCCCCACATGCAAGACGAGGCTCCATCCTCGGATGGAGCCTCGCCAGGTCGGAACGAAGAGGTTTTTTTGAAGCCCAAGCGATAGGTGTAAGATTCGCACCGCGCTTTCCGCCTTCCCCGCACTGGGGCATGACGTCGACCCGTTTGTTGAACCCCTTCGATGAGCTTATCGGCTCAAAAAGTCGGTCTCTCCGCTCCGTTATGCTGATTGCCGCCCGGAATGTACCGGGCGTACTCTGACCGGTCAATTCACGCACATGGACCTCGGCATTCTCGCCGCGATCGCCATGCTCGCCGTCTGGGCATTCGCGACGTTCGCCACCGAAGCCACGGGATGGGTACACGCCCTTCTCACCGTCGGCGTCTTTCTCCTGATCTGGCGCGTGGTCGCGCGCAGCACGCCCGCACCGAAGGATCCTGCAAAGAAGCCATAACTGCTTTCAATACAGGACGACCGAGGGGTTACATGGCGTAACGGAATTCCCCCTCCTGTATCGGTGTGAATTGAAACGGGGCGTACGTTCACCGCCCATGGATGACGACCTCAGGTATCGGTCGGAACTCGCCGACCAGTTCATTGATCGACTGCGCGCCGTGTCAGCGGCGCAGTGGCGCGAGCTGGTCGCGCATCATCGTGGCAACGACAACTACTACGCCCTCGCGGTCGAACTCGCCGATGAGGCGACACGAATGCTCGGCGACGAACGGCGAGCGACCTACGAAGCGGCACTCGCCGATCGCCACGCGCGAACCGACGAGATCGTCGCGGCCGTCGCCCTCGCATCGCTCGACGCCGACGATGCGAGACGGCTCTCGCGCGGGGCGGTGCACGCACTCCTGGTGCGCGATGCCTACGGCTTCAACGCCGGCGCCTTTGGCGAGTTGATCCGCCCCTTTCGCGCATACCTCGACCTGGGCGACGTGGAGCGGAGCGCGGCCCGCGTGCGCACACCACCCGGCGGCGCCGCTCCGCAGTCGCCCGAGGCGGAGAATCCTCGTTAGGTCGCCGCGTTAGGCCAGCCGCCGGCGCGCGCATCGGGCGTGTGCGCGACTAGATCTCCCAGTTGCTGAGCACCATCCCCGTGGCCGCGCGCGACTCCTCGCGTCCGGGCACCACCATGCGCAGGTCGGTCCACCGCACACGCGCCCCCAGCGAGATCAACTCGCGGTAGGCGTCGGTATACTCACCCTGCACGCGAATGGCCACACGCCGCGTCCCGGCCTGGCGCGCGGCCCCCGCCAGCAACGTCGCCATCGCGGTCATGTCACCTTCGCGCGCGACCACCAGCTTGAGGACCCGCAGTTCCTCGCGCGAACGCCCTTCCACCAGCGGCGCGGCGTGGAAGAGCGCAAAGCCGGTGAGGGCGCCGCGCTCGTATCGCAGCACGACATCGCCCAATCCGAGCTCGAGCGTGAGCATGAGTTCGCGCGTGAAATCGTAGCCCGGCAGTTGTTCCTGCGTGAGTCGAAGGCACTGTGCGATGACGGCATCGCGATCGCGCGGCGGGAGCGCCCCCAACAACGGAACAGCGACGTCGGTCGTGGCCGCCTCCAGCGTCACCGTGATCGTCAGGCGTCCGGGGGCAAAGCCAAGCCGCGAGTAGAAGCCGATGTTGTCCATCGTGCGCGGCATGGTCTCGAGGCCGATCACCTTTGCGTTGCGATCGAGCAGCCAGTCGATCCCCGTCTGCACGACGATCTTCCCCACACCACTCCCCTGCCACTCCGGTCGCACCGATAGCGGGCCCATCCACCCTTCGACACCGGAGTGGTGCGCGATGTTGAACGCGACGATCTCATCGCGCTCGTCGCGCCAGAGCATCGCCCCGCCGTGCGCGTCTTCGATCGCGTACCGCCAGATGGCCGGGTTGAGATACGGCACACGCACCCCCACCATCCCATCACGCCGATAGCGTTCGGTGAACGCGTCGCTGAAGACGCGATTGAGCGGATCGATGTCGGTGAGCCGCGCCGGAAACGGGCCGCTGATGTTCCGCAGCGAGCGCCAGGGACTGGTCGTCGTCATCGCGCGTCAGGCCTCCTCACCCGCTTCCTCAAGCGAGAGCGACCCTGCGATCGCCTCGACCAGCTCCGGTTCCGGCTGTCGCACCCGCGCGCTCCCGCTCTCCTCGTCGTACTCCACGGTGATGACGCGGTCCAGTCCCTCGCGCACCGATTCGATGTGCGTGATGAGCACCACCTGTTCAAAGCGGTCCTGCAGGCGGCGCAGCAACTCCACCACGTTATGCCGTCGCACCTCGTCCAGCGAGCCGAACACCTCGTCGAGGACGAGGAGCGAGAACGACTGCCCCGCCCGCTCGGCGATCATCTGCGAGATCGCGAGTCGCAGGACGAGATTGGCGAGGTCCTCCTCACCGCCCGAGATCACGGGCTTGGGCTGCCCATCCTCCAGCACGATGATGTTGTACTGGTCGTCGAGCTCCAACTCGGTATAGCGGTGATCGGTGAGCTCGGCCAGGAAGGCGCTCGCCAGCTCCGACAACTCGGGGCGCAGTTGGTGATTGAGGTCGGTGCGCAGGTCAGAGTAGGCACGATCGAGTTCGTCATGCAGTCGCTTGTCGACCTGCAGCGCTTCGTGTGCCGCCTGCGCCTTCTCGTACTCCTGCTGCGCGCGCTCGGCGTGCTGCAGCGCCGAGATCGCGGTCTGCAGTTCGCCACGCGCGGTCGCCACCGAAATCTCTGCGGCTCGCGCCTCGGCCAGCGTCGTCTCCTGACGCTCGCGCAGCTCGAGGTACTCCTGCTCGGAGAAGGCGATCGCGTCGCGCGCCGAGCGCAGGGTACCGCCGCGTTCGCGCAGACGCGTGGCGTCGTCGTGCGCGGCGCGTCGCTCGGCGAGCAGTCGCGGTTCGCGCTCGAGCAGCGTGCTCAGTCGCGTCGCGCGGTCGTTGAGCGGGGCGAGGCGATCGGTCTCGGCGCGCAGCGCCTGGTGGCGGTCGGCGTCGTAGCCCGAGGGAATGGACGCCAGGTCGCGCGAGAGCTGTTCGTGCCGCTGCTCCTTGGCGGTGACGTCGCGCGTGAGCTGGGCCACTTCCTGCACTGCCCCCTGCACGCGCGCCAGTTGCCGTTCCAGCGTCCCGACCTCGGTTTGCAGCTCGCGGCGACGCTCGTCGAGCTGGCGCACCTCGGCCGGCATCTGCTCGAGCTGCTCGAGGCGCGTGGTGTAGTAGCGCCCATCGACGGTGATGGTCTCGAGCTGTTCGTCGAGCCCATCGAGCACGGTGCGGAACGACTCGCCGAGCACGCGGGTGCAGGTGGGGCAGACGCCGTCCTCGCCCAGGTCGAGGACCTTGTCGCGCTGCACCTTGAGCTCCTGGTACTGGCGGCGCAGGGCATCCCGCTTGGTCTCGGCCTCCTGCCGGTCGCGCACCCACTCGGTGCGGCGCGCCTCGAGCTGCCCTAACGATTCCTCCAGCTCGCGGCGCTTGCGTTCCAGCGACTCGGTGACCTCCTCCTCGAGCTGCGGGGCGCGGGCGATCTTCTCGCGGCGCTCGCGCAGGCGCACGAGTTCCTCGCCTAACGAACGCTCGGCCTCCACCAGCGTCTGGCGGCGCCCTTCCTCGCGCGCCAGGTCCTCGAAGCGGCGGAACTCGGCGGCGACGGTGGCCAGCGGGAGGAGTTCGCCGGCCAGCGACTCGAGCTCGGTACGCGCGGTCGCGATCTCGACGAGTTCGGCGTCGAGGCGCTCGAGGTCGCGCGTGCGCGCCGCCTCGTCGTTCTCCACCACGCGCAGTTCGCCCACCAGCTCCTGCAGCTTCTCGCGGGCCGCCTGCGCTTCCTGCCAGCTCGGGGCCATGGCGCCCAGCTGGAGCCCGGCCTCCTGCAGGCGCCGTTCGGACGCCGACAGCTGCAACTCGGCGGCCCGCTGGCGGGCGCGTGCCTCGGCCAGGGCGCGGGCAATCACCTCGGGGTCGGGCATCATCGTGCGCAGCCCCGAGAGCTGGGCCACGATGAGCTTGCGCTGGTCGCGCACAAGGTCCTGCGCCCCGCGCAGCTTCTCGTACCCCAGCACACGCGACAGGAACTGCGCGCGCTCCGACGGCCCCATGGCCGCCATCACGTTCAGTTCCTTCTGTCCGGTGAAGTAGGTGTTGAAGAACTCCGAGCGCGTCATCCCGAGGCGACGCTGCAGCAGGTCGGTCACCGACGTGAGCGAGTTGGCAATCGGCTGGTCGGCGCCGTCGAGATACAGCTCGGCGTTGGTGAGCCCGCGCACCACGCGATAGCGGTGTCCGGCCAGCTCGAAGTCGAGCTCCACCCGCACGGACGCGCGCGGGGCCGCGCGATTGAAGCGGATGGAATCGCGCGTCCCGCGGGCCGCACTCTGTCCGTAGAGTGCCCAGGCGATCGCCTCGAGCAGCGTGGTCTTCCCCGCCCCGTTCGGTCCGATGATCCCCGTGAGGCCGAGGTCGAACTCGATGCGGGTGTCGGCGTGCTGCCGGAAGTTGACGAGGTGGAGGGAGTTGAGCCTCACGCGTCGGACTCCGACGCGGCCGCCACGCCTAACGCGGCCGCTCCCTCGCGTTGTTCGGCCTCGGCCAGGTACGCTAGCCCGCGCTCCACCAACTGTTCCCGGTCGATGTCGCTGGTGAGCGGCCGCCCCCGCAGCTTGTCGCGCACCATTTCCATGAGCGAGGCGCGCCGGCCAGCCGCCCCTTGTCCCACCGACGCGCGCAGGATGTCGGGGCGACGCGTATCGAGGTGAAAATGGAGCGCGCGCTTCTTGAGTTCGCGCAGGAGCTTGTGGTCGATCTCGCGCGCCACGTGGCGAGGGACGTCGCGCACCACCTGCCGCACGATCTTGTCCTCGATCCCGCCGGGGATGCGCGCGACGTTGGCCTTGATGGCGGCGTCAATGTCGGTCGCCGCCATTCCGCGCCCCTCGATGCGCGGGAGGTCGATCAGCGGGCGCGCCAGCTTGATGGGGTGGAAGGTGCGCTTGCCGCTGGCGAGGTCGTACTCGAGGAATCCCTTGCCCGGCAGCTTGGCCGCCTTCTCTTCCGCCAGCTCGCCCCATGGGTTGGCGCTCGTGTACTCCAACGAACCACAGTAGAACGCGTTGGGCGCAATCTGCCGGTACACGTGGTAGTGCCCGAGCGCCACATAGGTCCAGCGCGCTGCGCCAAGCTCCTCCGGGGTGATCTCCACCGCCGTGCGTTCGGCATGCGCAGCCCCCGCCGGCAGGACGCCGGCGATCTCGCCATGCAGCACCAGCACGTTGCAACCGACGGCCGGGTCGGGGTCGAGCTGCACGCGCTGTGGCACCCCGGTATCCGGGACCGCGAGGATCGACAAGTCGCGCTCGGGAAACGAGAGGCGCTGCGCCTCACCGTCCACCACGTGGATGCCTAACGGGGTGAACAGGCGCAGGATGCACCCGGTCTCGACCGCCCGCGGCGAGTCGTGGTTGCCGGCGACCATCACCACGATCGACGACGGCAGCGCAGCCGTGAGGCGGGAGAACTGCGCGAACGCGTGGAGGATCGCCGGATTCGGCGGCCGCACGTTGTGGAAGATGTCCCCGGCGATCACCACCACGTCGGGGGCAATCGCGATCACCCGATCCACCACCCCGCGAAAGACCGCGGCAATGTCGGCCTCGCGCTGGTTGATCCCAGCGGCCGTTTGCCGCTGGAACTGACGATATCCGAGGTGCAGGTCGGAGAGATGAACGAGGCGCATGGGCCACGGAAATATACGCGCGGCGCCGAGTTAACGCCCCGCAACGCGCCATGCGTTTCTGCGGGGATTCGTCGCTCCGAAGTCCCGCCTACATGACGCGCATCCACTGCGTGATCTGCATGCGAACGCGCAACGGCGGCGAATCCTTCCCACGCCCCGTCACCAGCGACCGAAGCGCAATCACCGTTCGCGCGTCGGCGATCCACCCACGACGCCGGTCCAGCAGCAGCGTCGCGCTCACATTCCCCGACGTCTGCACGAACCCCTCCGACTTTCCCCCAGCGGTCGGCGACTGCATCGGCCCAGACCGCACCAGTCGCCCCTTCATCGACAGGTAGGCGAACTCGCCGTTGCGGGAGAGCGAGTCGAAACGGAAGGTGGCGGTCAGCCTCGCATTGGCCTTCCCGTCAGGCGCCGCCGCCAGCGGGATGTCCACCGACCGGTTCCATGTGGCACCGGGCGCAACGGGTTCGGCCGGGAGCGTGGCCGGCAGTTGCGAGAGCAACGATCCGACCGCCGGCCCAGCCCATGCGTCGCCCCCCGCCACCGACGTCGATCCATCCGGGGCCACTCGGAAGCGGAAACGCTGCCCCTGCAGGAGCTTGGCCTGGCGCAGCACATCGGACTGATAGCTCCCGTTGCTCTCGATGCGCACCGAGTCGGCCACCGCCAGCACCGTGGCCCCTTCGAGTTCGCTCGACTCCACCGTCAGCCGCGCCAGCATCACCAGCGACGTCACGTCGCCCGCCGTGCTGTCCTCGCGGCTTCCGCGCTCGCTGACCGCCATCTCGATGGTCTGGTCGAGCCGAAGTCGCAGCAGGTCACCCGGCCGGGGGCGCAGCTGCAAGACGAGCGGCGACGCCGTGAGCGGTGCCGCCGTGACCTGCGCCGCGGCCGGGCGGGCCAACGCCCCCCACGCCGCCGCCGTCACGACCACCCCGCACGCAACCCGCCGCCTTCTGTTCATCACTAGGTCTCGTCAGCTCCCGTACGGATCGGCGAGCGGCGCCGGGCGCAGCGCGCGCACCGTCGGCGTCGACGCCACGCGCGACGCCACGATCGAGCGGAACTGCGACAGGAAGTGCGCCTTCACGTCGCTGGGGCGCTCGCGCAACGTGCGATCGCGCGCGCGGAGAATCTCCTCCTCGCTGTACAGTCCCTCGAACACCGTCCCCACCGACGCCATCGTGAGCTGCGGGTCGAGCGTGCGCAGCTGACGGAGCACCGCTTCCTGCAACGTGGGCTCCTCGCCCTGCGGGAAGCGCTCCCCTCCTTCGCGACCGGAGAGCATCGCCGGGCGCGGGAAGCGAACGAAGATCGGCTGCGCGAAGTGCGGATGACGCACCATCAATTGCCCCTTGTCGAGCGTGGCGAGCTTGGTGCGCGTCGAGGGCCCGAGGATGGAATAACCGGGGGTCGCCAGTTCGTCGGGGTCCATGCGCCCGTAAATCGCGGTCCCCGAGTTACCGACCACGCGCCGGTGCACCTGCGACCGGAACTGCTGCGCGCTGAACAGCACGAGCCCCAGGTATCGCCCACGCTCGGCGATATCGAGGAGCATCTTGCGCACGTAGGTGTCCGGTCCATCGGCCGGGGCGTACTTGTTGAGTTCATCGACGAAGACAACGATGTGGTCGACGCCCAGCGAGCGACGCTCGAGGTGATCGCGCAGCTTGGAGACGACGCGCGCGAAGATCAGGTCCTGCGCGTCCTCTTCCAGGTTGGCAACGTCGATCACATACACCGTCCGGTCCTCGAAGCTCCCGAAGGGGAGATCCGACGCCTGCCCGTCGTTGGTGACCAGCCCTTCGCAGCGCGTGGCGATGTTCACCAGGCGATTGCGCACTTTGCGGATCGTCGCCACGTTATGGGTGCCCCACTGCTCGCGATTGGCCCCCTCCATCGCATCGATCAATTCGCGAAAGAAGGCATCGAGATCGGCAAACGATCGCACCTGGAATTGTCGCCCGCCCAGCATCGGATCGCTGAAGGGTTGGTCCACCACGCGCGATCCCACGAAGTCGATGAGCGCATCGGCCTTGGCGTCGATGTCATCCTTCGTGAGCAGCACCTCGGCGAACTGCATCACCTCGCGCAGCCCCCACGTGAGCGGCGAGACGTTGTGTTGCAGCGCCGGATTGGACCGGAGCGTGTTGAGGGCGTATCCCTTGGCCTTGTACGGCGCGAAGTACTGCACGTGGCGGAACGGCTCGGCCGGGACGCCGAGTGTGTCGTACATCGCCTTGTCGCGCTCGTCGAGCGTCGCCGGCTGGTCGAGAAAGCAGAGGTCGGGCCCCTTCACGTTGAAGCAGACCGCGGCCACCGATCCCTTCTTTGCCGGGAAGTGGGCAAAGATCGACGAGAGGAGCCACTCCACCGCCGACGTCTTGGTCGCGAGCCCCGACACCCCCGTGATGTTGAGGTGCGCCGCTTCGGGGCCCAGCAGAAAGTCGGCGTCGAGGTAGATCGGCGACTCCATTCCGCCGGCGCGATAGAGCCCCACCGGGATCCCCGTGCGCGCCCCGTCTCGCAGGTAGCCGTCCATGCGCAGCGCCACGGCCACGTCGCGATCGTCAGCCAGGAAGACCTGCCCCATGGCCACCGGCTGCAGCGGCTCGTCGGGGATGTGGCGCAGGACCGCCGCGGTGTACAACCGGATCTCGGCGCGCTCGGTGTTGGCGCGGGCGGCACGCGATGGATCGGCGTCGAAACCGATCACGTCGTGCAGCGGCGACACCAGGTCCGAATACGACATGCCGTCGGTGACCACGCCGTACACCTGCGGGATGTGCCCCTCGATGGCGTGCGTCCCTTCCACGCGCACGATCGTCCCGATCCCCACCGGGCTGTCGAGCGCCGTCCAGAAGTGGAACTCGTGCGGCGTATTGGGGCGACGTTCGGTCGCGACCACCCGCCCCAGCAGTCGGGGCACCGCTCCTTCGCTCGCGGAGGAAGACGACGAGCGCTCGCCTCCGGGGAAGCGGGAGTCGTCGGCGAAAGGCGAGGCGTCTGGCGAGGAGGACATGACGAGAGAAGCGTGGCCGCGCGAGACGGTGCGTGGAGCGATCGGTGGGCGCGGGGAATGTAGCGCGACGTGGGACGAACCGCGTTACGTCGCCAGCCGCCCCAGGGCCGATCGGAGATACACCTCACAGTCGCGAATGCCGTAGGCCATCGTGTCCCAGCGCGAATCGGGGAGCGACAGCGGCGACGACTCGGCGATGACCCACTGCGAGATGCGGTCGGCAGCCGCATCGGGGTCGTCGGCTGCGTCATCGACCCCGGCCAGCACCGCCTCGAGGGCCGCGAGCGAGGCCTCCACGCGCACCAGTCCCCACAACGGATCGTGTCGCCCCGGTGCGCGGAGGCGCAGGTACCACGACGCCACGGGATCGCGCCAGCGCGTCTCGACCACGATGATCGAGGAGCGTTCTCCCTCGCCTAACGCCATCACCCTGCCCAGCGCCGCACCGGTGGCGTAGAGCGTGTGATGCGACTTGATGACGCCGATCGCGTCGCCGCCGCGCAGCACGACCTCGGACGGCGGGAGCCCGCCATCGACGTAGAGCGGGACGCCCGGCGCCGCGGCGCACCACGTGTCGGCGAGCGCGCGCTCCTGCGCTTCGCGTCCGCGTTGCACCAGGTGCACGGCGCGCCGCAGCAACTGCTGCGGATGCGCTTCATCGACGTTGATGGACTCGTCCGTGCTGTCCACGAGCGGACACTCAGTGTCGGCGAGCGCGTCGATCACGTCGGATGGCACCGCGGCAAACGGGAGGTAGAGCGCGTCCTCGGTGACGGGGCCGTCGCCCCACGTCACCAAGCGCCGATCGACGCGTGCCCTGATGACGGCGCCGGTGCGCCCGTGCACGATGGGGACCGTCCCCACGTAGGCGACGACGCGGCTCTCCTGCACGCCATCGAGGAAGGCGGCAAAGCCCGCCGACGGGTCAGGCGCAGCCGGGACGGCGTGCGCGCGCATCTCCGGGTCGCGCAGGAGCGCCGCCGCACGCGTCCGCCCGGGTTCCTGCGCCGGGAGCGAGACCTCGAGCGATCCCTCGCCAGGCGCAACGGCGCGTGCCAGCGTGCCTAACGCATCATGCAGCGCCCGCGCCGTCAGTTGACGCCGATGTCCCACGCCTGCTCGAGGTCGCCCTTGGAATAGGCGCGAAACGCGGTCAGCGTCTGCGTCCGGATGATCCCCGTGACCGCCGGGAATCGCTCGGTCACCACTTCGGCAATCTGCTCGTAGTTGGGCACCTTCACGATCGCCACCAGGTCCCACTCACCCGACACCGAGTAGACCTCCTGGACACCGTCGATGCCGGCGATGGCGCGCGCCGTGTCGGGAATGAGCTTGGGGTCGGCCTTGATCAGGACAATCGTGGTTATCACGGTTCGTTCGGAAACGGGGGAACGTCCAGCAGCCAGAGCCCGGCAATCCGGTCGCGGCGGTCGACGTCGACCAGGATGTCGCGGGCAATGCGCACGGTGCGGGTCTCGCGGCTCGCACCGAGGCGGAAATGTATCGTGCGCTCGGCGCGATCGGCCTCGGCGGCCAGTCGTGTGTTGACCTCGACGGCAAGGCGCTTCCCCTGCTCCACCGCCCCCACAATGACCATCCCGTCCTCCACGTCGGAGGGTGGGGCGAGGTCGGCGCGGGTGTGGACATCGGGCCAGACCGCGACCTCCACACCGCGAATCCGTCCGCCACGCACGTCGAGAATGAGCCAGGAGCCGTCGGCCCCTTCCAGCTCGAGCGCAGTCGAGCGTGGCTTGTCCGCCAGCTCTCCCGCGTGAACCACCGCCGACAGGATGTCGGTGTCGGAGTCCCACCGGTACTCGACGTCGTCGGGAGTGCCGACAGACGGTTCGACGCGCACTGGGATGTTCACGTCCCCTCCTCGGTCGCCGCGCAGGGCTTGGAGCGCGATCGCTGCCCCCCATAATAGGGGTCGGCTCCCCGAAACGAACAGAAGGAACAATGGACGAGGCCGGGAGCGGCATTTCGCCCCCGGCCCTGCGGTCGATGTTTGCGTCCCCTTGGGCGCGCGCCCGGGCTGGCCTTACCCCTTCAGCGCCTTCCAGAGGCGAATCGCCCGGCTGATCCCCTCCACCACGTCCTTTTGCGGGGCGGCATAGGAGGCGCGAATCCACTGCGGATTGTAGAACGCCGCGCCCGGAACCATCGCCACCCCCTCGTCCTCGAGCAGGCGGGCGGCAAAAGCCGATCCGGGTTCGGCGTGCCCCGGGAAGGCCGCCGATACGTCGAAATAAAAGTAGAAGGCGCCGTTGGGCCTAACGAGCGGGAGGTCTGGCACGGCGGCAAAGCACTCGAGCGCTGCCTCGCGGCGTCGGCGATACTCGGCCACCATCTCGGCAATGGCGGCGTCGGCCTCGGCGCGCCGCGTGAGCGCGGCCAGCGCCCCGTACTGCGCCATCGACGCCGTGTGGAAGGTGGCGTGCGACTGAAACGCCGTCATTGCCTTGGTGAGCGCGCGGGGGGCGATGGTCCACCCCACACGCCACCCGGTCATCGCATAGGCCTTGGCCACCCCATCCACGACCACGAGGTTGTCGCGCGCCGAGGCCACCTGCAGGGCGCCGGGCGCGTCGCCGTCATAGCAGATGCGGCGATAGATCTCGTCGCTGATCACCCACCACCCGCGCTCCTGCGCAAGGTCGAGGAGGGCGCGCAGCTCGGCCGCCGAGTAGACCGCCCCGGTCGGGTTGCAGGGGGAATTGAGCATCAGCCCCTTGGTGCGCGGCGTCGCGGCGGCGGCCAGCATGTCGGCGGTCACCTTGAGGTCGTTGGCCGGATCGCCCATCACCGGCACCGGCACCGCCCTCGCCAGCTGCACCATCTCGTAATACGACGTCCACGCCGGCGTGGGGATCAGTACCTCGTCGCCGGGGCCAAACAGGCAGAAGCAGGCGTTGAACAGCGCCTGCTTCGAACCGTTGGAGACCACGACGTCTTGCGCGACCAGATCGGTCGCGACGGGACCGTACTCGCGCGCCATCTCGGCGATCGCCGCCCGCAAGGGGAGGATCCCCTCGGTGGGCGTGTAGTGCGTGTGCCCGGCGTCGATCGACGCCTTGGCCGCCTCGCGAATGAACGCCGGCGTGTCGCAGTCCGGCTCCCCGGCTCCGAGGTCGATGATGGCCCGTCCTTCCGCCTTCAGGGCTTTGGCGCGCTGCGAGACGGCAATCGTGGCCGATTCACGCAGCAGGGCGATGTTGGACGAGGGAGTGAAAGCCAGGGCCATGGGCGTTCGCGGGGAAATTAGGGCGGCCGTGCCGTAGGAGCCGGCCGGCGGATCAGGTATCTTACTCGTTCAGGTACGACCAACGCGAGCGCACGCGCGACGTGCGCGATTGACAAGTGAGGCTTTGTGGAGCAGGACGAGACTGGCGTGGCCAGGAGCCAGCACGTGGTGCACGTGCTACCGCCGGGTGATGCACGCGTGGCAAGCGTGCTTGGGCCCCAGGTGCAGCGGGCCGATGCAGCAGTGGAAGGAGTACAGGTACTCGTGTTGACGCCGAGTGCCGAGACGGCCGCGTGGATTGCGCGGCTGGTGAACCCGACGGTTGACGGCGACAACGTGTTGCTGGTCCCGGTGACGGCTCCGGCGCGCGCGGCGCGCCGGTTGTCGGCAGGTGCACGCGCGGTGGCGGCAACGCCGGCCGACGCGCTGGCCCTCGTGCGCGGCTCCGCTCTCAAGCTCGAGGCGGTGACCACGCTCGTTCTGGTCGACGGCATCGAACTGCTCGCGACGGCTGGTGACGATGTGGCAACGTTGCTCAGCGAGTTGCCCAAGGAAGCCGAGCGCATCCTCGTGACCAGCGCGGTGGACGACGCAGTCTCGGCGTTCGTGGAAGCGCACATGCGCCGCGCGCGGCGCATCACGCACGATCCGCTCCCCACCGTGGGGGGAAGCCTCCAGTACCTCGTCACCGCCCGTGGCGATCGCGCCTCGGCGCTGCGCCGCATCCTCGACACGTTCGACCCCGCGCGGGCGACGGTGTTCGTCGATGAGGCGTTTGTCCCGGCAGCCACGCGCGCCCTCGCCGCCATCGGCTATGCCGGTGACGATGCGCTGGTGCGCGTGCGCAGCGGGGCCGTCGATGCCCACGAACCGCTGGTGATCTGCTTCGGGGCCCCGACGTCGGGGGACCAGCTGCAATCACTGGCCCAGACCACGCCCAAGGCGACTGTCGTCCTCGTTGCCCCGGACGAACTGGCGGCGTTCTTGCGCCTGGCGGGCGGACGCTCGACGCCGCTCGCCCTGTCGGCCACGCCGATGGCGGCGCGCGCTGCCGAGGAAGCGCTGCGCGACGAACTGCGGGCGATGATGCGCGCCCGCGCCCTGCATCGCGAAGTCCTCACGATCGAGCCGCTGCTGGCCGAGCACGACGCCGTGGAAGTTGCGGCCGCCGCGCTCCGCATGCTCGAACTCGAACGCGACAAGCTCAAGGCCAAGCGTCCGGCCAAGTCGGTCGAAGCGCCGCCGGCCGTCGCCGCCCCCACCGAGCGCGTCGCGCCCGCAGGGACGAGCTACACGCGCCTGTTCATCAACGTCGGAGAGCGCGATGGAGCCCGGAAGGGTGACTTCGTCGGCGCGATCACTGGCGAGGCTGGGGTCGACGCGGACAAGATCGGCAACATCGAACTCCGCGACACCTTCACGATTGCCGAGGTGGCGTCGGAACTCGCCGAGAAGGTGATCGCCGCGCTCAACGGTTCGGCGATTCGCGGGCGCAAGGTGATGGCGCGCGAAGATCGTGGGCCGACCGACCGTGACGGAGGCGAGCGCGAATCGCGCGGGAGCTTCCGCGGTGGCGAGCGTAGCGACCGTGGTGGTGATCGTGGTGGTGATCGTGGTGGCTTCCGTGGTCCACCGCGTGGTGGTGATCGTGGCGGCTTCCGCGGCGGTGAGCGCAGTGGCGGCGGGTTCCGCGGTGGCGATCGCGATCGCGGTGGCGACCGTGCCCCTCGCAGCGGCGGGGAGCGCAGCGGAGGGTTCCGTGGTGGCGAGCGCGCGGGCGGCGAACGTAGCGGCGGCGGTTTCCGTGGCGGCGAGCGCAGTGGCGGCGGCTTCCGTGGCGGCGAACGCAGCGGTGGTGGCTTTCGCGGTGGTGAGCGCAGCGGCGGCGGATGCCGCGGCGGTGAGCGACGCGGGGGCGGTGGTGGCTTCCGGGGCCGCCAACGCTGGCGTCGCGGTGGCGGCGTGCGGTG
>CAZLLP010000150.1:0-14641 GCA_964560345.1 uncultured Gemmatimonadaceae bacterium
CCCGCGGCGCAACGGAGTGCGTTAGGCGCGCGCGGCACGCCCCGATCGGGCGCGCGCCCCTCGGCCGGTGCGCGCGCGCTGCAGCTGGCGCCGTGGCTGCTGCTGCTGGCGGTGGGGAGCTGGACGGTGCCGCGCCTGCTGGCCCCCACGCCCCCTCCGGAACCCGTGGTGCGCTTCACGCCGCGTCTCGACGACGTGCGGTTGCGCCGCGAGACCTCGCCGGCCCTGAGCCCCGACGGCGCGCTGTTCGCCTTCGTGGCGGAGACCCCCACCCGCACGTTGCAGCTGTTCGTCCAGTCGCTCGACGCCGAGCAGGCGATCCCGGTGGGGAGCGGAATCTTCGAGCCGGCGACGCCGTTCTTCTCGCCGGACGGGCGGACGCTGGCGGTGGTGCGACGGGGGCAGCTGTGGCGCATCGCGGTGACGGGGAACGCCGCGTCGGTCATCTGCGACATCCCGGCCGGCGCGCAGCAGGGGAGTTGGGGGAGTCGCGACGACATCGTGTACGCGAGTGGTGGGGAGCTGTTCGTCGTGCGCGCCGCGGGGGGCGAGCCGCGGCGGCTGGCCGCGCAAGACAGCGCGGCGGGGATCCTCGCGTACGGCGCGCCGCACTTCCTCCCCGATGGCGCGACCGTGCTGGCCGAGCAGCAGCGTCGCGACGGGGCGCAACTGGTGGCGGTGCGGCTGGCGGATGGTACGGTGACCCCGCTCGGAATCGCTGGGCAGGCGCCGCACTACGCCGACGGCAAGGTGCTGGCGTACGTGGCGCCATCGCGCTCGGCGTTCGCGGTGCGGTTCGACCCGGCGACGTTGCGCGTCTCGGGAGAGCCGGAGCGCGTGGCCGATGCGATCAGCGCCGCGTCCACCGTGAGGTTCAGCGTGTCGCGCAACGGTCGGATCGCCTACGTGTCCGAGGTCAGCTACGAGCGGCGCGAAGGGTTCCTGGTCAACCGGCGGGGCGAGCGGCAGCTGCTGTCGTTGCCGCCGGGGAGCTATCGGTTTCCGCGCTTCTCGCCCGACGGGCGCTCGCTGGCAATCGTGGCGCAGGCCACGCGCCGTCTGGTGGGGGACGTGTGGACGTACGAGCTGGCGTCGCGCCGTGCGGTGCGGCTGACCTTCGACACGACGGCACTGATGGCCGAGTGGGCGCCGGACGGGCGCGCGGTGTATTACATGGGGCGGCACCGGACCGCGCGGGGGTTTGTGCTGTACCGCGTGGCAGCTGACGGGAGCCGCCCCCGCGACTCGGTGCTGGCCGTTCCCGGCGGGGTATCCACCCCCGCTTTCACGCCGCGCGGCGACACCGTGATCTACGCGACGCTCACGCCGGGGACACCGTTCCGGCTGGTGCTGGAGTCGTTGTCGGACAGCACGAGCCGGCGCGTGCTGTCCGAGGGCGTGGGCACCGCGATGTCGCCCGACGGCCGGTGGCTGGCCTATTCGGCGGAGCCGAGCGGAATGCGGGAGGTGTTCGTGCGCCGGCTGGACGCGGCGTCGGGGCGGTGGCTGGTCTCGGTGGGCGGCGGCTCCGAGCCGCGCTGGGGGGACAACGGGCGCGAGCTGTACTATCGGTCCACGGGCGACAGCCTGATGGCGGTGTCGTTCCAGGGGGAGGGGCGCGAGCCCGTGCTGGGGACGCCGCGGGCGTTGTTCGAGGCACCGTTTCTGGCGTGGCCGACGGAGGTGCACTACGACGTCACGCGGGATGGGAGCCAGTTCGTGTTCCTGAATGGGCCGCAGGGGAACGCGGTGATGCACGTGGTGCTGAACCGGCTGGCGCCGCTCATGCGAGGGAGGTGAGGGAGGGCCGGAGCAGCATCCCAATCGCGGTCCCGTGCACTCCCTCATCACAGCTCGCTCAGGGTTTGAGCACCGGAAGCACGACATGGCTCGGCGATACGCGCGAGTGATGGATGCCCATCTGCCCCACCACCGTCGTAGTGGCCACCGCCTCGTCACCCCCGGTATTGGAGTTGGGGAAGGTGTAGTTCCCCACCGCGTTCATCACCGCGATACGAATGCGGTGCCCCCGGCGAAACGTGTTGGCCACCCCCTTCACCCCGATCCGATACCGCACGACATCGTTGGGGTTACCACTGAGCAATTCCGCCCGCTCGAAGTTTGAGCCGCGAGCGCGGTACTGCGGATCGTCCAGCGCACGAAAGCGCGCCCGCAGGCCGCCTAACGTGAGCCGATTGGAGCGACCGGCCGGGTCGACGTCAGACAGGTGGACCCACCAGTCGGTGTCCTTCACGTCGGTCGAGGCATGCAACTCCACCAGGATCTCACCAGCAATCGTGAGATCGGCGGTGAGCGGCGCCGACGTGAACGTGACCACATCGTGCCGCGACTCCAGATCCTTCATGTCCCATTGGAAGGTCTGCACATCCTCCCACCGCTGCATCTGATCGAAACTCATCCAATTCGGCATGGGGTCCTGCGGGTCGTAGCGATACCGATCGGGGGGCTCATCACCGGCCGGTGCCTCGCGCGACAACACCCCACTGGTGGCCAGTTGATTCGCTCGGCCATCACTATGGAAGTACCACAACTGCGGCTCCACCTCAGGGGGTGGCCACGCACTCGCTGAGCGCCACTCGTTGGCACCCAGGACGAAGTACTCGACGCGGGTGTTGGTTGATGCGTTAGGCATCCCCTTGAGGTGGGCATCGTACCACTGCTGCTTGAGCAGCCGGACATCGTCGCGGAGCGCGCTGAGGCCGTAGCTGTACCCATTCAGGCGGCGATCGACGTTGTACCCGTGTTTCCACGGACCGAGCAGCAGGCGTTGTGGGGCACGACCGATCCGTTGCATCAGCGACCAGTTGCTCAGCGTGCCGGGCAAGTCGTCGTCGAACCAGCCACTGACCTGGAAGGTGGCCAACTCGGGTCGTATGGCCGACTGGTGCCAGTCCTGCCGCTTCCAATAGTTGTTGTTGGTGTTGTTGAGCACCTGCGCATCCCAGGCGGGGAGGTTGCTCCCGGTCCCAAAGGTGTCGAGGTCGATCAGCGGGCGATGCGCGAGTACCTCGGTCCACGTGCGATTCGGCAGCAGGGGCCGATTGTTCATGAAGAACGCGTAATATGCCATGCCCACAAGCATTCCGCCGCCGACATACGGCTGGTCTGCGAATGCCGTCCCCATCGACACCTCAGGCACCAGGCACTTGAGTGCGGGATGCCCACTCATGGCAGCGGTCCACTGCGTGTACCCCAGGTAGGAGCCGCCCTCCATACACACACCGCCGTTGCTCCACGGCTGCGAGGCGACCCAGTCGAGGGTCGCCTTGCCGTCAGCGGGTTCATGCACCATCAGCTCCAGCTCACCTTCGGATCGGTTGTCTGGATCGGTGTAACTCGTGCCACGGGTGGCCTGGAAGACCACCGCATATCCACGGGCCGCATAGTGCCAGAACCCACCGATCGAGCCGCTGATCCCGTACGGCGACCGCACCAGGATGGTGGGATAGGGCGATGGCGCGTCGGCGGATGGGAGGTACACCAGGGTGGCGAGCTTTACGCCATCTGACATGGGGACCATCTGTTTGCCGAGCGCGCGATAGCCATACCGCGCCGGCGATACACCGGGCGACTTCCACTGCGCGACGGTGGTGTATCCCTCGTCGCCACGCCTGACGAGTACGATGTCGGCTCGCGGGTCGATGGCGGCCACCAGGTGATTCGCGTCATCGATCACGAGATCCATCGGTGCCGACGCATCCCGACGATTCCAGCGCGTCGCCTGGCCAGCACGTGACCCGGGGACGGCCCAGGTCCTGAGCCGCTCATAGAGCACCGAACGATCGGGCCAGGCGACGATGTCGTGTCCAGACCAGCCCCGTTGTTCGATGGACGGGATGGCGGCGGGGAGGTTACGCAAGGCTCCGAACAACGTGAACGCGGTGTCGCCACCTAACGAGGCCTGGACGGCCAAGCGAGCGGCCGACCAGGTGTTGGAGGCAAACCCTCGCTTGCGGATCGTCCAGCGCTCACCCGATCGAGTGAGCTCAGCCACGTGGACGCCAGCGACGTACGCGTCCCAAGTGACGGATTGCGCCTCGATGGGGGCGGCGAGGACAAGTGCCGCCAGCACGACCCGCAGCGTGTGGTTCATTTGGGGGGGAGGATCGAGCGCGTTATGGGCAACGTCTTTCTCACTGCTTGAATTGGGCGTGTAGCGAAGCTGCAGGATCAGTCCGGGTCGCGTCCCGAGGGCACGTTCTCGCCATCCCGAGACCATTGCCGAGACGGCGATCGTCGATCCTCGGGCAACTGTGAAGGTCGCGTGTACTCGCGGTCAAGCCGCACAACATCATCTCAGCAGGGGGGCCAGTCGCAGGGATACGATAGGGATTGATCTCCACAAGCGCGAGAGCCAGCTCTGCACCATCACCGCAGATGGGGAACTCCTCGAAGCGCGGATCACATCCTCGCGCGATCGTGCCGCGCACCACCATTCGCAGCTGCATCGTGCTCGCGGTGCGAGAGGCAGCGCGCAAGCGAGACCGCGCCGGAAGCGCACGGCGACCGGCGCCTGACACACCGCGCCGGGGGTGACACGCGGGTGCCGCGACGCTATGCTTGGCGCGCCCCGAACGCCCGAGTCTCGGACCATGCGCCGTCGCCCACTCCTGCTGCTGGCCCTCGCGTCGGGCCTCGTCTCCCTCGCGGCGAGCGCGCCGCTCGCCGCCCAGCGCGCGGCCCGCCAGCCACAACGTCCCAACATCGTCCTCATCTTTCCCGACAACCTGGGGTGGGGTGAGGTGGGGGCCTATGGCAGCGTGCGGGGCGTCCCAACCCCCAACATCGACAGCATCGCCGCGCAGGGGGCGCGCCTCGACAACTTCAACGTCGAGTTCTCGTGCACCGTCTCACGCGCGGCACTGATGACGGGACGCTACGCGATTCGCAGCGGCGCCACACAGGGCACCGGCTTCACCCTCTGGGAAGTCACGATTGCCGAGGCGCTCAAGGGACTCGGCTACTCCACCGCGCTCTTCGGCAAGTGGCACCTGGGCGGCACCAACTGGATCAACGGGCGCACGCCGATCGACCAGGGCTTCGACGAGTGGTACGGCATCCCCAACACCTCCAACGAGGCGCAGTGGATGCAGGCCCCCGAACTGCGTCCGACGCCGAACGACTCATCGTTCATCTGGGAGCAGAAGGCGGGGGAAGCGCCGCGCCGAGTCTCGATCTTCGACACGCAGACCCGCCGACAGGTGGACCGCGAAGCCGCGCGCCGTGGCGTCGCCTTCATCGAGAAGAACGCGCGTGCCAACAAGCCGTTCTTCCTGTACTACCCGATGACGCAGATCCACTTCCCCACCCTCGCCCACTCAGATTTTGCCGGGAAGACGGGCGCCGGCGACATCGGCGACTCGATGGCCGACGTGGACTACAACGTGGGACTCGTCACGGGGGCCCTCCATCGCCTGGGGCTCGATCGCAACACGCTCCTCTTCTGGTGCACCGACAATGGCGCCGAGGGACGACGGCCGTGGCGCGGGACCTCGGGGCCATGGCGCGGCTTCTACAACACGGTGATGGAGGGCGGCGTCCGCACCCCGTGCGTCGTGCGCTGGGTGGGGCGCATTCCGCGCGGACAAACGCTCGATGGCATCATCCACGAACTCGACATCTTCCCGACCATCGCCGCGGCCGTGGGAGGCACCATCGTCCCGACGGACCGCGCGTTCGACGGCATCAGCCAGCTCGCGTACCTCACGCGGCAGCAATCGCGCTCCGCGCGCCAGGAGGTGCTGATGTTCACCGGCAACCAGGTGCGCGCGGTGAAGTGGAACGAGTGGAAGTTTCACTATGCCTTCCAGCCCGAGCCGCGCGTGACCGAGGCGCCGCTGATGCGGCTCTTCAATTTGCGCTCCGACCCGCGCGAGGAGACAGACCTCAAGGACGTGAACCCGTGGGCCATCGCTCACTTCGACTCGCTGGTCGGGAGCTTCGACGAGAGCGTGCGGCGCTTCCCCAACGTCCCCATCGGCGCACGCGACCCGTACCAGCCGCCGGCGAAGAAGTAGCGGCGTCGACGGTCGAACGCCGCGAAGGCCTCACGCACTCCCGCTGATCAGCGCCTGCTGTAGGTGGTCCGCACCACGTTGGCCCCGCGGAAGCCGGGGCGCGTGGTGACCACGACCAGTTGCCCCGCGGTATCCAGCGCCAGCACCTGCTGCACCTCGGTTGGGGTGCGCGATATCTCGGGGGGCGTCGCATGACGCGTCGTGATCACGAGCTCGCCCCCGCGCCACACCGCGCGCGCGCGCTGCACGGACTCGGCGTGCCCGACAATCACGCGGTTGCGCGTCTCGCTGCCGTCCAGCGCGAAGGCGAAGCGCTGCCGTGGCTGCAGGTCGTAGGTAGAGAACTGCGCGTACTCGACGAACAGCGAATCGTCGGTCTGGCGAATCGTGATGGGAGCTCCCCACCCGCTCCCCATGTCGCCCGTGCGGAAGGCGGCGTCACCCGTGGCGGCCACGGTCGGCTTGGCGGAGGAGCTGTCCACGCGCACCCATTCGCCGGCAAAGCTGGGGCGTGATTGCGCCCCCGCGGAGGCGGCACAGAGGGCGACGAGGGCAGCGGCCAGGCGCATGAGAGGATGGGAAGTCGACAGGCGCAACGCGGGAGGAGGGACTGCGTGTGGCGCACGTCTCGGCGAGAAGACGCACGCGACGGAATGCGCCAGAATGTTGCGGCGCAGTCGGGTCATTCCGCCAGAGGCGCGCGGCACGTGGTCGCTCGGTACGCTCCCCGCATGACAGGGAGTACAGAACCCTCTTACCTACGAATACTGTCCGAACATACGCAGACATGAAGCGGCCCAACGCCCAGTTGAGCTGCGCGGGCGTCAAATAGAGTGCGCCCGGAGGGCGCGCGAATCAGTAGTGCTCGCGTCTGCTCCAACGCCAGTTAGGCGGTGACAGGCTCGATCCGAGGGAAGAATCAGCGCGATCTTACGAAGCTTCGTCAAGACCAAGAGGTGCACGAAGACTCGGAGGAAGTTCGCCGTGAATACGAAGGATGCCGTCAAGAGCCGCGAAGTGCTCCGACGGCGTGGCGAAGTCGATGAGGGTGAACGGAGCCCGTGAGCCAGGAATGAAGCAGGAACCGTCCCAAGGGTCGTCTAGAATGATCCGGTCTTGCATCTGCTCGAGGACCAATTCCACACCTCCCAGTAGCTCGTCGGAAAGGGCTGCGATCTTGATTGGTTCACCCGCGATCTTCTCGATTACAAGTCCGCATGAAGTACAGTAGGAACCGGGATTGGTTATCGGGAAGGAACTCGGGTCAGCGCTTCCGAAGAACGCGGGAGCAAAGAGCGCTAGGTCCGGCTGTGACTGCAATCGCGTATAGGCGCGCAATTCCGCATTGAAGGCAATTCTCGGGATGAGAGTTGGATCGACCCGCGGGGCGACGGCCGGACTCACGCGTCGAAAGGCCTTCAAGACTTTGCCCTCCCCGACATCGAACACGTCAGCGAATGCTCCTGAGGCAAAAGGCTGTAGAGTCGACATTCTGTGAACGTGAGAGAGCCGCCTAACGTGTGGCGCTCAGCTGCAGCGGAAGGCCATAGAGCGAGCGCAGCGAGCGTACAATGGATCCGCTGTCTGCTGCAGTGCGTGTTAAGCGGCGGGCATCTCGTCCGGCGCCTGCAGAGGCTAGCGGCAATATTCGTCGATGTGAAGAGTCATCGGTGCCATCGCGGCCAACATCTGCAACCCAGAATCGGGGGCCGGGCGCATCCTCAGCTGCGCGAGTCCGAAGCTGATGGCACGTACCTGGACTTGGAACGAGCGTGAGCGCGGCAGTGGCAAGGACAGCGTTCCATCGGCCTCCGTGGGCACCCAGCGCCCGTCGTCGAGGCGCACCTCGGCCGCGAGAGGTACGTCGATATCGAGGCGACGCACGCGGAGTCTCAACGAGTCCCGCGGCGGCGCGATGGGCATGGCCACCAGTCGCGAGTAGGAGACGGACGGCGGGGCACACGACGGTCGCGCTCCCGCGCACGCGGCCAGGGAAGTGGCCAAGCCTGCGCCAACCACGACTAGAAGCGTCCTATCCACGGCGCGATGGCAAGAGTGGACCGCTTAACTGGGTTTCTCCAGTCTAGCGAATCCCCATTATCACAGCGAACCCCGGTTTCGCATACGACATCCTCGCATGCGAATCCCGCGCAGTCCGCGCCGCAGGAACATCCGAGGTCGCAGCGGCTTCTGGCGTTACCCATCCGAGCCGCGCCACGCCGCATTCGGGATTTTGCAGCGAATGCGTGTCATTCTCACACCAGTCGAATGATCAGTGCGACGGCGCCCCCTCCCCGCCCCTCCCTGAAGCCCATTCGCACATTTGGCTTGACCAATTCCTTCGTTACCTCTGCGTTAAGCGGACGTGCTCCACGATCAGCTGGACCGTCCGGTCAGACGGGCGCAACCGAGGGTACAACCGCTACGCAAACAGCGCCGACAACGCGACGTTGAACTGCGACGGAGTCGGCTACCGCGCCGCGAAGTGGCGTCGTGCACCCGCGGCCATGAGGACGGGTAGGACGCGATCGGGGTACGCCGCCGTCATCCGGGAGACGACCTCACTCGCGTTGGCCGACGTGCGCGCGGCCGCGTCGAACGCGTCGAGATAGGCGATCATCTGGTCGAGGAGTTCGACGGTCCGCGGGGCGGAGAGATCGCGTTGGTGCCCGGGGACGACGATGGCCGGGTCGAGCGCCCTGATGCGGCGCAGTTCGGCGCGCCATCGCTCGCGAGAGGTGGAGTCGGAATCGCCGAGCCACGGGTGAATGCCGGAGAAGGCGAGGTCGCCGACGAGGACGGCCCTGAGTGTGGGAATCAGGAGCACCGCACTCGATGGGGTATGGACGTCGCCCGACAGCCCGTCCATGATCTCCAGCGGCTCGCCGTCGACGGTCAGTCGCGAGGGAACTGGGTGCAGGACTGGCAAGGAGTCGGGGACGTCCGGCGAGCCGCGCCGCTTTTCCATCGCCAGGTCTGCGCTCGCCCGACGCGCGAAATCCTCCCGCACCGACGGAGTGGCGAGGATCGGCGTCCCGGGAAAGCGACGGGCAATCTCCAGCACCCCCATGTAGTGGTCGTGATCGGCGTGCGACAGCACGATGGCGACGAGTCGCTTGCCGCGCGCCGCAATCGAATCGGCGATTCGAGCCCCATCCTTGGGCGAATACTGACCGTCCCAGAGCACGGCCTCGGTGGGGCCGGAGACGAGGGTGGAGAGGACGTGGAACGTCCGCGCCTCCGAGCCGAAGGACTCCACGCGAAGCCGCGGAGGCTGCGGACGCTGCGGACGCTGCGGATGGACGCCGGCGACGCGTGCCCCAACGATCAGCAGCAGCCATAGCAGGATTGATCGCGTCATGCAGGACGAGCCTCCGAATGAGGGGTGGTCTCCGCGTGGCACGCGCTGCCGCCACGCGCGATGCGAAGGATCGCGTCGATCGAACGATCGATGTCCGCGTCGGTGGTGTTCCACGAGACGACGCTCACACGCATCGCCACGTGTCCTTGCCAGACGGTGCCGCCGCACCAGCAGGTGCCGTCGCGCTGCACTTCGCGAATCACGCGAGCCGTTTCGTCCGATGATCCGAAGGAGACGAGCACCTGGTTTAGCACCACGTCGTTGAGCACCGCGTGGCCGGCGGCGCGCATCGCGTCGGCCAGGCGGCGCGCCTGACGACAGTTGCGGTCGACGAGCGCCTCCACCCCCCTGCGTCCGAGGCTGCGCAGCGCGGCCCAGACATCCACGCCACGCGGGCGACGCGACATCTCAGGGGTATACTCGGCGGGATTCACGTCGTCGTTCGGCAGATACGCCGCAGTCAGCCCCATCGCGCCACGCAAGGCCTCGCCATCGCGCACGATCACGAGTCCGCAGTCGTACGGGCAGTTGAGCCACTTGTGCGCGTCGGTGGCCCACGAGTCCGCGAGCTCGGCGCCGTCGCCCTGAGCGCGATGGATGTGCGACGCGCGGCTCCACAATCCGAACGCGCCGTCGACGTGCGTCCACAGCGGAACGCCCCATCCGCGCGCGCGCGTGATCGCGTCGCGCATCGGATCGCTGGCGCCGGAGTTGACGTTCCCGGCCTGGAGGCAGAGGATCGTTGGACCGCCGGGGACCGGCATCGCGTCGGGGCGGAGACGTCCCTGATCGTCGACCGGTACGCGCAGCGCACGTGCGCGGCCGAGCCCGATCACGCCGAGCGCCTTGAACAGGGAGATGTGGGCCTCTTCGCTGGCGATCACGGTGATGCCCGGGGCGTCGCGAAGGCCATCGGCATCGACGTCCCATCCGACGTCGCGGAGGAGCGCCGAGCGGGCGGCGGCGAGGGCCGTCACGTGCGCCATGCTCGTGCCGGTGACGAACGTGCCGTGACAGTCGGGATCGAGCGCGAGCAGCTGGAGCGCCCAGCGCAGGGCGATGCGCTCGACGCGAATGGCACCGGGGGCGAGGACGTGCAGTCCTCCGTGCGCATCCCACGCCGTCGTGAGCCAGTTCGCGCCCAGCGCCGCGGGGAGCGATGCCCCGTTCACGAAGCCGAAGAAGCGTGGCCCCGCGATCGCCATCGTGGTGGGAGCGACCAGCGCGTCGAGCTCAGCCAGGACCCTGAAGGGCTCGATCGCCTCGTCCTGCAGCGGCACGTCCAGCGCGGAGATCGCGTCGATTGCCGCACCCGACGGGGCGACGGCGCGGTCCTCGATGGACACGAGGTATCGCGTCGCGCGCTCGGCGACGTCGGCGAGGAAGCCCGTGTCGGCATAGGCGCGCTGCAGTGGCGAGGGATCGGCGCTCGCGGGCTGCGGCGGGGTCGACCGGTATTGCGTCGAGTGGGAGTCACTGGCGGTCGGCGTCATGTCCCCAGAATACGGCCCCTTCCCTCCGCGACTGCGAGGAACGATTGCATGTGTGAGATGAACGACATTCACAGGTGCGATCGTCGCCTCCGTGGCGCGATGGCATATCTTGCTGGGGTGACACCGTGCAGTCGGGTGCGCAATTGCAGGGCGGTTGGCGGCACGAGATGTTCGGAGCCTTGACCCTCGGTGGGGCGCGACGACCATGACCCTCGAACTGCGACACCTGCGACTCATCGTCGCGATCTGCGAGACCGGCTCGCTCACGCGCGCCGCGCGGCGCCTGCACCTCACGCCTTCGGCGCTGAGCCACCAACTGCGCGACGCGGAGTCGCAACTGCGCACGCCGCTCTTTCGACGCGAGGACCGCCGCATGGCGGCGACCGACGTGGGACAGGAGCTGTTCGCGGTGGCCCAGCGGCTCCTGTCGGAGCTCGACCAGACGGTCTCCTCGCTGACGGGCGGAGACAGTGCGTTGTCGAGCGGCTCGCTCCGCATCGCGACGCAGTGCTATACGGCGTATCACTGGCTGCCCGCGATCATGCGCGACTACCACGGCTCGTGGCCCGGCGTCGCGCTGTCGATCGTGGCCAATGCGACGAGTGCGCCCCACGAAGCGGTCAACGACGGGCGCGTGGACGTGGCCGTCGTCTTCGACCATCTCGAGGTCGGGACGCTGCAATACACGCCGCTGTTCGAGGACGACGTCGTGCTCGTGACCGCACCCGACCACCCGTTCGCGAAGCTGCCGATCGTCCATCCGCGCGAGCTGCGCGGCGAGCACCTGATCCAGTACGACATCCCGCCGTCATCGAGCCTCGTACAGCGCGACATCCTCGGGCCAGAAGGGGTGGTGCCACGTCAGGTTTCGCGGCTACCGCTCACCGATGCGATCCTCGAGCTCGTCGGCGCTGGGCTCGGGGTGTCGATCCTAACGAGTTGGGCGGTGGCGCCGCAGGTGGCCCGAGGGACACTCGTCGCCGTCCCCCTGGATTCGCCGGGGTCGCGGCGGCGATGGAGTGCCGTCCGGCGGATCGGGGGGACGCATCCACGCTATGAGTCGGCGTTCGTCTCACTTCTGGCGGCCGCGTTCATGGATCGGCGGCTCGGGCAGCTTGCGCCGAGCCTACGACTGGCGCGTTAGGCGCGTGGTGCGGCGTGCGAGGGCCGTCGCTTTGAGCAGTGCAGCGAGCGCAACGCCCAGACCATCGCTCGCCCGGTCGCGCGGGTCGAAGCCGCTCCCGATCATGAGGTGGCCCAGCGTGCTGGCGCGTGCGGTGTCGAGCGCGGGGGTATGGTATCGCTGGTTCACCTCGACGACTGCACACAGCATGTAGGCGGCGGCGGTTCGCACGACCAGGCGCGGTTGCGGAGCGAGGGCGCCCGCGCACCCCGCGATCATCATGGCCCACAGCGCGTCGCCGAGCATGTCGCGTGCGATAGGGCCGAGTGGGGCGCCGTGGAACGTTGAGCATCAGCTGCGGCGCGAAGCGCCGTCAGCTGCATGCATTGTTAGGCGGCTTAGAGGCGGAGCGTCATCGCGGTCGGCACAAACTACCAGATCTTCACCCTCTTGTTCTCCGCACGATACATGCGATCGCCGGGCTTCACGTCGAAGGCCTCGTAAAACTCGGGGATGTTCATCAACACGCCGTTGACCCGTTCCCGGTCCGGAGGGTAGGCGGCATCCGCACGTCGCCCGGCGCTGACCTCTTGTCTTTCGTGGCGTGCGTGGTGAAACGCGTACGCGAGGAAGAATCTCTGCAACGGCGTATATCCGCCGATCCGTTCATTCTTCCGGAATTGCTCCGTCTGCTTGAACGCATCCAGCGCGATGCGGCACCCCACGAGATCGGCGAGAGTCTCGGGCAACGAGCTTCGTCCGTCCAGATGCTCCCCCCCGGGAAGCGTGAACTCGCGGTACAGGTCGACCATGGCCTCGGCTCGCGACACGAATGCGGTCTCGTCCGCGGCTGTCCACCAGTCGACCTTGTTCCCGCGTGCATCGTAGTGCCGTCCCTCGCTGTCGAACCCATGCGAGATCTCGTGGGCCAGGACCGTCATGCCATAGACGACCGCGTCGTCGAGCACCTCGTCGGGCGATCCGGGCACGAACGGGATTGCCAGCGCTCCGGAGAGCACCACCTCGTTGTTCCGGTAGTCATACCAGTCGTCGGCGAACTGCGCACTCGGGTCCTTTGTCCGCTGGTCGACCGGCTGACTCAGCATGCGCATGCGCAGATCGTGGTACCACCCGCTAGCCCGGATCTGGTTGAGCACAAAGGAGTCCCGTCGAAGGGGCATCGAGCTGTAGTCGATACCGTTCCCTGACTCGCCGATCGTCATCCGCATCTGGGCCAGTTTCGCCAGTGCGCGTCGCTTCGTGCTGTCACCCATCCAGTCCAGGCGTTCGATCCGCCGCCGGAACGCCTCTCGAAGTGACTCGGCCAACGCGTGTTCCCGTGCCTTCAGCCCCGCGCCCGCGTAGTGCTTCTCGAACAACCGCGCCAAGGGTTGCCCCAGCTTGAAGTTCATCTCTTCGAACAGCACGCGCTGCCAGCGGGGAGGCGGGCGCAGCGCACCGGCGTTGAGGTTCTGCCAGGCGAAAAGGTCATCGAACGCTCGGTCGTCGAGGAAGGGCGCGTTCGCCTTGATCAGCCAGAACCGCAGGTAGTCCTTCCAGGTCTCGAGCGATGTCGTCGACAGGAGCGAATCCAGTGCGCGATAGAACGCGGGATTGCGCATGACGACCGAGTCGAGACTCGCGACACCGATCCGACCGAAGTACCGGGGCCAGTCCAAGGTCGGCGTGAGCCGAGTCAATTCGGCGAGCCCGATGGTTTGCTCCCCCGATGGCTGGCCGGATGCCGAGGCGAGTCGCGCCTCCAGTGCGAACACCCGATCGGCGCTCTGTCGTGCACTCGCACTGTCCCGCTGCAATCGGAAGAACGTCTTGAACGCGTACTCGTAGAACCCGGCGCGCATCCGAACCTGCTGCGGACCGGAGCCGGCGTACGCACCGGGGCCCATGGATATCCCGCTCTGCACCAGGGAGTAGACCCAACGGTCGGTGTTCTGCGCGTGCTGTCCCATGACCCCAGCGAAGAGCACTCGATTCCACGAGAGTGAGCGGAACTCCCTATGGAAGATCGCGACGACATCGATGAGGTCCCGGGTGGAGCGGACCCGGTCAATGCGGTCGAGGTATGGTCGCAGGGGCGCGAGCCCCTGCCGGTTGATCGTGGCGGAGTCCATTCCAGTGAACCAGAAGTCACCGATCAGCTGCTCCAGGCTTCCTTTCGGAGCGTTCCCCGCAGCGGCGACTTCGTTGATTCGGCGCAAGCGGCCGTCAATGTCCCTGTTGACCAGATCCCAGAACCCCCATCTCGCCCGGTCGTCGGGAATCGGGTTCCGCCTGAACCAGCCGCCATTGGCGAACTGAAAGAAGTCTTCCCGCGGCGAAGCGGCGGTATCGATGTTGGCTGTCAGAAAGTCTTGCTTGGCCTGCGCGCCAGATCGCCGACCGCTCGTGGCAATACACAGAATCATGACTGCAAGCAACGCAAGAGGCGATCGGATGAAGGACCACCGATTACGGGGCACTGCGAGGCGGCCTCCTGACGGCAAGGGTCTTTGCTTGGTTGTCATGGATCACGTTGTTCCGCGTGACAATGCCATCCGACGTCGTACTGGTCGCCTAACGTGTGCTTCTGCTGCGGACGCTCCAATAAGAGGGTTGGGCGGGGCGG